>NZ_PVBI01000005.1:0-472086 GCF_002968675.1 Neorhizobium sp. T25_13
CGACAATCCGAAAACGGCCGTCTTCGAATATCTGAAGACCCATCCGGAATTCGAGATCGACAAGTCGGTCGAGAACAAGCTGCTGATCACCGTCGCCCCGGACGGCTTCCTGAAGCGCCTGCGCTGAACGAACAGACGCTCCTTCCGGCAAAACCGGAAGGAGCGTCTCGACCGGACAGAGATCCGAGCAAACAAAAAAGCGGCCATTTGGGCCGCTTTTTCGTGCGTTGTCTTTGAAACCCGCCGCTATTCGATCACGAAGGAGCGGAACATCACCTTGGCGACCTTGCCCTGCGAGCGAAGATCGACACGTTCCTTGATATCGTCCTTGAGATACTGGAAGCCGCGCGGACCCTCGATCTGCTGCAGCGAAACGGTGCGCATGTAGGCGAGGATATCCTGGTGGATATTTTCCGCGAGTGCCAGTTCCGGCGGGCCCGTGAACGCAAGCGCGACTTCGAGCCGGATCCAGTTTTCGGACGGATAGGCGAGATTGGTGGTGATCGGCTCGAGGAGAACGACGCCGTTGGCCTCTGTGGAAATATGGGGAAGCCCCTCTTCCTTCTTGCCGGCCTCGCCGTCGGCTGCCGCCGTCTCCTGCTTCTGCGCCGCGTTCGGATCCTTCGGCGCGATCATGCCGCCGACGACCCAGCCGCCACCGGCGCCGATCACGGTCAGGATCGCGACGCCCGCGATGACCATGATGGTGCCGTTCTTCTTTTTCTTAGCGGCGTCGGCCGCCTGTGCTTCATCCGCCATGGTCTTCAAACCTTCACATCAAGAGACCTTCGCCCAGGTCCGTCAGAAGGGCGAGAACATATCGACGACCTGCTGACCGACCGGCGGCTGCTGGACTTCCGTCAGGCGGCCACGGCCACCGTAGGAGATGCGGGCCTCGGCGATCTTGTCATAGGAGATCATATTGGTGGAATCGACATCCTGCGGCCGGACGATACCGGCAACGTTCAGAATGCGGATTTCGTGGTTGACGCGCACTTCCTGCGAGCCGCTGATCAGGAGATTGCCGTTTTCGAGAATGCCGGTCACGACGGCAGCCACGAGCAGCTTCAGGCTTTCGGCACGCTTGGTCGTTCCCTTGCCCTGCGAATCCGTGCTCGAATCGGTACCGAGATCGCCGGTCGTACCCGCTTTCGGAGTCCAGCCGAACAGGTTGCTGAGGTTGGCACCCCAGGTCAGGCTGGTGGAGTTCGTGCGGTTGCGTTCCGTCTCGTTGTCGAACGATGCCTTGTCGTTGATCTTGATATCGACCGTGAGGATGTCGCCGACATTCAAAGCGCGTGCATCCTTGAAAAGCGCAGCCTGACTATCGCTCCAGAGCGAATAGCCGTTGGCCATCTGCCGCGGCTGCTTCGGATAGGACGACATCTGCGGCGCCTGCGCATATTGCAGGCCGCTGCCGATCGGGCTCATCGCCGGCGCATTGCCGATCTCCTTGATCGTCTGGCTCGAACAACCAGCCAGGAACAGAACGGCCATGATGGCGGGAATGCGTTTCGTCATGAGGGCACTTTCGGAACATTGGGAGCGCGTGCTTTCGACGTATTGGGGTCGGAAGCGCTTGAGATGATCGTGGAGATCATGCCGGCCTTCTGCGGGTCCATTTCCGCGAGGAAAAGGGCCGACTGGCGGGCCGGAAGCTGCATGATGATCGCGGCTGCGACCTCCATGTTCATTTCTCCGAGCTGCGGCGCTGCCGCATCCGGTTTCATCGTCTTGAAGATGTCGACCAGGCCGGCCTGGGCGCGCGCCAGGAAGTCGTTGCGGCGCTTCAGCCAGTCCTGGTATTCGGCGGTACGATCCTGGAGTGCCTTGATGCGGTCGTCGACCTCGGCCTGTAGCTTCTCAAGCTCCTGCTTCTGCAGGAGATAACGCTGGTCCCGCGCGGCATCGGCGATATTGGTGCAGAATTTCTGGATCTCGTCACTGGTCGACGCTTCGGTGACCGGCCCCGGCTGCTGCGCTCCGACCTGGGAAACCAGCATCAGGACAGCGGCAACGGTAAGGACGCGGCGGGCCAGCGTCTTGGATACGGAAATGGTGAATAGCGTCTCGGTCATTGCAGGACGAGCTCCGCTTGAAGGGCGCCGGCGGACTTGATGCCTTGCAGGATGGCGATGATGCCATCCGGCTTGACGCCGATGCTGTTGAGACCGGCGACCAAGGTTCGCAAATCCGGACCGTTGAGGAGCGCGACCTGGCCGCCGTCCTTCATCGCCATGATATCCGTCTGGGGCTGAACCGCCGTCTCGCCACGCGAGAAAGGTTCGGGCTGAATCACCTGCGGGGTCTCCGTGACCTGCACCGTCAGTGTCCCGTAGCTCACGGCAACGCGCGAAATCTTCACATCCGCGCCGATGACGATCGTGCCGGTCCGTTCATTGACGACGACCTTGGCCGGCGTATCGGTTTCGACCACGAGGTTCTCGATCTCGGCCATCAGCCGCGTCAGATCGGCGGACTTCGGCTTTTGAACGATCACTTCCTGGCTGTCGCGGGGTTCTGCGATCGGGCCGCCGTACCGACGAGCCGCGAAGCTGTTGACGATGTCGGAGACGCGCACTGCGGTCGAGAAGTCGGGATTGCGGAGCTGCAGGACGAGGTTTACCGAGTCCTTGAACTTCGAGGGCAATTCACGCTCGACGATTGCGCCGTTCGGAACGCGGGCCGCCGTCGTCACACCTTCGGTCAATGTGGCCGCCTGGCCCTGGGCCGAGAAGCCGGACACGACCAGTGCTCCCTGCGCCACAGCGTAGATCTGGCCGTCGGCGCCGGAAAGCGAGGTCATGACCAGCGTGCCGCCGCGCAGAGAGGTCGCGTCGCCGAGCGAGCTGACCGTGACGTCGATGCGGCTGCCGGGGCTGGCAAAGGGAGGCAGGTTTGCCGTGACCATGACGGCCGCGACGTTCTTGGCGTTGGACTGGCTGCCCTGGGTCGAAATGCCGAGGTTCTGCAGCATCGCCTTCATCGACTGGTCGGTGAAGGGAGACGAGCGCAGGCTGTCGCCCGAGCCCTGAAGACCGACGACCAGGCCGTAGCCGATCAGCTGGTTGTCGCGGCCGGCCTGCAGGGACGCGATGTCCTTGATACGGGCGGTGACGACATAGGGTCCGTCGGCGGACGCCGGCGCGCCGCCCAGGAGGGAGCCGATCACGGCAAGCGTGAGGAAGAGACGGGTTCTCATTTCGCCATCACCTGGATCGTCCCATCAGCCATGACGGTACCGCTGACCGTGACACCCGAATCGATGTTGCGCACACGAATGACATCCCCGACAGCCGCATTCTCAAGCGGCGCGCCGGAGGCCGAAATCGTCATGGCGCCGATGGTGAAGGTCAGGCGGACCGACTTGCCGCGAGTGACCGCGAAGGCTTCGCGAAGTGCCGAAACCGGAACGGTGCGCCCGGCCAACAGCGTGCGCTTTGCCACCATGCCCACGACCTCCTCGGTCCTGCGGGCATAGTCGCCGCCCAGATTCGGATTGGTGACCTGCACCTCCTCGACCCTGCCCTCGGTGATCTCTTCGCCGGGATAAATGGTCTGGACCGGCACCACGGCCGTCCCCATACCGGCGAGCACCGGCGAGCCGGTTGCGGCAAGAAGAGCTGTCAGGAGCCGCAAGCCAAGCCTGGCGCCAATCGCATTTTTCCGGCGAAACTTCATGTCTGCCCGTCTCCTGGTTATTATTTCAGGTTCTTGCTGACGATCGTAGCCATCTCATCGGCGGTGGTGATGACCTTGGAGTTCATTTCGTAGGCGCGCTGTGCGGAGATCAGGTCGGTGATCTCCCGGACGGCGTCGACGTTCGAACTCTCCAGATAACCCTGCTTCAGATAACCGAAGCCTGGATCCTCAGGGGCTGCCACGATCGGTTCGCCGGATGCGGCGGTCTGCGCAAACAGGTTGTCGCCGAGCGGCTGCAGGCCGGCCTCGTTGACGAAGTTGGCGGTGGTGAGCTGGCCGATCTCGGTGAAATCCGGGGAATTGCCGATGCGGACCATGACCTGACCCGTACGGGTGATCTTGGTTTCGCTGACGTCTGCCGGGAAAGTGATATTCGGCACGACCGCATAACCGTCGATCGTGACCAGCTGCCCGTCGGCGTTCTTGTTGAAGGCGCCGGCGCGGCTGTAGAGCGTCTGGCCGTCCGGGGTCTGGATCTGATACCAGCCGCGGCCGACGATCGCCACGTCGAGATCGTTCTCGGTGTGGGTCAACTCACCCTGGGTGTGGATGTTGCGGACAGCCGAGGTCTGCACGCCGAGACCGATGTTCGCGCCTTCCGGCACGATCGCCTGGTTGGCGCGGTTCGGCACGCCCTGGGCGCGCTCGCTTTGATAGAGAAGATCGGAAAACTCGGCGCGGGCGCGCTTGTAACCGGTCGTGTTGATGTTCGCGATATTGTTCGCGATGACTTCGAGATTGGTCTGTTGGGCATCCATGCCCGTTGCTGCGACGGAAAGCGCTCTCATGTCTTCGTCCTCAAACTCTAGATCTGCATTTTCGTGACTTCGAGATAGGCGGAGACGATCTTGTCGCGCAGCGCCATGGCGGTCTGGAGCGACTGCTGCGCTTCAAGAACCGCATCTACGACTTCACGGGTATTGGCCTTGCCCTGGATGGCCTTGAAGGACATCGATTCCGCGCCCTTCAGGCTGTTCATCGTGTCCGTCGCCATGTTGGCCATGATGCTGCCGAAATCCATGCCGGTGTTCTGGCCCGGCGTCGTCGCGATGCGGCCGGCGAGCGTGGAGCTGCTTGCGGAACCGACCTCGTCGAGGCCGTTGGTCAGCGAGAGGGAGCTAAGGTTTTGAATCTTGTCGATCATTGTCCGGCCTTCAGAAGGTCAATCGTCGCTGCGATCAGTTCGCGCGTCTGCTTGATGGTCTGGATGTTTGCGTCATAGGAACGATTGGCTTCGCGCATGTCGCCCATCTCGATCAGCATGTTGACGTTGGGCATCTTGACCATGCCCTTGGCATCGGCGGCCGGGTGGTCCGGATCATATTCCTCGATGAACTTGGAGCTGTCGTTGCCGAGCTTCTTGATCTCGACCACGTCCACGCCGCTTGCCTTGTCCAACTCCGAGCCGAAGGTGATCGTCTTGCGGCGGTAGGGGTCGGCACCGGGCGTGTCGCCGGTGGAGCGGGCGTTGGCGATGTTTTCGGAAACGATGCGCAGACGTGTCGACTGCGCCTCCATTCCCGATCCAGCGATCTTCAGGGAGGCTGAAAGCGGATCCATTTGCTTACCTCTTAACTAACGTCAGCATCATGCTGTGAAACGATTTCACTAGTCCTGTGCTCAATTCGTATTGGCGTTTGATTTCACCCGTCTTCGTCAGCTCATCGGCCAGCGAGACGGTATTTCCGGATTCCTGGACGCCGATTTCCTCGTTCAGTTCCGATGCCTTTATGTCGATCTCATCGCTGAGGTCGTTGCTGGCGAAATGGCCCGGATTGGTGCGGGCCATCGGAACATGGGTGCGGTCCAGCACCGAATCGAAAGGCGTGATGTCCTTCGCCTTGAACTTCGGCGTGTTGGCATTCGCGATGTTGCCCGCAACGACTTCCTGGCGCACCGAAAGCCAATCGGCCTGACGGGATGCCATTTCGAACAATTGAATCGGTTGCATAGGCTTGTCTCCATCTTCTGTCCGGAAACTATGCCAGTAACCTTGCGTCGGACTTACGGGCGAGCACTCCCGCCCGTGTCCTGATAAACTTCTCCGCTGGAAGTAATGATCACCCACTTGCCGCCGCGTTGTTCGAGCGTGGCGAGCTTGCTGTTGTCGGGCAGAACCGAGCCGACCCGGACCATGTACATGCCGGAGCCGTCCTCGATGAGCGCGCGGCCATTGGCGACGTGAAGCAGCCGGAAATTGCCGCGGCCCGGAAAAGGCTGCTCTTCCTGCAGATTGCCGTCCTTGCGCGTTTCGCCGAGGGACGACGTGGTGGCCGTGGTCAACGCGTCCATCGGCTCGACAGGCTTCGGCCAATCGTCCTTGGTACTGTCGGTCATGGCGAGAGGCGACACGGTAACGACCGAGCGGGCGGCGCCCGGTGGCAGATCGCGCGTGCGGCCGAGCGCTTCCGTCCGGATGCCGAACTTGTCGGCATTCAGGAAGACGTACCAGGGGAAGAAGGCGGAGGCTGCGGCGAGCGTGATGCCCGTCGCGACCAGGATCTTGTCGCCCAATCGCGAGCGAGCCTCTTCCGATTGAGCTGCCGCTTCCTGGTTGTTCTTTTCGCTCATCGAATAATCACCTTCTGGCTATGGCCGACTGCGGATTGCCCTGCCCTGCCGCCGCACGCAGCGCATTGGCCAGATCCGCGTAAGCGTCGAGCGCCGGCTTTTCCCCCGGCGTCTGCTTCAAGACTTCATAGATGACCGGCACCTGCTTGATCGCCATGTCGAGATCCGGATCGCTGCCGGCGCGATAACCGCCGATCAGGCGCAGGTCGCGGGTCTCCTCGTAGCGGTGCACCAGCGATTTCAGGCGCGACACCAGCTTTTCCTGATCCTCGGTCCAGGCCTTGCGGGCAAGACGCGAGATCGAGGAGAGCGGGTTGATCGGCGGGTAACGGCCCTCATCGGCAAGCGAACGCTCGAGAACGATGTGACCGTCGAGAATGCCGCGGGTCGAGTCGGCGATCGGGTCGTTATGGTTGTCGCCATCGACGAGGATCGAGATGATCGCGGTGATCGTACCCGTTCCTTCGACGCCCGGGCCGGCGCGTTCAAGCAGGCGCGGCAGCTCGGTGAAGACCGACGCCGGATAACCGCGGGCGATCGGCGGTTCGCCGGCCGCAACGGCGACTTCGCGGATCGCGTGGGCAAAACGGGTGACGCTGTCGGCGATGAACAGGACGTTGTCGCCCTGGTCGCGGAAATGCTCGGCGATGGTGATCGCCACCAGCGGCGCCATCTTGCGCAGCATCGGGCTTTCGTCGCTGGTCGCGACGACGGCGATCGATTTCGACATGTGCTCGCCGAGCGTATCCTCGATGAATTCGCGCACTTCGCGGCCGCGCTCGCCGACCAGCGCGATCACCACCTTGTCGAAGGAGTCGGCTCTGGCGAGCATCGAGAGAAGCGTCGACTTGCCGACGCCCGAGCCGGCGAAAATGCCGAGACGCTGACCGAGGCAGAGCGGCGAGAAGATGTCGATTGCCCGGACCCCGGTCCTGAAACCCTTTTCGACGCGGCTGCGCGTCATCGAAGGCGGAGCGGTATTGGCGATCGAACGTGGATGAAGACCGCGCCCGACCGGACCCTTGCCGTCGATCGGTTCTCCGAGCGAATTGATCGTGCGCCCACACCAGCTATTGTCCGGCGCGACACGGAAGGCGCCCTTGCGGATCACCGTATCGCCGATGCCGATCGGCTCGCCGGGTTCGATGGGGCAGACGTAGATGATGTCCGGCTCCACGCGAACCACTTCGCCGAGATGGATGCCGGTCGCGCTGCGATGGGCGACGAACTCGCCAAGCCGCACGTGTTTCGACAAGCCCGCGACGGTATAATGTCCTGCAGCGATGGTCCTGACATGACCACCGTGGGCGACCGAGAAGGCCGGGTCGGAATAACGTGCCGAAAGGCCGGCAAGCTGGGCCAGCTTGCCGCCGTTGACTGCATCGAGGATAGCCGCTTCCATCATGGTGGGCCCTCTTTCCTATCGTTTAAGCGTTGGAGCCGCCGAGTGTCTTGATCGCATCGTCCAGCGAGGTCTCGCTGTCGCGCATCAGCGACGAGATGCTTTCAAAAGCGCGATTGACCTGGATCAGCTGGGTCATTTCGCGGATGCCGTTGACGTTCGCCCCTTCGAGGTAACCCTGGACGACGGAGTTATCGATGCCCTCGAGCACCGGCTGCGGGGTATCGACGGTGATGACGCCGGAGTTGTCGTGGCGGACGAAGCCCTTCGTGACGTCAGCCGTGAACAGACCGAGGCTGGCGACCGGCTGTTCGTTCTGCCGGATGATGCCGTCGGAGCCGACAGTCGGAGGGCCTCCGTCGCGGTTGAGCTGGATCGGGGCACCACCGGCATCGAGAACCGCATAACCGCGGATCGAACGGAGCTGGCCGAGCTCATCCATCGTGAAACGGCCGTCGCGGGTCAGCACCTGGCCGCCCGGCGTATCGATCGCAAACCAGGCATTGCCCTTGATCGCGAAATCGAGCGGGTTGCCCGTGCGCTGCATTTCGCCGGTCCGGGTCGACAGATAGTCGTTGCCCTGGGTGACGAACGCGACCTTTGCACCGATGTCGTTCTGGGTCTTGCTCAAGACCTCGTCGAACTTGACCTCCGTGGAACGGAAGCCGACGGTGTTCATGTTGGCCATATTGTCGGCGATCGTGTTCAAGCGGCGCTCGAGCGCGATCTGGGAAGAGATGCCGACGTAAAGTCCGGACTGCATATCATTTGCCTCCGAGTTTCAGGTTATTGATCGAGATCAGAAGATCCGTGGAAATTCCGCTCGAGGATGGGGAATTGAAGACGGCGAGCGGATCGTAGCTCTCGGTGGGGTTGCTGATCTCCCACATCGCCGTGAACCGCTCGAGAAATTTGTTGACCTTGGCCGGGTCCTGGAAATCCGCGATCTTGACCGTGTCTTCGATGTATTTGGCCTGGCGATCGAGGTCGGCGCCGATCATCTCAGCCGACATGCCAAGCGCGGTGCGCATGACTTCCGAAAGCGCATCGTCGGCAAGGACTTCCATGCCGGATTTGATCGTCGGGGCGGTGCGCTCGAAATAGAGCGCCAGCCGGACGCCCATGTTGTCGACGCCCGCATCCTCTTCCAGCGTCTGGCGCTGGAACTTGTCGACGACGCCCTTCTGGGCCCTGTCGAAGGAGGTGGCGGTGGTGCCGAAGGCGGCAAAATTCAGGGATTCGGCGAGCTGCGAATAGCGACTGTCGGAGAGCTGGTTGGCAAAATCCGCCTTGTTGTCGGTGCCCTCCGTCAGGACCTTGCGGATGAATGCCTTGGCATAAGCCATGTCCTCGAGACCGTGAGCCTTCAGCGCGTAGTTATAGATGCGCGTATCGGCCATGAAGTCGTCGATGGTTTTGATGCTGCCGATCTTGGAGAGGTAGTATTCGCTCTCGCGCGCAACTTCCGGCTTTTCGGCGACGCGTTCCAGCGACTTAGACATGTCGCGGCTGATCATTGCGTAGCTGGTATAGGTCGTGATCACGATAGCTCTACCTAAGTCCGCGGAAGCGGCGGACGTCGCTGCGGAGCGGGCAATCCGGTCCGATCGTCGGCAGAACTAGGCTCGAAGACTTGTGCGAAGCTGTTCCGGACCTGCTTCCGTTGACGTCTCCACAGCCAGCCTCACGCAAGCCAGACGCCTTATCCCCAAGACAAACGAAAACGATCGGGCACAGGTACGCGATGAATATTATTATCGGCTTTGTCATCACCGTTGGCTGTATTCTCGGTGGCTTCATGGCCATGGGTGGCCACATCGACGTCCTCATCCAGCCCTACGAGCTTCTGATCATCGGCGGCGCCGGTCTCGGCGGCTTCATCATGGCCAACCCGATGAAGGTCGTGAAGGATAGCGGTAAGGCGCTCGGAGAGGCCTTTAAGAACACCGTACCGAAAGAGCGCAACTATCTGGACGTTCTCGGCGTGCTTTATTCGCTGATGCGCGACCTCAGAACCAAGTCGCGCAACGAAATCGAGGCGCATATCGACAATCCGGAGGAATCGCCGATCTTCCAGACCGCTCCGACGGTCCTGAAGAACAAGGAACTGACCGCCTTCATCTGCGACTACGTGCGCCTCATCATCATCGGCAATGCCCGCTCCCACGAGATCGAGGCGCTGATGGATGAAGAAATCAACACCATGTTCTCCGACAAGATGAAGCCCTATCACGCTATCACCGCGATGGGCGACTCGTTCCCGGCCATCGGTATCGTCGCCGCCGTTCTCGGGGTTATCAAGGCGATGAGCAAGATCAACGAATCGCCGGAAGTTCTCGGCGGCCTCATCGGCGCGGCTCTCGTCGGCACCATGCTCGGCATCTTCCTGTCCTATTCGGTCTGCAACCCGCTGACCTCCCAGATCAAGATCGTCCGCACCAAGCAGCATCGCCTGTACATCATCGTCAAGCAGACCCTGCTTGCCTACATGAACGGCTCCGTGCCGCAGGTCGCGCTCGAATACGGACGCAAGACGATTTCCAACAAAGAACGGCCCTCGATCGACTCGGTCGAGCAGGAAATGATGAATCCTGGTGGAGAAAAGGCGGCATGATGACGTCGAACCAAGCAAACCAATCACCGGCGTCGGGCATGGACCTGGCGCTCCTGGCAAAACTGACCGGAGGCCTCGGCGACAAGAAGACCGTCGAGAAGATCAGCAGCGAATTCGCGCAGCTCTATGCAGAATTCCTGCCGGACGTCTTTCACAGCGAAACCGGCATCCGGATCGGCGTCTCCTATGTGAGCTGCACGTCCGGCCTGATGACCGATCTCATCGCCGATCTCGGCGATGGGTTTGCCCTTTCCGACGGATCCCTGCGCAACTGGTCGCCGAACTTCGTGCTCGGCTGCGGCAACAGTTTCGTGATTGCGCTCATGGAACTGATGCTGGGCTCGGCGCTCGAGACCATCGTACAGCCGATCGAACGCCCCCTCTCAGATATCGAACTCGACCTCGCCGTGGTGGTCTTCGAGCGGATCGCCAATGTGCTGCGCTCCGGCGTCAACGCCCAGGGGAGCTTCGAAGCGGCCCTTGAACGGCCTCACAACGCCGAAGACCGTCCAAAGCCGGACGATCTGGCGCGCCCCGAATTCGGCGTCTCGATCCGCATGGCGTTCGAGCTCGGTTCGGTGACCTCCGAATTCGCTCTCGTCATCCCTCAGCGTGCGTTCCTGAAGACCAAGGTCACCGCGCCGAAAGCGAAGGCTCAGGCTTCCAAGGCCAAGCAGGAATGGACGGACCGCATGAACGACCAGGTCCGCCGCTCGCATGTCACCCTCGAAGCCCGTATCCGCCTGCAGAAGCTGACGCTCGGTACGATCTCGCGGCTCGCAGCCGGCGACGTGATTGCTTTCCAGGACAAGCGCGATGTCCAGGTGCAGGTCAGTGCAAACGGCCGGGATATGTATTCGTGCGAATTCGGGCGGTCCGGCGAGCGGTATACAGTCCGCGTAAAGGATAACATCAGCACGGACGACGAGATTCTCCAACACCTGATAGGCTAGACCCGCGGCCAGCCTGTTGCCGGCTTTTTCGCCAAGGCAGGCTGACGCAAGTTTCAACAGGAATAATCACCGCATGGCTACGAAGAAGACACCTCTCACTGACGACGACTCGCTGATGCCGCTCGGCAATGATGCCGATCTGGATCAGGCCATCGACGATTTGCGCGGCGTCTTGAAGACGGATGCCGATGGCGGCGCGCCTGATTTCGATGCCGATTTCGGCTCGTCAGCAACCTCCGATTTTTCGGCCGACGCCCCGTCCTTCGGCGGCGGCTTCGAAGCACAGGCTGATACATTCGGCAGTGGCTTCGGTGGCGGTGCCTCGGATTTTGGCGGCGCAAAAAGTTTCGGCGGCAACGATTTCGGCAGCTCGACATCCAGCAGCGCCGCCTACCAGGAACCGGGCAGCGCGCTCAACGCCAATCTCGACCTGATCATGGATATCCCGATCGACGTCGAGATCGTGCTCGGTACGAGCCGCATGCAGGTGTCGGGCCTGATGACCCTCGAAGAGGGTGCGACGATCGCACTCGACAAGAAGATCGGCGAGCCGGTTGAAATCGTGGTCAACGGACGCCGCATCGGCAAGGGTGAGATCACCGTGCTGGAAAATGATGACACGCGTTTCGGTGTGCGACTGACGGAAGTACTGAGCACGAGAAGAACCTGATCCCTGTTTGGGACAGAGAAGGAAGACCATGATGGACTTTGACGATTTCGGTGGCAGCGCCCTCTCGACGAAACCGTTATCCAAGGCCGAAAAGGCCGCGGCAGTGCTCTTGGCTATGGGCAAGGGCGTCGCTGGCAAACTTCTCAAGTATTTCACCCAGGCCGAGCTGCAGAATATCATTGCCTGTGCCCAGAGCCTGCGCGCCATCCCCCCGGACGAACTCCTCGAACTCGTCAACGAGTTTGAGGACCTGTTCACCGAGGGCACCGGTCTCATGGACAATGCCGCAGCGATCGAGGGCATTCTCGAAGCGGGCCTGACACCCGAAGAAGTCGACGGGCTGCTCGGCCGCCGCACCGCGTTCGACGACTACCAAGCCAATATCTGGGACCGCCTGCAGGATGCCGATCCGGCATTCGTGGGCAAATTCCTGTCGCGCGAACATCCTCAGACGGTCGCCTACATTCTTTCGCAGATGCCATCGATCTTTGGCGCCAAGGTCCTTCTCCAGCTTCCCGACAGCCGCCGCGCCGATATCATGAATCGCGCCGTCAACATGAAGGAAGTCAGCCCCAAGGCCGCGCAGATCATCGAGAACCGGGTGATGGAATTGATCGCGGCAATCGAAGCCGAACGCAACTCGAATGGCTCGAACAAGGTCGCCGAGCTGATGAACGAGCTCGAAAAGAGCCAGGTCGATACCCTGCTCAACTCCCTCGAGACGATCAGCAAGGACTCCGTCAACAAGGTTCGCCCGAAGATCTTCCTCTTCGAAGACCTGCTCTACATGCCGCAGCGCAGCCGCGTCATGCTGCTCAACGACGTCGCAGGGGACATTCTCACGATGGCGCTGCGTGGGGCGACCAACGAGATCAAGGAATGTGTTCTCGCGGCCATCAGCCCGCGCCAGCGCCGCATGATCGAAAGCGATCTGGCGGTTCAGAACATGAACCTCAATCCGCGCGAAGTGGCGATCGCCCGTCGCGCGATCGCACAGGAAGCGATCCGGCTCGCCAATTCAGGCCAGATCATGCTCAAGGAAGAAAAGAAGGAAGGCGACAAGCCGGCCGAGGCCGCCTGACCTGCCGATTGAGGCGCCACGAAGGAAGCGGAGCGGGAAATTTCCCGCTCCGTTTTCGTTTGACCAACCTTTCGCCGATATTTTCCGGCCACCCACAGTCTTTTTCTTGACTCGATTAGCGGCTAGCAGGCGATGCGGTAACATCGCGGGCGGCGGCGGCCGATTCGTTTGAGCCACGTCCTCGCAACCGGAAGACCGATTGGTTCAAAGCCGTGTCCGACGACGATAAAGACAGTAAAACAGAAAACCCGACCGCCAAACGAATGTCGGAAGCGGCAGACAAGGGTAACGTCCCGGTCTCCCGAGAGGTGCCGCTTTTCGCCTCCATGCTGGCGTTCTATGTCTTTCTCGTCTTCTTCCTGCCCTCGAACATCGCAAAAATGGCCGAGACGCTGAAGGACCTTTTCGAACAGCCGGATCAGTGGCGGCTCGAAAATTCGACGGACGTCGTCTCGCTCAGCGTCCATCTCGGCTGGGCGATCGCGGCGTTCCTCACTCCGGTTATGCTGCTCTTCATCATTTTCGGCCTTGGCTCGTCGTTCGCGCAGAACATGCCGTCGCTGGTCCTCGAGCGCGTCCGGCCGCAGATTTCTCGCGTTTCACCGACCAAAGGTTTCGGGCGGATTTACAGCGTTCCGGGTTTCGTCGAGTTCGGAAAATCGATCTTCAAGATCCTGATCGTGGCAGTGATCATGTATTTCGCATTGCGCGGCGAATATCTCTCCTCGCTGGACGCGATGTTCTCTGATCCGCAGGTCATCCTCGTAAAACTGGATTCAGTCATCCGCCAAATGGTGATCGTGGTGGTCCTGTCGGCGGGGATACTTGCCGTGGTCGACGTGCTGTGGACGCGCTATCACTGGTACAACGAACTCAAGATGACCAAGCAGGAGGTCAAGGACGAATACAAGCAGGCTCAGGGCGACCCGATCGTCAAGCAGCGCCAGAAATCGGTTGCGCGAGACCGTGCCCGCCGGCGGATGATCAACAACGTGCCGCGCGCCACTCTCGTGATCGCCAACCCGACTCACTTTGCGGTAGCGCTGCGTTACGTGCGCGAGGAGAACGACGCACCGGTCGTCGTCGCCAAGGGCCAGGACCTGATTGCCCTCAAGATTCGCGAAATCGCCGAGCAAAACGATATCCCCATTTTCGAGGACCCGCCCCTGGCGCGCTCCATGTTTGCGCAAGTCTCGGCGGATAGTGTCATTCCGCCAGTCTTCTACAAGGCTGTGGCAGAACTCGTGCACCGGGTCTACGCTTCCCGGTCGCTCAAAAAACGGACACGCTGAGCGTCATGAAGAAATGCACCTACTCCACCGAACGGGAAGAAATCGTTGCACAAGCAATCAGCCCGGTGGCTTCGGAACTTCGCCTGCTCGATGCCGGCGATCTCATCTCACTTCTACGTCTAGAGTGCCACAGCAGCCTTGCCGATCTCGTGTCTTCAGCAGCCGAGCTCTATTTCCATCCCGGGACCGTCAGTTTCGGCGCCGGCGGTGACTACAAGCTCGAATGGAACGGCAAGCCGGAGGTCGTCCTCGATCTCGAAATCAAGCCGCGCGGTGTCTCGGTCTATGCGCGTCTGACGCTGGCCGACCAGCTGGCAGCCCTCGAAATCGACCACATTGCGTTCCAGGCCCCCTTCGAGGATCCCCACGACAACACAGCTTTCCTGGCAAAGAGCCTCCAGGACGCCAAGTTCGTCAAGACCAGTAATTCGCAGATGTGAGCCGCCATACTCCCGAG
This sequence comes from Neorhizobium sp. T25_13, assembly GCF_002968675.1. Lineage (NCBI taxonomy): Bacteria > Pseudomonadati > Pseudomonadota > Alphaproteobacteria > Hyphomicrobiales > Rhizobiaceae > Neorhizobium > Neorhizobium sp. T25_13. Next base: position 14,743 of record NZ_PVBI01000005.1, read on the forward strand.
ACGAAAAAGATCGGCTCTTCTCCGAGCGGATCAGTGGATATAACCGAGCCTGATCGCCTTGGCGATCGCCTGGATGCGGTTGACCGAATCGAGCTTGATGGTGGCAGAGCCGAGATAGGCGTTGACCGTGTGGACGGAGAGGCCGAGTTTCTCGGCAATCTCTTCGCTGATACGGCCGTCGCCGGCCAGCTGAAGGCAGGCGATCTCACGTTCGCTCAGGGATTCCGCGGGAACGCTGCGGCGTTCGTCAAGCGCCAGGAGGTCCATGACCACCTGGCAGCTCCTGACATGCTGGTCGATAATGACATCGCTCGCCAAATCCATCGATGTCCCGAAGAAAGCGACGTAGCCGTTGCCGAGGGCACCGAGGCGCACGGGAAAGGCGATCCCCGAAAAAGGAACGACGCTGGAATCCAGGCGATGCGTCAATGGCGAAAATTCGCCCGCATCGGCAAAACTGGTATTTTCCGATCCGTTCCAGATCAGCGGCAGAAGCGAGGTTTCGATATGGTCCAGCAGCGCCTCGCCATAAACACCGATGAGCTGATTGCTGCTTTCGAGCGCGCCAGCTCCCCAGTTTTCGAGCTCGCATACAAGCTTGCGCTTGTTGGGCAGCCCGGCGCCGGCAATCCGGAAAACCGCAAAATTCCGCGCCTTCAGGTTCTTCTGCATGGCGACGAGTTTCGGAAAGATGTCCGAGCGGCTCGATGCGCGCTGGAGGCGCAGATACTGGATGCTTCCAGGTCCGTCTGCCGTGCCGCTGCGCGAATAACCCATTGAAATTATTTTCCTAAACTAAGTTGTTGCGAACCGCGTAGGCAATCGCCTCGGAGCGAGTCTTGGTTGCCGTCTTGCGCATCACGCTGGTAATGTAGTTGTTGATCGTATTGCGGGATATGCCGAGGATCACGGCGATCTCGTCACTGGTCTTGCCTTCCGCAATCCAGAAGAGACATTCCAGCTCGCGTTCCGTCAGTTCGAAATCACGCTCGGTCCTGGCGTCGGCATTTTCTCCAAAGCTGGCGCCGTAGGCGGCGAACAAGCCCACCTCCCTCAATCGTTCCTGCGACAGGATGATGCCGTCGAGGAACAGCAGCATCAGCGAGAACCGCGTCCTGCCGACGCAAAAGGTCAGCGCGCAATATTGCCGGCTGATGTCGTCCGGCGGCACGATGTCGTCAGGCAACAGGGCGAAGCTGGGGGTTAGCAGCGAGAGGCATTTTTCCAGTTCGGTGGAACGCGCGTAACCGCTTGCCAGCTCCGAGCCCAAGCGCCGTACGAGATCGAAGGGCCAGTTGGAGGTAACAATGAAATCGAGGCCCTGTTCCTGGATGAGGTCGTAGCGGGCCAGCAGAAAATGAGAAGCGCCGACGTAATCTGCGAGCAGGCGCATGACCGCCTGAATGTTGTTGGAGCCCGCCAAAACCGAAAGACGGCGAACCAATTGCTCACGCGAGAGTCCTCTGGAGCCGGCAGACTCCGCATAGGAGCGCCCCTCCGTCATCTTTTCTACCCCCGACAACTCCATTCGGTACCTGCTCCCCGCCACGTGGTGCATTCATCATGAATGCCCGCATCGCGGCATGTTGCGATTCCCATACAACCCCTCCAGCGCCGAAACGATCCCGGATTAAGCAAATACATCAAGAATAATGGCGGTAGCCGATTTCCCTCGTCGTGGACTTCGGGAGTTTCAGCAGTTCCACCTCTTTGGGACCTCTGGAAGTGATTGTACGAATCAAGGCCATTGTAGGAGACGCGTTACGAATTACCATCGCCTCGACATCGGATTTCCCCAGTTGCGCCATATTCATGCTGATTCGCCTATAGGTAAATGAGCCAAGTGCGCGGCGGGGCTGAAAAGAAATGGGCCGGACAAGGTCCGGCCCATAGCGATCATATTTTCGTGATACCCCGTCAGGCTGCCTTTTCGAGTGCCCACTTGCGGAGAATCTTGGCGGCGCGCTCCTCGGAGATTTCGACCATCCGGGCCAGGCGCTTTTCGGGACCTTCCTTGACGCGGCGGTTGAAGCCCTCGTCGTCGCCACCGCCCAGCATGTCGTTCGAGCTGTCGAAACCGAAGTCAGAGCCGAAACCGTCCATGAGTGCCGGGCTGCCGGTCGTCGGCGAGAAATCCGGAAGTTCGAGACCTGCGCCGTCCGCTGCTTCGCCGGCGACGCTGTTGCCGCTGACGGTGCGGATGAGCGGGCGAAGACCGAGCCAGACCACCAGGAAAGCAACGAGGACGAAGGCGAGCGAGTTGATGATGCCTGCGACGTTCCGGCTCAGCATGTCCATCACGCCCGGGCCGCTGGAGGCTTCGCTGAGCAGCTGGTTCTCAAGGAAGTCCATGGCCGTCAACGTGACGATGTCGCCGCGGTTGGCATTGATGCCGGCTGCGGATGCCACGATCTTCTGCATCTCGGCGAGATAGGCATCGACCTTGGCCTGGTCAGCCGGCTCGCCGACCATTTTCGCGATACGACCCTTGTTGACGACGACGGCAACTGAAACCTTCTCGATCTGGTAGCTGTTGCGCGTCGTGGCGACGGTCTTCTGGTTGATTTCGTAGTTGGTCTGCTCTTCCTTTTTATCGGACTGATCAGACGATTTCGGACCGTTCGCACCACCCGGAGGCGGAGCGGCCTGCGGCACGTTCTGCTCGACGGTCGTGGCGTTGTCGTCCTGGGTCTGCTGCGATTTCGACGCTTCCTTGGTGGTGCGGACCGAACGTTCGACGCGGGAATTCGGATCGAACACCGTCTCGTTGATCTGCTGGCTGTCCGTATTCAGGGCCGCCGTGACGCTGGAACGGAAATTGTCCATGCCGAGGAAAGGCGCCAGCGCCTTGTCGATATTGTTTTCGATTTCCTGCTGAACGTTCTGGACGATGCTCAGCGACTTGTTCATTTCGCTGCCGCCGTATTCGTCGCCGGAGGCGAGCAGCTGACCGGCGGAATCCAGAATGGTCACGTCGTCGACGTCGAGGCCGGGAACTGCGGAGGCGACAAGGTGGCGAATGGACGAAGCAGCCTTGCGCCCCGTCGTCGAACTGGCCCGGATCATCACCGATGCCGTCGGTTTCTGCTCACCCCTGCGGAAATTGCCGACATCCGGCATGACGATATGAACGCGGGCGGCGTTGACGCCGTTGATCTGCTGGATCGACCGGCCGATCTCACCTTCAAGGGCGCGAACACGCGTGACTTCCTGCATGAAGGAGGTCAGCCCGAGCGAACCGACATTGTCGAAAAGTTCGTAACCGGCGTTGGTGCTGTTCGGCAGGCCCCGCTCGGCCAACAGAAGCCGCGCCTTGCTCGTCGAGCCGGCAGGAACCTGAAGGCTCGTACCGTCCGTACCGACCTGGAAGGACATGTTGGCCTCGGCCAGCGCGATGCTTACCTGGTTGAGGTCGGCCGTATCGAGGCCGACATAGAGCGTCTCGTAAGCCGGCTTGTTAACGAAGAGGGCCGCAGCAATGACGATCGCAATTGAAACGACGCCGACAGCGCCTAAAGCAATAAGTCGCGTCTGGCCTAAACCGGCCAGATTTTTAAAGACTTGTGAAAATTGAGCCAACAGATTCATTCTGTTCCCACATCGCCAACTAGGTATTCGAGCCTATGCTCAATCGCACCCTAAGAAGCGAAGCTTGTGCGAGCGTTTCGCGGGAGCATGGTTTTGGTGATTGTGGATGGGATTGTGAGACGGGCGAGTGCCTGGGCCATCATGGCCGAAGCATGCATGTCAGGGCTGGCGATCAGAAAAAATCGAAATCGCCGGCTGCCTTGCTCAAAGGCTGGGAATGGCCGTGGCGCATGCCGTTGGTGAGCGCCTTCTGCATGTCGGCGAGTTTGACGAGATTGAGGGCGGTCGAGACGTCGACCATCCAGTCGCTCGGAATGCCGCCGGTGATCGTGTCGACGAATTCTGCAAGGCCGCGCGTCTTCTGGACGGCTAGGTCGATGCCCTGCAGGACTTTCAAGCTGTCCGGCGACTGCAGGATCGTTTCGCCGCCGAGCTCCAGAAGCTGCGGCTCGACCCGTTCGATCAGGTATGCGACGTCATGAAGCTCCGAGACCAGACGCATCAGGACTTCTGGAAGAGATTCCTCAAAGGGAGCGATTGGCGTCTTGACGATGTCGTTCATGGCTTCTTTCGCCCCGAGAAATGACTTCTTTAAAAGAACTCGATCGAGCTCTCGACCGGCTTCGGCGGCGTGCGTACCGGACGCTCCTCCATAGCCACCGTCCGTTGAGTTTCGGCGCCGGTCAGCGGATACTGACGAGCCCGGCCGCTCACGGGCCAGAACTCCAGCTTGCGCCCGTGTTCCCCGCCCGTTGAGGAACCTACCACCGGAATGCCTTCGTCCTTTAGAAATTGCATCGCGAATGCGGCATTCTGTTCGCCGACATTCGAAAAGCTGGCAATCGTCTTGGCGCCGCCGAAAATCTTCGCTTCCAACCGGTCTCGCCGGGCACCCTGCTTCAAAAGTCCGTTGATCAGCAACTCCATCAGATGCACGCCATAACGCGTTGCATCGCCGCCCGAGGTCATGGAGCCGCCGGATCCCGGAAGCAGGAAGTGGTTCATGCCGCCAATACCGGCGACAGGATCGCGAAGACAAGCAGCCACGCATGAGCCCAAGATCGTCGAGAGGACAGCATTCGGGTCGTTCAGGACCTTAAACTCCCCCTGGATGATATGGACACGCCTGACTGCAGCGGCGTCATTCATTTCAATGCTCCAAACACCGCTTCGATAGCGGCCTTCATCTTTTCGATGGTAAACGGCTTGGCGAGAACGTTGTTGGCGCCGAGCGATGCAGCCTTTTGAACCAGGGCGCGGTCGCCCTGCGCCGTCAGGATGATGAATGCGGCCTTCTTGGTGTTCGGATTGGCGCGAACGGCCTGAAGGAAACCGATACCGTCCATTTTCGGCATGTTGAAATCCGAAATGACGAGATGGTGCGGCTGCTCGGCCATGATCTTCATGCCCTGCTCGCCATCGCCGGCAGACGTGATCTGTTTGAAGCCGAGCTGTGTCAGGGCGTCGCTGAGCAGCAGGCGGCTGGTGACCTGATCATCAACGATCAGAACTTTGATTTTTTCAGCGATAGACATTTATTCGGTACCTTCTTTTCGGGCGGCAGTTAACTTCAACACTTCTTCACCAATGGCGCCCAGCGGCAGCTGCTGCTCGACGGCCCCCATTTCATGGGCAACCCTCGGCATGCCGTAGACCACACACGTCTTTTCGTTCTGCCCGATCGTGCGTGCGCCCGCGCTACGCATTCTGAGCAAACCGGCAGCTCCGTCGCGGCCCATGCCGGTCAGGATAACCCCGACCGCATTGCGACCCGCCAGATCGGCGACCGAGTCGAAAAGGACGTCCACCGAGGGCCTGTGACCGTTTACCGGCTCCCTTTCGATCAGCCGGCAACATGGCGCCGACGGATTGACCACCTGCAAGTGCCGTTCGCCACCTGGCGCGAGGTAGATCTTGCCGATCTCCAGCCGCGCGCCATCGGTGGCTTCCTGCACCACAGGAGCGCAGATACGATTAAGCCGTTCAGCAAAACTTTTGGTAAACGTGGAAGGCATATGTTGAGTAATTACGGTCGGTGGGCAGTTTTGCGGGAACTTTTGCAGTACCGCGATGAGAGCTTCAACGCCTCCGGTTGACGATCCTATAGCTACAACCTTCCTGCCGACACGGTATTCCGCGGCGGGAGAGGCTGCGATGACCGGCGCAGGTCCGTTCCGGCGTGGTCCTGACCGGGCTGCAGCCTTCACCTTTTCAGCAAGATCCATGAAAGGGCGAACGTCGCCGGGGGCCGGCTTGCCGACACAGTCAAAGGCGCCGATTTCGAGAGCGGCGAGCGTCGCGTTGGCACCCTGATGGGTCATGGCCGAAACCATGATGACCGGCATCGGACGCAGGCGCATGATCTTTTCGAGGAATTCCAGCCCGTTCATATTGGGCATCTCGATATCGAGGGTGACGACATCGGGATTGAGCTGCTTGATCGCGACGCGCGCTTCCAGCGCGTCGCCGGCCTGGCCGACGACGTTGACTTCCGGATCGGAATTCAGGATGGCCGTAATCAGGCCACGCATGGTCGGGGAATCGTCGACGACCAGGACCCGTGCCGGAGCGCTCATGCCTTCCTCCCTGCGCTCTTACCGGTATAGCGATAGGTCGTGATACCGATATTATCGAACAGGTTTTTCGCGTCGCCGGAGACGCGCTCGGAATGGCCGATATAAAGATGTCCGCCTTCAGGCAGGAGCGAGGCAAAGCGGGACCAGATTTTCATCTGCGTCGGCTCGTCGAAATAAATGACGACGTTGCGGCAGAAGATGACATCGAAATTGCCCTTGAAGGGCCATTGCGCCATCAGGTTCAGCTCGTTGAAGGTGATCAGTTTCTTGACGCGTTCATCGATCTGGAACCTGCGACGTCCGCCAGCATCGACCTCCCGGAACCACTGCTTGCGCATGGCGGGCGTCATGGTCTCGAGCGCGTTCTCATCGTAGACGCCGGCGCGGGCCGCGGCCAGGATCTTCGGATCGATATCGGTCGCCAGGATACGGAAGTCGAGATCGGCCGCATTGGGAAGCAGCGACAGTGCGGTCAGCGCAATCGAATACGGCTCCTGCCCGTCCGAACAGGCGGCCGACCAGATGCGCACGCGACCGCCGCTCTTGGCGCGGTTGATCAGACCCGGCAGAACCTCGTCACGCAGGTGCTCGAAGTGATGGTTCTCGCGGAAGAAACGGGTGAAGTTGGTTGTCAGATGCGACAGCATCTCTCGGCGGGCGGCGGCACCTTCGGGCGACGCCACCAGAACGCAATAGTCCTTGAACCCGCGCAGCCCCAAAGCCCGGATATGCTTGGAAAGGCGGGAATAGACGAGCGAGGCCTTGGAATCGTTGAGATAGATCCCGGCATCCGCGTAGATCATCGCCGAAATATCGGTGAGGTCACGACGCGTCAGCGGATATTCGCCGCTTGCGAGGACTTCATCCGGTGACTGTCGGCTTTCGATGGCGCCCAAGGGCTTCATGCAACTTCGCTTTCCATGTCGGGGAAGAGGGCGTCCAACTCGATCATGCAGATCATCCGCTTATCGATGGCGAGAATCCCCCGGGCGTATTGTCTCTCCAGATCGGAAGAGACTTCCGGTACTGGCTGGATATTCTCGTCGTTAATCGTAAGGATATCGGAAACGGCTTCGACGAGCAGACCAACAACTTTGGTCTTCATCTGCGCCACGATGATCACATGGCGTGCCGTCGGCTCGGCATCCTTCATGCCAAGCCGGGCCGAAAGGTCGACAATCGGCAGAACCGCGCCGCGCAGATTGATGACACCCATGACGTAGGCGGGCGCATGCGGCAGCGGTGTTGCCTGCGTCCATCCGCGAATTTCGCGGACGGACATGATGTTCACGCAAAATTCCTGATCGCTGATGCGAAAAGCGATCAGCTCCTTGCTTCCCTGGACCAGATTCTTCACGGCATACGACATGTGAACTCAACCCGTGGCGGCTAACGACATTTCAGGTTTCATGGACTGACCTCGCGACGCTGCGACGACCGCATCGACATCGAGGATGAGTGCGACGCGGCCATCACCGAGAATGGTGGCTGCGGCGATGCCGGGGACGTGGGTGTAGTTCGCCTCGAGCGACTTGATGACGACCTGGCGCTGGCCCTGGATGGCATCGACCATCAGTGCACGCTGTCCGCCGCCTTCCGATTCCACCAGCAGCGCGACACCTTCGACCGGATTGGCCTGGGTGGCGCGGTAGTTGAGGACCCGACCGACATCGACCAGCGGGCAGAACGAGTTGCGGATCGAGATAAGCCGTTGATTGGCGCCGAAGGAATGGATGGCGGCAGCCTCCGGCTGCAACGTCTCGACGATGGCGGTGAGCGGTACCACCAGCGTCTGGCCGGCGACCGTGACCACCATGCCGTCGAGGACGGCGAGCGTCAGCGGCAGGCTCATGGTGAAGGTCGAGCCGAAGCCCGGCCGCGACGAGATCGAGATGCGGCCGCCGAGCGCCTGGATCGACCGCTTGACCACGTCCATGCCGACGCCGCGGCCGGAAATGTCGGAGATCTTGTCGGCGGTGGAGAAGCCCGCCATGAAGATCAGGTTGTCGATCTCGTCGTCCGACAGGTTGGCGTCGGCCGCGATGATGTCGTTGTCGATCGCCTTCTGGCGGACGCGCTCGCGGTTGATGCCGGCGCCGTCGTCGGCGAGTTCGATCAGGATGCGGCCCGAACGATGTTTCGCGGTCAGCTTGATCGTGCCTTCCGGGTCCTTGCCGGCGGCTTCGCGCTTTTCGGGCGACTCGATGCCGTGGTCAACGGCATTGCGGATCATGTGGGTCAGCGGTTCGGCGATCTTGTCGATGACCGTCTTGTCGACTTCGGTGTTTTCACCTTCGGTGACCAGGCGGATCGACTTGCCGACCATGTCGGCCACTTCGCGAACGATACGCGACATGCGCTGGAAGACCGGTTTTACCGGCTGCGCGCGGATGGCCATGACCGAGTCCTGGATCTCGCGGGTGAGCTGCTGCAGCTCTTCGAGGCCCATGTTGACGGCCGAAGTACCGGTCGCGTCGTTCTCGACGACGCTCTGGGAGAGCATCGCCTGGTTGATGACGAGTTCGCCGACGAGGTTGATGAGGCGGTCGACGCGGTCTAGATCGACGCGGATCGTCTGGCCCGCGCCAGCAGCGGCGGCTGCGGCATTGTTCTGGGCGGCGGCACTGGCGGCGGCCGATTCCTTCTTCTCGGCGACACGAGCGGCCCTGGAGACGTTGCTCGCGGTCTCGGCGGCGGACAGGGCCGCGGCAACGGTTTCTTCCGAAGCGCCCCGTTGGCCCGCGTCTTCGCCGGCCGAAGAGTCATCGAGGATCGAGAGATCGAACGGAACCGGGACCATTGGCAGTTCCTCATTGGAAGATGCCTCTTCGGCAAACTTCACTTCGAGGTCGCAATCCCATTCCGCGAATTCGAAGACGGCGCGGATGTCGTCTTCGCTCCGGGTGGTCCGGATCGAGATCTTCCAGCTGAAGTAGGACGCTTCCGGATCCATCTTGTCGAGGGTCGGCAGAGCATCCGTATCGCAATTGATGCTCATCTCTCCCAGACGGGACAGGTCGCGCAGCAGGAGCGCCGCCTCGTTGCCCTTGGAATAGAGTTCGCGGCGCGGCTTGAAGATCACCTCGTAGAGCGAACCTTCGACTGCCGGCTCATCGTCCTCGCCGAAACCGTCGAACGAGAAGGGGATCGGCTGGAAGCCGCTGTCGTCGCTCGGCTTGGGAAGCTCCGCTTTCGCCGTAGGAGCCGCGGCGGGAGCAGCCTTTGCGGCCGGTTTCGGGGCGTCGTGGCCGGAGGAAGACGGCAACTCGCCATGGGCAAGCGCCTCGAGTTCCTTGACGAGGCTGCGGCTTCTCGACTCATCGACGCCGCCGCCGTCACGCGACGCGGTGACGAGGTCGGCGAGCACGTCGGCCGATTTCAGCATGACCTTCAGGACATCCTGCGTCGGCTCCAGCTTGTTGGAGCGCACGCAATCAAGCGTCGTCTCGAAGACGTGGGCGAAGGAGACCAGGTCGTCCAGACCGAAGGCACCGGCGCCCCCCTTGATGGAATGAACGGCACGGAAAACGGCGTTCACCGTTTCGGGGTCGCGATCCCCGTCGTTCAGCTTGAGAAGACCCGACTCCAGTTCAGCGAGCTGCTCTTCGCATTCCTGAAAGAAGATCTCTTTGATTTCGTTCATATCCATCGGGGGAATTCCTGGCTCAGGCGGTTACACGCTCGATCGCATCAATCAGTTTGGCAGGATCGAAAGGCTTGACGATCCAGCCCGTCGCGCCGGCCTGCCGGGCCCGGTTCTTCTTCTCGGCATCGCTTTCCGTCGTCAGGACGAGGATCGGGACGGCGCGAAATTTTTCGTTGCGGCGAACGCCTTCGATGAAACCGAAGCCGTCGAGGCGCGGCATGTTGATATCCGTGACAATGACGTCCGGATTGCAGCCCTCGAGGACTTCGAGGCCTTCAACGCCGTCTTCCGCCTGGATTGTTTCAAAACCTGCGTTATTCAGGGTCACCAGAAGCATGTTCCGGATCGTCCGTGAGTCATCCACGGTCAGTACTTTTTTCTTCATTGCTAGATCTCCTTAGCAACCAAATTCTGGTTATTGATGCCGATGAGTTGCATCGTCTTCTGAAATGCATCCGAAGCCTTCTCCACGAGGAGGGACTTCTTGTCTTCTTCCCAAGCCTTGACGCCGGCGAGCAGAACCTGAGCGCATTGGACACCGACGCGTTCGACGCCCGATGCATCAATCCTGAGATCGCTGCCGCGCATGGAGACCAGCTTGCCATGCAGGTTCGAGGCCTCGTTGAGGTCCAGCACCGCGGCCAGCTTCAAACTTGCAGGTCCAGCCTTCTTTGCTGCCATCAGCTTATTCCTTGTCGTTTCTGAAAGATGTATTCGCCGTCATCCGCACGCTCGGAGGCCATCGGCGCGATCGGGACGAGAGTCGGCTGGAGTCTTGGCGCTGCCGGCCGGCGCGCATCCGCATACCGGTTCTGTCGTTCGATCCGGAACTCACGGACCGTCCGTCCGAGTTCCAGGATGACGGTATGGAGTTCGTCGGCGCCTTCGCCAGCGCGGGACGCGAGGCTTGCATTCGAGGCGACATGTTCGCTGACCGAACCGATCTCGAGGGTCAATCGGTCGAGACCGACGGCTTGCTCGCCGGTATCGCGGGCAATGCCGGCGATCGCGTCGTTGATATCGGAAACCTGGCGGACGATGCCGCCGATCGCCTCCTGGGTGCGGTGAACCATCTGGACACCCGCATCCACCTGCGACTTGGTGCCGTTGACGAGCGTCTTGATCTCGCGGGCGGCATCAGCGGAGCGCTGTGCAAGCGCGCGCACTTCCTGGGCAACGACCGCAAACCCGCGGCCCGTCTCACCGGCGCGAGCCGCTTCGATGCCGGCGTTCAGCGCCAGCAGGTTGGTCTGAAACGCGATGTCGTCGATGACGCCGATGATCTCGCCGATCTTTTCGGCCGAGGATTCGATATCCGCCATGGCGTTGATCGCCCGGCCGACGACCTCGCCGCTTGCCTCGACCGAACGGCGCGTCTCGGCGGCGGCTTTTTCGGCGGCAGCCGTCTCGGCAGCACTTCCCTTGACCCTGGCGGTGACGTCGAGCAGCACGCGTGCCGCCTCCCTGAGGCGGGCCGACTGTTCTTCGGAAGCGGAGGCGAACGAGCGGGCGCCTTCGGCAAGCGATTGGGTGAGCGCACCAGCCTTCTGGCCATGTCCATCGGCGGTCTCGACCGAGGAGCGCATGCCGGCAACCGCTTGGTTGAGAAGATCGGCGAGTTCGCGATAGACATCCGGCACATCGGCCGGCAGAGAGGCGGTTAGATCGCGGTCGGCAAGCGCTGCGATGACGTCGGTGAATGTTTCGATCGCCTGCGCATGATCGGCTTCGCGCTGTTCGGCGAGCGCGCGCTGGTGCTTCTGGCGCTGTTCGTTGAAGCGGAGCGAGACGGCAATCTCGACATCGACCATCACCAGGCGGGTAATCGCGCCAACAAGGTCGAGCAGCTCCTGTTCACGCTTGCGACCGCCCGGCAGCAACGACTTCGGAGCGAGGTCGACGATCGCGCCGGCGATCAGGTGTTCGAGCATTACGGCGTGACCGGCGACGTGCCAGCGCGGATCGAGGCCCATGCGGCTCTCGGCGTCGGAGAGAACCTTCACCCGCTCGGCATAGAGCGCATCGAAGCGGGCATCGGTCAGCACGCCCCAATGGGAGGCCTGCAGATCGTGCAGCCGTTCGATCTGCTGCTCGCTTTCGAAATTGCGAGCGGCTTCCGGAAAGGATTGAAAGCGGTGAAAAAGGTCGCGCAGGCCGGTCTTCAGATGCCGGTCGAGCTGCGGGCGGCAGCGGCGCAGCAGATCGCGCAGTTCGCCGTCGAGGCCGGCAAATGCCAGTCTCTCGCCCAGGCTGCCTGCCTGGCCACGTCGCGCCTGATCCGATGGCATTTCCTGCACCAAAGCCGTCCCCAAATTAATCAAGCCAATCCTCGGAGAGGATCGGCGGCATGCGAGCTGCTGTCGCCAGCGCCTGATGAACGGGGATGCTCGCCAAACCGGACCAATATCCGTCGGGCATGGGCAACGCGGTCACCACGGCTTTGCTGGATTTTCATGAGCGGATACCGGATTGGACCGGTACGGCTTTGCGGCTTCATGCCTGGTGGGAGACCGCAGTCATCCCATTTCGCCGTGGTCTCTAATATGTATGGTTAATTCCTTGCCTGAAGGTTAATGGAAGGTGCAAGGATGCCTGATTTGCTTCAACCGGGCGCATATTACCCGCTATCAGGGCATTCGCTTCGGCATTGCGCGGTGGTTACGGTTTTTCTCAAATCGCCGCTTGAATGTCGGCCAACCCGCCTTGTCTCCCATATCGGCGAGCGGCAGCAACGGACAAGCTTTAACTCAAAGCGCCATGCCACCCTTGCCGGTGAATTTCCTGCTGACATGCAGCGAGCCGGAAAGACCGAAACGCCATGGCAGATCGACAGCCTGGGAGATGCCGATCCGCCGCCCGGTGACGATCAATGGCGGTGTTTGCGGAAAAGTGAGATCGAACGGAGGCGCGAACAGCGGCAGGCCGTTGTGCTCAATGGTGATGCCGAGCGCCTGGCAGAGTCGGCCCGGACCGGAACACAGGAGTAGCGGATCGGCAAGGCGGCGCCTCTTCTCCATCTCCTCAAGGCCTCTGACCGGCTGCAGCGCCCTGATCAGCACGGCGCTGCCGGGCCGGCAGACGAAATTCAGGCACCAGTGAATGCCGTAGGAGCGATAGACATAGGCATGCCCGGGCGGGCCGAACATCACCGCGTTCCTCTGCGTGGGCCCGCGAAAACTGTGGGATGCCGGGTCGTCCGGCTCATAGGCTTCCGTCTCGACGATCACGCCGCCCGCGCCGCAAACATCGAGCTCGACGCCGATCAGGTCACGCGCCACCTCCACGGAGCCTCTATCGAAAAATTGCTGGTCCATAAAAAAATGCCCGTCTCGCTGCCGGCTGCATCCATAGACGGCGAAGCAAGGCTTGTCTTCCCCGCCAACGACGCGACTTCCTGGAAGACCCGAAGCGGTGCGCAGACGTTGTGGTGGGCATGCAACAGGCCCCGACTTGCTGTTTGCCAAGTCAGCACGGATTTGTGGACGCACATTTTTGTGCATTGCCATGAAAACGCTCCGGGTGTCGTATTAGGGTTAGAAACATCTTGATTCTCAATAGATTGCCGCAGCGTTTTCAATCTTTGCGGCAGTCGAGCAGTAGCGCAACCCTGACTGGAGTAGCCTATGCCGAGTGAATCCTTGTTCGATGCCTTCACCAGGAACTACGAAGCGCGGCGCGAGACAGACATGTCTGTCGCCGAGTATCTGGCGATTTGTAAGAAAGATCCGATGGCCTATGCCAATGCGGCCGAGCGGCTGCTGGCGGCGATCGGCGAGCCGCAGATGGTCGACACGGCCAAGGATGCCAGGCTCGGCCGGATCTTCATGAACCGCACCATCCGGGCCTATCCGGCTTTTTCCGGTTTCTTCGGCATGGAAGAGACGATCGAGCGGATCGTTTCCTTCTTCCGGCATGCCGCGCAGGGGCTCGAGGAGCGAAAGCAGATCCTCTATCTGCTCGGTCCGGTCGGTGGCGGCAAGTCGTCGCTTGCCGAGCGGCTGAAGCTGCTGATGGAAGCCAATCCGATCTACGTGCTGAAGGCCGGCGACGATATCAGCCCGGTTTTCGAAAGCCCGCTCAATCTCTTCGATCCGGTGGCGATGGGGCCGATGCTGCTCGAGCAGTACGGCGTTCCGACCCGGCGCCTCAGCGGGTTGATGAGCCCCTGGTGCTTGAAGCGGCTCGATGAATTCGGAGGCGACATATCCCGTTTCCGGGTGGTGAGGCTGCAGCCCTCGCGACTGCGCCAGATCGGCATCGCCAAGACCGAACCGGGCGACGAGAACAATCAGGACGTCTCCTCGCTGGTCGGCAAGGTCGACATTCGCAAGCTCGAAAACTATTCCCAGAACGACTCGGACGCCTACAGCTATTCCGGCGGGCTCAACCGGGCCAACCAGGGCGTGCTCGAATTTGTCGAGATGTTCAAGGCGCCGATCAAGATGCTGCATCCGCTGCTGACGGCGACGCAGGAAGGCAATTACATGGGCACCGAGAATATCGGCGCCATTCCCTTCTCCGGCGTCATCCTTGCCCATTCGAACGAAGCGGAATGGCAGAGCTTCAAGGCCAACAAGAACAACGAGGCCTTCATCGACCGCATCTGCGTCATCAAGGTTCCTTATTGCCTGCGGGTGACCGAAGAACAGCATATCTATGAGAAACTGATCGAAGGCTCGGAGCTTGCGGATGCCTCCTGCGCGCCCGCGACGCTTGAGATGCTGGCCCGGTTTTCCGTACTTTCGCGGCTGCGCAAGCACGAGAACTCGACCTTCTTCTCCAAGATGCGTGCCTATGACGGCGAGAGCCTCAAGGAAACCGATCCGCGCGCCCGCAGCGTCCAGGAATATCGGGACGCGGCCGGCGTCGATGAAGGCATGGACGGAATATCGACACGTTTTGCCTTCAAGGTACTCGCCTCGACCTTCAACCACGACACGACGGATATCGGCGCCGATCCGGTCCACCTTATGTACGTGCTGGAACAGGCCATCCGCCGCGAACAGTTTCAGGAGGAAACCGAAAAGCGGTATATCGAGTTCATCAAGGCAGACCTTGCCCCGCGGTATGCGGAGTTCATCGGCAACGAGATCCAGAAGGCCTACCTGGAATCCTATTCCGACTACGGCCAGAATCTTTTCGATCGTTACGTCGACTACGCCGACGCCTGGATCGAGGATGTCGATTTCAAGGATCCCGACACCGGGCAGCTTCTCGATCGCGAACTCCTGAACCAGGAACTGACCAAGATCGAAAAACCGGCGGGTATCGCCAATCCAAAGGATTTCCGTAACGAGATCGTCAAGTTCTGCCTCCGCTCGCGCGCCAATAACGGCGGCAAGAACCCGTCCTGGGCGAGCTACGAGAAGATCCGGGAAGTGATCGAGAAAAGAATGTTCTCCCAGGTGGAGGATCTTCTGCCGGTCATCTCCTTCGGATCGAAGAAGGACGGCGAAACAGAAAAGAAACACAGCGAGTTCGTGTCGCGCATGACGGGGCGCGGCTACACCGAGAGACAGGTTCGTCGTCTGGTGGAGTGGTACATGCGGGTTAAACAGGCAGGTTAGCGTCTGTACTCAATTAGGATTTGGAACGCAGCATGCAGAAAACCGTTCAGTTCCTTAGACACACAAAGGTGGATTCCATCTCCATCATTGTGTGTGACGACAGGACGTAGGATTGTGGCATACTGGGTTGTGCGGTGTCCGAAACCTAGTTGAGTACAGACCCTAATGCTCATGCAGGAGCCAACATGCACATCATCGACCGGCGGCTGAACCCGCGCGGTAAAAGTCTGGAAAATCGGCAGCGGTTTCTGCGGCGCGCGAAGGAGGCCGTGCAGCAAGCAGTCAGGCGATCCCTGCAAAGCCGCAGCATCCGTGATGTACTGGATGGCGGCGAAGTCAGCCTTCCGATCGGCGGCATGGGCGAGCCGAGCTTCCGCCGAGCCGAAGGCGGGATTACGGACCATGTCCTGCCCGGCAACCGGGCGTTCGTCGAAGGCGATATCATTCCCCGCCCGCCGGGTCAGGGTGCCGGCAGGCCCAAGGAGGCCGGCCAGGGCGACGGTGAAGACGGCTTCCGCTTCGTGCTGACGCGCGAGGAATTCCTCTCGGTGTTTCTGGATGACCTCGAACTGCCCGAACTCGCCAAGCGGCGGCTGAGCGAGACCGAGGAGATGAGCCCGGTTCGCGCCGGCTACTCCATTTCCGGCTCCCCTTCCAATCTCTCCATCGACCGGACGACGCGGCTCGCCATGATGCGGCGCATCGCTCTCAAGCGCCCCAAGCCCGCCGAGATCGAGGCGCTGCAACGCCAGATCGAGGAAAGCGAGGATGATGAGACCCGCCTTGCGCTGGAGGCGGAACTCAAGTCGCTGACCGACAGAATCCGGCGCATTCCCTATGTCGATCCGCTCGACGTGCGCTACCGCCGCTTCGACAACGAACCGAAGCCGGTTGCGAAGGCGGTGATGTTCTGCCTGATGGACGTCTCCGGATCGATGTCGGAACACATGAAGGATCTGGCCAAGCGCTTCTACCTGCTGCTCTATCTGTTTCTTTCGCAGCGCTACGAGAAGGTGGAAATCGTCTTCATCCGCCACACCGAGAAGGCCGAGGAGGTCGACGAGGAGACCTTCTTCTACGGCCAGGCGACCGGCGGCACGCTGGTGTCCAGCGCGCTTGTGGCGATGCGCTCCATCATCGCCGCACGCTTCGATCCCACCGAATGGAACATCTACGCCGCGCAGGCGTCGGATGGCGACAACTCCTACCGGGACGAAGGTCCTGCCGGCCATCTGCTGAGACACGAGATCCTGCCGCTCTGCCAGTATTTCGCCTATATCGAAGTCGATGAGGAAGGCGGGGATTCCCTCGCCTCCAATTCGCCCCTCTGGCGCCTTTATGAAAGCATCCGATCGAGCTCGGCAACTCTTGCGATGCGCAAGGTCTGCCGCAAGAACGAGATCTTTCCGGTCTTCCACGACCTCTTCCAGAAGCGTTCGACACCAACGAAGGCGGTGCCATGACCCAGGCGGCTATGCAGAAGAATCGACTGCTCTTCGATGGCGCCGACTGGGATTTCGCCACCCTGCAGCGCATCCACGATGCCTGCGAGGAGATCGCGATCGGCGAACTCGGGCTCGATGTCTACCCGAACCAGATCGAGGTGATCACCGCCGAGCAGATGCTGGACGCCTATTCATCGACCGGCATGCCGCTGTTTTACCGGCACTGGTCGTTCGGGAAACATTTCGCCCATCACGAGGCCTTCTACCGCCGCGGCATGCGGGATCTCGCCTATGAGATCGTCATCAACTCGTCGCCCTGCATCTCCTACCTGATGGAGGAGAACACCGCGACGATGCAGACCCTGGTGATCGCCCATGCGGCCTTCGGTCATAACCATTTCTTCAAGAACAACTATCTCTTCAAGCTGTGGACGGATGCCGAGGGCATTCTCGACTATCTCGATTTCGCCAAGAGCTACATCGCCCGCTGCGAAGAACGTTACGGCGAAACGGCGGTCGAACGGACCCTCGATGCCGCCCATGCGCTGATGTCGCATGGCGTGCACCGTTATGCGGGCAAGACGCGGCTCGACCTGCGTCAGGAGGAAAAACGCCAGCTGGAACGGCGCGCCCATGAAGAGCAGATGTTCAACGACCTCTGGCGCACGGTGCCAACGGGCCGCAAGCGCGATGCGGCCGACGTCGATTTCGAAAGACGGCGCGCGGCGCTCGGCCTGCCGCAGGACAATCTGCTCTATTTCCTCGAAAAGTCGTCGCCCCGGCTGCAGCCGTGGCAAAGGGAAATCCTCCGCATCGTCCGCCACGTGGCGCAATATTTCCACCCGCAGCGCCAGACCAAGGTGATGAACGAGGGGACCGCGACCTATGTCCATTACCAGATCATGGAAAGGCTGCACGACCGCGGGCAGATCAGCGACGGGAACTATTTCGAATTCCTGAAGTCCCACACCAATGTCGTGTTCCAGCCGACCTATGACGACCGACGCTTCTCCGGCTTCAACCCCTATGCCATCGGCTTTGCGATGATGCAGGATATCGAGCGGATCGTGACGAAGCCGACCGATGAGGACCGCGAATGGTTCCCGGATATCGCCGGCCGCGGAGATCCGATGCAGGTCCTGCGCGGCATCTGGGCGGACTACCGCGACGAGAGCTTCATCAGCCAGTTCCTGAGCCCGCACCTGATCCGCAAGTGGCGCCTTTTCCAGCTCTACGACGATCCGCAGATGAGCGAAGGGATACTGGTTTCGGCGATCCACGACGAGCGGGGCTACAAACGCGTTCGCCGCCAGCTGGCGCGCGAATACGATATCGGCTGGACCGATCCGAGGATCGACATCATCGATGTCGATCTCGCCGGGGACCGTCGCCTTCTCCTGCAACACCGGGCGCCGAACGACTGGGTTCTCGAAGACAGCGAAACCCGGCAGGTTCTGCAGCATCTGGCGGATCTCTGGGGCTACGACGTCATGCTGCAGGAAATCGACAGCAGCGAGACGGTGGTGAAGGAACATTCCGCCCATCCCCGCGAAATCCTTCAGAAGGGTGACCTTTTCGCCTGACGACGGTGCATGAGCAAGCCTCTGCCCATCCGACGGCCCCTGGCCCGGCACCACGCTATCGGCGTTGCCCTGCCGCTCATCAATTTTGATTACAGGAAAGACCGGAGCTCCTGCCGGTGGCCAATCGTGATTGGACATCAAAAGCGGTCTGGATCACATTACAGATTGGGCGACGGGCATCTATTTTGTTCAAATAGGAGGCCGTAATGGAGCAACGTGCAGTCGACCAGCTGAGGACTATCGCCAGGATAAATCGCAGCTATCCCGACTTCCAGATGTCCAGCAGCGAGCGGCTCGAGCGGTGGGCCGAGATTCTTGAGCTCAACCCCGATCGATCCCTTTCGACATTTCGGGAAACCGAATACCAGCCGGATGAAATAAGGGCCGCCATGCGTGGCGACGGGACGGCGATTGCCGTCGCCTTCGGCGATCCGGTCCTGCGCGCAGCGGGGATGCGGGACGACACCTATGGGGAAGCCAGACGGTTTTTTGAATTGTCCGACAGACAGCTCCATAAACTGGTCTGCTTCTGCCACTTCGGAGCCCATGTGAGCGCAAGTACAGTCGCCCATCAGGTGCGTTCGATAGCCACCCGCAGATCCAGTGGCACCCTTGCATACCTGGCTTCCTTCTTCAGAAGGTAGCCCGTATCGGTTTGTGGAACGCAACCGGCGTTTCCCTGCCGGAGCAGTTGCCCGATCTTTCGGCGTTGCCGCTTGCCATTGCGGGAGGCGGCCGTGAACTGAGCCGTGTTCTGAAGATCGAGGCGGGGCCAGACCCCTCCCTCGGTAGAGTGCGCTTGCCGTCGATTTCGGATGGCTCCGATCAAGCGTCTTTATGCGCGGTCACGGGACAGCATATCTCGACGCCGGTGGTGACCTTTGGGGCACTATGGTATCTGGACGAAAGGATCTCTATACGGAGTTCCGGGTTTTCCGGAGATATGCTGCGTGGCGAATTTTAGTATGGATTTGTGTATAGTTGCCGGCAGAAGGCCGGGCTTGCTCGAGCAGACATTGGAAAGTTTCTCCAAGCGCTGCTTTGCTCATTTTTCCTTCTCGAACGTCCTGGTGAACATAGATCCGATCTTCGGCGCGGAAGAGGATGAAGCCGAGTGCCTGCGCGTGGTCGGCAACTATCTGCCGTCAGCCTCCTTCTTCAGACCGAGCGAGCCGGGTTTTGGCGCCGCGGTCCAGCGTCTGTGGACCAACACGCATTCCGACTATGTGTTCCACCTCGAGGATGACTGGGTCGCGCTGACCGACCTCGGCGAGGAAATTTTGGGCCCGTTTTCAGATCCGGGCGTGATGCAGGTTTCCTTTCATACGGCCGATCAGAACTGGAATATCGCAAAGGACGGCCATCTTCACGAGAGGAACGAATATGCCCGGTTCCTCGGCATAAAAATCCCGCTGTTCAAGACTTTTCCGAAATTCACCACCTCCCCTTCCATTCTTCGGGGCTCGTTCGCCCGACAGGCTTCAAGCTTGATGGACCCTTCTCGGGATCCGGAAAAACAATTCTATTCCGGCGTCAACGCAGAGCTTGAACGGTTGGCGGCGCCGCACAAGAACTACATTTTCTCTCCCCAGCAGAAACCGGTTATCCGTGACACGGGACGAGAGTGGAGAGACAATCGCAAAATCAAGAAAGTCATCGAGAATACGACCTCCTACTGGGTCGAGGAATAGTTGCCCGGCATGCCCGCAGCGGTCACCGGGCATGCCTTGATAAGCGGCCGCATACCGTGATACGGCCACGAAATTTCCGTCAGGGCGCGCTGAAGAAATGGCCCTCGCCGGCCTGCTGATAGAAGCGCCTTGCCGCGTAAGGCAGCAACGTCCGGTTTCAGCATTCGGTAACGCTCTGAATGTACATTAGGCATCGATCAATTTACGCGAGTAACTGGACGCCTGCGAATGAACCATTGCTCCGCCATCGGACCTGATCTGCAAACGCCTCACCGCGAACTTCTGGAAGACCTGTTCGAGGACGCTCCAGGACCTACGATCATCAAGGATGGAGAGTCGCGTTTCCTGTTCCTCAACAGCAAGGCATGCGAGATGTTCGGCGTGAACCTCGAAGACGTGCTTGGCCACACAGACCACGACTTCTTGCCTGCGGACGAAGCCGATCGAATCCAGAAGGTGGATGCGGGAGTGCTGGCCACCGGCGAGGAACGGCGGTTCGAGGAAGAGCTCACCGGGCCGGATGGTTCGACCCGGACGCTTTTCACGCACAAACGGCGGTCTTTCGTACCAGTGCCCGGCGGAAAGAAACCGGTTGTCGTTGTCGTCATTTCCGACATTACCAAACTCCGTCACGCAGAACAGGTCCTGCGGGCCAGTGAGGAACACTATCGCTCGCTCGTTGAACTGCATCCCCAAACACCGTGGTTGGCCGACGCAGAAGGGAACGTCATCGAAGTCGGT
Source organism: Neorhizobium sp. T25_13 (assembly GCF_002968675.1). Lineage (NCBI taxonomy): Bacteria > Pseudomonadati > Pseudomonadota > Alphaproteobacteria > Hyphomicrobiales > Rhizobiaceae > Neorhizobium > Neorhizobium sp. T25_13. Next base: position 35,580 of record NZ_PVBI01000005.1, read on the forward strand.
CCAGGGTGGCAGAACGCTTCCGGACGGGAGGTCGGCGAGGCGCTGGGACGGGGGTGGGAGAAGACCCTGCACCCGGCGGACCTGCCTGAAGTGATTGCCAAATGGGGATCCGCGGTCCACACCGGCGTGCCATTCGACATGATCTACAGGATCGGGACAACAAAAGGGCGGTATCGGTGGTATCGGAACCGTGCTGCTCCCCGGCTCGACGGCGACGGCAAGGTCATCCGCTGGTATGGCCTCCTCGAGGACGTGCACGACCGCCAGCTTGCCCTCAAAGCCCTTCAGTCCAGCGAGCGCAGATTGCGCCAGCATCGGGACGAACTCGAAAAGATCGTTCTGGCGAGGACCGCGGAAGTGCAGGAGAAGAACGTCGAGCTGGATCGCCTTCTCCAGCATGAACGGGGCATCAATGCGCAGCAGCGCCGCTTCGTCGGGATGATCTCGCACGAGTTCAGGACGCCTCTGGCCGTGATCGACGGAGCGGCTCAGCGGCTGACGCGCACGAAGGCGGCTGCGACCCCCCAGTTCCTGGAGGGCAAGGCTCTGCAGATCAAGGGCGCCGTCGCCCGCATGGTCGAGCTGATGGAAAGCATCCTTGCCGCCGGGCGGCTGGAGACAGGAACCATTGCGATCAACAAGGAAGCCGGTTCGCTCAGTGCGATTCTGCGCCATTGCATCGCAAGCCGGGCGGAGATCAGCAAGAGCCACACGATCAGCCATGATCTCGAAGCGCTTCCAGGCCTGCAGATGATCGACGGGGCCGCAATAGAGCGGGTCTTTTCCAATCTGTTGTCAAACGCGGTGAAATATTCGCCCGCCGGTTCCAGAATCCGTGTCAGCGGATGGAAGGACGGCCAGCGGGTTCTGGTCAGCGTCAGCGATTCCGGCATCGGCATGGATGCCGACGACCTGCCGAAGCTGTTCGAACCCTACTTTCGCGCCCGCAGCGCCACCGGTATCGCGGGAACGGGGATCGGTCTCAATATCGTCAAGGAAATTGTGGAGTTGCACGGCGGCTCGATTTCAGTCCAGAGCCTTCTGGGCAAGGGTACGACCTTCACGGTGGAGCTGCCGTTCGACGAGGTCAGACAACAGCATTCGGCTTAGGCCGGCGCTGTCACAAGAACCCTCAGGCGGCGATCGATGACGCTAACCAGGACGCAAGCTCGTCTCGCCCCATGGGTCTGCCCACCAGAAAGCCTTGCAGCTGATCGCAACCGGCAATTCGGAGGACGTCCGCTTGATCGGCGGATTCTATGCCTTCGGCCGTGACAGGAATCCCGAGGGCCTGGGCCAAGGAGATCGTGGCCGTCAGGACGTTCCGGCCGGTGCTGCCGTCATCTATGGCTTGAACGAGAGACCGGTCGATCTTCATCCGGTCGAAGCCGAACTCACGAAGCGTGCCGATGCTGGCATAACCGGCGCCAAAATCATCAAGAGCAAAACGGATGCCTGCCAATTTCAGGGCGGTGATGGAGCGTCTCGCCTGTTCAGGGTTGGACATCAACACCGCTTCGGTGATCTCCAGTGTCAGCCGCAAAGGATCAAAACCTTCCTCTTTCAAGACAGCGAGCACATCCCCGGCGAAATTGGGGTTGCATAGCTGGATCGGAGAAACATTGACCGACAGGGAGAGCGGAGACCATGCCCGGGACGCCACGATGGACTTCCGAAGCATTTGGAGGCCCAGGATGTCGATCAATCCGCATTTCTCCGCCAGAGGTATGAACGCGTCCGGGCCGATTGCTCCTTCGGCGCGTCTCCACCTTGCCAGAGCCTCCACGCCCGTGATCTCGCCCGAGGCCGCCGAAGCCAGCGGCTGGAAAACCGGCTGGATCTCGTCGTTCTGGAGGGCGCGCCGAAGGTCGCTTTCCAAACCTGCGATCTTCTCGCGCTGGCGGTCAAGATCCGGATGATAGGTGACGGCGCATCCCCTGCCCATTTCTTTCGCTTCATAAAGAGCCATATCCGCCCGGCGAAGAAGTTCGTGCGCATTCCCTGCGTCGTCACGGCAGGCGACGCCGATGCTTGCGCCAATTTCGATCGTGCGGCCTTCGATGAGAAACGGCTTTTTGAGACGTTCAAGAACTTGATTGTCAAATTCGGCGAGGTTCGCGGAGCCGCGCTGAACCAGAGCGAATTCATCACCGCCCAACCGGGCGACACCGAATATGTCTCCATGGATGTCGCGCAGGGCTTCCGCCACCAGCCTGATCAGCTGATCTCCAATCGCATGCCCCCAGGCATCGTTGACTGCCTTGAAACCGTCGAGATCGATAAGGTGCAAGACCAGCACCTGGCTCTTGTCGGCCTGCATCAACCGGTCCAGTCCTTCGATCAGGCCGAGCCTGTTCAAGAGACCGCTGAGGCTGTCATGCGTGGCTTCGTGCTGAGCGCGATCCGCCAAGCTCTTCAACCGCCGCGTTTCTGACAGGCCTGCAAACAGGACACCAACCAGATAAACGCCGAGGATTGCGACCGCCGCGGCGATAAAAGGGCGCGCCTCGTCAAAAATCGTGTTTCCCGGAGCGGCACTTGGCCAAGCCAAACGCGCGACTTCAATTCCATCCACATCCATGAGCGGGGAATTCAGAAGATCGCCCGCCGGACGGTCAGTTATGTGGAGCTCCGGGAGCTGATGTTCCTTGGCCATCTGGGCCACGACTTCAGACGTCAGGGTCTTGAAGAAGCTGAGAACATAGAAGGTTTGATCCTGTACCTGCGACCCGAACGGCTGGACCGCTTCCGAAGCCACCGCAATGATATCATCGCCGTTTCTGAAAAAATTGACGATGGGGTCTATGCCAGGCCGAGCGGCGGCTTCCGTCTGCCCCGTAAACTTGGAGCCGAGATATTCGGTCGGGTCTATTATATCGGCCTTGAGATAGGCGATGCTCTTGCCGCCTGCTGGCGCGGTCAGCACTATCCCGTCATAGAGCGCGTAGTCCTCGCTGGTCTTGCCCCAATTCTCATAGACCCAACCCTCGCGATCCCCTTGGGTTATCGCCTTGTAGGCGTCATCCCAGACGGCATTGTCCCGCACGGTCGCGGCAAGTTTTTCCTTGAACGAGGAGACCGCCGCCTCTGCCGCCAGAATGGCTCTGTTGTCGTCCAGCGCGTTGGCGGAACTGCGCATGCGATCGACCACGTGAGCACCTATCCCACCCAGGATCATGGCAACAAGAAGGAGCAGCGAGGTGGCGATGAAAACGGAGTAGCCTTCACGGCTCTCCTTCGGTCGGCGTGCGAGCATGGCGGATCCCTGCGTTATTGTTTTGCCCAAGGCTGCAGAAGACGTCATGTCCGCATTGCGCTGCTCGCATCCACTAGCATATGCGAATATTAAAAATCGCTAAAGCACGTAGTCAACGACTCGTTAATATGTCGGCAGGGACCTCCAAACCCGGAGCAGCAAAATGGAGCAGGGCCGCGCGGAGTGCTTTATTTCGCGGCGTTAAACCGGGCTTTTAGCTCGGAAATCGGGCAGGCTGGTGCTTCCGCCGAGCGGGCGGGCTTTCTAGAGTTCTCGCAGGAATTCTTCGGTCGTCGCGAGGTGGAGCTGAACCGAGAAGCGGTCTCCCAAAAGTTCGAGCGACGCGTCATGTGTGTCATCCGCGCCGCTGCAGACGGCATCCCTCAGCACGATCACATGGTATCCGAGATCGATGGCGCCAAGCGCCGTGGAGAGGACGCAAACGTCGGTCTCACCGCCGGTCAGGACCACGGTTTCGATACCCTCCTTCAAGAGCATTCCATGCAGCCCTCCGCTGACCCAGGGAGAATACGTCATCTTGTCGAAGATGCGTGCCGGAGGGACAAGTGCTTTCAAGGAAGGGATCAGATCGACAAGGCCTGGATCGAGATGCTCGCGCGTCATCATCCGCCACTTTTCATAATACACCCGCCACATGCCCTCCATCGCTTCGGGCCGCGACGGCGTGACGAACCTCGTAAAGATCGTCTTCTCCGGGTGGAGGCCGGAAATCTCCTCGATCGATGGCGATACTTGGCGCATCCAGGGGACGTGCCAAGGAGTGTCTTCAGCGAAGATCCGCTGCATGTCGATGCAAAGATGAATCCAGTTGCCAGCCATGTCATGCTCCGCGCTGCTCCTGAACGCCCCATCGGGAACGTGGTTCCAGCCGGGACCGGCAGAAGGCGGGCTGCAGCTAACGGACATCCGACATGAGGGACGCCCCTCGGTCGAACACAAGGGCGGCGTCACGCTCTCATGATTGGTTGGACGCCTTGACGAAATCGATGAAGGCCCGCAGCGGCGCCGGTACGAGCCGCCGGCCGGGGTAATAGAGAAATGGGCCGGAAAATTGCGGCCACCATGGCTCAAGCACGGGTTCGAGCGAGCCGTTGTCGAGATGGGGCCGCAACCAGTCCTCGAACAGCAACATGATGCCGGTGCCGGCAATCGCTGCATCGACGGCAAGATCGGTTGCCGCACCTATCTGCACGATCAGCGGCCCCGTCGGATCGATCCGCACCACCTCGCCGTCCCGTTCGAATTCCCAGAGCATCATCGCGCCGCTTGTGAAACGCCCGCGAATGCAGGCATGGCCAAGCAGGTCGCGCGGATGATCGGGGCGGCCGTGGCGATCGAGGTATGCGGGAGATGCCGCGGCGGCGAAGCGCTGCAGGCGCGGACCGATCGGAACCGCGATCATGTCCTGCTCCAACCGCTCGTCATAGCGGATGCCGGCGTCGCATCCCGCAGCCAGGACGTCGACGAAGCTGTCATCGGCGGTGATTTCGAGCCGTATGTCGGGATAGGCTGCGAGGAACCGCGGGATGATCGCCGGGAGCACCAGCCGCGCGGCGCTGACCGGTACATTGAGACGGAGAACGCCCGCAGGTTTGTCGCGAAACCTGTTGACCACGTCGAGGGCCGCGTCGACCTCGGTGAGTGCTGGGGTCAACCGAGCCAGCAGGCCGGCGCCTGCTTCCGTCGGCACCACGCTGCGTGTCGTCCGATTGAGAAGCCTGACCCCGAGTTGCGCCTCGACACGCCGTACCGCCTCGCTCAATCCTGATGCGCTGCCGCCTGTGGTCCGCGCACCCTCGCGGAACCCGCCGGCGCGCGCCACTGCCACAAAGGCATTCAGATCACCCAGATCGATCTTCATTGTTCGAAATTCCGCACAGCCTGTGCCGACTGTACCCAATTTTCGTGCGGTCTCTCAAGTTCTATATCCACGTCATCTTGAAAAGGAGATATCCCATGTCGAACATAGACCAAGCGGGTACATTTATTCTCGGCGACCGCAACGTGAGACGGCTCGGCTACGGCGCCATGCAGCTTGCGGGCAAGGGTGTGTTCGGCCCGCCGAAGGACCGCGATGCGGCAATCGCAGTCCTGCGCGAGGCGGTCGAGGCTGGCGTCAATCACATCGACACCAGCGACTTTTACGGTCCGCACGTAACCAACCAGATCATCCGCGAAGCGCTTCATCCGTACCCCGACGACCTGATGATCGTGACCAAGATCGGCGCCATGCGCGGGACCGACGGTTCATGGAACCCGGCGTTCTCCGCCGAGCAGCTGACACAGGCCGTCCACGACAACCTGCGCAATCTCGGTCTCGACGTCATGGACGTCGTCAATCTGCGTATCATGTTCGATGTCCACGGCCCGGCCGAGGGCTCGATCGAAGAGCCCCTGACGGTTCTGGCGGAGCTTCAGCGCAGGGGCCTGGTCCGCCACATCGGGCTCAGCAACGTCACGCCGGCACAGGTTGCCGAGGGTCAGGGCATCGCTAAGATCGTCTGCGTGCAGAACCAGTACAATCTCGCTCACCGGCAAGACGATGCCATGATCGACGATCTCGCCCGTGATGGCATCGCCTATGTGCCATTCTTCCCGCTCGGCGGCTTCAGCCCGCTGCAATCGTCGATCCTGTCGGACGTCGCCCAGCGCCTCGGCGCAACGCCGATGCAGGTCGCACTTGCCTGGCTGCTGCGTCGCGCACCGAACATTCTCCTCATTCCGGGAACCTCGTCCGTGGGCCACCTGCGTGAAAACCTCGCCGCGGCGGAACTGCAGCTGTCGGACGCCGTGATGGCCGAGCTGGAGGGTGTCGCCGACATCCGCTCCGCCTGAGCACTCCCAGCTCGGTCCCCACCGTGCGTCGAAAAATCGACGCACGGCATTTGCCTTTACGCGCGCTTTCGCTAAAAGTGAAAGAAAAGCGAACGGAGGGGTGAGGTGTTCATCACGGACCGCCAGACGAAGATTGTCGAACTTGCGAAGTCGGCGGGGCGAGTGCTCGTCGACGACCTGGCGGCGACGTTCTCGGTAACCTCGCAAACGATCCGCAAAGATCTGAATGATCTGTGCGACAAGCAAATTCTCACGCGGATCCATGGCGGCGCCACGCTTCCCCGCAGCAACGAGAATGTCCGGTATGACGCACGCAGGCAGATCGCCGCCGCGGAAAAACAGGCGATCGGCGTCGCGGCTGCCAACCTCATTCCGGACAACGCCTCGCTTCTCATCAACATCGGCACCACCACCGAAGCCGTCAGCGAGGCACTGGTCAATCACCGGGAGCTCATGGTGATTACCAATAATATTAATGTAGCCAACAGGTTGCGACTTCTCGACGAAATCGAGGTGGTCATTGCCGGCGGCGTCGTTCGTCAATCGGACGGCGGCATCGTGGGTGAAGCCGCGGTCGATTTCATCCGCCAGTTCAAGGTCGACTACGCGATCATCGGCGTTTCGGCGATCGACCCGGATGGGGCTCTTCTCGACTATGACTTTCGGGAAGTGAAAGTTGCCCAGGCGATCATCGCCAATGCCAGGCACGTGATCCTGGTTGCCGACTCGACGAAATTCGAGCGCACCGCCCCCGTGCGTATAGGCCAGATCTCCCAGGTCCAGACCTTTATTACCGACCACTGCGCGTCTCCTTCGATCCGGGAAATCTGTCTGCAGAACGGCGTTGCGCTGGTGGAGACTTCGGGGACGAACGCTGAAGTTCATTAGCCCTTCAGTTTCGTTTGACATTCGGAATATTTTCGATTTAATCCATTTTAAGTTCACAATGCCTAGGGGCTTGCTGCCGTTTCGGATCAGCGAGGGAAATAATGGGTCAAAAAATCCACGATATCTTCGTGATCGGCGGCGGCATCAACGGCTGCGGCATCGCACGCGATGCGGCCGGACGGGGTTATTCGGTCGCACTCGCGGAGATGGACGATTTTGCCTCGGGCACCTCCTCCGGTGCCACCAAGCTCATCCACGGCGGCCTGCGTTATCTCGAGCATTACGAATTCAGGCTCGTGCGGGAATCGCTGATGGAGCGCGAAACCCTCTGGGCCATGGCGCCGCACATCATCTGGCCGATGCGTTTCGTCCTGCCCTACCACAAGGGAGGCGTTCGCCCCGCATGGCTGATCCGCCTCGGCCTGTTTCTCTACGATCATCTCGGCGGCCGAAAACTGCTCCCGCCGACCGCGGTGCTAGACATGCGCACCGACCCGGCAGGAAAGCCTCTGAAGCCGCTTTTTACCAAGGCATTCGAATATTCCGACGGCTGGGTCGACGACGCGCGGATGGTCGTCCTGAACGCTCGGGATGCCGCCGATCGCGGCGCCTTGATCCTGCCGCGTACCCGGGTGGTTGCCGCCCGCCGGGAAGGCGGCCTCTGGACGATCGAGACCGTCGGCGCCAGCACCGGCAGGACCGAGACCTATCAGGCCCGCATGCTCGTGAATGCCGCCGGCCCCTGGGTGGACCAGGTGATCCGCGAGGCGCTCGGCAACAATGACGCCCGCCATGTGCGTCTTGTCCAGGGCAGCCATATCGTCGTGAAGAGGAAATTCGAAGGATCCCGCGCCTATTTCTTTCAGAACCGGGACAATCGCATCATTTTCGCAATTCCCTACGAGAACGACTTCACGCTTATCGGCACGACCGACCGGGACTATTCCGGCAATCCGAAGGATGTGAAAATCTCCGAAGAGGAGACGACTTATCTCTGCAATGCCGCGAGCGAGTATTTTCGGGAGCCGGTGCGACCGGCAGACATCGTCTGGACCTATTCGGCGGTTCGCCCGCTTTTTGACGACGGCGCTTCAAAGGCGCAGGAAGCAACGCGCGATTATGTGCTGAAGGTCGACGTCACTCAGGGCGCACCGCTGCTCAACGTCTTCGGCGGAAAGCTGACTACCTATCGCCGTCTTTCGGAACATGCGCTGGAGAAGATCGCCGAAGCGATCGGAGCAAAAGGCCATTCCTGGACGGCGAAGAGCCATCTGCCCGGCGGCGATTTTCCTGCGCAGGGTTACGAGGAAGAAGTGGTAAAGCTGAAAGCCCGCTATCCGTTTCTGGAAGAACGGCATGCGCGGCGCCTGGTGCGCCGGTACGGAACCCGCGCAGCGATGATCCTCGACGGCGCCACCAGGATGCAGGACCTCGGCCACCATTTCGGCGGCGATCTCTACGAGGCCGAAGTGAAATATCTTGTCGACCGTGAATGGGCCATGAGCGCGGAGGACGTGTTGTGGCGCAGAACCAAGGACGGTCTGCGGTTGAGTGAGACGGAAAGACAATATCTGGAGGAGTACATGGCCGCTATACCGGCAAAAATGGCCGGATAAGCGACATGTGTTCCCGATGTGAGGAGGCACGGGAACCCGAATGCTGGAAATGCGCAACGTCGCCAAGATGGTGGGGGGTGAGTATCATATTCATCCGACCAATCTTGCATTCGATCGCGGCTCGCTGAACGTATTGCTCGGCCCGACGCTCTCGGGCAAGACGTCGATCATGCGGCTGATGGCTGGACTTGACCGTCCCACCAGCGGCTCCGTGTATTTCGACGGTGCCGATGTCACCGGCGTCGCGGTGCAAAAACGCAACGTCGCGATGGTCTACCAGCAGTTCATCAACTACCCGGCCCTGACCGTCTACGAGAACATCGCTTCGCCGATGCGGATTGCAGGCAAGGATGGAAAGACCATCGACCGGGAAGTCCGCCGTGCTGCGGACTTACTGAGATTGACCCCCTACCTCGATCGGACGCCTCTCAACCTTTCCGGAGGGCAGCAGCAGCGTACGGCGCTCGCCCGCGCACTCGTCAAGAATGCGAGCCTGGTGCTGATGGACGAGCCACTCGCCAATCTCGACTACAAGCTTCGCGAGGAACTGCGCGAGGAATTGCCGAAGATCTTCGCGCAATCCGGCGCCATCTTCGTTTATGCGACGACCGAACCATCCGAAGCCTTGTTGCTTGGCGGCAATACGGCAACGCTCTCGGAAGGGCGGATCACGCAATTCGGGCCGACGATCGAGGTCTACCGTCGTCCGGCTGACCTGGTGACGGCCAAGACATTTGCCGATCCCCCGCTCAACTTCATCGATGTGGTGAAGTCCGGCGGCTCGTTCCGATACCAGCAAGCAGACAGCCTCGCGGTGCCGCCGCATCTGTCCGGCGTGCCGGACGGCCCGGTAACCATCGCCTTCCACCCCCATCACCTGGGGCTCGCGGCACAGACCGGCAATGCTGCGAGGGTGAAGGCCCAGACGCAGATTTCGGAAATCACCGGCTCCGAAAGCTTCGTGCATATGCACTACAACGGTGTGCGCTGGGTCATGCTGGCACCCGGCATCCACGACATCGATCCGGATACCGAAATCGAGCTTTTCTTGGATACCCGCCATCTGATGGCTTTTGGAACAGACGGCCGCGCCATCGCGGCGGCGGCTTGAGGACGGCGAACATGGCACGCATCACGCTCGATCACATCCGCCACGCCTACGGTCCCAACCCGAAATCCGACGCCGCCTATGCGCTGCGTGAGGTGGACCACGAATGGGCCGATGGCGGCGCCTATGCCTTGCTCGGCCCTTCCGGCTGCGGCAAGACCACGTTGCTGAACATCATTTCCGGCCTGCTGCAGCCGTCCCATGGACGTATCCTCTTCGATGGAAAAGACGTCACCAATCTTTCCACGCAGGAACGCAACATTGCCCAGGTTTTCCAGTTTCCGGTCATCTACGACACGATGACGGTCTACGACAATCTGGCATTTCCCTTGCGCAACAGAGGCATCGCGGAACCGGATGTCGATCGCCGCGTCCGCGAGATGCTGGAGATCATCGACCTCTCCGACTGGTCGAACCGCAAGGCCCAACGGCTCACGGCCGATCAGAAGCAGAAGATCTCGCTCGGGAGAGGTCTCGTCCGCAATGACGTCAATGCGATCCTCTTCGATGAGCCCCTGACGGTCATCGATCCGCATATGAAATGGGTGCTCCGCTCGCAGCTGAAGCGCTTCCACAAGCAGTTCGGCTTCACCATGGTCTATGTGACCCATGATCAGACGGAGGCGCTCACCTTCGCCGACAAGGTGGTCGTCATGTACGATGGGGAGATCGTCCAGATCGGAACGCCGGCCGAACTCTTCGAGAGGCCCAGCCATACATTCGTCGGTTATTTCATCGGCTCCCCCGGGATGAACGTGATACCCGCCGAGATCCATTGGAGTACGATCAAGCTCGGAGCCGAGACGATCGCCCTCGATTATGCGCCGAAGCTCGATGCGGGTGGCAGGATCGAACTGGGCATCCGGCCGGAATTCATCCGCCTCGGCCGGGAGGGCATGCCTGTCACGGTGACGCGCATCGAAGACATCGGCCGGCGCAGGATCGTTCGCGCAAGCCTTGGGGGGCAATCGATTGCGATCGTCGTTTCCGAGGACACGGAGGTTCCGGCAGAGCCTCGCGTCACCTTCGACCCCGTTGCGCTGAATATCTATGCCAATTCGTGGCGCGTTGGCAGGGAGGCCTGAACCATGGAAAAGACGTGGAACAACAAAGCCTGGTTTCTGGTGCTTCCCGTGCTCCTGCTGGTCGCTTTCTCGGCGGCCATTCCGCTGATGACCGTGGTGAACTATTCGGTCCAGGATACGTTCGGCAACAACGCCTTCTTCTGGGCCGGCACCGACTGGTTCGACGATATCCTGCATTCGGCCCGCTTCTGGGAAGCCCTGCAGCGCAATCTGCTTTTCTCCTTCATCATCCTTGCGATCGAGATTCCGCTCGGCATCTTCATCGCGCTCAACATGCCGAAGAAGGGCATCGGCGTGCCGGTCTGCCTGGTGCTGATGGCCCTTCCGCTTCTTATCCCGTGGAATGTCGTCGGCACGATCTGGCAGGTCTTCGGGCGGGTCGATATCGGCCTGCTCGGCCACACGCTGGCGGCGCTCGGCATCGACTACAACTATGTGCGCGATCCTCTGGACGCCTGGATCACCGTCGTTGTCATGGATGTCTGGCACTGGACGAGCCTCGTCGTGCTGTTGTGCTATGCCGGTCTCGTTTCCATTCCGGACGCCTATTATCAGGCGGCGAAAATCGATGGGGCATCAAGGTGGTCGGTGTTCCGCTACATCCAGCTGCCGAAGATGAAGCGGGTGCTGCTTATCGCCGTCCTGCTGCGCTTCATGGATAGTTTCATGATCTATACGGAGCCTTTCGTGGTCACCGGCGGGGGGCCTGGAAATTCCACGACCTTCCTGTCGATCGATCTCGTCAAGACAGCGGTCGGCCAGTTCGACCTCGGTCCGGCCGCCGCCATGTCGATCGTCTACTTCCTGATCATCCTGCTGCTGTCATGGATCTTCTACACTGTGATGACCAGCAGCGATGCAGACAATTGAAGGAGGGAGGAAAACCATGGCAAGGACAATCAAATACAAGCCTGCAGGCAACCTCTCCTGGCTGGTCTCGACGATCTACATCATCTTCCTGCTTCTGCCGATCTACTGGCTCGTCAACATGAGCTTCAAGGAGAATTCCGAGATCACCGGAGCCTTCTCGCTCTGGCCGCAGAACCCGACGCTCAGGAACTACATGGTCATCTTCACGGACCCTTCCTGGTACAACGGCTATATCAATTCGATCATCTATGTGGCGCTGAACACCACGATCTCGGTTCTGGCGGCATTGCCGGCTGCCTATGCCTTCTCGCGCTATCGGTTCCTCGGCGACAAACATCTGTTCTTCTGGCTGCTCACCAACCGCATGGCGCCGCCCGCCGTTTTCGCCCTGCCCTTCTTCCAGCTCTATTCCGCCTTCGGTCTCATCGACACGCATATCGCGGTCGCCCTCGCCCATTGCCTGTTCAACGTGCCGCTTGCTGTCTGGATCCTGGAGGGCTTCATGTCGGGTGTACCGAAGGAAATCGACGAGACCGCCTATATCGACGGCTATTCCTTCCCGCGGTTCTTCGTGAAGATCTTCATGCCGCTGATTGCCTCCGGCATCGGTGTCGCGGCCTTCTTCTGCTTCATGTTTTCCTGGGTGGAACTGCTGCTTGCCCGGACGCTGACAACCACGGCCGCCAAGCCCATTTCCGCCATCATGACGCGCACCGTTTCGGCGTCGGGCATGGACTGGGGCGTGCTGGCAGCCGCCGGCGTGCTGACCATCGTTCCCGGCGCACTCGTCATCTATTTCGTTCGAAACTACATCGCCAAGGGCTTTGCCCTCGGCCGGGTCTGACAAGGAGGAACCACGCATGAGCTTTTCATGGATGGCCTGGACACTGCCGACGGCCCTGTTCTTTCTGACGATCCTCGCCCTGCTCATCGGCATGAGCGTCTGGGAATATTTCGCGCCCGGCGGGGCGCCGAGGGTCGGCATCCTGCGCTTCGAAACGACGCGCGGAGACCGGCTCTTCATCTCGCTGCTCGGCGCGGCATTCATTCATCTCGCATGGTTGGGGCTTATCGGTCCCAACCTGTGGTGGGCTCTTGCCCTGGCAGTGGTCTACGCAATCGGCGTCTTCCGCTTCGTCTGAAAGGCAAGCTGAAAAAGTGGCGGGAGAACCGCCACTCGGTACGAAATTGCAATCGCAAAACTCTGGGAGGATAAAATGCGACGGCATCTTATGACAACGACGGCAGCGGTGCTGCTGGCTCTGACCGGTTCCGCCTATGCCGGCACCGAGGAGGCAAAGCAGTTCCTCGACAAGGAAGTCGGCGAACTCTCGACGCTTTCCCGTGCCGAACAGGAAAAGGAGATGCAATGGTTCGTCGATGCGGCAAAACCGCTTGCCGGCCTGGACATCAAGGTCGTCTCCGAAACAATCACCACGCATGAATACGAATCGAAGGTGCTGGCTCCGGCCTTCACCGCAATCACCGGCATCAAGGTCACCCATGACCTGATCGGCGAAGGCGACGTGGTTGAAAAACTGCAGACCCAGATGCAATCCGGCGAGAACATCTATGACGGTTACGTCAACGATTCCGACCTGATCGGCACGCATTGGCGTTACCAGCAGGCCCGCTCGCTCACCGACTGGATGGCGGGTGAAGGCAAGGACGTCACCAACCCCGGCCTCGATCTTCAGGATTTCATCGGCCTCAAGTTCACGACTGCACCGGACAAGAAGCTCTACCAGCTGCCGGACCAGCAGTTCGCCAACCTCTACTGGTTCCGCTACGACTGGTTCAACGACGCCAAGAACAAGGCCGACTTCAAGGCCAAGTATGGCTATGAGCTCGGCGTGCCGGTCAACTGGTCGGCCTATGAGGATATTGCCGAGTTCTTCACCGGCCGCGACGTGGGCGGCAAGAAGGTCTATGGTCACATGGACTACGGCAAGAAGGACCCGTCGCTCGGCTGGCGCTTCACCGACGCTTGGCTCTCCATGGCCGGCAACGGCGACAAGGGCCTTCCGAACGGCCTGCCTGTCGACGAATGGGGCATCAAGGTCAACGAAAAGTCGCAGCCGGTCGGCTCCTGCGTCGCACGCGGCGGCGATACCAACGGCCCGGCGGCCGTCTACTCCATCCAGAAATATCTCGACTGGATGAAGGCCTATGCGCCGGCCGCCGCCCAGGGCATGACCTTCTCGGAGTCCGGACCCGTGCCGGCCCAGGGCGAAATCGCCCAGCAGATGTTCATGTACACGGCTTTCACCGCCGACATGGTGAAGGCAGGCCTGCCTGTCATGAACCAGGACGGTACGCCGAAATGGCGTTTCGCTCCGTCTCCGCACGGGGTCTACTGGAAAGACGGCATGAAGCTCGGCTATCAGGACGTCGGCTCCTGGACGCTGATGAAGTCCACGCCCACCAACCGCGCCAAGGCGGCTTGGCTCTATGCCCAGTTCGTCACCTCGAAGACCGTGGACGTCAAGAAGAGCCATGTCGGCCTCACCTTGATCCGCGAGAGCACCATCCGGCACAAGAGCTTCACGGACCGCGCGCCGAAGCTCGGCGGCCTGATCGAGTTCTATCGTTCACCGGCCCGCGTCCAGTGGTCGCCGACCGGCACGAACGTTCCCGACTACCCGAAGCTCGCGCAGCTCTGGTGGCAGGCGATCGGCGATGCGTCCTCGGGCGCCAAGACGGCTCAGGCCGCCATGGACTCGCTTTGCGCCGAGCAGGAAAAGGTCCTGCAGCGCCTGGAACGCGCCAAGGTCCAGGGTGATATGGGTCCGAAGCTCGCCGAGGAACACGACCTCGCATACTGGAACAAGGAGGCGGTCGCCAAGGGCAACCTCGCTCCCCAGCTCAAGGTCGCCAACGAGAAGGAAAAGCCCGTCACCGTCAACTACGACGAGCTCGTAAAGAGCTGGGCTGACACCAAGAAGTAAAGCCGGTTCGCCGGGCGCTCAACGCGCCCGGCGGCCACCGACTGCAAGGTCTCCGTCGCAGCTCATCAGCTGCCCAACCGTTCCTTCCGGAACGCAGCCGACACCGTCTCCGCGGCCAGCTTCGCCGTGCTCGCGTCAGTCCGGTAGTTGCTTACGGAAATCCGCATGACATCCATCCCTCTCCACCTGGCTCCGGCCACGAAGATCGTTCCCTCGCGCTGCAACCGCGCAATGGTTCTTCTCGTCACCTCGTCGGCATCGGCGGTCGAGAGATCCGAGCCGAAGCGGCAGATCACCTGATTGAGGTCGACGTCGTTCAGGATCTCGATCCCCGGTTCACGCGACAGATGTTCGGCAATGATCCGCGCCGAGGAACAGCACCCTTCGACGAGACGGGCGATGCCGTTGCGGCCGAGGTGCTTCATCATTGCCCAGGTCGCGAAGCCGCGTGCTCGCCTCGAAAGCTCCGGCACGTAGTGTGACGGGTCCCGCTCCCCTTCCGCCGCGATGGGGAGGTAACTGGCAGCGATCGTCATGGCCCGCCGGTGAGCGACCTCGTCCCTTACAATCGCATAGCCGCTGTCATAGGGCGTCTGAAGCCACTTGTGGCCGTCGGTGGCCCAGCTATCCGCCAACTCCACTCCAGGACAAAGATGCCGTGTCGACGGGGAAGCCTTGGCCCATAAACCAAATGCGCCGTCCACATGTACCCAGGCATCCCTGCTCCTCGCGACCGGGATAAGTTCCGCGAACGGATCGAAAGCTCCGGTGTTGATTTGTCCCGCCTGAAGGATGGCGATCGTTGGACCAGCCGCCTTGTTGACCGCCTCTTCGAAATGCCGGGCAAGAATACGCCCCTGCCTGTCTGTTGCTATCCTGACGACGCGATCATGCCCAAGTCCCAGGAACTGCAAGGCTGAGAAAACGGTGGTGTGGGCATCGTCACCAACGACAACGGTGATCGGCGGTGCACCGAACAGCCCGTCTGCATCGGCGTCCCAGCCGGCCCGGCGAAGCACCTCGCCTCTCGCGGCGGCCAGGCAGCTGAAATTAGCCACCGTCGCTCCCGTGACGAAACCCACGGAGCATTGAGCAGGCAGGCCCAGAACGTCCAGGAGCCAGGTGGCTGCCACCTTTTCGAAAGACGCGGCGGCAGGAGAGGCGGTGTGATTGCCTGCATTCTGGCCCCAGGCGCTTGTCAGGAAGTCTGCCGCCACGCCCATCGGATGCGAGCCGCCGATTACCCAGCCGAAAAAACGCGGGCCGGTCATTCGGTGGAGGCCCGGCTCGGCCTTTTCCACGAGATGTTGAAGGACGTCCTCCATCGCAAGCGTCTCTTCCTGGAGATCTTCGACGAGCGTCGCCAGACATTCCTGGTATTGCAGTTGCGGCCGGTGGAGCTGAGGATCTGCCTGGCGGAACCCGGCGGCCAGATGCGCCGCCTGCGCGAAAAGTGCGTCTATGCCCTCAGCCATGGACCCTACCTCCGTGTCGTCGCGACTGGGCAGCTATCTGCGCCAAGCTACCACACGATGCGCAATTCCCCTAACCTCGCAGTCCCGTCATCGACTGATGGGGCGATAAATGGCCCTTTGGGCTGAAAGGCAGCTGGTGCGTGTGGCGGGAAATTGGAGCGGGTGAAGGGAATCGAACCCTCGTATTCAGCTTGGGAAGCTGCTGCTCTACCATTGAGCTACACCCGCGTCGGTCTGCAGATTTCCAACAGACGGCATCGACTGTCAAGCCGGAGGTGGTGTCAGACGCGAAAATGCTTCGACAGTTTCAGGCCCTGTGCCTGATAGTTTGAGCCGAGGCCTGCGCCGTACATGCCTTCGGGTTTTTCCAGCATGTGTTCGTAGACCAGGCGGCCGACGATCTGGCCGTCTTCGAGGATGAAGGGTACTTCGTGGCTGCGCACCTCGAGCACCGCCCGGCTGCCCCGTCCCCCTGCCGCCTCATGGCCGAAACCGGGATCGAAGAAACCGGCATAGTGGACGCGGAACTCGCCGACCAAGGGATCGAAGGGCGTCATCTCGGCGGCGTAGAGCGGCGGGACATGCACCGCCTCACGCGAGACGAGGATATAGAACTCGTCGGGATCGAGAATAAGCTCGTTGCGGCCGCGGCTGTAAAGCGGCTCCCAGAAATCGAAGATATCGTGCTGCGCCTTCTTGTCGACATCGACGACGGCCGTGTGGTGTTTGCCGCGATAGCCGATCAGGCCGACGCTGTCGCCGGAAAGATCGATCGACAGGGCGATGCCGCCACCCGAGACATTCGGCTTTGCGGAGGCGACCAGGGTTTCGTCGTTATGGAGTTGCAGAAGGTCCGGCTCGCCGAGCAGCGCGTTGCCGACGCGGAAACGGATCTGCGACAGGCGCGAACCGCGGCGCACCACGATCGGGAACGTACGCGGCGAGATTTCCAGGTAGAGCGGGCCGGAGTAGCCGGCCGGGATCTTGTCGAATTCCTGCGCGTAATCGGTGATCACGCGGGTAAAGATATCGAGCCGGCCGGTGGAGCTTTTCGGATTGGCGGAGGCAGACATATTGGCCGGCAGGTCGAGCCGTTCCATCAGCGGCACGATATAGACGCAGCCGGTTTCCAGCACCGCGGCTTCCGAGAGGTCGATCACGTGCAACTTCAGCCGATCGAGCTTGTCGGAGACGAGGCTCGTCGGACCGGGCATGAAGCTGGCGCGTACGCGAAACGCCTTGGCGCCGAGGCGCAGGTCGAGGCTGGCGGGCTGAACCTGATCCAGGTCGAGCTCCCGCTCGGAGATCAGCCGTCCACTGTCGAAAAGCGCCGCGATCGCGCGGTCCGCCAAGATTCCTGTTTCGCGAGCCATCATGTCTCTCTCAAGTTTTCGACGCGACAAAACCAAATGCGAGCCATTGACGCAAGCGGGGCGCGGCGCTATGCCAATCTTATCCCGTGGTGATTTGGCCGGTCGGCTTGCAGCCACGTTAAATAAGTGGCTAAAAAGACCGGGTGCGAAACCGGTCTGCTTATGCGACCGGTTTTTTTGTTCTGAAAGAGGACACGCATGACTAACAAATGGCGCCCGGCAACCCAGCTCGTACACGGCGGCACGTTGCGTTCGCAATATGGCGAAACCTCGGAAGCGATCTTCCTGACCCAGGGTTTCGTCTATGACACCTCGGAAGCGGCCGAAGCCCGTTTCAAGGGCGAGACAGACGGCTTCATCTACGCGCGTTACGGCAGCCCCACCAACGACATGTTCGAAAAGCGCATGTGCATGCTGGAAGGCGCCGAAGACGCGCGCGCCACCGCCTCGGGCATGGCCGCCGTCACCGCGGCGATCCTCTGCCAGCTGAAGGCCGGCGACCATATCGTCGCGGCCCGGGCTCTCTTCGGCTCCTGCCGCTGGGTGGTCGAGACGCTTGCTCCGAAATACGGCATCGAATGCACGCTGGTCGACGGCCGCTTCCTGGAGAATTGGGAAAAGGCGATCACGCCGAAGACCAAGGTGTTCTTCCTGGAAAGCCCGACCAACCCGACGCTCGAAGTGGTCGATATTGCCGGCGTCGCCAAGCTCGCCAACCAGATCGGCGCCAAGGTCGTCGTCGACAACGTGTTTGCGACCCCGCTCTACCAGAAGCCGCTGGAACTTGGCGCGCATATCGTCGTCTATTCGGCCACCAAGCACATCGACGGCCAGGGCCGCTGCCTCGGCGGCGTCGTGTTGTCCGACAAGGCCTGGATCGACGAGAACCTGCACGACTATTTCCGCCATACCGGGCCGGCGATGTCGCCGTTCAATGCCTGGACGCTGCTGAAGGGCATCGAGACCCTGCCGCTGCGCGTCAAGCAGCAGACGGAAAGCGCGTCGAAGATCGCCGACTTCCTCGCCGACCAGAAACAGGTGGCCCGGGTCATCTATCCCGGCCGCAAGGACCATCCGCAGGCCGATATCATCGCCAGGCAGATGAAGGCCGGCTCGACGCTCGTCTGCTTCGAATTGAAGGGCGGCAAGGAAGCGGCCTTCAAGCTGCAGAACGCGTTGGAAATCGTCAAGATTTCCAACAATCTCGGCGATTCCAAGAGCCTGATCACCCATCCGGCGACAACGACGCACAAGAACCTCACGGACGAGGCCCGTGCCGAACTCGGCATCTCGCCCGGCACCGTGCGCCTGTCGGCCGGTATCGAGGATACCGACGACCTGATCGAGGATTTCGCCCGGGCGCTTTCCAAGGCCGGCGTGTAAGCGTTCGCTTTTCAAGATAGTGGCCGGGGTGGTGGATCGACCAGAAATTCACCATCCCGGTTATCCTTAACTTCAACAAATGCTCACACTCGGTTGTTCAAACCGCGAGATTTCTTGACGTTGCGGCGCCTCTGTACAATATCGAACCAAGTTAGATTTGTTGAGGTGTCGCATGTATCGCGCCCGGACAAGAGATATCGATGTCGCCGTCGAACCCTACTATCTGGAGGAGCAATCCAATCCGGAAGAGAGCCGCTATGTCTGGGGCTATCGCATCGTCATCGAAAATCATTCGACGCTCACCGTGCAGCTGGTGCATCGCTACTGGCACATTACCGACCAGAACGGCATCGTCGACGAGGTGGACGGGCCAGGGGTCGTCGGCGAACAGCCGCGGCTGAAGCCGGGCGACAGCTACGAATATTCCTCGGGCTGTCCTCTCGACACACCATCCGGGCTGATGTTCGGCCATTACGACATGCAGACCGATGAAGGCGAGACCTTCGAGGTGACGATCCCGGCCTTCTCGCTGGATTCACCGGGCCTGATGCGCGTCCTCAACTAAACCGCGCTACCGACGACAACCTGGAGGTTATGGGTGGCGTCGGTTTTTCTATTTGTTACCCCTTCCCTCCTGCGGCATCTTGACGTGGTCAACCGGTCTTTGGGAGGAGAACTTGATGACACGATCGCTTCAGCGGGCCTTTCTGCTGGCGCCCTGCGCCTTTCTGGCGCTTGCGGCCTTCACCCCGGCACTCGCACAAAACAAGAGCAGTTTCATCGATCAGAAGGACAGGCCGGATTTCGCTTCCGCCACCGTGTCGCCGCAGATCGCCTGCGGCATGCTGAACAGCCAATCCTTTGCCGAGATGACGACGCTGAAGGCCACGCATGTAGCCGGCGTGGGAACGGTCCCCGGCCATTGCCAGGTGACCGGCTATATCCGGCCGCAGGTTCGCTTCGAGATTACCCTGCCGGACAACTGGAACCGGCGGCTCTATATGTTCGGCAATGGCGGCTACGCGGGCGAGGACCTTGCGGCAGCTTCACGGGTCGCCACCCGCAATGCGGCGCTTTCGAAAGGCTTCCTCACCGTCCAGCAGAATACCGGCCACGATGCGGCGACCTACAAGCTCGGGGATTTTGCGCAAGACCTTGACCTCTTGATCGACTACGGCTCACGCGCGGTGCATGTGACGGTCGACACCGCCAAGGCGATTGCCGCACGTTATTACGACCGGCATCCCTCCTTCTCCTACTGGGATGGCTGCTCGACCGGCGGACGCCAGGGCCTGATGGCGGCGCAACGTTATCCGGGCGATTTCGACGGCATCCTTGCCGGAGCTCCGGTTCTCGATCTCACCAATACGCAGATCTGGGGCGTCTGGAACGCGCGGGCACTGCTCAAGGCGCCGATCAGCCGGGCTCAGCTTCCGGTGCTCGCCAAGGCGGTGATGGACAAATGCGATGCGATCGACGGTGCCAAGGACGGGCTGATCGCCGATCCCCGTCAATGCAATTTCGATCCGGCCAAGGACCTGAAGACTTGCGAGGCCGGCGGTTCCGACTGCTTTACGCCGGCGCAGGTGGAAACGCTGAAGACGCTCGCCGGCGGGGTGAAGATCAAGGGGGAGACGATTTTCCCCGGCGTACAGTTCGGCACCGAGGGTGTCGATCCGACCGGTGTGAGCGGCTGGGACATGTGGATGGTCTCCGAGCAGGGGCCGAGCCGGCAGCTGGCCTATGGGGAGACCTTCGTCAAGAACATGGCGATGCTGCCCGCCTCGGGAAAGGCGATCGACTGGAAGACGTTCGACTTCGATAGCGAATATCCGAAGATCGGCGCGATCCGCGAGATCGTCGACGCCACCAACCCGGATCTCAGCGAATTCCAAAAACGCGGTGGGCGGATGATCAACTATTTCGGCTGGTCCGACCCTGCGCTCAACCCAATGATGGGCGTCAACTATTATGAAGCCGTCCGCAAACAGATGGGCGCCGAGCGGACGGCGGAGTTCTACCGCCTGTTCATGGTGCCCGGCATGTTCCACTGCACCATGGGCTACGGCACGGATGTCTTCGATGCCTTCACGCCGCTGATGGACTGGGTGGAGAACGGCAAGGCGCCGACGGTGATCCAGGCGAAGCAGATCAAGGAAGGCAAGCCGGTGATGACGCGGCAGCTCTGCCCCTATCCTCAATCAGCCAGATATTCCGGCAGCGGCGATCTGAAGGATGGCGCGAACTTCGAATGCAAGATGCCTTGACATGAAAACGGCGGGAGGAAACTCCCGCCGTTCGATAATCAGGCTGCGGCGAATTCATCCGCCGTGTAGCGATAGGTGGTCGAGCAGAACTCGCAGGTGACGGCGATCTCCCCGTCTTCCTCGCTGGCCTCGATCTCCTCGGCGGAGAACCCCGAGAGAACGCCCTTGATCTTGTCGCGCGAGCAGCTGCAGCGATCGAACACCGGGTGCGGCGCATAGACCCGCACGCCGCGCTCATGGAACAGGCGAAACAGCAGCCGTTCGATTGCGACCCGCGGATCTGTCAGCTCGTCGGTGTCGATCGTTTCCACCAGCGTGCGGGCTTCGGCCCAGGAATCGTCCTCGGTGAACTCGAAATCGCGCTCGTCACCATCGCCGCCATGCAGGTCCGGCTGGCGCATGCGCTCAGGCGCGTGCGGCAGGAACTGCGCGACAAGCCCGCCTGCCCGCCAATTGTGACGCGGCTTGCCATCGGCATCGCGGTCGAAGAGTTCGGCGACGCCTAGGCGGACCCTGGTCGGGATCTGCTCCGACTGACGGAAATAGACGCCGGCAATCTCCTCGAGCGATGAGCCGTCCATCGGCACGATGCCTTGATACGGCTGCATGCCGCGGCCCTGGTCGATGGTGAAGGCAAGCACTCCCTGCCCGAGGAGATCGGGCGGCGAAGTTTTGCCTTCCTCGACGGCAGCGGCCAGGGCTTCTTCATCATACCGGGCATAGGCACGAAGGCTGTCGGGCGTCGAGAAATCCGCGACCAGCAGATCGACCGGGCCGTCGCCCTTGGTCTGCACCGTGAACTTGCCATCGAATTTCAGCGAGGTGCCGAGCAGGGCGGTCAGCACGATCGCCTCGGCAAGCAGCCGCGCGACCGGACCCGGATATTCGTGACGGCTGAGAATGGAGTTGAGCAGCGGCCCGAGCTGGACCGCACGGCCGCGCACGTCGAGACCTTCCACCTGGAAGGGAACGACCCGATCGTCTCCGGCAAAGTCGAGTTCGTTGAGTTCCACAGTCGCTTCCGCCATGACTTCACTCCTTCGCGCCGACCCAAACCTTTACACAAGCGCCAGCCCAAGCGGAACCGCTGGCCGGAGGAAAAGACGTCGACGATGTGTGTTGAAACGCCAGTCCAGAAGACGGCGTATTGTTGAAAGCCGACAAATGGGGGATTGCGAGGCGGAAATCAAGGTTGATTGCCGCCGCCAGCTCTCCGCGTCCTCAATCCGGGACGTTGAACTCAGACGGCGCCGAAGCACCAGGCGAGAATGGACTTCTGCGCATGCAGGCGGTTTTCAGCCTCGTCGAAGACGACCGACTGCGGCCCGTCGATCACCTCGTCGGTGACTTCCTCGCCGCGATGGGCCGGCAGGCAGTGCATGAACAGCGCATCCTTGTCGGCACGCTTCATCAGGTCGGCATTGACCTGGAACGGCTGGAAGACGTTGTGGCCTCGTGCCTTGTGTTCCTGGTTCATCGACACCCAGGTGTCGGTGACAATGCAATCGGCGCCTGCAACCGCCTTTTCGGCATCATGGCAAAGCATGATGTTGCCGCCGTTGTTGCGCGCCCAGTTGAGGAACTTGTCGGAGGGTTCCGAGCCCATCGGCACCGCCATGTTCATGCGGTAGCCGAAACGGGCAGCACCTTCGACGAAGGAATGCAGCACGTTGTTGCCGTCGCCGGTCCAGGCGACCGTCTTGCCGGCGATCGGCCCGCGATGCTCCTCGAAGGTCATGATATCGGCCATGATCTGGCAGGGATGCGTATCGTCGGTCAGGGCGTTGATGACCGGCACGGTCGCGTGTTCGGCAAGCTCCAGCATGCGGGCGTGATCCGTGGTGCGGATCATGATCGCATCGACGTAACGTGACAGGACCTTGGCCGTATCGCCGATCGTCTCGGCGCGGCCAAGCTGCATCTCGGTACCCGACAGAAACAGCGTTTCGCCGCCGAGTTGCCGCATGCCGACATCGAAGGATACGCGGGTGCGCGTGGAGGGCTTTTCGAAGATCATCGCCAACATCTTGCCGGCGAGCGGCTTTTCCGCGGTACCGGCCTTGGTCGCCTGCTTGCGGACCTTCGCGTCGTCGAGGATAGCCCTGAGATCAGCCGGGGAAACGGCGGAAAGATCGAGAAAATGCTTGGGAGATGCCATGTGATGTTCCCTGTGAAGCGGGAAACCAGCAACGGCGTCCCCCCTTTTGCCCGCTCAGGCCGATTTTTTCATCTCGGAAGCGGAAAGCTTTTCCGCCGCCCTCTCGATGCGGGCAAGCCCTTCTCGGGCTTCCTCCGCTGTGACTGTGAGCGGTGGCAGGAGACGCACCACATTGTCGCCGGCCGGAATGGTCAGCATGTATTCGCCGCGTATGGCGGCAACCAGATCACCCGCGGGCACCTTCGCCTTCACGCCGAGCAGCAGGCCTTCACCACGGATGTCCTCGATGACGTCGGGGAAGCGGTCCTTGAGGCTCGCGAGCCCCTGCCGCAACACCAAGGCGACGTCGCGGACGTTTTCCAGGAAGCCGTCGCTCAGGATCACGTCGAGCACGGCATTGCCGACCGCCGTGGCGAGGGGATTGCCGCCGTAGGTCGTGCCATGGGTGCCAGCGGTCATGCCGGACGCGGCATCCGCCGTGGCAAGGCACGCGCCGAGCGGGAAGCCGCCACCGATGCCCTTGGCAAGCGCCATGATGTCCGGCGCCACACCCGCCCACTCATAGGCGAACAGCCTGCCGGAACGGCCGACGCCGGTCTGCACTTCGTCGAAGATCAGCAGCAGGCCGTTGTCGTCGCAGACCTGACGCAACGCCTGGAGGAATTCCTTCGGAACCGGCCGAACACCGCCCTCGCCCTGGATCGGCTCGATCAGAATAGCCGCCGTCGCATCGGTGATCGCGGCCTTCAGAGCGTCCATGTCGCCGAACGGCACCTGATCGAAGCCTTCGACCTTCGGGCCGAAACCTTCGAGATATTTTGCCTGGCCGCCGGCAGCGATGGTCGCCAGCGTACGGCCGTGGAAGGCGCCTTCAAAGGTAATGATATGGAAACGCTCCGGATGGCCCTTCACGAACTGATAGCGGCGCGCGGTCTTGATGGCACATTCGAGCGCCTCGGCGCCGGAATTGGTGAAGAACACCTTATCCGCGAAGGAATTGTCGGCGAGACGACGCGACAGCGTCTCCTGGCCCGGCTGTTCGAAGATGTTGGACGTGTGCCAGACCTTGTCGGCCTGCGCCTTCAGCGCGCCGACGAGGTGCGGGTGACCGTGACCAAGCGAATTGACGGCGACGCCGGAGCCGAAATCGAGATATCGCTCTCCACTTTCCGTCACAAGCCATACGCCCTCGCCGCGCTCGAAGCGCAGCGGAGCCCGGGCAAACGTGTCGAAAAGCGCGGCTTCAGCCATGGCGACATCACTCCTCTAGGCAGTCCAGAAAGGCCCATGCAACGGGCCGAAAAAATCAAAAATGCCGCCCACTGGGCGGCGGGGGCACTATCGGGGTTTAGGCCATCAATGTCAACAAAGCTCGGCGTTTTGGGCAGGCCCGGGCCGGAAAGCGGCGGGCGCCGGCCAATGTGACAAAAATGACTCTCCCGGACAGCAAGTTGGGGAAAACCACGAAATCGATTCCCGCAGATTCCCCCGACTCTTGCCACGGAGTCAGCCTCACACTAGGTTAAAGATCAATTACTAGACTGCATGCGGCGGAACTAGTCACCTCAAGCATAGATATAGTGGGTGCTGCGAAATGAATTTCGCAGCAAAGGTGGAAGGATTCTGCATGCCAGCAACGTTCAAAGGCGGAGAACGGGCATGAACTGGACAGACGAGCGTGTCGAGAAGCTCAAAAGATTATGGTCGGAGGGCCTCAGCGCCAGCCAGATCGCAGCGCAACTTGGAGGCGTAAGCCGAAATGCCGTTATCGGCAAGGTGCACCGTCTCAGCCTGCCGGGCCGGGCGAAAGCCGGCGGCACGGTAGCGACGGGCCGTTCAGCTGCGGCCAAGCGCACGACATCGGCGCCGCGAGCTCCGAACTATGCGTCGCGCGTCACGACCCGGACCGTTACCCGCGCCGTCGGTGCGACGATGGTCAAGGAAGAGGTCGAAATCGAACCCTATCAGGAGATGGAATATCGTCCCGCCTCCAACGTGGTCGTGCCGATCTCCCGTCGCCTTGCATTGACCGAACTTACCGAGCGCACCTGCAAGTGGCCGGTCGGCGATCCGCTCAAGGACGACTTCCACTTCTGCGGCTGTGAATCCCCGGATGCATCGCCCTATTGCAGCTATCATGCAAAGCTCGCCTACCAGCCGGTCAACGAGCGCCGCAAGGTTGCTGCTCGGGTCTGAGCGGCGGCGCGACACGAGGACAAAATCGAAGGCGGGCTCAGGCCCGCTTTTTTGTTGCGCATGGCAGATATGCCGGCCAAGCCTTGCTCCGGATCGGCATTGCACCTATCTGAAGGACGGCGAGGACGACCTCCCCCATTCGGGCAAAAACTCCGGGACGACCCGGAAAGCACCCAGGAGGTCATCATGCGCTCGACACGCGACCGTATCCGCCATGCCATCAGCTTCGAGCTGATCGGGCTCGCTCTCATCACACCGCTCGGCGCCTTCGCCTTCGGCATGCCGGCCGCCGATATCGGCGTGGTCGGCATCGGCAGTGCGACGATCGCCACCGGCTGGAACTATCTCTACAATCTCGGCTTCGACCACCTGATGCAGCGCTTTACCGGCGGCACGCAGAAAAACACCGCAATACGCGTGGCGCATGCGGTGCTGTTCGAACTTGGTCTGCTGATCGCGCTTCTGCCGCTGATCGCCTGGTATCTCGGCATCAGCCTCGTCCATGCGCTGACGATGGACGTGTCGTTCGCAGTCTTCTACGTGGTCTATGCCTTCGTGTTCAACTGGGCCTATGACCGCATCTTTCCGCTGCCGGAATGGCAACGGCAGACCGAGGCAGCCTGACGCCGCCTCCTCAAGATTCCATCGAACAATCCGCGCCGCGGACGGTGCGGATGACACCCTGCATGTTTGGAGAAATTGAGCGCCTCCCCGAGGCGCCGGACATGGGACGTCGATAGCACTCCCTTTTGTCAGAACCTGACGGTGAACTCGCTTCCCTTGCCGACTTCCGATTTCACGATCAGGCGGGCTCTGTGGCGGGTCAGGATGTGCTTGACGATTGCAAGGCCGAGGCCCGTGCCTTTCTTGGAACGGCTATCGGCCACGCTGACCCGGTAGAAGCGCTCGGTCAGCCGCGGAACGTGCTCGGCCGGGATGCCCGGACCCTGGTCGACAACCGTCACTTCCACCGGATCGGAAGCGCCGTTCCTGAGGTAAACGTCCACGAACTTGCCTTCCTGGCCGTATTTGCAGGCGTTCTCGATCAGGTTTTCAAAAACCTGAACGAGCTCGTCACGGTCGCCCAGCACTTCCACCTTGCCTTCCGGCAGATGCGTGCGGATTTCCACTC
This sequence comes from Neorhizobium sp. T25_13, assembly GCF_002968675.1. NCBI lineage: Bacteria > Pseudomonadati > Pseudomonadota > Alphaproteobacteria > Hyphomicrobiales > Rhizobiaceae > Neorhizobium > Neorhizobium sp. T25_13. Next base: position 62,191 of record NZ_PVBI01000005.1, read on the forward strand.
CGAGATCATCGGCGAGCGGCACCAGCGCGTCCCGCACATGACCGATCAGCGGCTTCAGGTCGATCGTCTGGTCCGGTGCGATATGGGATTTGAGCTCCAGGCGCGACAGCGACATGAGATCGTCGACAAGGCGGCTCATGCGCGTCGCCTGGTCGAACATGATGGCAAGGAACCGCTCGTGCGCGGCAGCGTCGGAGCGCGCCGGCCCCTGCAGGGTCTCGATGAAGCCTCGCAGCGAGGCAAGCGGCGTGCGCAGTTCATGGCTGGCATTGGCGACAAAATCCGAACGCATCCGATCGATGCGGCGCAATTCCGAAATATCCCTGAAGGAGAGCAGATAGAGCTTCTGCGCCGCCCCTTCGGGACTTTGCTGGATCGCCTGGCCGAGATCGATCGGCGCGATGCGCAGGGTATAGACGCGCTCGGAAGGCAACCGCTCGGAATGCTCGATCTGGTTGGGCTCATCAGTCGCGATGGTTTCCCGCACCATGTCGAGAATGCCGGGGGACCGCAGCCGGGCCGAAAGATGCGAACCTGGAGAAAGAGTTCCAAAGGCCCTTTCGGCAGCCTTGTTCTGATAGAGGACCGTGACGTCCTCGCCGAGCACGAAAGCCGGAATATCCAAGGCACCGAGCGTTGCCGCCACCTGGGGTAACGGCTGGAAGCCCGGCCGCTCTTCCTCGACCATCTCCGGGGCCGGCGGCGGAAGGACGACAGGCTTGCGGCCGACGACGACCAGAACCAGGAGCAGCCAGCCCACCAACAAGCCCACCCAGTCCATGCCGATCAGGTACGCGATCATCGCCAGCAGGGTCAGAAGCAGCAACAGCGCGCGTTCCTGGCGGGCCCTCGCAACGAGCGTGCCCAGACCCCGACGCCATTTCTCCAGTACCGACTCCACAGACAGACTCGCAGCTTTCACAGGTTGAACACGCGCTCATATATCCCTTGCATGACAGATATACATCGCTTCCGTTGGGATATTGGAAAATTGGCGTTATCCGGAGAGTAGCGGAATTTCGAACTTGCGTTACATATCGGCTACCGCCCCCATGCGGCGGATCGATCGGAGGAAGCACTATCATGGCGGATAAAACCGAAAGCCGGGCAGTCAGCATCGACATCAACGGCAAGCTCAAGCAGTTCGATATCGACGACCCGGTACTGCCGGCCTGGATCGAGGAGCATGCGCTTAGCTCTGGCGGATATCCCCATGACGACAAACTCGACAAGGACAAGTACGCCAAGCAGCTCGAAAAGCTGCAGGTCGAACTCGTCAAGGTGCAGTTCTGGCTGAAGGCGACCGGCAAGCGGATGATGGCGCTGTTCGAGGGCCGTGATGCGGCCGGCAAGGGCGGCACGATCTTTTCGATCAATGCCTACCTCAATCCGCGTTCGGCCCGCGTGGTGGCGCTCAACAAACCGACCGAGACCGAGGCCGGCCAGTGGTATTTCCAGCGCTACATCTCGCATTTCCCGACCTCGGGCGAGATCGTGCTGTTCGACCGCTCCTGGTACAATCGGGCCGGGGTCGAGCCGGTGATGGGCTTCTGCACGCCGGAACAGTACAAGGATTTCATGAAGGCGGTTCCGCGCTTCGAGGACACGATTTCCGACGAAGGCATCATCTTCTTCAAGTTCTGGCTGGATATCGGCCGCGAGATGCAGCTCAAGCGTTTCCATGACCGGCGGCACGACCCACTCAAGATCTGGAAACTGTCGCCGATGGATATCGCCGCGTTCAACAAGTGGGACGATTACACCGAGAAGCGCGACGCGATGCTCGAAAGGACCCACAACAAGGAGACGCCATGGGCCGTCGTGCGGGCCAACGACAAGCGCCGCGCCCGCCTCAACGTCATTCGCCATATCCTGCTGTCGCTCGACTATGAGGGCAAGGACAAGGACGCCATCGGCGAGATCGACGACAAGATCTTCGGTTTCGGTCCGAAGTTCCTGAGATAAAGAGTCATTGGCCGGGCAGGATGCGCACCGAATAGAGCAGCACCGCCCGGTCCGCGCCGTCGATACCGCTGTTGAAGATCAGGCGGCCGGGCCGGTTGGGGGCAAGCGACCGCTCGAAGGTTACCCGGAAGAGTGCCTCCAGCTTCTCCTGCGTTGCCGTAAAGCGATGACGACTGCAGTTGCCGAGGCTTCCGAAATCGCAGCGGACCGACAGCTGCACGGAACTGTTCTGCCCCGACTGCAGGGTCAGGGCCACTGTCGAGCTCTTGCCTGCCATTTCGCGCAGTACTTCCGGCGGCACTTCGACCGAGACATCGCCGCCGTCGCCTGACGTTGCCGATGCGATGCGCACGGCCTGCCCTTCCGATGCGGCCACCGCCTCGACTTTCGCCTGACCGCCGGCTTTCATCTCCGCCGCCTTGGAGGGCACGAAGATTTCCACCCACTCGTCGGAAAAACCGCGGCGTGGATCGAAGGCGACCGGGCCTCCCGCCGCCTGGCCGGCGACCGAGCGGTCGGCCGACTTCATCGCTTCCTCGACGATCGACTGCACCAGACCGGATTGATAGAACCACCAGCAGGCGCCGCCGACCACGCCAAGGGTGATGACCCAGGTCAGGAGATGCGACAAGAAACCCCGACGCTTTCGCGGTTTGGCGGCCCGTTCCGGGGGAACGTCCAGGCCGCTATCGGAGGACGGGCGGGCGTTCTTGTTCGGCTTGCCCGGCTTTGCAGCTTTCGCCGGAGGTTCCGGTTGGAATGGCTCGGCTTCGATCCGCTCGCCGCGCGCGGGGCTGACGCCGCCGAGATCGCCGGAGGACATAGCAGCAGCAGATGGAGCGCGCGTCTCACCCGAAACGGTATCGATGGACGGCGCGACAGGCGAAGGTGCCGCCGGCCGTTGCGGCGCTTCCGGCCGCGGGCTGGCCGGCATGACCGGAGATTCCACCGCCATGGGTTCCGCGGCGTATGGCAGCTCAGGTTCGAGCTCCACGGCGGGTCCTGGCGCGGGTTCCACCAGGCGCTCGACTTCCGCCATTTCGATCTCGTGGATCTTCCGCTCCAGGAGTTCATGCTGCTGCATGATGATCAACCGGTCGGTAACGCCTTGCTTGCGAAGGCCGGCATCCAGTGCCTGGCGCGCCGACTGATAAATACGCGCCCTGATCTCCCGGTCCGCCCGGTTCGAGCGATCCAGTGCGTTTCTGATGGCCGTTTCCAAACCGCTCACTGCCGGTCCTTCTTCATCGTCATTCCCACCGCGCGGGAGTTTACGTTTCGGTAACCCCTCCGCCGCGGAACTGCAAGCACCGCCTTCGACTGCACCATGGCGAAAAATAAGGACAGGATATGTCGGCGGCCCTGCCGGGCATTGCGGAGATCTGCTTCGAAAATCTTTCCACCGGCTTTTCGAGCCTCCCGCGATCTGGTAGACGGATTTACGTTTGCGTAAAGGTCAATCGGGAGGTTTTTGATCCATGCTTCCAGCAGTCCTCAAGGACAGGCTCCGCCTGCCCGTGGTCGCGTCGCCGCTGTTCATCATTTCTCATCCGGAACTGACACTGGCGCAATGCAAGGCAGGCGTCGTCGGCGCTTTCCCGGCGCTCAACGCGCGGCCGGAAAGCCAACTCGACGAGTGGCTGGCCATGATCACCGAGGATCTCGCCACCTATAACGCTGCCAATCCCGAGAGGCCTGCCGCTCCCTTTGCCGTCAACCAGATCGTCCATACCTCCAACAAGCGCCTGGAGCACGACCTGATGATGTGCGTGAAATACAAGGTACCGATCGTCATCTCCTCGCTCGGAGCCGTGCCGGAGGTGAATGCCGCCGTACACTCCTATGGCGGCATCGTGCTGCACGACATTATCAACAACCGCCACGCCAATTCGGCGATCCGCAAGGGCGCCGACGGGCTGATCGCGGTCGCTGCCGGCGCCGGCGGGCATGCCGGCACGCTGTCTCCTTTCGCGCTGGTGCAGGAAATTCGCGAATGGTTCGACGGGCCGCTGCTGCTCGCCGGGGCGATCGCCACCGGCGGCGGCATCCTTGCCGCCCAAGCCATGGGCGCCGACATGGCTTATATCGGCTCGCCCTTCATCGCCACGAAGGAGGCGCGCGCCGTCGATGGCTACAAGCAGATGATCGTCGATTCGAATGCTGCCGACGTCGTCTATTCCAACTATTTCACCGGCATCCACGGCAACTACCTCAAGGGTTCGATCACCGCCACCGGCATGGACCCGGACGCCCTCCCGGTCGCCGATCCGTCCAAGATGGACTTCGACCAGGCGGTCAGCGGGCCGAAGGCGTGGAAGGAGATCTGGGGGGCAGGCCAGGGCGTCGGCGCGGTCAAGGCGGTGGTTCCGGTCGCGGAACTCGTCGACCGGCTGGAAAGCGAATACCGGGCGGCGCGCGAGCGCCTTACGGTCTGAACTAACGGCTGGATAATAACCGTCTTTTCAGGAAAATCGTCGAGAAGCCCAAAACCCGGCTTGAAATCGCAGGTCATTGCCTGTATCAGCCGCATCACTCGCAGCCCCGGCAAAACCGGCCGCTGCCCGTGCCGCTTTAGCTCAGGTGGTAGAGCACATCATTCGTAATGATGGGGTCGCAGGTTCGAGTCCTGCAAGCGGCACCAGTTATCTTCCAATTTTTCCGTACCCCTGCGTCACCGATATCGGTCGGCCAGAAGGCCGGCGGGCGTCAACCTGCCACAAGGCTCGTTTCGTCGTTGAGGCAATCGTTTTGGAGCTGCATCTGGACGGCGTGCATGAACAGGCCGGCCTGGCGGGAGATTTCCTCGTCTGCCACGCCCTGGGCTCTGAGAACTGCCGCGAAACTGGCCATTTCCGATCTCCAGAAACGGTTCGCTTGTTCGCCGTGAAGCCGCAGAAGCGCTTCGGCGCAACGTTTTACGTCAGCGGTGCGCCGATCGGCGGGGAATTGCAGCAGCGTCATGCCATCTCCATATTGTCGGGCGAATCGCCCAGGGATCGCAGCACATTGGCCGCCAGTCCTTCACAAAGGCTGAACGATCGGAGGTATCTGGTGCAGGGAAGGTGGATGTCGAGGCCATCGCTGCGAAGACGATCACCTTGACGACGGCTGTTTGCAGTTTCCCAACTGGCAAAATTGCCGGAATTGACGCTCGCCAACCCTTGCCGTCGGGGCTTTGCCCGCCTACCTAAAGCTCACACTGCGATTGCCGCAAGGCTTCGCACGTAAGCGTTAACGTCACTCAACGCGCTGATCGACCGGGCATTGCCGGTTTCGGTCTGCGCGGCTGTGTCCGGCAGGTCGATATCGACATCCCGTGAAAGGATTTAGATGAACGACCTTACGACCCAGGACCAGACTTCCTCCGCCCCCAAGATCGAGCGCATTCGTCACGAACTCAAGCGTCGCGTGCTGACGGTCGAAACCGTCGAGCGTATCACGCCGCAGATGCTGCGCATCACGCTCAGCGGCGGGGATCTTTCGGATTTCGTCAGCGCTGCGCCGGACGACCACGTCAAGATATTCCTGCCGGCCGATGCCGGGGAACCGGAGCGCCGTGACTATACACCCCGGCGGTACGATCAGAACGCCAGGTCGCTGGTGCTCGATTTCGCCGTCCACGATGCCGGTCCCGCCACGCGATGGGCGCTTGATGCCGAGCCGGGCAGCACGTTGTCGATCGGCGGTCCGCGAGGTTCAGCCGTCATCTCGGGCGTGAACCGCTGGCTGCTTATCGGCGACGAGACCGGGCTTCCGGCGATGGGGCGGCGTATCGAGGAGGCGGGCGAAGACGCCGTGATCACGAGTATCGGGCTGGTCACCGGGCCTGAAGAAGAACAGGTCTTCGAGACGCCGGCGTCGCTGGAGACGCTCTGGGTGCACCGCCCTCTTTCCCGCGCCACGGACGCCTCCGGGCTGATCTCCGTACTCGAGACGATCGCGCTTCAGCCCGAGACCTTCGTCTGGGTCGCCGCCGAAGCTTCGGTCGCCCGTGCAGTTCGAGCCTATCTGGTCGAGAAGCGCGGATATCCGCTCGCCTGGATCAAGGCCGCCGGATATTGGGCCGAGGGCAAGGCGGATGCCCATGAGACGATCGGGGACTGAACGACATGACGAAAAGCCCGCCATCCTGGCCGGATGGCGGGCTTTTTATTGGCCGAAATGGATTAGCCGTTCTTTCGCGGGGTCATCGGATCGCTGATCCGAGCCGCCTGGAACGTGTCCGGCAGCTGCGTCAGCTCGATCGCCGAAACGATCCCGGCACGATTGAAGGGATCGCCTTGCGCAAAAGCCTGCGCCTCTTCGAGGCTCGCGGCCTCCAGGATGCCGAAATTGCCAAGCGACGAACCGCCCTCGTCGACAAGGGCCGAGCCGATCAGGACCGCGGCAAGGCCTTCACCGCCCGACTGGACCCAGGCCCGGTGCGACGGGCGGTGGGTATCGCGGGCGGCATCCTGGCCTTCATTGTGCAGGCAGCGCATCAGGAAAAACATCGGATCAGGCCGCATTTTCCAGCACGACCATGCCGGCGCCGGTCATCGATGCCGGGGCGTGGTAGTGCTTGTGGATGAGATTGACGTCGCTGTTCATCGCGGCGCGCATGACGAGCCACATGATCAGTTCGGCGCCTTCGGAGCCGAATTGTTCCACATAGTCTTCGCGGCTCATGGCGCGATAGGGTTCCGGATTGCTGGCGATGCCGTCCAGCCAGGCGCGATCGGCCGCCTGGTTGATGAAGCCGGCACGGGCGCCCTGCAACTGATGCGACAGGCCACCGGTGCCGAGAATGACGACGCGTTCGTCGCCCGGCCAGCTCTCGATCGCTTCGCGCAGGACCTTGCCCATTTCCCAGCAGCGCTGTGGGGTCGGGATCGGATACTGGATGGTATTGACCCAGATCGGCAGGACCTTCACCGGCCAGGCTTCCGGCCGGCCGAAGAACAGTTCCATCGGCACCTGCAGGCCGTGATCCACCTCTATCTCGCGGCAGACCATCGGGTCGAAATGGCGCTCGACCAGCTTATCGACGAAATGCCAGGAGAAATCGACCGCCCCTTCGAATGCCGGAATGGCGCGCGGTCCCCAGCCTTCATCGACCGGGTTGTAGGTTTCGGCAACGCCGACGGCGAAGGTCGGCACGCGGTCGAGGAAGAAGGTATTGCCGTGATCGTTGAAGACGACGACAGCGATATCGGGCTTGGCGTCCCGCATCCACTGCTTGCCAACTTCGTAACCGTCGAAGAACGGCTTCCAGTCCGGCGTGTTGCGCAGTCCCTTGTCGAGGGCAGCACCAATCGAGGGAACGTGGCTCGTTCCAAGCCCACCGATGATCTTAGCCATTGCGCTTTTTTCCCAGTCTCAGATGCAGGAAGTCTTCGTGTTCCATGCTGGCCTGGGCCGCACCGATCCTGGTGATCGGGGTCGGATCGACCGCGGAAATCTTCAGGATGAAAAAGAGATTGCCGCCGAGGCGGACCATCTCGTGCCAGTCACGAGCCATGACCGCCGACTTTTCGTGGGCGCTCAGGCCGAAACTGTCGAGATAGCTCTCTTCGTCAGCCTTGAAGGCTGCGCGGTTGGCGGGCTGGCCAAGCGCCATCGCCATCTTGTTGATCCGGTAGCCGCGGATCGAGCCTGCCCGGTCGAAGAGCGGTGTATCCGGTATCGTAGCTGCTGCTTCACTCATTGAGGTTCTCCAAATCTGCGCGCCAGCCATTCGGTGATGGCGGCGGTGGTTTCCACGGGTCGCTCCACGGGAGCGAAGTGCCCGGCATTTTCGATGATGACGAGCTCGGCATCCGGCGCCGCGTCGGCGATTTCCTGGTGCTGGGCGATCGGGCTCCAGCCGTCCTGGCGAGCGGCGACAAGCAGGATGGGACAACGAAGATCGGCGATATAGGCGCTGGCATCCGGGCGACCGATAAGGGCGCGGATTTGGCGCTCATGAACCTGCGAGCCTGCCCTGAGGACCATGGCGTGGAGGCGTTCGATCAGGTCCTTGTCACCCACGCGGGCCGGATCGAGCATCGGCGGCAACCATTGCTGCGCCAGGTCCTCGATGCTGCGGTTGCCGAGATCGATCATCTGCTGACGCTTGAATTCCTCGCCTTCGCGCTTTGGATGATGCCCCGTATTGGCCAGCACAAGGCCGCGAACCCGATCCGGCGCCATGCGAGCGATCTCCAGGGCGACACGCCCGCCCATCGAGTGGCCGACAGCAACGATATCGCCATCCGTCTCGTCGAGAAGCGTTCGAGCCATACCGGTGATCGATGCGCCGCCAGAGAGATCGGCGTGATGAACCGGCATGACGCCAGACGCCGCTTCGGCCAAGGGCGCCCAGACGATCGCGTCCGATACAAGTCCGGGTATGAGAACAAGGGTCGTCATGATCTTCCTATCGGACCAGCCTGTGTGGGGCAGTTCGCCAACCGCAAGCCGAAAATCCTCTTCCGCAATGTATACATCGATTTTATTTGGGATACAATAGACCGGATTATAAGCCAGCAATGGTCAAAATTTACATATTTGGGATACATATCTCCGAATCGCGTGTGCTCAGACGCCAAGACCGCAAAACAAAGGGCGATTGCCGTGGCAATCGCCCCTGTTATCCACGCACTCAATTGGAAGATCAGGCAGTCTCGCCGAGTTCCCGGCGCATGATCTTGGCGCCCTCGACCATCGCCTTCATCTTGCCGAAGGCGACCTCGCGGGGCAGGTATTTCATGCCGCAATCGGGCGCGACTATGATGTTCTTCGCCTCGACGTAAGGCAGCGCCCGGCGGATGCGGTCGGCGACGGTTTCCGGAGTCTCGATATTCATGTCCGACAGGTCGATGACGCCGAGCATCAGCGTCTTGCCGGAAAGGCCGGTCAGCGTCGAGCAATCGAGGTTCGACTGCGCCGTTTCGAGCGACACCTGATGGCAGGAGCAGCCCGAAAGCTGGGTCAGGAAGGAATAGCCTGACGGCCGCTCGTGGATGATGGCCGCATAACCGAAGCAGATATGCACGGCCGTCGTGCCCTGAACGCCGTCGAGCGCCCGGTTGAGCGCCGCGAGACCATACTGTTCCGCCTTCTGCGGCCGGGCCTGCATATAGGGCTCGTCGATCTGCACCACGTCGGCGCCAGCGGCAAAGAGATCGCGGATCTCGGCGTTCACCGCGTCGGCGTAATCGTAGGCGGCTTCTTCTTCCGACTTGTAGAAATCGTTCTGGGCCTGCTGCGACATGGTGAAGGGGCCGGGAACGGTGATCTTGATCTTGCGGTCCGTGTGGCTGCGCAGGAATTTCACGTCCTCGGCCTCGACCGCGTGTTTGCGGCGGATCTTGCCGGTAATGCGCGGAACGGGGTTTGGGTGGCCGGAACGATCAAGCGCCGAGCCCGGATTGTCGAGATCGACGCCTTCCAGCGCGGTCGCGAAGCGGTTGGAATAGCTCTCGCGGCGGATTTCGCCATCGGTGATGATGTCGAGGCCAGCTTCCTCCTGCGCCTTGATCGCCATGATCGTCGCATCGTTCTGTGCCTCGGCGAGGTATTCCTGGGGGATGCGCCAGAGTTCCCTGGCGCGGACGCGCGGCGGGAAACGGCCCGCAAGCTTGGCGCGGTCGATCAGCCATTCCGGCTGCGGATAACTGCCTACGAGTGTCGTTGGAAAAAGCACTGTCTCATCCTCCCATGTGTCAGTGTTGAAAGACGTTATACCTCGACAGACGGCTGTCGTGTCAATGACGACGGGGGCGTTAGTTCCTTGACGAACAAGAAGTCGCGACCGAATATCGCCCGCCGCCTGCGAAGGCGGCATTCAAGATTCCCAAGGAGAATTCATGCCGCTGGACCCCAAGATCATCGAGACGCTGAAAGGTGTCTCCACCGCCACGCTGACCACGGTGCTTTTGAAAAAGGGCCTGCGCAACGTCTGGATGCGCGGCACCAAGCCGCTGAAGCCGGGCCAGGGCCGCGTCGTGGGGCCGGCCTTCACACTGCGCTTCGTGCCCGCCCGCGAGGATCTCGCGACGCCGGAAAGCTGGGCTTCGCCGATCTCCACCCGCGCGGCGATCGAGGCCATGCCGGAAGGCTGCGTGGCGGTGGCTGACGCGCTCGGCGTTACCGACGCCGGCATTTTCGGCGATATTCTCTGCTCCCGGATGGCGAAGCGCGGCGTGGCAGGGCTTGTGACCGACGGCGTGATGCGTGATGCCGAAGGCGTGCTCGGCAGTGGCATGAAGGTCTGGTGCGATGGTATCGCTGCTCCGCCTTCCGTCGCGGGCCTCACTTTCGTCGGCTGGCAGGAGCCGATCTCCTGCGGCGGCGTTGCCGTTTTTCCGGATGATATCGTCGTCGTGGATGATGACGGCGCGGTGCTGATCCCGGCCAAGCTGCTCGACGCGGTCGTCGCCGAGGCGCCGGAACAGGAACGGATGGAAGGCTGGATCATGACCGAGGTCGACCGGGGCGTGCCGCTGCCCGGCCTCTATCCGATGAACGCCGAAACAAAAGCCCGCTATCAGGCCTGGAAGGACGCCCAATAATGACCTTCGGGATCGAGACCAAAGGCGTCTACGCCATCGCCACCACGCCGTTTTTCGAAGACGGATCGATCGATTTTGCCTCGATCGATCGGCTGACGGATTTTTATGAAGAGAGCGGCTGCACCGGCATCACCATTCTCGGGATCATGGGCGAGGCGCCGAAGATGGAGCCGGACGAAAGCCGCGCCATCATCAAACGGGTCGTCTCTCGCGCCAAAATTCCGATCATCGTCGGCGTCTCGGCGCCGGGCTTTGCGGGCATGCGGTCGCTGGCACGCAATGCGATGGACATGGGCGCTGCCGGCGTGATGATCGCCCCGACGCCTGCGTTGCGCACCGACGACCAGATCGTCAGCTATTTCGCCGGCGCCGTCGAAGCGGTCGGCGACGACGTGCCGTGGGTGCTGCAGGATTATCCGCTGACGCTCACCGTCGTCATGTCGCCGGGCGTGATCGCCAGGATCATCACCAACCACCCGTCCTGCCTGATGCTGAAGCACGAGGACTGGCCGGGGCTTGAAAAGGTGTCGAGGCTGCGCGCCATGCAGAAGGCGGGCGAACTGCGCGCCTTCTCGATCCTTTGTGGCAATGGCGGCATGTTCCTCGATTTCGAACCGGAACGCGGTGCCGACGGCGCAATGACCGGCTACGGTTTCCCCGACATGCTGACGGAACTGATCGGCCTATTTGCCGCCGGCAAACGCGACGAGGCGCATGACCTGTTCGATGCGCATCTGCCATTGATCCGCTACGAGCAGCAGGCCGGCATCGGCCTGGCGATCCGCAAGCACGTGCTGAAACGGCGCGGCGTCATCACCTCGGATGCGCAGCGCAAACCGGCGCAGATGCTGTCTGCCACCGCCAAGGCCGAAGTTGACTATCTGCTCACCCGGCTCGCAAAGCACGACAAGCGCGCGGCGTTTTGAGGCGGCCAGCGCCTGCCCTCATCGCGAGGTCAGGCGCGCCACTCTCTCTGCGATCGCCATGGAGGCAGTCAAGCCAGGGCTTTCTATGCCGTAAAGCGCGACATAGGCCGGGTGGCCGGTCGTTTCAGGCCCCTGAATGATGAAGTCGCCGGCCCCTCCCCCGTTCGGACCGACTACTTTCGGCCGCATGCCCGAATAAGCCGGCTGCAGGGCGGCGTGCGGCAGATTTGGCCAGTAGCGGCGGATCGCTCCATAGAACTTTTCGGCACGGCGGGGATCGACGTCGTAATCGATCGTCTCCACCCATTCGACATCCGGGCCGAACCGCGCCTGGCCGGCGAGATCGAGGGTCAGGTGGACGCCGAGCCCGCCGGTCTCCGGCACTGGGTAGATCAGCCGTTCCGCCGGCGCGCGGGCGGTCAGCGAGAAGTAACAGCCTTTTGCATAGTGGCGCTCGGGGATCGTTCTCCTGTCGAGGCCGATCATGCTTTCGGAGATCGCCCAGGCGCTTAAGCCGGCCGAGTTGACCACCAGGTTCGCCTCGATCTCTACGGGATCGCGGCCGCCGACCGAAAGCCGCACCGTATCGGATAGAAGCCCGCCGCCAAGGACGGGCGAGTTCAGCACGACGCTGCCGCCATGCGCTTCGATGTCGGCGATATAGGCTTCCATCAGGCCGTGGCTGTCGATGATGCCGGTCGAGGGGGAGACGAGTGCTGCAAAGCCCGTGATCTGTGGCTCGAGGCGGGCAAGTTCGGTGCCGTCGATCAACCGGCAATCGTCGACGCCATTGGCTTGCGCCTGCTTCAGCAGCTTTTCGAGATAGGCGACTTCGGCCTCGTTCGAGGCGACGACCAGCTTGCCGCATCTCTTGTGCGGAATATGTCGGTCGCGGCAGTAATCGTAGAGCTTTTCCTTCCCGGCGACGCAAAGTTCGGCCTTGAGACTGCCGGTCGGGTAATAGAGCCCGGCGTGGATGACTTCGCTGTTGCGGGAAGAGGTGATGCTGCCGGTCATCGGCTCGGCTTCCAGGAGCACGACCTCGCGGCCGGCAATCGCCAGTTCGCGGGCCACCGCCAGCCCCACCACGCCGCCGCCGATGACGACGCAATCGAGCGTCAACACTTCACCCATGCCATTCTCCGCACTTTTGCCTTCCGGTCGGCGGGCGGGATGATATACGAGAAATCCATTGCGGCCAGAGCTTCGGCCGCCGTGGGTTCGATTGGGAGGAGTTTCAAATCATGCAGGAATTTTCGCGATGAAGGTCGTGTTTCTGGACCGCGACACGATCGGACCTTCGGTGACGATCACCCGGCCCGCGTTCGCTCATGAATGGGTAGAGTACGGCAAGACGGCGCCGGAGGACGTAGCTTCCCGTATCGCGGATGCCGATATCGTCATCACCAACAAGGCGCCGGTGCGCGAGCAATTGATCGCCAATGCGCCGAAGCTGAAGATGATTGCGGTCGCCGCGACCGGCTACGACGTGATCGACCTCGCCTTCGCCAAGGAGCGCGGTATCACCGTCTCCAACGTGCGCGGTTATGCGGTCAACACCGTGCCGGAGCATACATTCGGCCTGATCTTCGCGCTGCGCCGTTCGATCGTCGGTTTCCGCCAGGACGTGATCGCCGGCGAATGGCAGCGCGCCAACCAGTTCTGCTTCTTCAACCATCCGATCAAGGATCTGGCCGGTTCGACGCTCGGCATCTTCGGCCGCGGCACGCTCGGCAAGTCGGTGGCGAAGATCGCCGAGGCGTTCGGCATGAAGGTCATCTTCGCGGCCCGGAAAGATGCGGAAAAGGTCGAGCCCGGCTACACCGCCTTCGACGAGGTGCTGGAAACGTCTGACATCATCACCTTCCACATGCCGCTGACGCCGGCGACCCGCGACCTCATCGGCCTGCCCGAGTTCCGAAAGATGAAGCGGCATCCGCTGATCATCAATACCGCCCGCGGCGGCCTGGTGAACGAGGCCGATCTGGTGACCGCGCTCGACGAGGGCCTGATCGGCGGCGCCGGTTTCGACGTGCTGACCAAGGAGCCGCCGGCACCGGACAATCCGCTGCTGACGATCCTGGAACGGCCGAACTTCATCCTTACCCCGCATGTGGCCTGGGCGAGCGACGAGGCGATGCAGACGCTCTGGGCGCAGGTCATCACCCATGTCGAGAATTTCCAAAAGGGCTCGCCGTCCAACGTGCTCTGAGGCAACACGCTCGGGAGAGAGGTCATGACATCCGCCATTTCCCATCGCCGCTTGTCGGATTGCAGCCTGGAAGAGGCGGCTGAAGGTTTTGCCGCCGGCTTTTCGGGCTATGTGGTGCCGATGAATGTGACGGTCCCGTCGCTGCAGTTGCGCATCGAACGCGATCATGTCGATCTTGACGAGAGCTTCGTTTATTTCGACGGCGAAAAGCCGGCTGGCATTCTGCTGATCGGCCGGCGGGGCGATCTTTCGCGGGTCGGCGCGATCGGCATGGGGCCGACGATCCGCGGCCGCGGTTTCGGACGCAGCGTGATGCTCAGCGCCATCGATGCGGCGAAGGCGCGCGGCGACCGAAAACTCATCCTCGAGGTGATCAACACCAATGAGCGGGCGCGCGATCTCTATCTGTCGCTCGGCTTCGTGATTACCCGCAAACTTGTGGGCTTCGGCCGCAGCCGCAAGCTTGCCGCTCCGGATGTGGTGCCGGCCAAGGAAAGCGACCTGAAGACGGCCGCGGCGATGCTCGCAAAGTTCGCCGATGCCGGTCTCTCCTGGCAGACGGATCCCCGGAGTTTCGAGAGTGCCGGCGCGCCGCTGAAAGGGTTCGCGCTCGATGACAAGGCGGCCGTGCTCCTGGATGACTTGGGCAAGGATATCCGGCTCCTCGGCCTCGCGGTCGATCCCGCCCATCGCCGGCAGGGGTTTGGCCGGTCGCTGACCGATGCTCTCGCCGCCCGTTATCCGGGCCGCCGGCTCTTCATCATCGAAAACGTGCCGGAGGGCCTGGTCGACCGCTTCATGCGGCGGATCGGCTGGCGGAAAAGTAGCCTCACCCAGTCCGAGATGGCGATCGATCTCACCTAGTCGCCGAGTTCGATCCAGGCCGGCGCGTGGTCGCTCGCATGTTCGCGGCCGCGAATGTGGCGGTCTACGCCGGCTGCCTGCAACCGGTCGGCAATCGAGGGGCTGAGCAACAGGTGGTCGAGCCGCAGGCCGGCGTCTCGGCCCCAGGCGTTCCTGAAATAATCCCAGAACGTATAGATGCGCTCGCCCGGGTGCAGCTTGCGGATCGCGTCGGTCCAGCCCTGTTCCCGCAGCCGGGAGAAAGCCTCTCGTACCTCCGGCCGGAACAGCGCGTCATCCCGCCAGCGTTCCGGTTTGTAGACATCGAGATCGGTCGGCATGACGTTATAGTCGCCGGCAAGGACGATGGGCGCACCTGTTTCCAGCAGCGCCTGAGCATGCACCAGAAACCGCTCGTACCAGGCAAGTTTGTAGGCGAACTTCGGCCCTGGGGCGGGATTGCCGTTCGGAGCATAGAGGCAGGCGATCAGTACGCCCTGCACCGCGGCTTCGATATAGCGGCTGTGAAGGTCCTCCGGATCGCCCGGCAGGCCCCGACGCGTCTCGATAGGATCGGCACCGCGGGCAAGGATTGCGACGCCGTTCCAGCTTTTCTGGCCGTGCCAGGCTGCGCCGTAACCCGCCTTCTCGATCGCCTTTGTCGGAAACTTCTCCTGCGGCGCCTTCAGCTCCTGCAGACAGACCACGTCCGGTGTCGCCTCCTCAAGCCATTCCAGGAGAAGGCCGAGGCGCCCGTTGACGCCGTTCACATTGAAGGTCGCGATCTTCATGGATGCATCAACGTCGAGGGCGGCATTTGGATGCGGTTAAGCTTGTGGACAAAAGCGTTTTACAAATTAGCAAAACGTTCAGGGATAGTCTGGAAGATGCCCTCTCAATCGACCGCGCCCGCATTCGCGCGGCAAAAACCATTTGTGGAGAGGGCCGTCGATGGCGGAAGCAATCGAAAACAGCGTGCGCGAGTTCATCGCGGAAAATTTTCTTTTCAGGGCCGACGCGCAGGTTTCCAACAACCAGTCGCTGCTCGAAAGCGGCGTGATCGATTCCACCGGCGTGCTCGAACTGATCGCCTTCCTGGAGCAGACCTACGGCATCACCGTCGCCGACGATGAAATCGTTCCGGAAAACCTCGACAGTATCGACAACATGACGAGCTACCTGTCGATCAAGCTGGCAGCGGCCTGAGGCTGCGCCGGTGCGCATAGAGGCCAGGCTCCGCGATAGTGCCAGACGTTTCGGGACAAAGCTCGCGCTCATCGCGGGCGACGTCCGGCTGACCTACGCAGAACTCGATGCCTTGTCCGATCGCCTCGCCGCAAGCCTTGCCGGCGGCGGCATCAAGCCCGGTGACCGGGTGCTGATGGTGCTGGACAACAGCCATGAGGCGGTGGTCAGCTTTTTTGGCCTCTGGAAGGCGGGTGCCGTGCCCTGCCCACTTTATCCGTCGATCAAGGCGGAAAAGCTCTCTGTCATTCTCACCAGCACCGAGGCTTCCGCGGTCATCACCCATGCCCGTCAGCGGGCAACCATGAATTCGGCCATCGCCATGGCGAAGATGCAGCCGCTGACGATCGTCGCCCAGGCGGATACCGGCGACGATCTCGGTCATGGATTGCGGTTCGAAGATCTGGTCCGCGACGAGGTTTCGGTACCACTCGGGAAATTCGACAACACCGAAGCGCTGGCGCTGCTGCTTCACACCTCGGGCTCCACCGGCCAGCCGAAGGGCGTCATGCTGACCCACGCCAATGTCGGCGCCGCCTGCGAAGCGATCGTTGCCTATCTCGGCAATACGTCCGAGGACATCGTGCTCAGCGTCCTGCCGCTGTCCTTCGGCTATGGCATCACGCAGGTGGTGACGATGGTGATGGCCGGCGGTACGCTGGTTCTCGAAAAGAGCTTCGCCTTTCCGCGGAAGATCCTCGAACGGCTGGCGGAGGTGAAGGCGACGGGTTTCCCGCTCGTGCCGCCGATGGCCGCCCTGATTACCGGCATGAAGGATCTGGAGCCGGGTTTCCTGCCACATCTGCGCACCATCACCAGCGCCGCCGCGGCCATGCCGCCGGCCCTTGTCGAGCGGCTTCAGCAGCTTTTCCCGGATATCCGGCTTTTCCTGATGTACGGCCAGACGGAATGTCTGCGTGCCACCTACCTGCCGCCTGAAGAGGTCTCCCGCCGGCCGCTTTCGGTCGGCCGCGCCATTCCCGGCACCAACGCTTTCGTGATCGACGAGGACGGACGGCCCGCCCCTCCGGGCACGATCGGCGAACTTGTCGTCGAGGGGCCGCATGTGATGTCCGGTTACTGGGGCAACGGCCTGACCTCGGCAAGGGCACTTTCGCCGGTTGCGGGCGGCAGGCGGCTGCACACCGGAGATCTCTTCCAAATGGATGCGGACGGTTTTCTCTATTTCGTCAGCCGGCGCGACGACATCATCAAGACACGCGGAGAAAAGGTCAGCCCGCAGGAAGTCGAGCGCGCCCTCTATGCGCTGCCCGGCATCAAGGAAGCGGCAGTGGGCGGCATCGACGATCCGATCTTCGGCCAGGTCGTCCGCGCCTATGTGGTGGTGGAGGACGGCATGACGTTTACCGAGCGGGAAATCATCCGCCACTGCGCTCAGCTGCTCGAAGATTACATGGTGCCGAAAAGCGTCGAGTTCCGCGACGCGCTGCCGCGCACGACGACCGGCAAGATCCGGCTCGGCGCGGATGAAACAAACACAGTCACACGGGGGAATGTCGCATGATCCAGAGCCTGAAGCAGGCCCAAAGGGCGGGAAAATTCTCGGCCGAGACGCTGAAGCTCGATGCGGAGGCCGAGATCGAGCGCATCTGCGGCTGGCTGCGCGCGACGGTGCTGAAGGATTTGCGCAAGCGCGGCGCGGTGCTCGGCTTGTCCGGCGGTATCGATTCCAGCGTCACCGCGGCTCTCTGCGCCCGCGCGCTCGGTCCGGGCAAGGTGACGGGCATCTTCATGCCGGAGCACGATTCCGATCCGGACAGCCTGAAGCTCGGCAAGGCGCTGGCGGAAACGGTCGGCGTGGAGACCGTGCTCGAAGATATCGGCCCGGCGCTTGCCGCAGCCGGCTGCTATACCCGCCGCGACGGCTTCATCCGCCAGATCGTCCCGGAATTTTCCGAAGGCTGGGGCTGCAAGGTGGTGCTGGAGAATGCGCTGACCGGCCGCGGCTACAATATTTCCTGGCTGGTGGTCGCCAATCCGGCTGGCGAACAAAGCCGCCATCGCATGCCGCTCGAGGTCTATCTGGGCATGATCGCGGCCGCCAACATGAAACAGCGTACCCGCAAGCAGATCGAGTATTATCATGCCGACCGGCTGAACTTTGCCGTCGCCGGCACGCCGAACCGGCTCGAATACGATCAGGGCTTCTTCGTGAAGAACGGCGATGGCGCCGCGGACTTCAAGCCGATCGCGCATCTCTACAAGAGCCAGGTCTACCAGCTTGCCGAAGCGCTCGGCGTGCCGGCGGACATTCGCCGGCGCCCGCCGACGACGGACACATGGTCGCTGCCGCAGGGCCAGGACGAGTATTACTTCTCGCTTCCCTATGACCGGATGGATCTCTGCCTCTACGGGCTCGACAACGGGATTGCGCGGGAAGAGGTCGGCGAGGCTGCTGGGCTGGCGCCTGATGAAGTCGATGCCGTCTGGCGCAATATCGCCTCGAAGCGGAAGGTGGCGGAATATCTGCATGCCGAACCGGTGACTATGCTCGGTTAAGTGGGCTCGGCTGAGAAAGCTCAGTCGAACCGGTCGCCGATCAGGCGCGTCCAGCTTTCACCGGCAAGGCCGCTGATCAGCGCCTGGCCAGACCTGATTGGCTCCAGCAGGCTCTTGTCGCGCGCCTGCGCGACAAAGAACGATCGGCCGTAGAAAATCGTCTTGCGGCTCATCAGCGTCGGGATCAGCCATGGATGCCCGCCGCCGCGTATGCCGGAGCATCCCATTTCGTAAGCGTGGGCAAACAGGTCGTCGACCATTTCCGCTGCCGCGTTCGGCGCCGACAAGGCCTGCAGCAGCCAAGCGATCTCGCCGGGACCGGCGAAATAGACATAGGCCGCAACCGGTCGTCCGTCGGGAGCAAAGCCGACGCGCCATTCCGGATAGCCGAAATTCCGCTTGTTTTCCGCCTGATCCAAGAACCACCCCAATGAACGATCATCCCAGCGCGGGCGAAGAGGATAGTTCGAGACAAGCGTCAGAAGCGCCGTGCCGAACTCCTCGCGGGTGACATCGCGGAACGTGATCTTCGAGGCGCTGCGTTCGGCCGGCCGAAGAGGCGTCATACGGACCAGAGCCGAGCCACGGTCGGCGAGCCGGCCGAGGGGACGCAGGAGGGCCGCGGGACGCAACCGCCTGGCCAGGACCTCGACCGCTGCGGACGCCGGACGCAGGATGCGCAGCCAATTCATGCTGTAGCCAGGATCAAGCGGATGGCCAGCCTTCTGCCACATGCCGAGCGCCGTGGAATTGGCGGTCTCGGTCAGCGAGATATCCTGCGGACCGGCGAGGAAGGAGCGCAGCAGCCGTGCGCCTGCGAGTGGATTTTCCTTCGGGTTCTGGACCATCATTGAACCGGCAAAGGCTGCCCGAAGCGGCCGGCCTTCAAGTTCCAGCCGCGACGGAAAGACGCCGATAAAACCGGAGACCCTTCCACCAGTGCCGGCAAAGACCTTCGAACGGATATCGGGCTCCGCCCAGGGATGATCGAAAAAGGCTTCTTCCAGATAGGCGATCAATGAGGGCGACGGCGCATTCGTTTTGCGGAACGTCTCCTGGAAAAGCTGCGCTACAGCCTCGATATCACCGCGCTCGAAATCGCGGACCGTGCCCGCTTCCGTCTTTCCCGTCATCGCCGTCCCCTTGTCGCGAGGACCTTGCATCAGGAGGAATTAAATAAACGAAAAGAGGCCCCGCAACGCGGAGCCTCCGGAGTTCCATTGGCGGAACGCTTACATCCAGTACGGCGGAATGCCGTAATAGTCGTAGATCGTCCGGCCCTTGTCGTTGTACCAGGTATCGTCATCGAGATCGCGGTAACGCGGGGCGCCGGTGATCTGCTCCTTGGTCAAGTCGATGCGGTAGCCATCGAGCTGTTCGTCGTAACGAAGCTTTTCCCAGGGCAGCGGGTAGTAGTCGTCGCCGATACCCAGAAAGCCGCCGAAGCTGAGGACCGCATAACCGACGCGACCGCCGCGCTTTTCGAGAAGCACGCGGACAATGGAGCCGATATGCTTGCCGTCGGCGCCATAAACCTTTGTCCCTTCAACCTTGTCGCTGGCGATCAGCGATGGGCTGTCCTTGACATAGGGGTCCTGTCCGGCTCGTGGTTCTTGATGCAACATTTGCGCACCTCCTTTTCGTGATTCCTCGTGCATTTCGCACCGGATGGAAAACGCCCGATCCTTTGGGATGTTCCGCTGTCGGTTCAATTACACCTGGATACGAACGTCGGGGGGTTCGTTGACGTTTACGTCAAAGGCAGATAGCTGTTTAAATCTGTGCGGATGGCTTGATGCTGTCGCGGCATGGCATAATCTGTTGTTCGCGGGAAGGTGGAGGACCTGAGCCGCACGCGCCGGGAAAGCGCGGGACAACAACAAGAACGATAGAGGAGGTCGGCATGAACGAAGTCACCGCACGTACCGGTGCCAATCCACCCAAGATCTGGCTCGCCTCCTATCCGCCGACGGTGCCGGCCGAGATCCCGCCGCTGCACCATCATTCACTTGGAGACCTCTTCGAGGACAGCTGCGCCCGGTATGCGGACCGTCCCGCCTTTTCGAGCATGGGCAAGTCGCTGACCTACCGTCAGCTCGAAGCGGAAAGCCGCAAGATCGGCGCCTGGCTGCAGGCCCAGGGCCTCGTCAAGGGCGACCGCGTGGCGGTGATGCTGCCCAACATTCTCCAGAACCCGGTGATCGTATACGGCATCCTTCGCGTCGGCATGGTGGTCGTCAACGTCAACCCGCTCTACACCCCGCGCGAACTGGCCTACCAGCTGAAAGATGCCGGCGCCAAGATGATTTTCGTTCTCGAAAACTTTGCCCATACCGTGCAGCAGGCTTTGCCGCAGACGGAGATCAGCCAAGTGGTCGTCGCCACGATGGGCGACATGCTCGGCCTGAAGGGCCATATCGTCAATCTGGTCGTGCGCAAGGTGAAGAAGCTCGTGCCGGAATGGTCGCTGCCATCGAGCCGAAGCTTCAAACAGGTGATTGCCGCAGGCGCCCGGCAAACGATGAAACCGGTCGAGGTCTCGCCTCACAATATCGCCTTCCTGCAATATACCGGCGGCACGACCGGCGTTTCCAAGGGCGCGATCCTCACGCATGCCAACCTGCTCGCCAACAAGGAGCAGATGGCCCTGTGGCTGGAAACCGCCTTCCTCAACAAACCGCGCCCGGAGCAGATCCAGTTCGTCTGCGCCCTGCCGCTCTATCATATCTTTGCGCTGACGGTGAATTCGCTGATGGGGGTTGCGACCGGCAGCCACAATATCCTGATCGCTAATCCGCGCGACATTCCGGCCTTCGTCAAGGAACTGCAGAAATACAAGATCCACATCTTCCCCGGGCTCAACACGCTGTTCAATGCGCTGATGAACAACCCGGATTTCCAGAAGCTCGACTTCTCCTCGCTGTTGCTCGTGTTCGGGGGCGGCATGTCGGTACAGCGGCCGGTCGCCGAGCGCTGGCTGAAGATGACCCATAGCCAGATAACCGAGGGTTACGGCCTGTCGGAAACCTCGCCGGTCGCCACCGCCAACCGGCTCGACGCCACCGAATTCAGCGGCATGATCGGGCTTCCCATCTCGTCCACGGAAATCTCGATCCGTAACGACGACGATTCCGAGGTGGAACTCGGTGATGTCGGCGAGATCTGCATCCGCGGCCCGCAAGTGATGGCCGGTTACTGGAACCGCCCGGACGAAACCGCCAAGGTCATGACGGCGGACGGTTATTTCCGGACCGGCGACATGGGCTACATGGACCGCCAGGGCTACACGAAGATCGTCGATCGAAAGAAGGACATGATCCTCGTCTCCGGCTTCAACGTCTATCCGAACGAAGTCGAAGAGGTCGTCGCGACCCATCCCGGCGTGCTGGAATGTGCGGCGATCGGCGTGCCGGACGAACATTCCGGCGAGGCCGTGAAGCTCTTCGTGGTCAAGAAGGATCCCAACCTGACGGAGGCGGACCTTAAGGCCCATTGCGTGACCAGCCTCACCGGCTACAAGCGCCCGCGCTTCATCGAATTCCGCACCGAGCTGCCGAAATCCAATGTCGGCAAGATCCTGCGGCGGGAGCTACGCGGCTAACCTACCGTTGCAACGCTGCGACAGATGACGACCAAGCGTGTGTCGTAAAGCCGGAATCCTACCGTTAGCGGTGGACGATGCGGCAGTCCTTGATTAGCCCTTTCCGTGGGGGCTGGTCAAAGCATGTTGGAGTTCGCTTGGAAAGCCGCGCCGGAGTTTCGTTTCGTGTGATTGCCGTCGTCACGGTGCTGAGCGTCCTTGCAGGCTGTGCGGGGCGCCCCGAAGGCGTGCTTATTCCGACCCAGACACAGGCCGCCGGGACCTCGACGGTCGACGTGCTGGTGGCAACCACGCGACGCCCGACCGAGACGCCCGGCGTGCTGTTTTCCGGCGAGCGCGGCAAGGAACCCGTCGTTACCGAGATTGCGGTCTCCATCCCACCGGACAAGGCCCGAGAGATTGGGCAGGTGCAGTGGCCGTCGAAGCTGCCTGCCAATCCTGCAAAGGAGTTCGCGACGGTTTCCGTGACGCCGCTTGCCACCCCGGCGGCTGAATCCTGGCTCAAGGGCCACCTGGGCAAGAGCAGGCGGGTGTTCGTCTTCGTGCACGGCTTCAACAATCGCTACGAGGACGCCGTCTACCGCTTTGCCCAGATCGTCCACGACTCTAAAGCCGACGTGGCTCCGGTCCTGTTCACCTGGCCGTCGCGCGGCAGCATCTTCGCCTATAACTACGACAAGGAAAGCACCAACTATTCCCGCGATGCGCTGGAGGAGATGCTGCGCCGGCTGGCGAAAGAGCCGAATGTCGGGGAAATCACCGTCATGGCCCATTCGATGGGATCGTGGCTGACCGTCGAGGCGCTCCGCCAGATGGCAATTCGGGACGGCCGCGTGGCGCCGAAGATCCAGAACGTCATCCTCGCCTCCCCCGACCTCGATGTCGACGTGTTCGGTCAGCAGCTTGCCGAGATCGGCGAAAAGCGGCCGCATTTCACTCTGTTCGTTTCCCGCGACGACCGGGCGCTCAGCCTGTCGCGACGGATTTCCGGCAATATCGACCGGCTCGGCCAGGTGGATCCGACCGTCGAGCCCTATCGCAGCGAATTCGAGAAAGCCGGCATCGTGGTTCTCGACCTCACCGCGCTGAAGACCGGCGACCGGCTGAACCACGGAAAATTCGCCGAAAGCCCGGAGGTGGTGAAGCTGATCGGCAACCGACTGATCGCCGGGCAGACGGTGACCGACTCGGACGTCGGGCTCGGTGAGACGCTCGGCGCCGTGGCCCTCGGCACGGCTCAGACCGTGGGCAGCGCCGCCAGCGTTGCCGTTAGCACGCCGATCGCGATCTTCGATCCGGCCACCCGCCGAAACTACAAGGACCAGGTCGACCGCTTCGGCAACTCGATCGGCAATGCCGTGGGAACGGCGGTCGGACAATAAACGCATCGTCGGCGCGGCCGTGCTTGATTTGACATCAAAACGGAATAGGTTCCCGATCATCCCGTTCAGAGTGCCGAGGAATCACCCATGCAGGCCATCGTCCAAGACCTGAAGTCCACCGTCGCGAAAACCAATGCCACGGATATCCGCGCAGCCTTTGCAGCCGATTCCAGCCGTTTCGCCAAGTTCAGCGCCGTTTTCGACGATCTTCTGATGGACTATTCCAAGACGGCCGTGAACGACGAGATCATGGCACTGCTCGAAAAGCTGGCGGATGCCGGCGGTGTAGCGGCCAAGCGCGAGGAGATGTTCTCGGGCGTTGCGATCAACTTCACCGAAGGCCGCGCCGTGCTGCATACGGCACTGCGCAACCGCTCCAATACGCCTGTTCTGGTCGACGGCAAGGACGTGATGCCGGATGTCAACGGCGTGCTCGCCGCCATGGGCAAGTTCGCCGACGGCATCCGCTCGGGCGCGCTGAAGGGCGCAACGGGTAAAAAGATTACCGATATCGTCAATATCGGCATCGGCGGTTCCGATCTCGGCCCGGTCATGGTCACCCTGGCGCTCGCACCGTTCCACGACGGCCCGCGGGCGCATTTCGTCTCCAACGTCGATGGCGCCCATATCGCCGACACGCTGAAGCTGCTCGATGCGGAAACGACGCTGCTCATCGTCGCTTCCAAGACTTTCACGACCATCGAGACGATGACCAATGCGGCCTCGGCGCGCGCCTTCATCGCCGACAAGCTCGGGGAAGCAGCCGTCGGGCATCACTTCTGCGCCGTCTCCACCGCGCTCGACAAGGTCGCCGCCTTCGGCATCGACAGCGACCGCATCTTCGGGTTCTGGGACTGGGTCGGCGGGCGTTATTCTATCTGGTCGGCGATCGGCCTGCCGCTGATGATCGCCGTCGGGCGTGAGAATTTTGGCAAGTTCCTGGACGGCGCTCATGCGATGGACACCCATTTCCGCACCGCGCCGGTGCGCCAGAACCTGCCGATGCTGCTCGGCCTGCTCGGCTTCTATCACCGCAACGTTCTCGGATATCCGTCGCGCGCCATCCTGCCCTATGACCAACGGCTGTTGCGCTTCCCGGCCTATCTGCAGCAGCTCGACATGGAATCGAACGGCAAGGGCGTGACGATCGACGGCACCCCGGTCGAGGGCAATTCCGGCCCGGTGGTCTGGGGCGAACCCGGCACCAACGGCCAGCACGCCTTCTACCAGCTTATCCATCAGGGTACGACCGTCATCCCGGCCGAATTCATGATCGCCGCCAACAGTTTCGAGCCGCATCTGCGCCACCAGCACGAGCTGCTGATCGCCAACGTCCTGGCGCAGTCGGAAGCGCTGATGAAGGGCCGTACGGCTGCTGAGGCCAAGGCTCAGCTCACCTCGAAGGGGATGGACGACAAACAGGCCGATTTCATCGCGCCGCATCGCGTCTTCACCGGCAACCGCCCCTCGATCACCTTCGTCCACGACAAGCTGACACCGTTTGCGCTCGGCCGGCTGATCGCGCTCTACGAACATCGGGTGTTCGTCGAAGGCGTGCTGTTCCGCATCAACTCGTTCGACCAGTGGGGCGTCGAGCTCGGCAAGGAACTGGCGACCGGCCTGCTGCCCGTCGTGGAAGGTAAGGAAAGTGCTGCCGGCCACGACGCCTCGACGCAGGGGCTGGTGAAGGCCTTGCTCGCTGCCCGGAAATGATGCCTCGACCCTCCTTGGGGGCCGAGATATTTCCTTTGCGCAGAGAGAGGGTTTCATGGAAGGCAAAGAACCCAGCCGTACGGCCCGCGCAGTCGCAGGCCATCGCGCCGCCCACCAGATTGCCGATCATGGCTCCGTTTTCAGGGACCCTTATGCTCGGGTGATCCTGGACGAAGAGGCGTTGGCGGAAGCCGACGCACGAGCACTCAATCCGTCCGAGCGGACGTTCCGGCTGTTCGTTGCAGCGCGCAGCCGTTTCGCGGATGATTGTCTCGCCGCAGAAGTCGAACGCGGTCTGAGACAAGTCGTCGTGCTCGGCGCCGGGCTTGATACGCTCGGGCTGCGCAACCCCTATCGCGATCTGGGCCTCGCGGTCTTCGAGGTCGACTATCCTGCCACCCAGTCCTGGAAACGGGAGCGGTTGGCTGCCGCGGGCTTTGCTGCCGACCTCGTCTTCGTGCCGGTCGATTTCGAGCGCGAGGATCTTGGCGAACGGCTGGCGGCGGAGGGCTTTCGCCTCGACCAGCCTGCTCTTTATATCTGGCTCGGCGTCGTGCCCTATCTGGAGCGCCACACCGTTTTCTCGTTGCTGCGTTTCGTGGCGAGTGGCGCCGGAACGGGCATCGTCTTCGACTATTCCGAGCCGCTCGAAAACTATTCGCCGGAACGGCGTGCCCGCGCAGAGGCCATGAAGGCGAAGGTCGCAGCGACCGGAGAACCCTGGATCACTTTGCTCGATCCGGACGAGCTTGCGACCGCACTGACGACGATAGGCTTCCAATATATCGAGGATCTCGGCCCTGCAGGCATGGCGGCACGTTATTTCGGCGCCGCACCGCAATCGGGCAAGGGTGATGCAGGTCCGCACATCCTGTTTGCACGCCAGACACCGCCGGCCTGAACCGACGGCAGTTCCGGGATCAAAGACTTAGAGGCCGATCTCATGGGCGAAAGGCGGATTGGCACCGGCTCGCGATACGGTGACGGCAGCGGCCTTTGCGCCCAGAGCCAGAGCCTTGCTCACGGCGTCCTCGGCCAGGCCCGCGACCTTTTCCTTGGTCAGCAGGTCCTGCATCTTCAGCGAGGCCAGAATGCCCGCATCGAACGTATCGCCGGCGCCGACGGTGTCGACCACCGTGACGCGCTCGCTCGGTACAGAAACCTTGAAGTCTTTGGTATAGCCGGTCGCCCCATCCGCTCCGCGAGTGAGGACCACCAGCTTGGCGCCCTGGTCCAGCCAGTACGCAGCCAGCGTGTCATGGTCGCCCTGCATGCCGAACCAGTCGAGGTCTTCATCGGAAAACTTGATGATGTCGGACATGGCGGCCATCCGGCGGACGCGGTCCATGTGTTTTGGTTTGTCCTTGATGAAGCCCGGGCGGATATTCGGATCGAAGGAGATCACCCGCTTCTGGTGCTCACGGGCCATCAGCGCCTCGTAGGTCGCGCCGCAGGGTTCGGGTATCAGGCTGATCGCGCCGAAATGCATGGCCTCGCAGTCATCGCCGAGCGCCGGCAGGTCGGCCTCGGTGATCATCCGGCCGGCGGTGCCTTCGTCGTAGAAAGCATAGGTCGCCTGGCCGTTGACGAGTTTCACGAAGGCAATCGTGGTCGGGCGGGAAGAAACAGCCGCAAGGCTGTAGTCCACGCCGCTCTTTGCCAGCGTGTCCCGCAGGACGTCACCCATCAGATCATCGGAAATGCCGGTGAAAAACGCGGTCGGTTGCCCGAGCCGGCCAAGCGCAATCGCGGTGTTGAAGATCGCACCGCCGGCGTAAGGCGCAAAGCCTTTTTCACCGAGTGTGGTGTCACGCGGAAGCATATCGATCAGGACTTCGCCGCAGCACAAAATCATAAAAATCCTCCCGCGCGCTTTCTCAGCAGTTTTTCAATCGATTAAGCGAGCTTTTGCCAAAAGGCCAGAGCAAAAATTCAGAGCGCGATCTCGCTGACGCCGCCATTGCGTCCCGACCAGGCCAGCGGCGCGTCGAGAAAGGCCTCGACTTCCGAGAGCGTGTTGTCATCGAAAAGCTTGCCTTCCCTGGCTGCCGCCAGGACGTTACGCCAGGTGGCGATGTGATGAAGCTTCACCTGGCCGTTCGAGAAACGCTCGTAGGCCTCCGGAAAGATATCGTAGAAGAAGAGCGCGATGCCGTGATCGACGGTAGCGCCGGCGGCCCGGATCGCATCGATGAACTTGAACATGCTGCCGCCGGCAGTCGTCAGGTCCTCGATGACCAGCACGCGCGCGCCCTCTGGCAGATGGCCCTCGATCTGCGCATTGCGCCCGTGGCCCTTCGGCGCCTTGCGGACATAGATCATCGGCAGGCCCAAGCGCTCGGCGAGGAAAGCCGCGAAGGGAATACCTGCGGTCTCGCCGCCGGCAATGCAGTCGAATTTCTCGAAACCGGCGTCGCGCATGACGGTCGCGGCCGCGAAATCCATGATCGCCGAGCGGATGCGCGGATAGGAAATCAGCTTGCGGCAGTCGATATAGACCGGGCTCATCAGGCCGGAGGCAAATTTATAGGGCTTGTCGGCGCTGAAATGGACCGCTCCGATCTCCCAGAGCATCTTCGCCATCAGTTCGGCCATTACGCCGCGGTCCGGAAATGTGGTTTGAATCATGCGCCCGCTCCTTTTGTCAAAACCACGCGCCGCAATAGCAGCATGCGGCAGAGTATGCCAGACGATGCGAAAAATAAGGAGGGAGTCAGGCGGTGGTACGCGTTTCGTTCAAGTCCACCGGGCGGAGATAACCCGCGACATGCACGCGGTCGCGGCCGGCCCGCTTTGCTTCGTAGAGCGCGTTATCGGCCAGGCCCAGCACGGTTTCGAAAGGCTGGCCGGTCGGGGCACCGACCGCGACACCGGCGCTGACCGTGCACTTGAGCACCGCGTCGCCGATGATGATCTCGCGAGCGGCGAAACGGCGGGAGATGTCATTGGCGATCCGCTCGGCCCGTCCGGGAAGGGCGTTGACGAGGATCATCACGAACTCCTCGCCGCCAAGCCGAGCCACGGTGTTGCGAATTTTAGTGCCGCTTCTGAGATCGTCGGCGAAAAGCCTCAGCACTTCGTCGCCGGCGGCATGGCCGTGCTGGTCGTTGATGGCCTTGAACCGATCGATATCGAAAACGACGACGGCAGTCGACGGACCGAGAGTGCGATGGCCATACTGCTCGAAGAGAGCGCGGCGGTTGAGAAGCCCCGTCAGCGCATCGGTGATCGCCTCGTGGCGGTGGTGGGCTGCCATGCGCCACTGATGCAGCGCCAGCGACAGTGCACCGATGCCGGTCATGCCGGCGATGCAGACAGCGATATTGAGGTTTTCGGCCCAGTTGTCGGGTGCATGGCCCAGCACCCATTGTTGCCCGTCGATCAGGACGACAGCACATAGGGCGAAAGACACCGCGGTGGCGGCGTAGAGCACCGCCATTCCGATGAGCGGTCCCGGCGCCTCCCGGCGTGCACACCAGTATTGCCTGGCGGTTTCGAGGAGCAGCCCGGCCGTGGCAAGGTTCATGACGACGAAACCTAGGCCGTCGAGGCCGGCGATCATCAACGGCAGGCCGAAAGTCACGGAAGCGGCAGTAATGGCACCGGCCATGACCCAGGGCCGCGTCCCGCTGCGGAACTGCACCGATGCCGCATAGATCGTGCCGAACCCCGCCATCAGGAACGTATAGGCGATCGAGGCACCCATGACGTCGGCCTCGACGGTATAGGAACTATAGGCGAAAATGCCCGAAACCGTGAGGCAGAGCGCGATGACGAGGGTGAGAAGGAAGGAATCTGTGCGACGCGAATACCATGTGCCGAACAGCGTCACCATCAGGCACGCCGCTGAGACGCCCAGCGCGAGCAGAAGAGATTGGTAGTCGAGCATCATGCCTAGCTTTCTCTTCGGGTACATCCCCGCCGGAAAATCTTGGGCGCCAAGCTAAGCCCGGATTCTATCCAAAAGGTTACCGGATCGATCCAAGCTCCATCAATCTGCGATCATTAGAATTTACTAATCAATCACTTGCCAATGAAGCGGGAACATCGGATCGAAGACCGTGATCGGTCCGGCGCCGCTGTCGCGCTTGGCTGGAAACTTCACCGGCTCGTCACGCTTTTCAAGCGTGATCGTTTCTTGGTTCGGCTTCAGCCCATACCAGGCAGGGCCGTTCAGCGAGGTGAAAGCCTCCAGCTTGTCGAGTGCATTGTCGTCCTCGAACACATGCGCAAGGCAGCTCATGGTGTTGACCGACGTATAGATGCCGGCGCAACCGCAGCCGCATTCCTTTAGCGGATCGACATGGGGTGCGGAATCGGTGCCAAGGAAGAAGCGCGCATCACCGGATGTCGCCGCAGCCCTGAGCGCCAAGCGATGGTTCTCGCGCTTGGCGACCGGCAGGCAGTAATAATGGGGGCGGATGCCGCCGACCAGGATGGCGTTGCGATTGATGATCAGGTGGTGGGTAGTGATCGAGCCGGCGAGATTACCCTTCGACGACTTGATGTAGTCGATGCCGTCGGCGGTCGTCACGTGCTCCATCGTGATTTTCAGTTCCGGCAGGCGCTGGCGCAGCGGATCGAGCACCGTTTCGATGAAGACGGCTTCGCGATCGAAGATGTCCACTTCCGGGGTGGTCACCTCGCCATGCACGCAGAGCGGCAGGCCGATCTTCGCCATGCGCTCCAGAACCGGCATCGCCTTGTTGAAATCGCGCACGCCGCCGTGGGAATTGGTCGTGGCCCCGGCGGGATAAAGCTTCACGGCCGAGATCAGGCCGCTCCTCTTGCCCTCTTCCACGTCATCCGGATCGGTATTCTCCGTCAGGTAGAGCGTCATCAGCGGTTCGAAGCGATCGCCAGCCGGAAGGGCGGCGAGAATGCGCTCGCGATAAGCCTTGGCATCCGAGGTCGTTACCACCGGCGGCACCAGGTTGGGCATGATGATTGCGCGTGCGAAATGCCGGCTCGTATCGCCGATCACCGCTTGCAGGACGTCGCCGTCGCGAAGGTGCAGGTGCCAGTCGTCAGGGCGGCGGAGCGTGAGCGTTTTCATGGGAGAACTTCCGGACGTGGTCGATCAGTCCGCCATAACATCAATGGTTCGGACAAAACAATCCGATCATGCGAGGAACCTGCAATCCAGCAGGCGAGATCCAGGTTACTTCTCACGCGAATGTGCGAGATGCAAAGGCTTCTCGCGCACGAAACCTGAAAGGCACGCGGAACCGGTGCCTGCTTCCGGCGTTCGTTAAGCAATCTGAATGATCAGTTAAATCGGAGCGCAAGATGAAATCCCGCCTCTCGAAAGTCAACAGGGGTTTTGCAATTGCCACAGGTACCGCCGTCGCGCTCTGCGCCCTGACGGTTTCACTGGGCGCCGAGGAACGCGCCAAACTGCAGCTCACCTCTGCGGTGCAGACGGAATGTGACCGCCTCGCCGGCAGCCCCTACGATCAGCAGCGCAACGGAAAGTTTGCGCCTGTCGGCATTTCGGATATCGACGGCACCGCGGTAAACGCCTGCCGCATGGCCTATGACGCGACCGGGAACCCGCGTTTCGCCTACCAGCTCGGCCGGGCTCTCAACAAGACCCAGCAGGCCGACCAGGCGATGAACGCCTACGATGTTGCAGTCCAAGCGGGATATGCCGCCGCCAAGGTGAATTTCGGCATGCTGATGGGCCGGCTCGGCGACGAACGGTCGGAGTTCCAGCTCTATACCGAGGCCGCCAATGGCGGCAACGTGCTCGCCGCCTACAATCTCGGCGTCGCCTATCGCGATGGCCTCGGCACCCAGCCGGATGTCAAGCGGGCGCTCACGTGGTTCGAAAAGGCGGCGGCGGAAGGCGACGACACGGCTGCCTTCAATATCGGCGCGATCTATGACGAAGGCCAACTCGTGGAGCAGGACGACCAGACGGCGATCGCCTGGTACGACCTTGCGGCTCAGCGCGGCAACACCGATGCGATGATCAATCTCGGGCTGATGTACGAGGCTGGCGAAGGCATCGAAGCCAATGCCCTCAAGGCTGCCGAAATGTACGGCAAGGCTGCCGAGAAAGGCGATGTCTTCGGCGCTTATAAATTCATGCAGATGCAGGAACTGGGCATTGTCCCGGGTCCGAGCGACCCCGCGACGACCGAAGGTGTCAATTCGCTGGTGCTGAAGCCGGGCGACATGGAGCAGTCGGCCGGCAACGGCAAGAAAATCTGAAACTCAGACTTCCCCAGCGGATGGCCCCCACACGTCGGTCATCGCAAATCCGTCCGACAGCGGATCGAACGGATCAAGGGCAATCTGATGCAGACCGAAAGTGAAACCACGGCCGGTGATCGTCGGAACGATCGCCGGCTTTCCTGCGACCTCCGTTTCGGACGCCAGTCCCACCTCGAACTCAGAACCGATGATCGAGCGCGACTTGAAGACGTCCCCCACCTTGACCTTGCCGCGCGCATGAAGCGCTGCCAGATTGGCGGAATTGCCGGTGCCGCAGGGTGAACGGTCCGCCCTCCCCGGCCACATCGTCGTGCAGGTCCGTACCGTGCCGTCGGCTTCCGTGTCACGGAACATCACATAGGCGACGCCGGAGATCGCGGGGATTTCGGGGTGGACGACTTCGATCTGCCTGTTGATGAGGTCCTTCAGCACCATGCCGGCCTGGACGAGGGCTGCCGCATTGCCCTTCTCGATGGTCAGGCCGATCTGGCCGACATCCACCAGTCCGTAAAAGATCCCGCCATAACAAAGGTCGAGCTTGATCTCGCCCCATGACGGGGTCTGAACCCTGACATCAAGCTGATGCACGAAAGACGGCACCATGGTGAGCTTCACCTTTTCGCAACGTCCATCGCGGCAGGTGGCGGTCGCGCGCACGAGGCCGGCCGCGGTTTCCAGAATAACGACGGTTTCAGGCTCCTGCATTTCGACGATGCCGGATTCCAGAAGCGCTGTTGTCACGCAGATCGAGTTCGAACCCGAACTCGCATGCGCCTGGTCCGGCTGCAGGATGATGAAAGCGGCGTCCGCATCGGGGTGCTTCGGCGGCAGCAGCAGGTTGACCGAGCCGATCGGCGCTCCGCGCGGCTCGAGGCAGAGGAAGCGGCGAAGCTCGTTGCCCTTCGGATCGGTGTTCAGCCAGTGAAGCTGGGCGGCAACCGTCTCCCCCGGAATCTTCGGCACGCCGCCGATCGCGACCTTGCCGATCTCACCCTCGCAATGAACGTCCAGCAGCTGGATCGTGCGCTTCCATCTCATCTCGAATACTCCGATCAGACGTGACGGGTGGCGCCGCCATCGACGCGGATGTTCTGGCCGGTGATGTAGCCGGCGCCATCCGACAAGAGGAAAGAGGCCGTCTTTGCGATTTCTCCTACCTGACCGACACGCTTCATCGGTACCTTTTCCGCCGTCCCAGGCTTGTGATCGAGACTGTCGATGAACCCCGGCAGGATGCAGTTCATGCGGATATTGTCGGCCGCATAGCGATCCGAGTAGAGCTTTGTGAAGGCACCCGCAGCTGCGCGGTAGGTGCACGAAACCGGGAAGACGAGCGAGGGCTCGTAGGCGGCGAAGGTGGTGATGTTGACGAAGGCGCCCTTGCCCTGTTTCAGCATGACCGGCGTCACCAGGCGCGCCATGCGCACCAGCGACAGGATCATCATGTCCGAGCCGAGCGTCCAGTCCTCGTCGCTGATGTCGAGCAGGTCGCCCTTCGGCGGATGGCCGGTGTGGTTGACCACGGCGTCGATGCGGCCGTAGGTCTTCATGGTGAGGTCGAAAATCGCTTCGATGTCCTCGGCCTTTTCCGCGACACCCCGCGAGGCGACGCCACCGAGTTCGGCTGCCAGCTTCTCGCAGCTTTCCGAGGGTGACATCAGCGCGAGCTTGTAACCCTCGGCGTGCAGTTCGCGGGCGATCGCCTCACCCATACCACGCCCGCCGCCGGTAATCAGCGCGACCTTTTCCGTCTCAGCCATCGGAATCTCCTTGGGTCTTTATCCGCCTCGAGAAGGCTTCCCCGAACAGATATATCAGCCTCGCCGGTTTGCCTACCGTCTTCAGCGAAGCCAGAGATAACCGAGGTTGAGCTGCATTCTGCCGTCGCCGTAATAATAGGGTAGCGAGAGAGATTTGGCAGGCGATGCGGTTAATCCGAGCGCAGCGACGGAGGAAAGATCGATCGGCGGCGAGCCCGCCGCACGCCCGCCATCGGCCCAGATCGCCAGAACCGGCCCCTTCATGTCATCTGGAGCCGGGAAGCCGGCGATCGGCTGCTCGGAATTGACGACCGGCACATCGGGAAACTGTAGCCGCATGTTGCCGGCAAGATGCATGCCGGCTGCAACGATCACCGCCGGCCGGCCTTCCGCTTTCAGCGCTTCCGTGACGGAGGCGAGCGGATAGTTGATCCGGGTATAGGCGCCGGTGAGCCCACCCGTGAAAGTCTTGCCCGCCAGCGGGACCGATGTCACAGCCATGATGACGATGAAGACGGGGACGAGGCGCTTGAGATGGAGCGTGGTATCGATGCCCGCTCGTTCCAGCTTCAGCAGGAGATAGAGTGGCAGAGGCAGCAGATAGGGATCCAGCCAGCGCTCGGTGATCTTGGTCGTGCCCGTGAAAAGGATCACCAATACGACACCCAGCAGGCCCACTGCCATCATTAGGCCCAGCAGGCGCGTCCAGCGGTCGCCGGCGGACAGCGATCGCCTGAAGTCCTTTTTGAGGGCTATCGCGAAGATGGCGACCGTCAGTGCGCCGAACGCGATGCAGGCAAGCACCAGCGAACCAAGTGCGCGTACAATACGAACAATGCCATGCGGTGCGTTCACTTCAACCATCTTGCCGATCGTGCCTGATGTCGCGAGATCGAGATTGCCGCGAAGCCAGAGGGCGTGCGGGAGGACGATTATCAGACCGACGATCGCGGTCAGCAGGATGCGCGGATCAAGAAGACGGGCACGCCATTCCCTGTCGCAGAATACGGCAATGAGGGCGGAGGCAGGCAGCAGCCCGAAATTGTATTTCGAGATCATGCCGATGCCGATCGCGACCCCGACGATCAGGTAGCCCTGCCAATCCGCCCGGACAAGGGTTCGGAAGAGCCCGTAGAGGAACAGCGATGTCGCCATCAGCACCGCGACGGTGTGCGTCAGATCCTGCTGCGGCATGTAGGAAAGCTGCGGCAGGGTGAGCAGGCTCAGCATCGCCATCGCCGCAAAGGCGGGTCGGGCGTCGATCTCTCGCGCCGCCATGCCAAAGAATAGGTAGCACAACAGCAGCATCAGGAATTTCGGCAAGGTCAGCGAAAAGAGCGAGATGCCGATCACGCTGACAAAGGCATTCTGAACCCAGTTGTAGAAAGGCGGCTGCGGGCCGTAGCCGGCAAGCCAGTATTGTGAAAACAGCGCCTGCTCGGCCTCGTCCAGCGTCAGCGCGTTGGGCAGCATCAGTCGGACAGCAATGCTCAGCAGGAAATAAGCGCCCAGAAAAAGCGCCGCGGGCCAAAGGCCGCCAGCCAGAAACCCTGTCAGCCGGCCGGGTTTGATCAACTCTTCGGAACGCACCGCGCCCACGCTCTCGCGATTCATTTTCGCCTTATAAGAAAGTTATCGTACGAAGCGGATGGCACAGCCTGCGACGCGGATCAATAGAAACCGCGCGCCCGCCGTTTGATAACTTGCGCCAAATTGAACGCGTGTGGATTTCCTGCCAATCCCCTTACAGATCAAAAACCGAGAGCGCTGAGGCTTGGATGATCGTCCGGCCTGCGTCCGAGCGGCCAATGGAAACGCCGCTCCGCCTCGCGGATGGGCGCGTCGTTGATGGAGGCGAGCCGTCGGCGCATCAGGCCATGTTCGTCAAACTCCCAATTCTCGTTGCCGTAGGAGCGGAACCAGTTGCCGCCGTCGTCGTGCCACTCATAGGCAAAGCGGACCGCGATGCGGTTCTCCTGGAAACTCCACAGCTCCTTGACGAGACGGTAGTCCAGCTCGCGCTGCCATTTGCGGGTGAGGAAGCCGACGATCGCCTCGCGCCCCTCGACGAATTCGGCCCGGTTGCGCCAGTAGCTATCGACCGTGTAGGCGAGCGCCACGCGCGCCGGATCTCGGCTGTTCCAGCCATCCTCCGCAAGGCGGACTTTCTCGACCGCCGTTTCCGGCGTGAACGGCGGCAGGGGTGGACGTTGATTGCTCATTGGGTATCTCCATGGATGGCAAGGCGGGCGCGCAATTCAGCGTTTTCGGATTCGAGCTCGGCTAGTCGGTCCCGAAGGGGGCGGACCGCCCCGCCGACTTGTTCCTCGGTGAAGCGGGGAGTGATATGTTGCGGACAGTTCCAGTCGAAGCTCTCGAGCCGCAGCCGGAAAATCCGTTCGAGCTTCGCCCGATAGTCCGGATCGATGACAAGCGCAGCCAGGGCAGGATCCGCATCAAGCGCCACCTCCTCCACATGCACATAGATCTTCAGCCGGGCACGACGGGCGTAATCCATCAGGAAGAGGCATGCCCTGTCGTTCGCCGCGACATTGCCGGTGCTGATATACTGGCGATTGCCGCGATAATCCGCGAAGGCCAATGTCCGGTCGTCGATTACCTTCAGGAAGCCGCGCGGGCCGCCGCGGTGCTGGACATAGGGCCAACCCGTCTCCGAGACCGTCGCCATGTAGAAGCTGTCCCGGTCGGCGATGAAGGCCGCTTCATTTTCTGTCAGGCGATCGAAGTCACGATCACCAGCGAAATTCTGCCAGATGTGATCGGCACCCATAGCCTTCTGTGCGGCCCGAACGCTCGGTGTGATGGCGATGTCCAGAAAGCCATAGGACATGAAGGAGCTCCTTCCCGGCAGAGCCGCTATCGGCACCGCTGAAGAGGATGCATAGCCTTTTCCATAATCCAGCATAATATAGTATCGCTGGAACTCATCTTGTCAAAAAATGGAAAGATGGATGGATCGCTTCGAAGCCATGTCGATGCTGCTGGAGGTCGTGGACAAGGGTAGCCTGTCTGCCGCGGGTCGGGCGCTCCGGGTGCCCGTACCGACGCTCAGCCGGAAAATCTCGGAGCTCGAGGCGTCGCTCGGCACGCGTCTGCTGATCCGCACGACCCGCAAACTCACCCTGACCGATGTCGGCGCCACCTATGTAGCGGCGGCGCGACGCATTCTCGAACAGGTCGAGGATGCGGAACGGGAGGCCGCCGGTGAGTTCACAACGCCAAAGGGTGAATTGGTCATCACAGCGCCGATCATGTTCGGCCGGCTCCATGTCCTGCCCATCGTCATCGATTTCCTGGCCCTGTTTCCCGAGATCAACATCCGCTTGCAGCTGGCGGACCGCAACGTTCACCTCGTCGACGATCATGTCGATATGGCAGTCCGGATCGGCCAGCTGCCGGACAGCACGATGGTTGCGACGCGGGTCGGATCGATGCGGATGGTGACCTGCGCCAGCCCGGCCCTGCTTGCGGTTCATGGTGTTCCGCAGATACCGGAGGATCTTCGAAGAATGCCGTGGGTGACGTTCGAAGGGCCGGCTCCATCCTCAATTCGGCAAATGCTGCCGCCAGGATCGAGTGCGACCGCGGCCGCATCGCGCCTTTCCGTCTCGACCGCCGAGGCCGCTGCGGAGGCCGCGATAAGCAATGTCGGTGTCACGCGGCTGCTCCACTACCAGGCGGCGGAAGCAATCAAAGCCGGAGCGCTCCGGATCATCCTGGAATCCTTCGAGCCGGAGCCCGCCCCCGTCCATCTCGTTCACGCCGCGCGTGGCCAGATGCCGCTCAAGATGCGCAGCTTTCTGGATGTTGCCGCACCGAGGCTGCGGCAGGCGCTCGGCAGGATCAGCTCCGCTGGCTGAGAGGTTCCGTGACTGCAACCGAAAGCAGCTAAACACGGTCACCAATTCAACATTTCGAGGAAGATTGTCCTTCAGGACACGCTAGACGATGGAGAGTGACGCCAGTGGCGTCGTCTAGGAAAAAATGGCGCACCCGAAGAGATTCGAACTCCTGACCCCCAGATTCGTAGTCTGGTGCTCTATCCAGCTGAGCTACGGGTGCGTCTGCAAGCAGTGCGTCACCGCTTGCGTGGCGATCCTCTAAAACGTCCGCATTCCGATTGCAAGCGATTTTACCGAAGGCGACATCATTTTGCTGTCACTTCTCGCCCAAACCGTTGAGAAGCAACATTTATTTGCGTCAAGCCCGAACCCGGTAGTCCTCCAGAGAGACCGGACGGTCGGGAATTTCTATCCTAAACTGCGTGCCGGGGCCTGGTTTCTCGACAAGTGCGATGGTGCCACCGTGGGCCAGGACTAGCTCACGAGCAATGACCAGGCCGAGGCCGGTGCCGCCCGACCGCGCCGAGCCGCGGAAAGCGGAGAACAGGTTCTCGCGGGCCTTTCGCGGCATGCCGGGGCCGGTGTCGTCGATGGTGATGCTGACGACGCTGCCCACCCGGTGCGCGGAGACCGTGACCCGGCGAACGATGGACGTATCCTGCGGATCGAAATTCAGCAGCGCCTGGACGGCATTCCGGCAGAGATTGTGGATGACGCGGAAAATCTGCTCGCTGTCGCAATCCACTTCAAGATCGGCGGCGATCTGATCCAGGAACTCGATGCCGATCTCCGGATCGATCGCCAGCATGTCGCGCACTTCCTGGGCGAGCGCTGCAAAGCGGATGCGGCGGCGGCGGGGCGCTGCCTCGGAGGCCTGACCGTAAGCCAGCACCTCGTTCGTGTAACCTACCGCCCGGTCGATCGTGCGCAACAGTTTCGGCGCGAAACTCCTCACCATCGGATCGTCGACGTCCGTCAGGCGGTCCGACATCAGCTGCGCCGACGCGAGGATGTTGCGCATGTCGTGGTTGATCTTCGAAACGGCGAGGCCAAGATCGACCAGGTTCTTCTGCTGCTTCAGCGTTCGCTGCAATTGCGCCTGCATGGCCGTAAGGTGCCGGCCGGCGACCGCAAGTTCGCCCCGGGAACGATCGGCGCTAAAGACGCGGGCCGGATCGTCCGGCTGCTCCGAGAAAAACTGCATGCTATGGGTGAGCCGCCGGATCGGCATGATCATCATCCGGTTGATGGCGAGGAAGATCAGTACGGCGGTAATCAGGGAGATCAGCAGCGACAGGAGAAACATCGTCTTCGAATATTTCAGCATGTCCTTGCGCAATGCGTCATCGGTCATCACCAGCTCGATGACCATGTCGCTGTCGCCGATCGGGCCATAAACGCGCATCACGCGGCCGCCGCCAAAGATGAGCGTGTCGAGTGCGTCACGCATCGACGATGCTATCGGGACATTGGCAAGATCGAACACTTCGTCGATCTGCGGCTGCGTGTCCGTTGCAGCCAGCAGCCGCGAGGTGCCGTCCTTGCGCAGGGCGATCACCTTGGTGCCGGTCGCAAGCAGCGTATCGTCCTGCACGGCGCGGGGAAGCTCGGCGGGCTGCAGCCCGTCGATGACGATGCCGGCGGCGGCGGCCGTATCCAGCCGATCGCGCAGCCAGTTCATCCGCATGGTGGCGACGGAGGGGACGAAGATCAGGACTTCGGCCATCATCACGAAAATGACGGTAAGCCAGAGAAGCCTGCCGGAAAGGCCGCGGAAAAGGCGCGGCATGGTTTCCGGACCTACGCCTACCGGCGAGGGCCCCGAGCGCCCCGAGGTATGAACCTCGTCGTCCATGCGGATCTCCATTTCCGAATACCAGGCCCGCCGGATTGATGCGAGCCTACGGATGATCGCTTATTTTAGAGGTTCGGCGGTTTTTTACCAGTCCCCTTTGCCGCAGTGCAAAAGAGAAAGCGGAGAGGGTTGCCCCTCTCCGCTTTCTTATTCGGCTGATGTGCGAACTTGGATCAGAATTCTTCCCATTCTCCGGCAACCGCTGCCGTTGCGACGGCCGCTCCGCCGAAGGCCCGCGAGAGCGCACCCGTCATCGCCTTTACCGGAGAGACGCGCGGCCGATGGACGGGAGCTGCCGCAACCGGCCGCACGGCTGCCGCAACCGGCCGCGTGGTCTTGACCGGCTCGGCGACGCGCTCGCCCTCCTGGCCGATGTCGAAATTGGAGACAAGTGCAAACAGGCTGTCGGCCTCGGAAGACAATGTCTGCGTCGCCGCGGACGTCTCCTCGACCATGGCGGCATTCTGCTGCGTCACCTGGTCCATCTGGTTGACGGCGGTATTGACCTCGGCAAGCCCCGTCGCCTGCTCGCGGGAAGCGACGGCAATCGAATGGATATGGTCGTTGATGCGCAGCACGCGGCTTTCGATTTCCGACAGTGCCTCGCCGGTCTTCTGGACCAGCATCACGCCTCCGGCCACTTCCTCGCCGGACTTGCTGATCAACGCCTTGATGCCCTTTGCGGCACTTGCTGAGCGCTGGGCGAGTTCGCGGACCTCCTGAGCGACGACGGCAAAACCCTTGCCGGCTTCGCCTGCACGGGCGGCCTCGACGCCGGCATTGAGCGCCAGAAGATTGGTCTGGAAGGCGATTTCGTCGATGACATTGGTGATCTGGGCGATCTCGCGGGAGGCCTGCTCTATCCGGCCCATCGCGTCGACGGCGCTCCGCACCACCTCGCCCGACTGGACCGCGCTCTGCTTGGCCTCGCCGACCATCACAGTTGCTTCATGCGCCCGCTCGGTCGACGTCTTGACGACGGCGGTGATCTCTTCGAGCGCAGCGGACGTTTCCTCCAGAGCGGCAGCCTGCTGTTCGGTGCGACGGGACAGATCATTGGTCGCCCGGCTCAGCTCGGCGGCGCTACCATTGATGGAGCCCGTGGCGGTGCGGACATTGCGCATCGTGCCGCGCAGCGTATCCATGGTACCGTTGACATTGTGCTGCAGCTCGGCGAATGCGCCCTTGAAATTGCCCCGCATGCTGTCGGTAAGGTCGCCTTCGGCAAGGCTTTTCACGACGCGTCGGGTTTCCGACACTCCGGCATCGACGCTCCCGACGAGCATGTCGACGTCACGAGCGAAGCGATCGAGGCTTTCCTCGCCCCATTGCTTGTCGATGCGGCGGGTAAAATCCCCTTCCGCGGCAGCTGCGACGACGGCAGCCATACGCGCCTGCAGGTCGTCGTTCTTGCCACGCATGGTCGCTTCGGAAGCATTCATGCGCGCGACTTCGATGCCGTTCCTGCGGAAGATCTCGATCGCCGCGGCCATGTCGCCGATCTCGTCGGCGCGATCGGCCCCGTGGACGACCGTATCAAATTTGCCGTCGGCGATATGTTTCATCGCTTTGGTCAGAGCCGTGATCGGATGGCTGAGCTGGCGACGCCCCAGATAGAGGCCGAAACCAGCACCTGCGGCAACGCCTGCAAGGGTGACTGCGGAGACAAGAATAAAAAGGGTCCGCGTGAAGCTGTTGAGCTCTTCATTGACCGCAGCGAGGACGGCCTTGTCGGTGCCGACGATAGCATCGATCTCGACCTGATAGGCTTTGCGGTTATTGCGGTTGGCGTCGTTGTTACCCTGCACGTTGGCGTCGGCGGGGCTCACTTCCCGACCCAGGCGGGCGGTCTCGGTCCGGAAGCCGTTGAACTCCTTGGAACGGGCAAGCAGCTTATCGAATACGGCACGCTCGTCGGCCGGGACGATCTTGTCCCATTCCTTGAGAAGCTTGCCCATCTCATCGAGATACACGAGGATGCCGTCGGCGAATTTTGCAGCCTCCTTGGTATCCTTCGACATATAGACGCCGCGGGATTCCATCACGACGGCGGTGACGAGCCGGTTCAGGTGTTCGCCCTTGTGTGCCCGGTCTGCGGCCAATTCATATTGAACCATCATCTGGCGATATTCGGCCATGGCAAACAGAGCCATGCCGCCGATAAAGCAGGCGACAAGGCTCATGAGGCCGACGAGGAGGTTGATTTTCCCTCGAATTTTCATTTCATTCCCTTCCAGACGGGACTCATCATGCGAGGAAGGCAGGCCCGTAACCCAGATTCTCTTCCATTCAATTGCTAAAATTAGCCTTTAGAAATTAAAGAAACGCTTAGAGAAAAGGTGCTTGCGCAGCCTCGGCGGGCATGGTTTTTCGCCGCGCGCGCCTCGGTTGAGATATTTGACGTTTGACAGGGAATATGGCTCTCACCTACTATTTCTCACCCCTAAATTCATGGGGAAATATTAGTGGAGCGGCACCTGCAACGTCGCCCAGCAGGCGGGACTGATCAAGATCGGCCGGCTCTCGACCTAAAGGCCCAAAAATCCCGGCAGCGATTGACTTTTGCGGCGGAGTCCTCTTATAAGCCGCCCACGTTCAGCTCCGGCGGGCTTGCACGCATGCAGCCGCTTGCGCAGATCGTTTTTCCGAAGCGCTCTTGCCGTCGTGATGACGGCAAACTCCAAGAAGGGCCGCACACCGCGGTATTAAAATAAATGAAGCGTACCTATCAACCGTCTAAGCTTGTTCGCAAGCGCCGCCACGGATTCCGTACCCGTATGGCCACCAAAGGTGGTCGTCTGGTTCTCTCCGCACGTCGCGCCCGTGGCCGCAAGCGTCTCTCGGCCTAAGGCCTGAGATGCCCGAGACGACCGGGCGATGACGACTGAGACAAAGAACGAGAAAACTGTCGGGCGGCTTAAAAGCCGGCCGCAGTTCCTTGCCGTCCGGGCAGGCGAAGCCCGCCGGGGCCGAAACTTCCTTCTGGAAGTCCTTGATCGAAACCAGCCGGACGAAGCGCCGCGCGTCGGTTTCACAGTTACCAAAAAACATGGCAACGCGGTCGAACGCAACCGCATGCGCCGCCGTCTCCGCGAGGCGGTGAGGCAATCTGCCGGATTTGCAATGAAGAACGGACACGACTATGTGATTGTCGCGCGGCGGGAGGTGCTTAAGGCTCCCTTTGCGGATATGACGGCCCAGCTTATCGAGCGTATCGAAAGCAAGCCGAGACCAAAGCGGTCCGAGGAGACCCGTTCCAGGAAAGCATGATGGAAAAGAACCGCAATTACTTCATCGCGATCGCGCTCTCGGTGCTGATCGTTCTTGCCTGGCAGTTCCTCTATATGAACCCGAGGATGGAAGCCCAGCAGCGTGCCGAAGAAGCCAGCCGTGCGCTTCAGGGCGAAAGCGCTCAGCCTGTTTCCCCCGAGAGCCCCGGCGCTCAGAGTGGTGGCGTACTCGGCAATCTGCCCGGCGCCAACCCGGCAGCTGCCGCGCTTTCCCGCGATCAGGCGCTCGCACGGTCGCGGCGCGTGCAGATCGAGACGCCGGCCCTGATCGGCTCCATCAACCTGACCGGCGCCCGCTTCGACGACCTGAAGCTGCGCGAATATCACGAGACCGTCGACGACAAGAGCCCGATCATCACGCTGTTTTCGCCGTCCGATACGACCGACGGCTATTTCACGGAAATCGGCTATATCCCCAATGAATCGATCGGCGCCGCCCCCGGCACCGGCACGCAATGGACGCTCGCAAGCGGCGACAAGCTGACCCAGCAGACACCGGTGACGCTGACCTTCACCAACGAGAAGGGCGTGACCTTTACGCGCACGATTTCGATCGACGATCACTACATGCTGACCGTCGCCGACAAGGTCGACAACAAGACGGCCGCCCCGGTGACGCTGACGCCCTATGGCCGCGTGCTGCGCAACAACAAGCCGGCGACGCCGTCCGTCTGGGTCATCCACGAAGGCTTCATCGGCGTGATGGGCGAGAGCGGCAGCCTCGACGAACACACCTACTCCAATATTGAAAAAGAGCAGTTCACCAACGAAAAATCCACGACTGGCTGGATGGGCATCACCGACAAGTACTGGGCTGCCACCATCGTGCCGCCGCAGACGCTGCCCTATGTTGCACGCTTCTCGCATTTCGCCGGTGCTCAGGCGAGCTATCAGGCGGACTACAAGGGCGACGACCTGACGGTTCAGCCGGGTCAATCCACCGAACTCAAGAACCTCATCTTCGCCGGCGCCAAGGAAGTGCCTTTGATCTCGCGATACGAGACCGAGTTCGGCGTTCCGCAGTTCAACCGCCTGATCGACTGGGGGTGGTTCTACTTCATCACCAAGCCGATGTTCCAGCTGATGGACTTCTTCTTCCGTCATGTGGGCAATTTCGGCGTGGCGATCCTGCTCACCACCATTGTCGTGAAGGCGCTGTTCTTCCCGCTCGCCAGCAAGCAATACGCTTCCATGGCCAACATGAAGCGCATGCAGCCGAAGATGGAAGAGCTGAAGGCCAAGTTCGGCGACGACCGGATGGGCCTGCAGCAGGCAATGATGGCGCTCTACAAGGAAGAAAAGATCAATCCGATCGCCGGCTGCTGGCCGGTGCTGTTGCAGATCCCGGTCTTCTTCGCGCTCTACAAGGTCATCTACGTCACCATCGAAATGCGGCACGCGCCGTTCTTCGGCTGGATCCAGGACCTGTCCGCTCCCGACCCGACGTCGCTCTTCAACCTCTTCGGCCTGCTGCCCTTCGACGTGCCTAGCGCGCTGATGATCGGCGTCTGGCCGCTGGTGATGGGCGTCACGATGTTTGTGCAGATGCGCATGAACCCGACGCCGCCGGATCCGACCCAGGCGATGATCTTCACCTGGATGCCGCTGGTGTTCACCTTCATGCTGGCGTCCTTCCCGGCCGGTCTCGTCATCTACTGGGCCTGGAACAACACCCTGTCGGTAACGCAGCAGGCGATCATCATGAAGCGTCATGGCGCCAAGATCGAACTCTTCGACAACCTGAAGGGCTTCTTCCGACGAAAAGAAGCGCCGACAAAATAGCGTCCACCAACACACCGACGAAGAACCCCGGCTGGTCCGGGGTTTTTCTTTTGGAATAGGGGCTGGAAAGCCCGAAAGCTTGACATTGCCGGCCAAAACCTTGAAGCCGTGCCCTTCGACAGAACAGGACGACCAGAACCGATGCCCGCAGATATGAGCACGGACGACAAGCCGCTTTTCGGCCGCCCCTGGATTTTCATCCGCGGCGTGCCCTCGATGAAGTTCCTGCCACCGGAAGGCCCGCTCGAAGTCGCCTTTGCCGGCCGCTCAAACGTCGGCAAGTCGTCGCTGATCAACGCGATCGTCGGCCAGAAGGGATTGGCGCGCACCTCCAATACGCCCGGCCGTACTCAGGAACTCAACTATTTCGTGCCGGATGGCTATTCGGGCGCAGGTACCGACCTGCCGCCGATGGCGCTGGTCGACATGCCGGGCTACGGTTATGCCAAGGCTCCGAAGGAAACCGTCGATGCCTGGACCAGGCTGGTCTTCGACTATCTGCGCGGCCGCGCGACGCTGAAGCGCGTCTATGTGCTGATCGACAGCCGCCACGGCATCAAGAAGAACGACGACGAAGTCCTGGACCTCCTCGACAAGGCCGCTGTCTCCTACCAGATCGTGCTGACCAAGACCGACAAGATCAAGGAACCGGCCGTGGTGAAGCTGCTGGCCGAGACGCAGGAAAAGATCCGCAAGCACCCGGCGGCCTTCCCGTTCGTGCTCTCCACCTCGTCCGAAAAAGGCAAGGGGATCGAGGAACTGCGCCAGGCGATCGCCGAAACCGTCGGCCGGGCGCTCTGACGCTAGAAACGGCAAATCCGGCCGCCCCCTGAGAGGCGACCGGACCTGATGTAAAAACCCAAACGGGTGTGACCGACTTTTACATTTTCGGCAGCAGAACCTTGTTGACCACGTGGATGACGCCGTTCGACTGCTTGACGTCGGCGATCGTGACATTCGACACGCCG
This sequence comes from Neorhizobium sp. T25_13, assembly GCF_002968675.1. Taxonomy (NCBI): domain Bacteria; kingdom Pseudomonadati; phylum Pseudomonadota; class Alphaproteobacteria; order Hyphomicrobiales; family Rhizobiaceae; genus Neorhizobium; species Neorhizobium sp. T25_13. The sequence goes on from NZ_PVBI01000005.1 coordinate 106,869, forward strand.
CCCGTTTCGTCGGTGAGCGTGATCTTGCCCATGCTTTCCTTGGCTTTCAGGATGCAGCCGCCGACGGTCTTGACGTCATGGGTGCCCTTGTCGTCCTTGATCATCTTTTCGATGGCATTGGACATGGCGCTGACCGCGACCACATGGCAGGTCAGCACCTTGGTGAGCTGAGCCTTGTTTTCCGGCTTCAGCAGCGTTTCGACCGTGCCCTTGGGCAGAGCGGCGAAGGCTTCGTTGGTCGGCGCAAAAACCATGAACGGACCCTTGCCCTGGAGCGTCTCCACCAGGCCGGCAGCCTTGACGGCCGCGACGAGCGTCGTGTGGTCCTTAGAGTTCACGGCATTTTCGATGATGTTCTTCTCTTCGTACATCGCGGCGCCGCCGACCTTTGGATTGGCGGCGAAGGCGGTCACCGCCGTAGCGGACAGAACGGTCGCGACGGCGAGCGTGCGGAGTGCGGTCTTCAACATGATGGCTTCCTCTCAAAAAAATCGACTTGCCCCGGCGCGGATGCGCGCCTCCCAAGGCATGGCGTCCCGACATCGGCGGAGACATCACAAGAGACGGAAGGCGGAGAAGAAGAGTTTCAACGCTGACGACGAAACCGCCGTTAAAATTTCAAGCTGCTGTTTTTATTTGCCTATATCTGTCGGGCCGTTTGCAGGCTGCAATGTCTGGGCCTTCCCGCGATGGGTATTTGCCGGAATACGACCACCATTTATCCGGCGCCGGCACGTCGATTGGACGACAATCTCGCGGACTGATTATTTCCTCTGTCAGAAACATGCGCTAAAAGGCCCCACTTATTATTCAGGGGTATCCGATGACGGCTTCCGAAAGCGAACTTCAGGCCAAGCTTCTGGCACAGGCGCTGCCCTATATGCAGCGTTACGAAAACAAGACGATCGTCGTGAAATACGGCGGCCACGCCATGGGCGATACCGAACTCGGCAAGGCGTTCGCCGCGGATATCGCGCTTCTCAAGCAGTCCGGCGTCAACCCGATCGTCGTGCACGGCGGCGGCCCGCAGATCGGCGCCATGCTGACGAAGATGGGTATCGAGTCCAAGTTCGAAGCCGGCCTGCGCGTCACCGACCAGAAGACGGTCGAGATCGTCGAAATGGTTCTCGCCGGCTCGATCAACAAGGAAATCGTCGCGCTGATCAACCAGACCGGCGAATGGGCGATCGGCCTTTGCGGCAAGGACGGCAACATGGTCTTCGCCGAAAAGGCCAAGAAGACCATAATCGACCCGGACAGCAATATCGAGCGGGTCCTCGACCTCGGTTTCGTCGGTGAAGTGGTGGAAGTCGACCGCACCTTGCTCGACCTGCTCGCCAAATCGGAAATGATCCCGGTCATCGCCCCGGTCGCGCCTGGCCGCGACGGCGCGACCTATAACATCAATGCCGACACCTTCGCGGGCGCCATCGCGGGCGCGCTCAGCGCCACCCGCCTGCTCTTCCTCACCGACGTTCCGGGCGTCCTGGACAAGGACAAGCAGCTGATCAAGGAACTGACGGTCGCCCAGGCCCAGGCCCTCATCAAGGACGGCACGATCTCCGGCGGCATGATTCCCAAGGTCGAGACCTGCATCGAGGCGATCAAGGCCGGCGTGCAGGGCGTCGTCATCCTGAACGGCAAGACCGCCCACTCGGTCCTGCTCGAAATCTTCACCGAGCACGGCGCCGGCACGCTGATCGTTCCCTGATCGCGAACGGCTTCAAGGCTCAGCCAGCGGCGGTGAAAACCGCCGCGGCGTCTTCCTTCAGCTTCGCCATCATCGCGCGATACGGCCCCGGCCCGTAACTGACCCGGGCAACCCCGAGTTCACCGAGGCGTTTCGGCGACGGAACACCGCCGAACATCATGATGTTGACCGGAAGCGGCGAGGCCTTGCAGAGCGTCTCGATCAACCCCTCATCGGCCAGTCCCGGTGCGAAGAACCCGTTGCCACCAGCCTCGGCATAGGCTTTGGCACGTTCGATCGCCTGATCGAGAAGTGCTGCATGCTTCGTCCGGTCGCCTTCCTGCAGGAAGAGATCGGTCCGGGCGTTGATGAAGAACGGCATATCACGGGTGTCCGCCAAGGCCCGGATGGCACGGATGCGCTCGGCCTGCTGCTTCACCGGGTAGATACCGCTGCCGCCGACCACCTGATCCTCGAAATTGATGCCTATAGCGCCTACGTCCATGACCTTAGCGACATTTGCGGCCAGTTCGGCCGGGTCTTCCGCATAACCGCCCTCGAAATCCACCGAAAATGGCAGGTCGACCGCCGCGGTGATCGATTTCGCCGTGGCGAGCAATGCATCGAGCGGCAGGTTCTCGCCGTCGGCATAGCCTTGCGCTGCAGCGACCGACCAGCTTCCGGTGCCGAGCGCCTTCGCCCCAGCTTCCGCAACCGCTTTGGCGGTGCCGGCATCCCAGATGTTGTAGATGATGACCGGATTGCCCTTCCGGTGAAGCGCTGCGAACGCGGCTGCCTTGTCTTTCTGTGGCATGAATGATCCTCCCATTGATCGGAATATCCTAACCGGTTTCGATGACGGACGCCGCCGCAAATCGGGCGTCGATCAGGAAAAGAGCAGCCCGAGGATGCCGCCGACGATCAAGAGGCAGCCGAACACTTCCATGCGGTTCACCCGCTCATGGAAGAGGAAATAGGACGCCATGAAGGTGAAGACGAGCTCGATCTGCCCGAGCGCGCGGACATAGGCCACCTGCTGCAGGGTCATGGCGGTGAACCAGCCGGCCGAGCCGACGACGCCTGCCAGGCCGACGAGAGAGGATGAACGCCACGAGAGAACGACCTGGACGATCTCGCGCTTGTCCTTCCAGAACATCCAGACCAGCATGAAGGCCGTCTGGAAAGTCGTGACGCAGGCGAGCGTCACCGCGGCCTCCATGACCGGTCCGGGACCGCCAAGCGACAGCGAAGCGCTACGGTAGGAAACGGCCGAAATACCGAAGACGGCGCCTGAGGCGATGCCGATCAGGGCGGTGCGGCTGGTCATGGCGACCAGCATATTGCGCCAGGAGAGCGGCATGCGCGCCATCGAGATAGTCATCACGCCGATCACGCCGACGATGATCGCGGCGACTGAGCCCGGCGTCAGCTTTTCGCCGAGCAGGATGAAGCCGAATATGGCGGCCTGCACCGGCTCGGTCTTGGAATAGGCCGTCCCGACCGCAAAATTCCTGAGCGAAAAGAGATGCACCAGCATCATGGTCGCAAAGATTTGCGCCAGGCCGCCGATCACCGCCCATAAGGCGAAGGTCCAGTTCAGTGCCGGGAACGGATAACCGGCGATATGGTGAAGGCAGAGGACATAGAGGATCGCGATCGGAAAACCGTAGCCGAAGCGCACGAAGCTCGCTCCCCGCGTGCCAAGCGAACCCTGCAGATGCTTCTGGAGGGCAGAGCGCAGGTTCTGCAGAAAGGCGGCGGCGATGGTGATGGGGATCCAGAGTTCCATATGCTGGCGGTATCACGCGTTCCGACAGATCGCCAAGGCCGGCTCAGGCCGAAAGCGTTCGTCTTTTTCGTTTTCTTTGCCGTCGAGCCGGTGCATAAAGCCGCCATGGAAAAAAAGCCGCAGACCTCGCCCGATCCCGTCGATTTCGCCCATGTCCGCGACTGGGTATTCGATCTCGACAACACGCTTTATCCGCATCACATCAATCTGTTCGCCCAGATCGACAAGAACATGACGGCCTATGTGCAGGAGCTGCTGCAGCTCGAGCCGGCGGAAGCGAAAGCCCTGCAGAAGCGCTATTACCACGAGCATGGCACGACGCTGCAGGGCCTGATGCTGAACCACGGCGTCGATCCGGACGGGTTTCTCGAACAGGCGCATGCGATCGACTATTCGGCGCTGTTGCCGCATCCGGAACTCGGCGAGGCGATCAAGGCGCTTCCCGGCCGCAAGTTCATCTTCACCAACGGCAGCGTGCCGCATGCGGAAGCCGCAGCCAGGGCGCTCGGCATCCTGGATAATTTCGACGACATATTCGACATCGTGGCCGCCGACTACGTGCCGAAGCCGGCAGGCACGACGTACGACAAGTTCGCCAGCCTGCACCGGGTCGATACGCAAAAAGCCGCGATGTTTGAGGATCTGCCGCGCAACCTGCAGGTGCCGAAAGCGCTCGGCATGCGCACCATCCTCCTCGTGCCGCGCAACCTGGACGCCGTGCTGATGGAACGTTGGGAAAAACTCAGCGACGAGGACGATCATATCGACTACGTCACGGACGATCTGGCAGGCTTCCTCAACGGCCTCGATATCGGCTAAGGTTTTATCGGCATTACTAAAAGTTCATCCACATTACGGATGTTTAAGTGGTTTTGACCGTTGCAGGCTCTATCTTCAGGCTATCGAAACAACCTGAAGGACCACCGCAATGACCGCGAAGAAGATCGTTCTGGCGACCCTTGGAGCAGCGCTGATCGCCGGCGCAGCCGTTCCTGCCTTTGCAGCCCCAGGGCGTGATGGTCCCGGCCGCCATGGTGGTCCCGGCCGCGCGATGATGCAGGACGTGATGTTCGTGCGCCTGCTGAAGAATGCCGATGCCGACAAGGACGGCAAGATCTCCAAGGACGAGATGACCGCATTTCAGGACAAGCTCTTCACCGCGATCGACGCCAACAAGGATGGCTCACTGACCCGAGGCGAGATGTTAGACTATCGTCAGGCGAAGATGGAAGAGTTCCGCAAGACCCATCAGCCCGACGTCGTCAATGCCACGGACCCGAAGGACGACCAATCCGACGATAAAATGGCCGACCGGCGTGATGACCACCGTCGGGACCGCGATCGTTCCGCATGGAACCATGATGGTCAGGGCCGCCACGGCGGGCGCCGCGAAGACGCTCGGTGGGAAGGCCCGCACGGCCGTCAGATGATGGGCCGGGGCATGTTCCGCATGGTCGATGAAGACAAGGACGGCAAGATCACCAAGACGGAAGCCACCACCGCATCCGACAAGCTGTTCGCCCGCATGGATACCAGCAAGGATGGAACCATTTCCATCGACGACCTGCCGGACCGCCCCCTCTAGTTCTCCGCCCCCTTGGAACTAGCTCCGACAGTCGTCCAAAGGACCCGCCCCTTCCCCAAGGGGCGGGTTCTTTTATTTTTCGGATCAGGAAGGTCTGTGCTCGACTGCAGTCACCCGGTCGGCAACCTCTTCCACCTTGTCCTCGATCCGGACAAGAGAGTGCTCGATCGTCGACTGCATGTGGGATAAAGCCCCGCCAAGTTCGATTTTGATGGAAAGCTCAAGATCATCCCGAATTTCCGCCTGACGTCGTTCCAGGCGCTTCGAAAATTCATAAGTCTGAATCGTCAGGGTTCTGATTTCAGCAACTTCCTTGCGAAGCGCACGAATCTCATCGTTCGTCCGCTGTCCAAGCTTAGCCAGAAAATTCAGGTCTACGACTTCATCGCTCATTGGTACGATCCTCTACCAACAATCTAATCGCGAACGTCCGGACTTTCAATCAGGCCCTCAATGCTCGTAAAAATCCGAGATGATCTTCCAAGCCTGTTCCGAGGTTTCAACAAAACTGATGAGGCTCAGGTCGTCCGGAGCGATCGTCCCGAATTCCGCGAGCGCGCCAAAGTTGATGATGCCGCGCCAGAAGGATTCGCTGAACAGAATGAGCGGTATGCGCTCCATGCGCTTGGTCTGGATGAGGGTGAGCGCCTCGAACATTTCGTCCAGGGTGCCGAACCCGCCGGGGAAGACAACGACTGCCTTCGCCCGCATCATGAAATGCATCTTGCGGATGGCGAAATAGTGGAAGTTGAAGCTGAGTTCCGGCGTTACGAAGCGGTTGGGTGCCTGCTCGTGCGGCAGCATGATGTTGAGCCCGATGCTCGGGGCACCGGCTTCCGCCGCACCGCGGTTGCCAGCCTCCATGACGCCGGGGCCACCGCCGGTCACCACCACGTATTCCTGATGATTGTAGCCGGCCGAGTGTTTGCCGCAGAGGGCCGCGAACTTGCGCGCCTCGTCGTAATAAACCGAAGCCGCTTCAAGGTTCTGGCGCTGGGTGTCGTTGCGGGCGGCCCAGGCGCTCTGGCCGGGAGCCGGGATGCGCGCGCCGCCGAACAGCACGACGGTCGATCTGATGCCGCGCTCGGCCAATGCCATTTCCGTCTTCGTCAGCTCGAGTTGAAGCCGCACGGGGCGAAGCTCTTCGCGGCTGAGGAACTCGTCATCCGCATAGGCGAGGCGATAGGAATGCGATTCCGTCTGCGGCGTCCTCGGCTGGACTGCGGCGTCGTTTTTGTCCGCCTTGTTGTCCTTCAGCGGATCCCAGACCCCGTCCTTGCGCCGCGGCCCGTCCTTCTTCGCCTTTGCCATTCGCATGATCCTTCCGGCGTCAAATGCATTGACGCCAATTCACATTGACGCTTGAGTGGCGGTCGCTTAGATCAAATGACACCAAATGGCCACCTCTCCCACCATCACGATACAGAGTGACGTTTAAGGATTTCCCATGAGCAGCCCCGACTTTTCTTCTCTCGAAAAGACTATCGAGACGGCCTTCGACAACCGCGACACCGTAACGGTTTCGACCAAGGGAGAGATCCGCGACGCGGTCGAAGAAGCGCTCAACCTGCTGGACAGTGGTAGGGCGCGAGTTGCAAGCCGGGGCGAAGACGGCGTGTGGACGGTGCATCAGTGGCTGAAGAAGGCGGTGCTCCTGTCCTTCCGCCTCAACGACATGGAAGTGGTCAAGAATGGCCCCGGTGCCTCCACCTGGTGGGACAAGGTGCCCTCCAAGTTCGAGAACTGGGGTGAGAGCGAGTTCCGCGCCGCCGGCTTCCGCGCCGTGCCGAACGCGGTCGCGCGTCGCTCGGCCTATATCGCCAAAAACGTCGTCCTGATGCCCTCCTTCATCAACCTCGGCGCCTATGTCGATGAAGGCACCATGGTCGACACCTGGGCGACCGTCGGTTCCTGCGCCCAGATCGGCAAGCACGTGCATCTTTCCGGCGGCGTCGGCATCGGCGGCGTGCTGGAGCCGATGCAGGCAGGCCCGACCATCATCGAGGACAATTGCTTCATCGGCGCCCGCTCGGAAGTGGTCGAAGGCTGCATCGTCCGCCAGGGTTCAGTGCTCGGCATGGGCGTGTTCATCGGCAAGTCGACCAAGATCGTCGACCGCGCCACCGGCGAGATCAGCTATGGCGAAGTGCCGCCCTACTCGGTGGTCGTCGCCGGCACGCTGCCGGGCAAGCCGTTCCCGAACGGCGAGCCAGGCCCCGGCCTCTATTGCGCCGTGATCGTCAAGCGCGTCGATGAAAAGACCCGTTCCAAGACCGGTATCAACGAACTGCTGCGCGACTGATCCCATCCCATGTCCAGTGCCGATCCCATCGCCAATCTCCAGACGCTCATCCGCTGCCCTTCGGTGACACCCGCCGAGGGCGGCGCGCTGGCAGCGCTGGAGGCCATGCTGCTTCCGCTCGGTTTCAAGGTCGAGCGCATGGTGGCGACGGAGCCCGGCATGCCGGACATCGAGAACCTTTATGCCCGGCTCGGCACCGATGCGCCGCATCTGATGTTCGCCGGGCATACGGACGTGGTGCCGCCGGGGGATGAAACGTCGTGGAGCCGGCCGCCGTTTGCCGGCGAGATTGTCGGCAATGAATTGTTCGGCCGCGGCGCGGTGGACATGAAGGGCGGTATCGCCTGTTTCGTCGCCGCCGTCGCCCGCCATATAGAGCAACATGGCGCGCCAAAAGGCTCGATCTCCTTCCTGATCACCGGCGATGAGGAAGGCCCGGCGGTCAACGGAACCGAGAAGCTGCTGAAGTGGGCCGCTGAACGGGGCGAGACCTGGGATGCCTGCCTGGTCGGCGAGCCGACCAATCCCGATGTGCTCGGCGACATGATCAAGATCGGCCGACGCGGCTCGGTCTCTGGCAAGGTCACCGTCTTCGGCGTCCAGGGCCACGCGGCCTATCCGCATCTGGCCGACAATCCGGTGCGCGGCCTCCTGCCGCTTGCATCTGCCCTGATGGACCCGCCCTTCGACGGCGGCACGGCGGAATTTCCCGCCTCCAACCTGGAAGTAACCTCGGTCGATGTCGGCAATCCGGCGACCAACGTCATTCCGGCAAAGGCCGGTTTCGCATTCAACATCCGCTTCAACGACACCTGGACGGCCGACACCGTCAAGGCGGAGATCGTGCGACGGCTGGATGCGGCGGCGGTCGGCAGCCCGCTTCGCCCGGATCGGGAACCGGCGCGTTACGAGATCACCTGGGCGGAACGCCCAAGCCACGTGTTCCTGACTCGCAACAACGCTCTGATCGCATCGCTTTCCGGCGCTGTCGAGAGCGTGACCGGCAAGGTGCCGAAGCTTTCCACCACTGGCGGCACGTCGGATGCCCGGTTCATCAAGGATTACTGCCCGGTCGTCGAATTCGGCCTGGTCGGCCAGACCATGCACATGGTCGACGAGCGCGTGGCACTTGCCGATCTGGAGACGCTTACCCAAATCTATGGGACCTTTATCTCCCGCTGGTTCGATAATGCCCTCCTATCATGAAGTCAGGCTCTACCTCGGCGGCCTTTGGCTGCTGATCCGCGGCGATGCGCGCGGTTTGCGGCCGTTCGATATTTCGGACGAGGGCGTGTTACGTTCGTTCTGGGCAGTCGCCTGGTGCGCGCCGGCGCTAATTGTCGGCTGGATCTTCCGGCGGATGGAATACCTTCGCCATTTCCCTCAACGAGAGGACTATTCCTTCATCTTTTTCCTGAAGATGCTGGTCCTCGAAGCGGCCCAATGGGTCGTGCCAACCGTGGCGCTCATCGCCCTCGGCTTCATTCTGCGCTTCATGCCGCTCGTGCGGATTCTGGTCGTGGCGCGCAACTGGTTTACCGTACCGCTCGCCTATGCGACCTATGTCATCCTGGCGCCTCTCGCCTTCCTTTCCGATCAACATGGCGCCCTCGCAGGCCTTGCCGGCTACGGCTCGATCGCGCTGGCGGCAACCGTTCTGATCGCGGCGCTTTTTCTCATGTGGCGCATTCTGAGAACGGTCATGGGCGGCCCGGTGATGATACGAGTTGCGACCGTTGGGCTTGTGGTTCTGGCCGAAATTATCGTTGCGCGCGAACTGGAGAAGATCATGGGGGTTTCGTTAACCTGATGCGTGATTTCGCCGTTTTGCGGGGAGGCAGCCTTGCCCTCCTATCCTGAAGTCAGAGTTTATCTGAGCGGTCTCTGGCTGCTGATCCGCGGCGATGCGCAGGGTTTCCGCCTGCTCGACATTTCCGATCGCGGCATGATGCGCTCGTTCTGGGCGTTCGTCTGGTGCCTGCCGGGAGCGTTCATTTCCTGGCTTTGGTGGCGCGACTATCTGCTCGAAGGCATGCCGCCCGGCGCGCGGATCGGCGGAATTTTCTTCCTCCGCATGGCGATGCTGGAAATCTTCAACTGGCTGGTGCCGCTGATCCTTGCCGGCGTACTCTGCTCGCTTCTCGGCATTGCCCGAAAGTTTCCGGCGGTCGTCGTCAGCGTCAACTGGCTCTCGGTTCCGTTTGCCTATCTCTACGGCCTGCTGAGCCTGCGCTTCCTGTTGCCATCCAGCCTCGATACCGTCCTGGCGCTTGTCCATTTCGCACTGCTGATCGTCATGATCGTCGCTGTGTCGCGGGTGATGCGGATGATCTGCGGGCCGCAGCCGCTGATGATCACCACGCTGGTGCTCGTGCTGATCGTGCCGAGCATGCTGTTGACCGAAGCCCTGCAGCGTTTCCTCGGAATCTATCCGCTCTGATGAGACCAGCGCTCAGGGCTCTACGGGGTCGCCTGGATAGTCGACGCGCATGAAATAAAGTCCCTCCGGCGGCGCCACCGGCCCGCAGGCCTTGCGGTCCCGGGCGTCCAGTGCTGCGCGGACATCCGCCGGCGTCATGCGGCCTTCACCGGCCAGTTTCAACGTGCCTGCGAGCGAGCGTATCTGATTGTGCAGGAAACTCTGTGCCGTCGCGCGGATTTCGATCAGATCGCCGGTGCGCGTGACATCCAGCATGTCCAGCGTGCGGACGGGACTTTTCGCCTGGCAATGAACCGAACGAAAGGTCGTGAAATCGTGCTTTCCGACCAGCGTCTGAGCGGCGGCATGCATGACCTCATGATCCAGATCCTTGGTGACCCACCAGGCGCGCTTCGCATCCAGCGCCAGCGGGCCGGCGCGTGAAATGATGCGGTAGAGATAGTATCGCCGGACAGCCGAAAAGCGGGCGTCGAACGTATCATCGACGACCTGCACGCCGATGATGGCGACTTTCTCCCTGGCCATGCCCAGATAGGCGTTCAGCGCGTCGCGCAGCCGGTGTGGCTGCCACAACCGCGACAGATCGACATGCACCACCTGCCCGCGTGCATGAACGCCGGAATCGGTGCGGCCGGCGCCCTTGACCACCACGCTCTCCTTGGTCAAGGACAGGATGGCAGTTTCAAGTGCCGACTGTACCGAATGGCCGTTCTTCTGCTTCTGCCAGCCGACATAAGGCGTGCCGTCATATTCGACGATCATGCGGAATCGCGGCATCAGGAGAGCCTCGTGCCAGGCCCTAGCGGCGTACCGCGCAGGAACTCCGCCGCGGCCAGGGGCTTGCCCCCGGCCTTCTGCAACTTGAGGAGCCGCACCGCACCCGCGCCGCAGGCAAGGGTCAGTGCGTCGTCAAGAACCGTTCCGGGCTCGCCCTGCCCCTCGCCGATTTCCGACAGAAGAACCTTCACACGCTCCAGCTTGCCGTTGATCTCCGCCTCGAACCATGCGCCCGGGAAAGGCGACAGACCGCGGATGTGGTTATGCACATCCGCTGCGGGTTTCGAAAAATCGATACGCGTCTCGCCCTTGTCGATCTTGGCGGCATAAAGCACGCCTTCCGGCGATTGCGGCGTCAGCGGCAAGTCGTCGGCTTGGAGCTTTTCCATCGCCTCGACCATGGCACGGGCACCGACCAGCATCAGCTTGTCGTGCAGTTCGCCCGCCGTCATGTTCTCGCCGATTTCCACTTCCCTCGTCAGCGCAACGGGGCCGGTATCGAGGCCCTTTTCCATCTGCATGACCATCATGCCGGTCTTCTTGTCACCCGCCATGATCGCCCGCTGGATCGGCGCAGCACCGCGCCAGCGTGGGAGGAGCGAAGCGTGGCCGTTGTAACAACCGAGTTGTGTGCCCGTCAGGATCGCTTCCGGCAGCAGCAGGCCATAAGCGACGACTACGGCAACATCCGCCTTGAGCCCGCGGAATTTTTCGCGCTCTTCCGGATCCTTGAAATTCACCGGCGTAAAAACGGGGATGCCCAGCAGTTCGGCGGCCTGATGCACCGGCGACTTCACCAGATCGAGCCCGCGGCGGCCACCCGGGCGCGGCGGCTGGGTATAGACTGCGACGATCTCGTGGCCCGCGTGCTTGAGGCTCTGCAGCGTCGGCACGGAAAATTCCGGGGTTCCCATGAAGATGATGCGAAGAGACATGGACGTTCCGCGTCTCAAGAGACCGCGCCTTCTTAACTCGGATCGCCTGAGCGACGGTTCAGACCGCCTTGGACTTGGCAGCCTTGGTGAATTTCTTGATCACCATCTCGCGCTTCAGGCGGGAAATATGGTCGATGAAAAGCACGCCATTCAGGTGATCGATCTCATGCTGCAGGCAGGTGGCGAGCAGGCCATCGGCCTCTACCACATATTCCTTGCCGTCGCGGCCAAGATGCTTGACGCTGACGGTCGCCGGCCGTTCGACCTCCGCATAATATTCCGGAATGGAAAGGCAGCCTTCTTCATATACGGAGATGTCGTCGGAGGATTTGACGATCTCCGGATTGATGAAGACTTGCGGCTGCTTTTCCTCGCCCTCACGCGCAATGTCGACGACCAGCAGGCGGCGCGGCACGCCGATCTGGATCGCCGCAAGGCCGATGCCCGGCGCGTCATACATGGTCTCCAGCATGTCGTCGGCGAGCCTCAGAAGCTCGGCGTCAACACGCTCTATCGGCTTGGAAAGCTGACGCAGGATCGGGTCAGGCAGAATAATCAGAGGCTTGATCGTCATGGCTTCCCATAACCCATCTTTTTTTCCGAAGGAATAGAAATTACGGCCGGAGGAAGCGGAATGTTCACGTTTTGATCTTTTCAAGTGGCAAAATTCTGTTAGTTTCCCGCCATGGATAATCTTGTTGCCAGCCTTTCCCGTTTCTTCGACGATCCGCGCGCTGCCGTCGCGGCGGTAATGTGTGGAGCGGTATTGCTGCTGTTATGGCTGTTTCTGGCGCGCCGGGCATCGCTTCGGCGGCAGGAGGATGCGGCCTTGCGGGCGATGGAAGGCGAGGCCCGGCTTTCCGAACTTCTGAGAGCGCAAAGCGAGATGCAGGGTCGGTTGTCGGCAATGGCGGAGACGCTTTCGACGCGGCAAACGGAACTGAACCAGTCGGTCAGCCAGCGGCTCGACGGCATGACGCACCGGATCGGCGCTAGCATCACCGAACAGACCAAGTCGACGCACGAGAACCTGCAGCGGCTGCAGGAACGGCTGGCGGTGATCGACGCCGCCCAGAACAATATTCAAACGCTGGCAAAGGACGTCGTCGGCCTGCAGGCGATCCTGTCGAACAAGCAGACACGCGGCGCCTTCGGCCAGGGCCGAATGGAAGCGATCATTGCCGACGGATTGCCGATGGGCGCCTACGGCTTCCAGACTACGCTCTCGAACGGCACCAGGCCCGACTGTACGATCAGGATGCCGAACGGCGCTCCGCCCTTGGTGATCGATGCCAAATTCCCGCTCGAAGCCTGGAACGCATTTCGCGAGGCTGCGGCACCCGAAGCGAGAAGGGCCGCCGCCCAGGCCTTCAAGCGCGACCTCGAGGTTCACATCCGCGATGTCTCGGAAAAGTACCTGATACCGGGCGAAACGCAGGAAATGGCTTTCCTCTTCGTGCCATCGGAATCGATCTTCGCGGAGATCCACGAGCATTTCGAAAGCGCTGTGCAGAAGGCGCAACGTTCCCGCATCGTCATTGTCTCGCCCTCGCTGCTGATGCTGTCCATCCAGGTCATCCAGGCCGTGCTGAAGGACCAGCGGATGCGCGAGCAGGCACATCTCATCCAGGGTGAAGTGGCACTGCTGATCGAGGATCTTTCCCGCCTCGACGACCGCACCCGCAAACTGCAGACACATTTCTTCGCGGCGCAGAAGGATGTCGAACAGATCCTCACCTCCACCGACAAGCTCAACCGCCGCGGCGCCAAGATCGAGGCTCTCGAACTGGAGGCTCCGGCGGAGGCCGGGGCAGCCCGCGACCTGCCACAGGCGAAAGTGGTCGAAAGCCGTACCGGTCTTCTCAAACTGCGGGTAGTTGACGAGGAGTGATCCTCTCGGGCAGTGTCGCGCGACTTTTAATCAAGCACGCAGGTCCGCCATGATCACCGTCCTCGGCTCCATCAACATGGATCTCATCGCCACGACCGAGCGCCTACCCCAGCCAGGCGAGACGGTTGCGGGATCAAGCTTTGCGACGGCTGCCGGCGGCAAGGGTGCCAACCAGGCGCTCGCTGCACGCCGTGCCGGAAGCGCCGTGCATATGATCGGAGCCGTTGGAGAAGATGGTTTCGCTACACCGGCGCTGGCACTTCTCGATGACGCCAAAGTCGATCTCTCCGCGGTCGCGCGCGTAACCGATCCAACGGGCACGGCACTGATCCTGGTGGGGGGCACGGGCGAAAACATGATCGCGGTGGTGGCCGGCGCCAACGGTACGGTAAGCACGGCGCAGGCCGAGGCGGCCGTCGAAGCCATGAAGACCGGCGACATCCTGATGCTGCAGCTCGAAATCCCGGCCGAGACGGTAGAGACGGCGCTCAGGGCGGCGCGCGCCAAAAGCGTGCTGACGGTGATCAACACGGCGCCGCTGACCGGCGATGCGGCCCGGCTGGCCCGGCTCGCGGATATCGTCGTCGCCAATGAAACGGAATTCGAACTGCTGGCCGGAAGCCCGATTCCCAACGCTGCGGCGCGTCAGGAGATGTTGAAAAAACTGGACGCGGAAACCGGCCAGACATACGTCGTCACGCTCGGCGGCGACGGCGTGGTCGCGATCCGCGACGGAGAGATTGTCACGGCCGAAGGATTGAAGATCGAACCTGTCGATACGGTCGGCGCCGGCGACACGTTTTGCGGTTATCTGGCCGCCAGCCTCGAACAGGGGCTCGATTTTGCGAAAGCGCTCCGCCGCGCCGCGGTGGCCGGTTCGCTCGCCTGCCTCAGCCGCGGCGCCCAGCCATCGATCCCGCCCGCAGAGGCGGTCGACGCCAGGGTCTAAGCTGCTCCGATCGAGTATTTCCCCCTACTTTCGCCGTTGCGGCAGAGCAAGCATTTGCAATTTTAGTCAACATTAACATATCGCTTTTAGGGTCGCGGATATCTCTGCGGGGACGAGATTCGATCCGCCTCGCGGCCGCTCCATGAAGGAGCCTCACCCTGTCCGCACTCCGAGGCAATCGATGTTTTCGCTCAAGGTCAAGTCGCTCTCCACGAAGCTCATACTGGTAACGAGCCTGGTGATCGCCGGCGTTCTGGTTCTCTCCAACTTCTTCCTGATTTCCCAAACCCGCAATCGCGTGTCGACGCTGACCATGGCGCAGGCGCAGGCCGAGGCGCGTTCGATCGCCAACGAGGTGGCCGTCGACATGGGCCAGCTTGCCGGCGCGGCACGCTCGATGGCCGGCGTAATCGGCCGCGGCCATGCCGCGGGTTATCTCGACCGCAAGGGCGTCACCGACGCTCTCAAGGCCAACCTGGAGCAGAATGCTTTTGCCTATGGCAGCTGGTTTGCCGAAGTTCCGGGCGTATTCGACGGGAAGAACGCGGAACTCGTCGGCAACAAGGAGATGGGCGCCAACAAGAAGGGGGAGCTTGCCCCCTACTGGACCAAGAGCCGCACCGGCGATATCGCCTATAGCGTCTTCGATATCGACACCCAGGCGGAATGGTATTCGCTTGCGGCAACCTCGAAGAAAGGCTCGCTCACCCAGCCCTATATCGAAAGCACGACGGGCGATGCTGTCGCCATGAGCTCCGTGGCCTACCCCGTCATGTCCGGCTCCAAGCTCCTCGGTGTTGCTGGCCTCGACGTGTCGATGGCGACCCTGACAAAGAAGCTCCAGGCGATGCGGCCGTTCGGTTCCGGCCGGGTTCTCCTGGTGTCGCAAGGCGGCAAATGGATCGTCCCTGTCAATCCCGACAAGCTGATGAAGCCCGTAGAAGGCGAGAAAACGAGCGAGCTGCTGGCCGCGCTGAAGTCGAACCAGCCGGTCCAGCTCGACAACCTGACCGCCGATGCGGCGGAACCCTTTGAACGCGTCGTCTATCCGTTCACGGTTCCGGACCTCAACGCCACCTGGGCGATCATCCTCGACGTGCCGCAGAGCGTGATTGCCGCGCCGGTTCAGGACCAGACACTGATGATGGTGCTTGGCGGGATCGTCATCATGGGGGCCTGCGTCGCGACCCTCTATTTCGGCAGCACCGTCTTCGTGCGGCGGCCTCTGGGGGCGCTGCTCGGCAGCGTCGACACCTTGAGCAAGGGCGGGTTCGAGCAGCCGGTCGAGGGCCAGGACCGCACCGACGAGATCGGCTCGCTGGCCGGAGCGCTCGAAGGCTTCCGCCACACGCTGGCGGACGGCCGCCGGCTTGAAACGGAAGCGGAGGCCCAGCGCCATGCGGCGGAAAGCGAGCGCCACCGTTCCGAAGGCGAGCGCGAAGCGAACGCCCAGCAGCAGCAGTGCGTCGTCACCTCGCTTGCCAATGGCCTGGCGGAGCTCTCCAACGGCAATCTCGGCTATCGCATCCAGGACGACTTCCCGGGCGAATATGCCAAGCTGAAGGTCGACTTCAACAAGGCCCTGGAAAGTCTTGAGGAGACGATCGCGACGGTAAGCTCCACCGTCTACAATATCGGCAATGGCAGCCGCGAAATCACCACCAGCGCTCAGGACCTGTCGCGCAGGACGGAGCAGCAGGCAGCAAGCCTGGAGGAGACCGCTGCCGCGCTCAACGAGCTCACCGCGCAGGTGAATTCGAGCGCCGAAAACGCCAGCTCCGCGGCCGCCACGGTCAACCTCGCCTGCGACGATGCGGAAAAATCCGGCGAAGTGGTGCAGAAGGCCGTCGCCTCGATGCACGGCATCGCCCAGTCCTCGCAGGAAATCTCCCGTATCATCGGCGTCATCGACGAGATTGCCTTCCAGACCAACCTGCTTGCCCTCAATGCCGGCGTCGAAGCTGCCCGCGCGGGCGAGGCGGGCAAGGGATTTGCTGTCGTCGCGCAGGAAGTCCGCGAACTCGCCCAGCGTTCCGCCACCGCCGCCAAGGAGATCAAGGCGCTCATCAACGCATCGACCAGCCAGGTCAGCGATGGGGTGGAACTGGTCGGCAAGGCCGGTGACACGCTGCAGAAGATTGCCGTGCAGGTGATGCAGATCAACGGGTTGATCCGCCAGATTTCCGCGTCGGCAAGCGAACAGGCCGTCGGCCTCAAGGAGGTCAATTCGGCGGTCAACCAGATGGACCAGGTGACCCAGCAGAATGCCGCGATGGTGGAAGAGACCACCGCCGCGAGCACGGTGCTGAGCACGGAAGCGGAAACGCTGAAGTCGCTGGTCGCCCGGTTCCGCGTTTCGGCGCATGCGACAGGCCACACCCAAAGCGCGCCTCACGCGCTGCGTCAGGTCGCCCAGACCATGCGGGCAACCCGGCCGACCCCGCCCGCACCGGCCCCGCGCGCCAAGCCGGCGCCACGGGCTGCGATCTCCCACGGTTCGGCCGCCGTCGCATCCGACGACTGGCAGGAATTCTGATCGCAGCTTCAGGTGAAAACACAGAAAAGCCGCCGTGCAACCGGCGGCTTTTTCTTTATCGGCTTATTCCGCCTCAGAGCCGGGCGACCCGCTCCGTCAGCAATTCAAAAAAGCCGTCGGCATCGACGTGACGCATCACCTTGGCATTCGGCTTGCGGCCGGAGACGTGCCACCAGTCAACCACAGTCATGCCGACCGTCAGGTCCGATTGCGTCTCGATCTCGACATTGCAGTCGCGGCCGGAAAAGAGTTCGGGCTTGATGAGGTAGGCTATGACCGTGGGATCGTGCAGCGGTCCGCCATCGGAGCCGTATTTTTCGATATCGAAGCGCTCGAAGAAGGCGAGCCACGCGACCAGGACCTCCGCCGGATGGGTGCCGAGCGCGGCGATCTTTTCGACACGGGCTTTGGTCGTCAGCAATTGGTGGGTGACGTCGAGCGGCATCATGACGATCGGCATGCCCGAGGCGAACACGGTCTTTGCCGCTTCGGGATCGACATAAATGTTGAATTCGGCAGCCGGCGTGATGTTGCCGCCTTCGAAAAAGCCGCCGCCCATCATCACCAGTTCCTTCGCGCGCGCCGCGATGTCCGGCGCTTTCTCGAGAGCGAGCGCGATATTGGTGAGCGGCCCGAGCGTGCAGAGCGTTACCGTTCCGGCAGGCTCGGTGCGCAACGTGTCGATGATGAAGTCGACCGCATGGATATCCTTCACCGGCATGGTCGGTTCGGGCAATTCGATACCGTCGAGGCCGGTCCTGCCGTGCACGTGCTCGGCGGTGACCTGCGGGCGCATGGTTGGCTTCAGCGCGCCCTCGTAAACCGGCGCATCCGACCTGGCGCAGAGTTCGCAGACGATCCGGAGGTTGCGGCTGGTGTAGGAAAGCGGCACGTTTCCGGCGACCGCGCAGAGACCAAGCACCTCGATCTCGTCGGGACTCGCAAAGGCAAGCATGATCGCCGCGGCATCGTCCTGACCCGGGTCGGTATCGATGATAATTTTCCTGCGCTGCATGAATGCTCCTTTTTTCCGGGTAGTGGTCCACAACCTGACATTCTGTCAAGTGCCGCATAACCGGCATCGAGCAGCCGTGACCATCAGCCCGGCGCTCATCCTTGCGGTCGCCGCCGTAACCTCCCATATAACGAACGAGTTGGCGGGCCGCCCGGCGGGCGCCAACATGGTCGCTTGTTGCAAGGACTGTCCGATGAGCCGAATGACGCCGTTTGCGAGCCCCCTGCTTCTGGGCTTCGACGCCATGGAAAAGACACTCGAACGCCTTGCGAAGGCGAACGACGGTTATCCTCCCTATAATATCGAACGCATCCGCGCTGACGCTTCCGGGGCCCCTGAGCGACTGCGAATCACGCTGGCCGTCGCCGGCTTTTCCGAAGCCGAGCTCGAGGTGACGACGGAAGAAAACCACTTCGTCATACGCGGACGTCAGACGGAGCAGGGTGAGCGCGACTATCTTTACCGCGGCATTGCTGCCCGGCAGTTCCAGCGCATGTTCGTGCTGGCCGATGGAATGCAGGTTTCCGGCGCCTCGCTCAAGAACGGCTTGCTGTCGGTCGACCTTATCCGCCCCGAGCCCGCACGCATGGTGCGAAAAATTAACATTTCCGTCTCAGAGTAGGTCAATGGCGCTAATGCCGTTGCCCCTCAATGCTGGAGGCTGGAATGCTCCTGAAAGAAGCGAATACGCGTTTGACGCAGTCCGAACTTGCTCATCTGGGCGCTGGAGAGGTCGGATACATTCGCAAGATGCGGTCGGAAGAAGTGTCCCGCTGCTTCCCTGAAGCCCCGGATATCGATCCCAGTCTCGATCTTTGGGCCCTGTTCGGCGCAGATGGCACGCCGATTCTCCTGACCGACAATCGCTCCAGCACCTTCTTCAAGGCCGCTGAAGACGACTTGAAGACCGTCAGCCTGCACTGACCTTTCAGGCTTTCCTGAACGTCAGATAGGCCGAGGAACGACCTTCTCGGCGGGCCTTGTTCTCGTATCGCGTCCCTGGCCAGCCAGCGAAGGGCGTCAGCCAGTCGGAAGATTGCTCCGCCTGCCATTGAAAACCGCCATGGTCGCGGCAATGGATCAGCGTCCAGTTGACATAGGTGTCGATGTCGGATGCGAACAGGAACAGACCGCCCGGCTTCAGCACGCGGTGGAAGCGGTCGAGATTGACCGCAGACACAAACCGCCTTTTCCAATGTTTCCGCTTGGGCCACGGGTCCGGATAGAGCAGGTCGATGCGATCGAGCGATGCATCCGGCAGCCAGTCCAGAACCTGCGTGGCGTCGTCGTCATAGACCCGGATATTCTTGAGCCCCAGTTCGTCGACGCGCGACAGAAGCTTCGCCATGGAATTGACGAAGGGCTCGACGCCGATGAAGCCGGTTTTTAAGTTCTCCTGCGCACGGTGGACCAGGTGCTCGCCGCCGCCGAAACCGATTTCCAACCGCAGTTCCTCGACCGGTATCGGAAATATCTCCGAAAGCACCGCCGGCGCTGGCGCCTGAAGATCGAGCTTCAGCGCGGGCAGCAATGTCGCCATCCCCTCCGCCTGGCGTTCGCGGAGCTGCTTACCCTTGCGGCGCCCGAAGAAGGCTTCGGTGCTGCGGCTCGGGTGCTGCGGTTCGGTCATAGGCTGGTCTCTCATGATAAAAGCGGGCGTCTCCGTCAGGAGGCACCCGCTTTACAGTTTTATGGAGCTATCCGTAAAGGCCGATCAGGCAGCCTTGAGGGTCTCTTCCTTCAGCGCATCCTTGAGCGGCTTTGCCAGATCGGTCTTCTCCCAGGAGAAGGAACCGTCGCGGCCAGCCTTGCGGCCGAAGTGGCCGTAAGCGGAAGTCTTCGCATAGATCGGCTTGTTGAGGTCGAGATGGCGGCGGATACCGGTCGGCGACAGGTCCATGACCTTGCGGATGGCGGCTTCCACCTGGTCTTCCGTCACGCCCTTGCCCGTGCCGTGCAGGTCGACATAGATCGACAGCGGCTGGGCGATGCCGATTGCGTAGGAAATCTGGAGGGTGCAGCGGTCGGCAATGCCGGCAGCAACGACGTTCTTCGCCAGATAACGGGCAGCGTAAGCGGCCGAACGGTCGACCTTGGTCGTGTCCTTGCCGGAAAACGCACCGCCGCCGTGGGGAGCCGCGCCGCCGTAGGTGTCGACGATGATCTTGCGGCCGGTAAGGCCCGCATCACCATCCGGGCCGCCGATGACGAACTTGCCGGTCGGGTTGATGTACCACTTGCAATCCTTGGCGATCGGCAGGTCGCCGAGCGCTTCGCGGATGTAAGGTTCGACGACCTCGCGAACCTTCTTGGAGTCCCAGCTCTCGTCGAGATGCTGGGTGGAAAGAACGATCGAGTCGACCGCGGCCGGCTTGCCGTTCTCGTAGCGTACAGTCACCTGGCTCTTGGCATCCGGGCCGAGCTTGCCGGCGTCACCCTCGCCCTTCTTGCGGGCGATTGCGAGAAGCTGCAGGATCCTGTGGGAATAATAGATCGGCGCCGGCATGAGATCCGGCGTTTCCTTGCAGGCGTAACCGAACATGATGCCCTGGTCGCCGGCACCTTCATCGCCCTGCTTGTCGGCAGCGCTGTCAACGCCCTGCGCGATGTCAGCAGACTGGGAATGCAGCAGCACGTCGATCTTGGCCGTCTTCCAGTGGAAGCCGTCCTGCTCGTAACCGATGTCGCGGATCGCCTTGCGGGCAGCTGACTTGAACTTCGAGGGATTGATGACGTCCTTGCCGTCCTTGTCCTTCTTCATCAGGCTCGGCGGCAGGCGGACTTCGCCGGCAATGACGACACGGTTCGTGGTTGCCAGCGTTTCGCAGGCAATGCGCACGGTCCAGGGATCGACGCCGGTCTTGGCCGCTTCGCGGTACACAAGATCAACAATTTCATCGGAGATACGATCACAAACCTTGTCCGGATGGCCCTCGGCAACGGACTCGCTGGTGAACAGATAACTTGCGCGCATTACGGGATTCCCCTCAAAGAAACGAACGCACCTGTGTTAGTGATTTCCATCGACAAACACAAGCGTACAACGACATAAATATATCTTTATGTCTACAAGTCTGACATTCCCGCAACACCCCGATGCTCCGGTGCGGGCAACAAAAAAAGCGGCCCGGAGGCCGCTTCTGTGTTGATATCAATGAGCCTTATTCGACCTCGGCATCCGCTGCCAGGGCCTTTACGAGATCTACCACACGCCGGCGAACTTTCGGGTCCGAAATCTTCACGAAGGCCCGGTTCAGTTGCAGGCCTTCGGAGGAGGAGAGGAAATCGACCACATAGTTGGAGCTTGAGGCTTCCGCCATGCCGCCCTGACCGCCTTGATCGCCCGGCGCATCTTCGAAGAAGAAGGAGACCGGCACGTTGAGAATGCTGGAGATGTTCTGCAGACGGCTTGCGCCGACGCGGTTCGTGCCTTTTTCGTATTTCTGAATCTGCTGGAACGTAATGCCAAGGCTTTCACCGAGCTTTTCCTGGCTCATTCCGAGCATGGTCCGGCGAAGGCGAATTCGGCTCCCGACGTGAATATCGATCGGGTTCGGCTTCTTTTTGTTTTCAATCATAACGATGTCCTGACACGTTTGTTGTTCAATCCTCACAACCCGGTCTGCGTGTGGAGATACACTTCGTGCGGCTGGTCACAACAGGCTCAACGTTTGAAGCATATGGCGAGACGAAAGGCTGCGACCACTATGCAATTTTAGGGGTTTTTGGTCAATTCGTCCGGAAATTAAAACCAGCGCGCGAGATGGCTGCAATCAACAACATCAGCGCAAGAACCAACCAGAAGTGCTGTTCCCGAGCATTCACATCCCAATGCGGGATTGAAATACTGCTCAAGGTTGCGTCCATCACGCCTTTTTGATTATAGTCCAAACCCCGGATCAGCCTCCCGAAGGGGTCAACAACCGCTGAAACGCCGGTATTTGCTCCGCGAATCAGCGGCAGGCCGTTTTCGACGGCGCGGATTCGAGCCTGCTGGAAGTGCTGATACGGCCCCGGCGTCGCTCCGAACCAGCCGTCATTGGTAACATTCAGAAGCGCGCTCACCCGCTCCACGTCCGGCCCGATCTCGTCCGGAAAGATCGCCTCGTAACAGATCAGCGGATAGAAGGTCCTGCCCCCCGGCAGCGTCAGCATGGCCCGTACCGGCGCGGCACTGAAGCCGCCCGGCATGGCGATGGCATCGGGGATGCCAAGATTGCGCAGGAGATCCTCGTAGGGGACATATTCCCCGAACGGGACGAGATGCAGCTTGTCGGAAGCCGATACGATCTGGCCTTGGCTGTCGATCACATAGATGGAATTGTAAAAACGCGGCGCGAAGCCCGCGCCTGCATCTTCTGAGCGGACCGCGCCGGTAATCAGAACCTGGCCATCCTGCAGTACCTCGGCGATGCGGGTCAGCGCATCCGGGTTCTGGGTCAGAATGAAGGGCACCGAGGTTTCGGGCCAGACGATGATGTCCGGCCGCTTGCCACCGTTCTCGGGCGGCAAAGCCGACAGCGCCAGATGTTCCTCGAAGATCGCCGCTCGTTCGGCATCGTCCAGTTTCCGCGCCTGGTCGATGACCGGCTGAACGATGCGGACGACCGGCTGGTTGTCGGCGGCAGGAGCCGGCGCGGCGTCGGCGATATGCAGGCGGTAGGCGCCATAACCCAGATGGGCGGCAAATAGCAGGACGGCGAGCGTCAGTCCGGTCCGCATGCCCTTTCTGGTGCCGATCAAGGCGGGGGCCGAAAACACGAAGACGGCGACAACCGTCACGCCGAAAATGCCGAGCACGGCTGCGGACTGCATCATCAGCGGCATGGGCATCGCCCCATATCCGACCGCATTCCAGGGGAAGCCGGTGGCGACGAAGCCGCGAAGCCATTCGGCAAGACCGAAGCCGAAGGCGAGCGAGGCTATCCGCCCGAAACCATCCGACCAGAAGATGCGGGCGATCGCCGTCGCGAGACCGTAAAATAGGGCGAGATAGGCAGGCAGGCCAAGAACCGCGAACGGCAGCGCCCAGGCAAATTCATCCGCTTCCACCAGAAGCGCGTTGCCGAGCCACCAGAGGCCGGCGACGAAGTAGCCGAAACCGAAGACCCAGCCGATCCAGAAGGCCGACCGGAACCGCGCGAACCGTCCCCCATCCGGATTGCCGGTGGAACCGTCCATCAGCCAGACGAGCAGCGTGAAGGAGATGAAAAGTGCTGCGAAAAAGCCGAAGGGCGGCAGGGCGAGCGCGCCGATCGCTCCTGCGAGAAAAGCGACGACGACGCGCGGGAAGCCCCAGAGAAGCATGATCCTGCCCGCCAGCCGCTCCATCTATGTTCCCTTCCGCCCCCGAATCAGCGGCTGCAGTCTTTCAAAAAATGGCGGGCTTGTCGTGAGGTCAAAGAGGCGGACACCTCAGGGATCATTCAGCCTGGTGATTGCGCCGGTCGGCATCCTGAGCGGATGGCGCCGGCAGCAGGGCAGTCGTCGGCGTCTGATCAGTGAGCAGCATTTCGCCCTCCCCCTTCTGACGGCGGCGCGCGAGCGTCCGCTTGCGCAGAATCCGGACGCGCTTGATGCGGCGAGGATCGGCCTCCAGGATATGGAATTCGAAACCGGGCACCGCCTGCACCACTTCGCCACGCACCGGAATACGGCCGAGCGCGGAGAAGATCAGGCCGCCCAGCGTATCAACGTCTTCGAGACGGTCGCGAATGTCGAAATCGGAACCGATCGCCTTGGCGATCTCCTCCAGTTCGATACGCGCATCAGCGACAAAGACGTCCTCGCTGGTGCGGGAGAACATGACCTCTTCATTGTCATGTTCGTCCTCCACGTCGCCGATCACCATTTCGACGATATCCTCGTGGGTGACGAGGCCGTCGGTCCCGCCATATTCGTCGATGACGAGCGCGAGCTGGGTGCGGGCGGCCTGCATGCTCTGCATGAGGTCGGAGGCGAGCATCGAGGGCGGCACGAACAGGATCTTGCGGATCAGCCCGGCTTCGGCAACCGTCTGCTCGAGATCGACGCGACCGAGATCGAAGGCAGGCCGCGGGGTGCGCACCGTCTTTTCAGCCTTTTCCGGCTTGTCGGTGGCAAGCGGCATCGGCTGGGCGGGTGCGGCGCGCGCGCTGGTGCGGCGTTTGTTGCGCGCCTGCTTGGCCAGATAGGACAGGAGGTCGCGGATATGGACCATGCCGCGCGGGTCATCGAGCGTGTCGCTATAGACAGGCATGCGCGAGCGGCCGGTTTCCTCGAAATGGATCATCAGTTCGCCGATCGTCATGGTCATGTCGACCGCCTCGATATCGGCGCGCGGCACCATAATGTCTTCGACGCGGATCTCGCGGAACCGGAGAATGTTGTGCAGCATCGCCCGCTCCTCGGGCGAAAAGGCATTGCTGATATTGGTGTCGGTCATCAGCGCATCGGCGAGGTCCTCGCGGAGCTTCTCGCCCTGCGACGGCCTGAGTAGCCTCACGGCGCGCGACCAGAAAGAGCTTTGGTGTTTTTGGGCTTCCGCTCGAGACGGACTACTGCCCTCTTCCGAGGAACTTGAGTCGGCGTCCTTGCCCTCACGGGTCGGGTTTGTCGAAAAGTCGTTCATTGGTCCAGACTATACTATCGGGTCTTGCCCCGCATAGGGGTCAGATAGGCCAAGAGTGGCCAAAATGCGAGTCTCCAACGCTTCCATTCTTTCCGCTTCGTCCGATTGCATGTGGTCGTAGCCGAACAGATGCAGAAAACCGTGGACGAGCAGATGGGTCAGATGATCCTCGAAACTTTTATCGAGATCAACCGCTTCCCGCTCAACCGTCTCGCGAGCGATGACGATATCGCCGAGCATCAGGCCCGGCATCTTGCCCGGTTCGAGCGGAAAAGCCGGGAAAGACAGCACGTTGGTCGGTTTGTCCTTGCCGCGCCATTCGGCGTTGATTTCCTTGATCGCCGCATCGTCGGTAAAGACCAGCGACAATTCCGGGGCGGTTTTTGGGAATGGCTGTTTTTCCTGGCCCGCCAGGAATTCGGTCGCCGCGCCAAGCGTTTTTTCGCTTAAGGCCAAAAGGGCCGGCTCTTCGGGCCAGCCCTCGTCTTCAATGCTGATCTGTATGTCGAGTTGGGGCATAAGGTTTGGAGCCGACCGTTACCGGTCGCCTTCCTCGCTCTCCTCGTGGACGGCATATTGCGCATCATAGGCCCGGACGATGCGGCCGACCAGCGGATGGCGGACCACGTCCGTATCCTTGAAGCGGATCACCGAAATGCCCTCGACGCCCTTCAGGATCTGCAGCGCTTCCACGAGGCCGGATTTCACGCCGCGCGGAAGGTCGACCTGGCTCGGGTCGCCGGTGATGATCATCCGGGCATTTTCGCCGAGACGGGTCAGGAACATCTTCATCTGCATCGACGTGGTGTTCTGCGCCTCGTCGAGGATGACGGCGGCGTTTGCGAGCGTACGGCCGCGCATGAAGGCGAGCGGCGCGATTTCGATGACGCCGGCGGTGATCGCCCGCTCCACCTTGTCGCCCGGCATCATGTCGTAGAGAGCGTCATAGAGCGGCCGCAGATAGGGATCGACCTTGTCTTTCATGTCACCGGGCAGAAAGCCCAGGCGCTCGCCGGCTTCGACGGCCGGACGCGACAGGATGATGCGATCGACAGCCCCGCGCTCCAGAAGCTGGGCGGCATGAGCGACGGCGAGATAGGTCTTGCCGGTACCGGCCGGGCCGACGCCGAAAACGAGCTCGGACCGTTCCAGCGCCCGCATATAGGCGTCCTGGGTGGGGGTGCGCGCGACTACCGTCTTTTTCTTGGTGGAAATCTGGCTCATCGAGAGCTTGGCTTTTTTCTCCATCGTCGGCAGCTGCAGCTGGTCGTCGGCCGCCTGCGCCATGCGGATCGCACCGTCGACGTCGGAGGTCTCGACCGAGCCGCCCTTCTGGATGCGCTCGTAGAGGAAATCCAGCGCCCGGCGCGCCTGGTTGGTCGCCGTCAGATCACCGGAGATAGCCACCGAATTGCCGCGTGCCCTGGCATCGATGTGAAGCCGCTCTTCGAGAAGTTTGAGATTTTGATCGAATTGCCCGAAAAGCTCGCTGGCGAACCTATTGTTCTCGAACGTCAGGACAAAGTGATTGGCGTCGGTAGCGGCGGTGCGGGGCTGGCGCGCGGATGAAGAAACCAATTCACGTCCGTTCAAGTAGGGCAAGCTCCTCGATGTTAGCTCAGGCTCCTATTAAACTCTCTGCCGGGTCGGCAAACAAGCTGTTCGGGCCGGTTCCACTGATTCGTACCTGGATAATGTCACCGATTTGCGATGTTTTTGCATCAACATTCACAGATTGAAGCCAGGGAGAACGTCCGATTATCTGTCCTGGCATGCGACCGGGCTTTTCCAGCAACAGGTCGATGACTTTTCCAACGCAGGATTTGGCGAATTCGGCCTGCTGTTTCAAGAGCAGGGCCTGCAATCTTTCCAACCGCTCCGCCTTCACCTCTTCCGGCACCTGATCGCCGAGGTCGGCGCCGGGCGTGCCAGGACGGGTCGAATATTTGAAGGAATAGGCCTGGGCGTAGTTTACATCCTCGACGAGGCGCAGCGTATCTTCGAAGTCCCGATCCGTCTCGCCGGGGAACCCGACGATGAAATCTCCGGCGATGGCGATATCCGGCCGGGCTTCACGGATGCGCTCGATCAGGCGCAGATATTCGGCACCCGTGTGGCGGCGGTTCATGGCTTTCAGAATGCGGTCCGAACCGGCCTGGACCGGCAGATGCAGGTAGGGCATCAGGGTGCGCAGGTTGCGATGGGCCTCGATCAGCCGGTCATCCATGTCACGCGGGTGGCTGGTCGTGTAGCGCAGACGCGCGAGGCCCGGGATTTCCGCCAGGCGATAAAGCAGGTCGCCGAGGCTCCATTCGCCGCCCTTCGGGCCTTCCGCACGCCAGGCATTGACGTTCTGGCCGAGCAGCGTGATCTCGCGCACGCCGCCATCGACAAGCCGCAAGGCTTCGTCGACGATCTGCTGGACGGGACGAGAAACTTCCGACCCGCGCGTATAGGGGACGACGCAGAAGGTGCAGAACTTGTCGCAGCCTTCCTGAACGGTGAGGAAAGCGGTGACGCCGCGGGCGCGGATCTTCGCCTTCTCGGTAACCGGCAAGTGCTCGAACTTGTCCTCGACCGCATATTCGGTGTCGACGACAGGCTTGCCGCCGCGGGCGCGCCTCAGCGCTTCCGGCAGGCGATGATAGGTCTGCGGGCCGATCACCACGTCGACGGCCGGCGCACGGCGGATGATTTCCTCGCCTTCTGCCTGGGCGACGCAACCGGCGACGCCGATCATCAGCTCCCGACCTTCGGCAGCGCGTGCCTTCTTCATGTCGCGAAGACGCCCGAGCGCCGAATAGACCTTGTCGGCGGCCTTCTCGCGGATGTGACAGGTATTGAGGAGGATGAGGTCGGCCTCGCCCATTTCTTCGGTCGGCACGTAGCCTTCGCCCGCCAGCGCATCGCTCATGCGGCCTGAATCATAGACATTCATCTGGCAGCCGTAGGTCTTGATGAAGACCTTGCGGGAATTCGGGCGCTGGGCTGGCTCGTCGGCCGGCACGGAAAGGGAGACGTGTTCGTTCATGGCTCGCTCCATACCGCAAGAAGACCCGGAAATGAAGCGTTTCCTAGAGCGCTTCGTAGTCACGGCCCCGCAGATGGCGGATCAGCATGCGCCGAAGCCGGCTCGTCACGGCCATGCTCAGGTGCTTGCGGTTGTCGCCGGCGCGGAAATCGACCGTTTCCCCGAAGGCGACGTCCACGTCGAGCGCCCCTTCCTTCAGGACGCCGAGCAGATGCGGCACGAGTTCGATATCACCCGGCCAGGCCGCGATCGGCCGATGGTAACGGCCCATGGCCATGCCGTGGATGCGGGTATAGGCAATCGCCACCGGCTGGACATGCACGACACCTTCCGGCGTGCGCTGCACCGCGGCGGCAGCAGCGCCGAACAATGACGACTTGATCTCCAGAAGGCGATTGCCGTCGGAAGTGGTCCCCTCGGGAAAAAGCACGACGATTTCGCCGGCTGCCATGCGCTCGGCGATCTCGTTCACCTGATCGCCGGTGCGGCGCTTCTGCTCGCGAGCGACGAAGATGCTTTTCTGCAGCTTGGCGAGCGTGCCGAAGACCGGCCATTCCGACACTTGCATCTTGGCAATGAAGACCACGTCGGCGATTGCGCCGAGCACGAGAATGTCCTTCCACGAGGCATGATTGCAGGCAAGCATCAGCGGCCGGCGGCGATCCAGCGTTCCGTGGACGTGAATGCGGATGCCAAGCAGAAAACAGGCGGTCTTATGCCAGTAGCGCGGGATATAGCGGCGGATCTTGAGGTCGAAGGCGAGGCCGAGGAGCTGAAACGGCAACAGGACCAGCGTAACTGCGAAAAGAGCAACGAAAACGAAGCCGATCCGCGCCCAAGTAATCACTTATCGTCCTTGTCCAGCGGGATGCCGTAGAGCTCCAGCCGGTGGCCGACGAGACGGAACCCGTGCTCCCGGGCGATGCGCTCCTGCAGCGCCTCGATTTCGGCCGAGCGGAACTCGATGACATTGCCGGTGTTGAGATCGATCATATGGTCGTGATGTTCCTCGGGCACGGTCTCGTAACGCGAGCGGCCGTCGCGGAAATCGTGACGTTCGATGATCCCTTCGTCCTCGAACAATTTTACCGTGCGGTAGACCGTCGAGATGGAGATACGCGGATCGACCTTGGAGGACCGGCGATAGAGTTCCTCGACATCCGGATGGTCAACGGACTCCTGCAGGATGCGCGCGATCACGCGGCGTTGATCCGTCATTCGCATGCCTTTCTCGGCACACAGCTCCTCCAGGGTCTTGGAAAGGTCTGTCATGTCGTCTTGGCCTTCGAAACGTTCCTGTAGAAACTAACGGACTAACGAAGAACTCGGCTCATGACAAGCGCCGTGGATCGCGTCCCGTC
Organism: Neorhizobium sp. T25_13; assembly: GCF_002968675.1. NCBI lineage: Bacteria > Pseudomonadati > Pseudomonadota > Alphaproteobacteria > Hyphomicrobiales > Rhizobiaceae > Neorhizobium > Neorhizobium sp. T25_13. Next base: position 135,780 of record NZ_PVBI01000005.1, read on the forward strand.
CGGCCCGGCATAATAGGCGGGGCGCTCGCCCACTTTCTGGAAACCGAGCTTGCGGTAAAGCTCGACCGCAGGGCGATTCGCCGCCTCCACTTCCAGGAACATGCTCTCTCCACCACGCGCCGCCGCCTCGCGCAGGGCGGCCTGCATCAGACGCCAGCCGAGCCCCACCCGACCGAATTTCTCGTTGACGGCGACCGTCAGGATCTCCGCCTCGCCGGCTGCCTCCCGCGACAGAACGAAACCGCCGAGCGGCTTGGAGAAAAACGCATTGGTCTGACGCGCGACGAAACCGAAGACATTCTGCTGCAGGAGCAGGTTCTGGAACTCCCCGTCACTCCACTGACGCGGAAATCGCTGGCCATGCAGCTCGGAGATCTCCAGGCAATCGCTCGCCTCCATCGGCACAACTTCGAAATACGGCTTCCAGGTCAGGTAATCATCGAGCATCGGCGCAGTCTGTACATTCACGAACGGGCAAGGGCAAAACCGGTCTGCGGTTTCGCATCTGGTCCTCGAAGATACAATGGTTTGGGGCGTTGCGCATCCACAGGTTTTTCAGCGGCGATGCGGGCGACCACGGCGATGTCGAAGCGATCCCGCCCGTCATGTTCGGCAACTCCCTTGCCAAGGGAGTGCTCTACCCAGGAGCCGGTCATCACCGCCGAGAGGGACTGGCCAAGTTCCGAAGCGTCCTCTGGCGAAAGTGCTGCGGGTTGGCTCAACGCTTCCCCGTTGGCGGAAAACGCCTGGGTGTAGACCTCGTTGCGCTTGGCATCCATGGCGACAACGACCGGCTGGCCAGGGTGTTCGCCCAGAAACTTGAGCGCCAACGCTTCGAGCGTTGTTACGCCGACCGATTCGACACCGAGCGCGAGCGCGAAACCACGGGCGGCGGCAACGCCGACGCGAATGCCGGTGAAAGAGCCGGGGCCTATGACGACTGCAACACGCTCGACGGCTTTGAGGGGAAGACCGGCTGCAGCGAGCGCTTCGTCGATGACCGACATCAGCCTTTCGGCATGGCCCTTGCCGATCGTCTCGGTGACTTCAGACAGCACTTTGCCCGCGGCGCTGTCATAGAGCGCTGCGGAGCAATCCACCCCGGCGGTATCGATGGCGAGAACAATCATTCAACGGTGCCGACGGGCTCAGAGCGCTTCGACGGCCTGCACTTCCGGAACGAAATGCTTGAGCAGGTTCTGCACCCCGTGCTTCAGCGTCGCCGTGGAAGACGGGCAGCCGGAGCATGCGCCCTTCATGTTGAGGTAGACCGTGCCGTCGCGGAAACCCTTGAAGGTAATGTCGCCGCCATCCTGGGCGACGGCCGGGCGGACGCGGGTTTCGAGCAGTTCCTTGATCGTCGCGACGATGGTTTCGTCGTCCTCGTCGAAGAACTCGCCTTCCACGTCGGATGCTTCAGCAAGCGTGGACGTGCCACCCATGACCGGCGCGCCGGACATGAAATGCTCCATGATCGAGCCTAGGATCGCCGGCTTCAGGTGCTGCCATTCGGCGCTGTCCTTGGTGACGGTGATGAAGTCGTAACCGAAATAAACGCCGGTGACGCCGGAGATGCCGAACAGGCGCTCGGCCAGCGGAGATGCTTCCGCCTCGCCGGCGTTGCGGAAATCGGCGGTGCCTTTTTCCATGACGACTTTGCCGGGCAGGAACTTCAGGGTCGCCGGGTTGGGGGTGGCTTCCGTCTGAATGAACATCTCGTCTCTCCTGGGGCCCGGCGCCCCTCGCAAATTTAGAACTCTTCAAAAGAAGATAAGCCGTATCAGCTTTTCGTTCAAGTGCTCCTTTGCCTGTGCAAGATCAAGTCCGCAATCAGGCCAGGGCGTCGATTTCCTCGGCCGTCAGCGTATCGGGCAGCACGGTGACGGGAATCGGGAAGGCCGCAACGGCGGACACCAGGGGTCCCGGCCCTTCCTTGGTTGAGCCGGCCGCCAGCACGAGGACCGCGATATCGCGGTCTTCCTCGACCAGCTGGATGATCTGTTCGCTGGCGTTGCCTTCGCGGATGACGATTTCCGGATCGATGCCGATCGTATCGCGCACCTTCTGGGCGGCCTTGGCCATCACCGCATCGGCCTCTTCGCGGGCCTCGGCACGCATGATCTGCTCGACGCCCAGCCATTGCTGGAAATCGCCTTCGGGAATGACGAAAAGCAGGACGAGACCGCCGTTGGAGTTCTTGGCGCGGCGCCCGGCGTAGTGGACCGCCTTTTCACATTCCGGCGTGCCGTCGATGACCGCCATGAACTTGCGCCGGTGCCCTTCAAGCCGCGAAAGCCGTTTCGATACCATGCCGCCCCTCCTTCGCATGTAGACGACCCAAGCAGTCGTGATGCGGAACTTATACCAACCGGAAAAAATGAAAACCCGCCACGAATGTCGTGACGGGTATGCAATCTTTGCGTGGCCTGAAAGGGCCGATAATCTCAGCGCAGGAAGCCGACGATGTCGAAGACGTCTCCCATGACCTTCTCGGCGCGGGCGCGGGCGCGCTCGCCACCATCCTTGAGGATGGCGTCGATATGGGTCGTGTCGTCCATCAGGCGACGCATTTCCGAGGTAATCGGCGCGAGCACGTGCACGGCGAGGTCGGCCAGCGCGGGCTTGAAGACCGCGAACTGCTGGCCGCCATACTCGGCGAGAACGTCGGCCTTGGTCCTGTCGGCAAGTGCTGCATAGATGCCGACGAGATTATCGGCCTCCGGGCGGCCCTTGAGGCCTTCGAGTTCGCTCGGCAGGCCCTCCGGATCGGTCTTGGCCTTGCGGATCTTCTTGGCGATCTCTTCCGGCTCGTCCATCAGGTTGATGCGCGACAGATCCGACGGGTCGGATTTCGACATCTTCTTGGTGCCGTCACGCAGCGACATGACGCGCGGCGCCGGCCCCTCGATCAACGGCTCGACCAGCGGGAAGAAACCATGGATCGGCTCCTCCCCAACGACCATGTCGACGCCGGTGCCGGCGGCGCGGATCTTCTCCTGGAAGTCGATGTTGAACTTCTGGGCGATATCGCGGGCAAGTTCCAGGTGCTGCTTCTGGTCGTCGCCGACCGGCACGTGGGTGGCGCGGTAGACCAGAATGTCGGCGGCCATCAGGCTCGGATAGGCGAGCAGGCCGAGCGAGGCGTTCTCTCGGTCCTTGCCGGCCTTGTCCTTGAACTGGGTCATGCGGTTCATCCAGCCGATGCGGGCGACGCAATTGAAGACCCAGGCAAGCTCCGCATGCTGCGGCACGGCCGACTGGTTGAAGACGATATGTTTCTTCGGATCGATACCCGAAGCGATGAAGGCGGCGGCGATCGAGCGTATCTGTCCCCGCAGGTCGTCATGGACGAGCTGCGCGGTGATCGCGTGCAGATCGACGACGCAATAGATGCAGTCGTTATTTTCCTGCAGCGCCACGAACTTGCGGATCGCGCCGAGGTAGTTGCCGAGATGGAGATTGCCGGTCGGCTGGACGCCGGAAAAGACAAGCGGCTTGAAGGTATTCATATCGTCCTCAATTAGGCTGGTGGAGGGCCCCAGACCCGAAGGGTCATGTTGCTAACGCGCGGGCTTATGCACGGCGAAGCGCGGAGGATCAAGAGCATCAGCGAGCCGCGTGTTCAATCAGATCCCAGGTGTTGCCATAGGGATCGGCAAACACCACCACCGATCCGTAAACCTCATGGCGCGGCTCCTCGAGGAAACGGACGCCCTTGGCGGTCATGGCGGCATGATCGCGGGCGAAATCGTCGGTCTTCAGGAAGAAGCCGACCCGGCCGCCGGTCTGGTTGCCGATTGCCGCCTTCTGCGTGTCGGTGACGGCCTTAGCCAGCAGCAGTGCCGCGCCCTCGCTGCCCTTCGGCTTCACCACGACCCAACGCTTGCCCTCCGGCTGCACGCTGTCCTCCAGGCAATCGAAGCCGAGGCCGCCGCAATAAAAATCCTTGGCCCGGTCGTAGTCGTCGACGATCAGGGCCACCAGAAACAGCGATTGGACGGGCATCAAAAAACTCCGGACTCGATTGAATTTCAGCCGACCGGAAATTGCGGGCGACGGCGGTCCTGGCAAGGGTGGAAGACCGCTTAAGGGCGCCTCCCAAAACACTACAGCGACAAAAGAACCACCACCATAACCATTCGAGGTAGGGCCGGGAAAGGGCTACCTCTTCGGGAGCATCTCGCCTACGTCAATACTCCTAAAGGAAAAATCTTTCCTGGGGTGCCTCCGAATAGGTTAACGGATGTTAGTCTTTTAGGCAGCCACAATCCCATTTCTGAGCAAAAGTCTCCTTATTCGCGCCCCTTTTGGAAAGGAAATACCCAAGCGTACCACGGTTAACCGGTCATGAACGACACGGTCTGTCCTCGGGGGATCCCCATGCGCATCATATTTCGCGTCGCGCTTTCCTGCCTATTGGCGCTAGGCTTGAATGTCACCGCAGAAGCTGGCGAAAGCCAAAAGCGAAGAAGTACCTCCTTCAAACACGATTATTCAGCCTTCTTCACCGTGCAGCGGGTCAGCGTTCGCACGAGTTGCTTTCCGGAAAAACTGGGGGCCATCCTTGCGCATATCGCGCGACAGACCGGCCACAAACCGATGGTCACGTCCGGTCATCGGCCGCATTCGGGCAGGTCGCAGCATAGTCATTGTTATGCGGCCGACATCCGGGTGCCGGGGGTATCGGAACGCGCAATCCTCGCCGCTGCGGCCAGCGCACCCGGCATCGGCGGCATCGGCCGCTATTGCAACGGCATCGTCCATGTGGATGTCGGGCCGAAACGCCGGTGGGCATATTGCGGGCGGCGCAAGCGGGGCTAGGCCTTCGGCTTCCGCTTGATGTTCCGGCGTATCATGCCGATGTCGGCGCCGCCGATCAGGAAGGCGCAGGCGAAATAGACGGCCATCGCCAGGACAAGCAGGCAGGAGAGCGCTGCGACCTGATGGATCAGCAGGGCGTCCGGGACCAGCCACGGGCCGGCATGGCGGAGCGCATAGATCAGCGCTGCGGACATGATCGCGGTCGAGACGAGCAGCAGGGCCGTCCGCCTCGCGAGTGCCCATTCCCAGGTGAGATGGCCGCGCCAGACGAGCGTCGAAAACAGCAGGATGGTATTCGTCCAGCCCGCCGCAGCCTCGGCCGTCGCGATGCCGCGCTCGGCGATCAGCGGGAAAAGCGAAATCGCCAGGCCTGAATTGATGACGACCGAGAGCATTGTGAAACGCATCGGCGTCCTGGTGTCCTCGCGGGCATAAAAACCGGGCTGCAGCGCCTTGATCAGCACGAAGCCCGGCAGGCCTATGCCATAGATCGCAAGGATTCCGGCGACGACCGAGGTGTTTTCGGCGGAGAAGGCACCGCGCTCGTAAAGCACGCGGATGATCGCATCCGACAGGATCCAAAGCCCGGCTGCGGCCGGAAGCGTCAGGAACAGCACAAACTCGATCGAGCGGTTCTGGGTATTGGCGGCGTCCTTGAGGTGCCCGCCCTTCAAGGCGCGCGCAAGTTCCGGCAGGAGCACGACACCGACGGCGACGCCGACAACACCGAGCGGGAGCTGGTAGATGCGGTCGGCATACTGGAGGGCGGCGATCGCGCCTTCCTTGCCGGACGCGATCGCCTGGCCGATGATCTGGTTGATCTGGGTGATGCCGCCGGTGACGGCCGCCGGCACGGCCAGCACCAGAAGGCGCTTCACGTTCGGCGTCATCCTGGGGCGACGGAAGCCGATGTTGATGCCGGCATGGCGAACCCCGGCATAAACCACCGCGAGCTGCAGGATACCGGCGGCCAGGACGCTCCAGGAGAGATACCAGGCGATGGTCAGCGGATCGGCATGGGTCCAGAGGCCGTAGAGCAGCGCCGCGATCATCACCACGTTCAGGAAGACCGGAGCGATGGCGGCCGCAAAGAAGTGATGCAGCGAATTGAGCATGCCGCTCATCATCGCCGTCAGCGACATGCACATCAGATAGGGGAACATCACCACTGCTAAGCGGATGGTGATGGAGGTCTTTTCGGGATCGTCGGCAAAGCCCGGTGCGATGATCCATTCCACCAGCCATGGCATCATCAGTTCCATGACGATGGTGATGATCATCAAGGCGGAAAAGAGAACGCCGAAAACCTCTTCCGAAAAGCGCTTGGCGCCCTCGACGCCGTTCGCCTCGATCTCTTTCGAAAACAGCGGCACGAAGGCGGCGTTGAAGGCGCCCTCGGCAAACAGCCGGCGGAAGAGGTTCGGAAAGCGGAAGGCCGCATAAAAGACGTCGGCCATCGGGCCGGTGCCGAGCGCTGCCGCCATGAAGGTCTCGCGCGCAAAACCGAAAATCCGGCTGCCGAGGGTCGCTCCGCCGACTGTCGCGAATTTCCGGACTAGGCTCATCGGGAAAGGCTCATCGGACGAAACTCACACGCTGGCCTTGGACTTGCGCGGCTGGGACGCCTGGTCCGGATTGGGGGCTGGCGCGATCATGCCCATCGGCATGCCGCTTCTCAGTTCATCCTCCTGCTCGGACATCACAGCCTTCAGCCGCGCCGCGATATTGCCCTGGCGGTTCTCGTTGACGACCTTCTGGCCGACGAGATCGGTGACATAGAAGGTATCGATGACCTTTTCGCCGAAGGTGGTGATGCGTGCCGAATGGATGTCGAGCGAGAGATCGGCGAGCACGGCGGTGATATCCGCAAGCAGGCCGGTGCGGTCGAGGCATTCCACCTCGATGACCGTGAACTTGTTCGACAGGCCGTTCGAGAGAATGACCGATGGCGGAATGGTGAAGGTCTTGTTGCGCTTGCGGGACTTGGCACGCGTCGCGATGACTTCCGGCAGCCGCTTCTTGCCCGACAGCACGTCCTCGATCATCCGGCTGATCGTGCCGGCGCGGCGCAATTCGTCCTCATCCACCGGAAATTCGCGGTTGATCAGAATGGTGTCGAGCGCCCGCCCGTCCGAGGTCGTGAAGATCTGCGCATCGGCGATGTTGGCGCCGGCCGCGGCGCAGGCACCGGCAATGATCGACAGCAGGCGGGGATGGTCCGGCGCCAGGACGGTGATCTCGGTGATGGCGTGGAAGCTATCGGTTCTCACCATGGTGGCAAGCGCCTGGCCTGCCTTGTCCGTGTCTCGGAGGAACTTCGTGTGACGGACCTGGTCGTCCAGCGAGACCGACAGGAGGTAGGGCTGGTAATGCAGTTTCGAATAGGTGCGGCGGTCCTTGGCGCTCCAGTCGGCCAATGCCTTGACGAGCTCCTCCTCGGCAACCTTGGCGCGCTCCTTGCGCGACACCTCGGAGAAGCCGCCCGAGAGCAGCAGCTCGGTCTCGTAATAGAGCGTGCGCAGCAGCTGGCCCTTCCAGCCGTTCCACACACCCGGGCCGACGGCGCGGATATCGCAGATGGTCAGGATCAAGAGCAGCTTCAGCCGGTCCATCGACTGCACTTTTTCGGCGAAGTCGGTAATCGTCTTGCGGTCGTGCAGGTCGCGGGTCTGGGCCGTCATCGACATCAGGAGATGCACTTCGATCAGCCAGACGACGAGTTCGGTCTGTTTGGCATTGAGGCCGAGACGCGGGCAAAGCTTGCGCGCGATGCGGGCGCCTGCGATCGAATGATCTTCCTGGCGGCCTTTGGCGACGTCGTGCAGCAGCACGGCAACGTAAAGCGCCTCGCGCTCTTCGACGCTCGGCATCACCTTGTTGGCGAGCGGGTGGATATCGGCAGCCTTGCCCTTGTCCACTTCCGAGAGCGCCTCGACCGAGCGGATCAGATGCTCGTCGACCGTATAGTGATGATACATGTTGAACTGCATCATCGCGACCACCTTGCCGAATTCCGGAATGAAGCGGCCGAGCACGCCCGCCTCGTTCATCCGGCGCAGCATCAGCGCGGGATCACGCCGCGAGGTCAGCATCGAGAGGAAAAGCCGGTTGGCCTCCTCGTTCTCGCGCACATCGTTGTCGATCAGCGAGAGCGAGCGGGTCATGCGCTTCAGCGCATCGGGATGGAGTTCCAGCCCGTTGATATCGGCCACATGGAAAAAGCGGATGATATTGACCGGATCGCGCTTGAAGACGTTCGGATCGGCAAGCGTGATGCGGCCGCGGTCCACGACGAATTCGACGGTGCCGGGGATCTTGTGGAGACGTTTGGTGAAGCGTGAGATGACGCGGTTGGTGAGGCCGGGTGCCGCCTTCGCCTGCTGCTCCTCCAGCGCGGCGCAGAGAATGCGGGTCAGATCGCCGACATTCTTCGACACGAGGAAATAGTGCTTCATGAAGCGCTCGACCGCGGAGAGGCCGGGGCGCGAGTGATAACCGAGGCTCTCTGCGATCTCGCGCTGGATGTCGAAGGAGAGACGCTCCTCGGCCTTGCCGGTCAGGAAATGCATCTGGCAGCGCACCGCCCAAAGGAAGTCGTCGGCCTTTTCGAACGAGCGCGCTTCCTCCCGGGAAAGAACGCCCACCTTGACGAGCTCGGTTGTTTCGCGAACCCGGTAATAATATTTGGCGATCCAGAAGAGGGTGTGAAGGTCGCGCAGGCCGCCCTTGCCTTCCTTGACGTTGGGCTCGACCAGATAGCGCGTATCGCCGGCCTTCTCGTGGCGATTGTCGCGCTCGGCAAGTTTGGCGGCGATGAATTCCGGACCGGTATCGGCAACGATTTCCTTGTCGAAACGGCTCTCGAGGTCATTCACCAGCGCCTCGCGGCCGCAGATGTAACGGCTTTCGAGAATGGCGGTGCGGATCGTCATGTCCGTCTTGGAAAGACGGATGCATTCTTCGACGGTGCGGGTCGCATGGCCGACCTTGAAGCCCATGTCCCACAGCACATAGAGCAGGAACTCGACGGCCTTGCGCATGGTCTCGGTATTTCGGGGGGGCAGCAGGAACAGGAGATCGATGTCCGAACCCGGCGCCAGCGTATCGCGGCCGTAACCGCCGACGGCCGCCACGGCGATATCCGTGCCCTCGCTATAGAGGCCCTCGGCAATCGTCTCGTAGAGAACGCGGATCAGCTGGTCCTGGAGCCAGGAGATGCGGCGGGCGCAATTCAGCCCGCTGCCGTCCTTGGAAAGGAGCTGGCGGGCCTTTTCGCGGCCCTCGACGCTTGCCCGGCGCAGCAACGGCAGAAGCGCCGCCCGCAATTCGAGCTGAGGGCGATCCTTGTCCGTGACGATCGCCCTGCAATCGGCCCGAAGACGGGCCACGTCGAGAAGTTCAGAAAAATCGATGTCGTGTCTGGCCATGTTATCCTGCCGGTGCCCGGCCTGCGGAGGGAGGCTATAATCGTTTTGAGGCACCTTGACCAACGATTATCATCATCGGACGTTTCAAAGTTGTTGCTTCCTGCGTCGAACTTCAAGCCGATGTTTTTCTGGCACCGGCGTCTTGCGCGGCCCTTGCCTCCGCCCTCCACTGCTTGGGGTTCGTCCCCGTCACCCGACGGAATTCACGGTTGAAGTTCGATTTCGTCGAAAATCCGACGTCCAGCATGATCTGGATCACCGTCCGCTCGGTCTCTCGCAAGAGGCGGCAGGCTTCAGCGATGCGGCGGTCGTTGACGAACTGCGAGACATTCAGCCCCGTGACCCGATTGATGGCGGCAGAGACCTCGCGGGCCGGAAGCCTCGCCTTGCGGGCAAGCTTGGCAAGGCTCAGGTCTTCGCTCCTGTAAAGCTCGCCCTCCTCCAGCGCCGCCTCGATACGGGATAACGTGGCCTTGTCTTCTTCAGTCGGCTTGAGTGCGGGGGAAACGGCACTTTGTTTGGGCCGGGAGAAATCGGGGGCGAAATAATAGACGATCACGGCGGCTATCGCCGCGAGGTTCATCATTGTGACAGCCAACGGTACATCGCCTGAGCCGTAGATATCGGTGTAAACCGCCAGTGCGGCATCGCTGACGGCGAAGAACAGCATCAGGCCCGCGGTCAATCGGGCGGCGCGCACGGCTGGGCGAACCCGCTGCAGGGAGGCCTCCGCCATCACGTCGTCGCCCGAAAGGGTCAGACGGTAAAGCGCAACGCCATAGGCGAAAAAGATCACCAGCAGCAGCGGGTCGACAAGATCGCGGAAGAAGCCAACCGCCACGGCCACGACACCGGGCACCACGGCGTGCAACCAGGGCCGATCGAGGGGTTTTGCGGTCAGGCCGCGGAACGCCAGGAAGGCAAGCGGCGGCATAATGGACGCGGTGATCGGCAGTAAGGGCACCAATCCATTGACGCCGTAGCCGAAGCGCAGCCCTACGCCGACGCCTTGAAATGCATAAAGCACAAGGAAGGCATGGAAATAACGCCGCGTGCCGGGCAGTTCGACGCCCTTCAGGCTGCGATAAAGCGTCAGCGCGAAGACGAGGCCGGCAAGAAAAGGCAAGGGAACGGACAACACGCAGGATACCCGATGAAACGGCCTCGATCATGATCTCGGAGGCCTTTATCACGTTCCGGGTCGAAAGGCAGGTGGGTCGACTGCTTTGATGCGGCACATCAATGGAAACCGCTGTCGAAACGTTAGGCCTTGAGCTGCTTCTTCAGCGCATAAAGCGCGTCCAGAGCCTCGCGGGGGGTCATGTCGTCCGGGTTGATGGCCTTCAATGCGTCCTCGACCCTGGAAGGCCCGGCGCGCTTGGCTTCTTCGCGGCGGACCGCGACCTGGAAGAGCGGCAGGTCGTCGATCAGCTGGCTCGCGGGGTTCTTACGGTCGGAATCCTCGAGCTTGGTCAGCACGTCGCGGGCACGGGCGACCACCGAGTCGGGCAGGCCTGCAAGCCGCGCGACCTGAATGCCGTAAGAACGGTCGGCAGCACCGGGGCCGACTTCGTGCAGGAAGATCACCTCGCCATCCCATTCCTTCACCCGCATCGTGGCGTTGGAAAGCCGGTTCAGCTTTTCCGAAAGCACGGTCAGCTCATGGAAGTGGGTGGCGAAGAGGCCACGGCACTTGTTCGCCTCGTGCAGGTGCTCGACTGCCGCCCAGGCGATCGACAGGCCGTCGAAGGTCGCCGTTCCACGGCCGATCTCGTCGAGGATGACCAGCGAACGGTCGCTCGCCTGATTGAGGATGGCGGCGGTCTCGACCATCTCTACCATGAAAGTGGAGCGGCCGCGGGCCAGATCGTCCGAAGCGCCGACGCGGGAGAAAAGCCGGTCGACAATGCCGATATGGGCGGACGTCGCCGGAACGAAGGAACCCATCTGGGCGAGGATGGCGATCAGCGCGTTCTGGCGTAGGAAGGTCGACTTACCACCCATGTTCGGACCGGTGAGCAGCCAGAGCGCGCCGAACTCACCGCCATTATGCGGCGAGAGATCGCAGTCATTGGCGATGAACGGGCCGACGGACTGTCTGCGCAGCGCCTGCTCCACCACCGGATGGCGGCCGCCTTCGATCGCGAACATGCGCGAGGCATCCACGACCGGCCGGCGGTAACTCCATTCGTCGGCGAGCATGGCAAGGCCTGCCGCGACGTCAATCACCGCCAGCGCCCGGGCGCCGGCCTTGATTGCCTCCGCCTCCGAGGTCACGGCTGCGACCATCCTGTCGAAGGCTTCGAGCTCGATGGTTAGCGCCTTGTCGGCCGCATTGGCGATTCGGCTTTCGAGATCGGCAAGTTCCGTCGTCGTGAAGCGCATCGCACTTGCCATGGTCTGACGATGGATGAAGCGCGCCTTGCCCTCCGGCGTATCGGTCATCGTGCCGGAATTGCCGGCCGTCACCTCGATGAAATAACCGAGCACGTTGTTGTGCTTGATCTTCAGCGATTTGATGCCCGTCTCCTCGGCATATTGGAGCTGGAGCGCGGCGATGACCCGGCGCGACTGGTCGCGCAACGCCCTCACCTCGTCCAGTTCCGAATGAGCGCCGTCGGCGAGGAAGCCACCGTCGCGCTTCAGGAGCGGCAGTTCCTGCGCCAGCATATTGCCGAGCATGGATTCCAGATGAAGCGGCAAGGCCTTGAGGTCGTCGAGCGCCTGCCCCAGCTCCTCGGGCAGCATGGCACGGTCAAGGAAGCCCGCGACACCGCGGGCCGCTTCCAGCCCCTGCAGGATACTGCCGAGATCCCGTGGGCCGCCGCGGTCGAGCGCCAGGCGCGACAAGGCGCGCGGCATGTCCGGAACGTGCTTCAACCCGGAGCGCAGTTCACTGCAGAGCGACGGCTCTTCGAGCAGGAAGGAGATGGAGTCGAGACGTCGGTTGATGCGGTCGGGATCCGTCAGCGGCGACATCAGCCGTTCAGCGAGCAGGCGAGCCCCGCCGCCGGTCACCGTGCGGTCGATCGCCTTCAGGAGCGTGCCTTCACGCTCCCCCGACAAGGTCTTGGTCAGTTCCAGGTTGCCGCGGGTGGCGGGGTCGATGAACAGCGTCGAGGCGCCGCTTTCGCGCTCGGGGCGTCCGAGCGGCGGACGTTCGGCGATCTGCGTCTTTTCCACATAAGCGACGGCTGCCGCCGCGGCGGCGAGCTCTGCACGCGAAAAATTGCCGAACCCGTCGAGCGTGCCGACGCCGAAATAACGGGTGATGCGGCCCTCGGCGCTGGCGCTGTCGAAGAGCACGGACGGCTGCGGCACCGCGACCTTGCCGAGCACATCGAAGACGGGTTTGAGCTCGGCGTCGTGAAACATCGTATCCGGCAGGATCAGTTCACGCGGTTCGATGCGCAGGATATCGGCGAGCAGCCGGGACTGATCGGTCTCCGCCAGCCGGAAGACGCCGGTCGAGATATCGATCCAGGCGAGTGCCAGAAGCGGTTCGGCGGCACCCTTGATGCGGGCAAGCGCCATCAGGTAGTTCGACTCGGAGGGCGAAAGAAGTTTTTCCTCGGTGATCGTGCCCGGCGTCACCAGCCGGACGACGTCACGCTTCACCACCGATTTCGAGCCGCGCTTCCTGGCTTCCGCCGGGTCTTCCACCTGTTCGCAGACGGCGACGCGGAAACCGAGCGAGATCAGCTTCTGCAGATAGTCGTCGGCAGCATGCACCGGAACGCCGCACATCGGGATTTCGCGGCCGAGATGCTGGCCGCGCTTGGTGAGCGTGATGCCGAGCGCACGCGACGCATCGACCGCATCCTCGAAGAAGAGTTCATAGAAATCGCCCATGCGGTAGAAGAGCAGCGAACCCGGATTGTTCGCCTTGATCTCGATATATTGCTCCATCATCGGCGTTGCCGACGCGCGACTTTCCTCCGAGGCAAGCTCGGCAGTATTCAGGGCTTCGATGGGGAATCTTTCAAACTGGGTCACGGAACCGATTTTTTGTTGCGCGCTGGAACTTGCGACACTATCGATGAAGGCACCTGAAAGACAACATCTGCCGCGGCCTAGAGGACGGCTGCCCACAAAAAGCTGGAGGAGACATGCCTGCTAAGGACAAGGCCACGGGGAAGGCCGCACGTGCGCGGGCTTCCGTGACCGAACAGGAAGCACTCGATTTCCATTCGGAAGGCCGCCCGGGTAAACTCGAAATCAATCCCACCAAGCCGATGGCTACCCAGCGCGACCTGTCGCTCGCCTATTCGCCAGGCGTCGCCGTGCCTGTCCTGGCAATCGCCGCAAACCCGGCAACCGCCTATGACTACACGACGCGCGGCAACATGGTGGCGGTCATCTCCAACGGCACGGCGATCCTCGGCCTCGGCAATCTCGGAGCGCTTGCCTCGAAGCCGGTGATGGAAGGCAAGGCCGTGCTGTTCAAGCGCTTCGCCGACGTCGATTCCATCGACCTTGAAGTCGATACGGAGAATGTCGACGAGTTCATCAACTGCGTGCGGTTCCTCGGCCCCTCTTTCGGCGGCATCAATCTCGAGGATATCAAGGCACCGGAATGTTTCATCATCGAGAGCCGCCTGCGCGAGTTGATGGACATCCCGGTCTTTCATGACGACCAGCACGGCACCGCGATCATCGCCGCTGCCGGCCTGATCAATGCGCTGGAGCTGACCGGCCGGGACCTCAAGACCACCAAGCTCGTCTGCAACGGCGCTGGTGCTGCGGCAATCGCCTGCGTCGAACTCATCAAGGCGATGGGCTTCAATTCGGAAAATATCATCCTCTGCGACACCAAGGGCGTCATCTATCAGGGCCGCACCGAAGGCATGAACCAGTGGAAGTCCGCCCACGCGGTGAACACTGCCAAGCGGACCCTCGCCGAGGCCATGAAGGACGCGGATGTCGTATTGGGCCTTTCCCAAAAGGGCGCCTTTACCGAAGAGATGATCCGCTCCATGGCCGACAGGCCGATCATTTTCGCGATGGCCAACCCCGATCCGGAAATCACGCCGGAAGAAGTCGCCCGCATCCGCGACGACGCAATCATGGCGACCGGCCGTTCGGACTATCCGAACCAGGTCAACAACGTGCTCGGTTTCCCCTATATCTTCCGTGGCGCGCTCGACGTGCGGGCCAGCCAGATCAACGACGCGATGAAGATCGCCGCCGTCAACGCGCTCGCCAATCTCGCCCGCGAAGACGTGCCTGACGATGTTGCCGCCGCCTACCAGGGCAACCGCCCCCGTTTCGGGGCGCAATACATCATCCCGGTCCCGTTCGATCCGCGCCTCATCTCGGCGATCCCGGTCGCCGTTGCCGAAGCGGCGATGGAAAGCGGCGTCGCCCGCAAGAACATCGCCGATCTTGCCGCCTACGCCTCAGAACTCTCCGCCCGCCGCGATCCGATCGCCGCGACCACACAAGGCATCTACGAGCGCGTCCGCCGCTTCCCGAAACGGGTTGTCTTCGCCGAGGCCGAAGAAGAGCAGGTCATGCGTGCGGCGATTTCCTTCACCAACCAGAAGCTCGGCACTGCCATCCTTCTCGGGCGTGACGACGTCATCCGCGCGACGGCGGAAAAGGCCGGCATCGATCTCGACCGTCCCGGCATCGAGGTCGTCAATGCACGCCTCTCCAATCGTGTCGATGCCTATATCGACCACCTCTATGCCCGCCTGCAGCGTGAAGGCTTCCTCCACCGCGATGTCCAGCGCCTTATCCATAACGACCGCAACCATTTTGCCGCGACGATGGTCGCCATCGGCGATGCGGATGCGATGGTGACCGGCACGACCCGCAATTATGCGACGGCGCTCCAGGACGTCCGCCGCTGCATCGATCCGAAGCCGGGGCACAAGATAATCGGCGTATCGCTGGTGATCGCGCGCGGCCGGACGATTTTTGTCGCCGACACGGCTGTCCACGACATGCCGAATGCCGAGGATCTTGCTGACATCGCCGTCGAAGCCGCCCGCGTCGCAAAGCGGATGGGTTACGAACCGCGTGTCGCGCTCGTCGCCTATTCGACGTTCGGCCAGCCAATCGGCGAACGGTCGGAACGGGTTCGGGAGGCGGTCAAGATCCTCGACCAGCGCCGCGTGGATTTCGAATATGACGGCGAAATGGGCGCGGACGTGGCGCTCAATTCGCACCGGATGGAGCAATATCCGTTCTGCCGGCTCTCGGGCACAGCCAACGTGCTGGTCATGCCGGCGATCCATTCCGCCTCGATCTCGACCCGCATGTTGCAGGAACTCGGCGCTTCGACGGTGATCGGCCCGCTGCTTGTCGGTCTCGACAAGTCGGTGCAGATCACCTCGATGGGGGCGAAGGACAGCGACATCGTCAACATGGCGGCGATCGCGGCCTACAACGCCGGAACGTGAGTTTCTTGTAAACGGGACCCAAGTGGACTAAGTTCAGTGAACTAAGTCCACTTGGAGACTTGCTCCGTGAAAACCGTCAACATCCATGAAGCCAAGACCCATTTGTCGCGCCTCGTCGAAGAGGCGGCAAAGGGCGAAGCGTTCGTCATCGCCAAGGCCGGCAAGCCGATGGTGAAGGTCGTGCCGCTGGCGGAAGCGCCGAAGAAGAAGCGACGGGCCGGCTTTCTAAAAGGCTACGCATCCGTTCCAGATGATTTTGACACAATGTTCGCCAAGGAAATTGAAGAGATGTTTTACGGGAAATGAGAGTTCTCCCGGATTCTCATATCCTCGCTTGGTTCGCCGACGACGCGCCAAAGCTCACCGACGAAATGCGTGCCATCATCGAAGATGAGGAAAATGAGCTTTTCTTCAGTGCCGCCAGCCTCTGGGAGCTGACTATCAAACGAGCGCTCAATCGTAGTGGTTTCAATATCAGTCCGCGCGTTTTACATCGCGCTTTGCTCGACAATGGATTTCAGGAATTACACGTGAGCACCGAACATGCTCTTGCTGTGGAAAACCTACCTCCGATCCATAAGGATCCGTTCGACCGGATTCTCATCGCACAGAGTATTTCCGAAGGCATGCTGCTGCTGACTTCGGATGAAACCGTCGCACAATACGACGGTCCCATAAGGCTTGTCCGTTAGCTCGCAAACCGTCCCGCATCAGCGCCGAAGTGGGTGATGTAGCGGTCCGAGATCGAGGCGATCGGCAGGACGATCAGCACGTCGGTGGTGTTGAAGGCGTGGTCGATGACCGCACCGTCGCCCACCATGGCACCGAGGCGCAGATATCCCTTGATCAGCGGCGGCAACAGGGAGAGTGCCTTGCGGGTGTTGACGCCTTCCATCGGCATCAGGTCCATCGAACGATAGAGTTCCGGCCGTGCCGAAACCGCCCAATCGCCCTTGGTCGAAACCGTGTGGTGCAGGAAAGACAGCGCCATGGCGTGTTCTTCGGGCGAAACGCCCGGGAAGGACGCGCAACCGAACATCGCGTTCATGCCGTGCTTCAGCGAATAGGCCCAATTGCCCTGCCAGAGCAGTTCGACGGTGCGCTTGGTGCGATAGTCCGGCAGCACGCAGGAGCGGCCGAGTTCCATGAACTGTTTGTCGGGATGACGCGCAAGCAGCGGCTCGATGTCGAATTCCGACGCCGAATAGAAGCCGTTATTGGCCAGCGCCACTTCCTGGCGGAGCAGGCGATAGGTGCCGACGATCTGATCTTCGATATCACCCTCGATTGCGTTGTCGACGACCAGAAGGTGGTCGCAGATCGCATCGAAGGCGTCGACGTCGCGGCGGCGGCGCATGGCGTCCGGGCTCAAGGTCGCGTGCATTTCTTCGACGAAAACGCGGTAGCGAACCGCCTGCGCGGCATCGATTTCACGCTCGCTGCGGGCAAGCCGCGTTTCGAGCGTGCCAATGCGGCCGAAGACATCGCCGCTTACCGGAGCAGAGGCCGGCGCCTGGGTTGTTTCAGGTATCACTTCACGGTTCAGGAGTTCGATTGCCAAGGTGATTCTCCCCGTCCCGGTTCGATCACCGCCTTAAATCACTTCTCTGCGACAAGAACGTGACATTCGCTGTCACAATAGGTTCCAGGGATGGTCGCGTCAACGCGCCTGTTGGCGCTCGGTGGAGAGAACTCCCAAAATTCGGACCTCCTCCAGAAGTGTCAGCGGATCGACCGGCTTTGCGAAGACGCGGCTGGCCCCATTCAGAAGCACCTCGCGATGCGTCGCTTCACGGCTCTCGCCTGTCAGCACGATCACCGGGACCAGAGGGCGGGCGCCCTCCTGCTCCTCGGCACGCAGCGCCGCCAGGAGATTGAAAACATCTCCTCCGGGCATATACATGTCGGAAATGATGAGATCGAGCGGCATGTCCCGGTTGAGTACCGTCTCGATCAGCGTCGGGAAGTCGTCGACGAGACGGACCCGGTGTCCGGCCTTTGTAAGAACCGAGCGGATGATCAGCGCATTGACGGGATCGTCCTCACCGAGCAACACCTCGAGCCCTTCCCCATGTCTTTCGATAACGGGCGGCGGGGGCATGGCCTGGTTGTCATTCAGCGCGTCGCGTGTGCCGAAGCCGCGCAGGCGGCCGCTCAAGACGTCGATCAGGGATTTTTCCCGGAGCGGCCGGATAAGCCAGGCGTCGAAAAAATCCTGCGGCTGGGAAGCGCGTTCCTCCGGGTTGACGAGCAGGATGCGGTGGAGCGGCGCATGCGCCTTTTCATTTGCATAATCGGAGGCCAGCCGGTGATCGACGATCAGGTCGGTATAGGGCAGCAGACCTGTCTCGGCGCGGTCGATCAGCATCTGGGCGTCGGCCGTGTTGGCGACATGCCGGCAGCGCCCGCCAAGCGTTTCGATCGTCGCGACCGTCGCCTTGGCGGCAGGTCCTTCCGGCGCCAGAAGCAGAACCCGGGAGATGGCCAGCAACTGATTGCGTTCTCCGGTACCCGATTGCGCCGTTTCCGCGAAATGCAGAGGGAAGCGGATCGTGAACGTGCTGCCGGTCCCCCTCTGGCTGGCGACGGAAAGCGATCCGCCGAACTCCGTCAGAATGCGCGAGGCGATGCCGAGACCGAGACCGGTGCCGCCACTGCGGGCCTCGGCAGACCCAGCCTGTTCGAATTCACCAAAAACCCGCGTCAGTTCATCGACCGCCATGCCGGGACCGGTATCGATGACGGCAATGGCGACGTTGCCGTCTTCTACCGCCGCCCGCACCAGCACGCCGCCATGAGCGGTGAATTTCACCGCATTGCCGATAACATTGAAAAGCACTTGCCGGATGCGGCCCGGATCGAGATCGAGAAGGTCGGGGAGATCGGCAGTCATCGTCGCGGCGATCTCGATGCGCTTCTCGTGGGCGCGCGGCGCCAGCATCTCGACGACATTTTCGATGAGGTGGCGGAGATTTTCCGCCCGGTTGTTGAGCCGGAAGCGGCCGGCTTCCAGCGTCGAATAATCGAGCAGGTCTTCGACGAGCTGCGCCAACGCATAACCGGACTGGCGAATGCCGCTCAGATAGTTCTGCTGTTCCGCCGTCAGCTTGGTCTGGCCGAGAAGATGCGTCATCCCGAGAATGCCGTTGAGCGGCGTGCGGATTTCATGGACCACGGTGGCGATCTGCCGGGATTTCGCAGCGCTGGCCGCCTCTGCATTCCTCAACGCATGCTGGAGCCGGGGAACCGTGCGCTGGCGGCGCCACTCGGATATCCGGAAAAAGAGCGAGGCAAAGATGCTGCGCGGCGCCCTCTTTTCTTCATCCTGCCGCAACCCCAATGCGGGCACGACCTTTTCCGGCACCGGTTCGGCCATATCGGCCGCGGCGGGAGACGCGAACGCCTTCGAGATCCGTTCATGTATGTCGGCGATATCTCGCATTGGGAAAGACTAACCGGGTTTCTTTCCCAATTCTTAGAGCAATCAGGTAAAATTTTACTGATCAGCCTTTTTCGGGCCGAACAGCTCGTCGAGGATGACCAGGCCTGCCCCGATGGTGATGAAACTGTCCGCCAGATTGAAGACCGCGAAGGACCACGTCTCGGTGTGAAACAGGATGTAGTCGATCACGTGGCCATAGGCGAAGCCGTCGATCAGGTTGCCGATCGCGCCCGCGATGATCAGCGCGAAGCCGCTGTGGGCGAAAGGACGCTCCTTCGGGGTGCGGCGCCAGAGCCAGAGCACGAAGGCGACGATCAGCACCCGCATGCCGACGATGAATTCCCGCTCCATGCCGGACAGCAGTGAGAAGGCGACGCCGAGATTGTAGGTTCGGTAGAGCGCAAGCACCGGCAGAAGCGGAACCGCCTCCTGCATCGGAAGATAATTCTCGACGGCGATCTTCACCACCTGATCGAGAATGACGGCGATGACGATGACGATCAGAGCCACCAGAGGCCGCGAAAGAAGGGCTACGCGTGCGGTCATTTCTTCTCGTCCAGGGTTAGCAGGTGGCGGCGGGCCTCGAAGAGCATCACGGCGGACGCGACGGCGAGGTTGAGCGAGTCCGCCCTGCCCTGCTGAGGAATGCGAACGGTGCGATCGGCAGCCCTGGCGAGGCTATCCGGCAGGCCGGACTGCTCGTTGCCCATCAGCAGCACGACCGGCTTTTTCGAGTAATCCACGGTGCGATAATCGACGGCGCCGGCGAGATGGGTCGCCACGACCTGGGTGCCGGAGCGCTTCTGCCAGATCAGGAATTCTTCCGGCGAACATTTGACGACCGGTACCGCGAAGACCGAGCCCATGGTGGCACGCACGGTTTCCAGCGAAAACGGGTCAGTGCATTCGCCGACCAGGATGACCCCGGTCGCGCCGGCCGCGTCGGCGGTGCGGATGATGGTGCCGAGATTGCCAGGATCGCGCACGCGGTCGAGCGCGACCAGCGTCTCGTCCCTGCCCGGCCGCAGATCGTCGAGCCTTTTCCAGCGCTGCTCGAAAATGCCGACGATCATCTGCGGATTGTCGCGGCGGGTGACCGACGAGAGCACCTTCTCGCTGACTTCCAGCACCAGGCCGCCATGGGCGACGGTCTTTGCCGCCACCTGCTCGACAAGCGTCTTGCCCTTGGCCGCCTTGGCATAGACCAGCGTGCGGATTTCCCAGCCGAGCTCCAGCGCGTCGATGACGAGCTTCAGGCCTTCGGCCATGAAGGTGCCGCTCTCTTCGCGGTCCCTCTTGTTGGTGAGCGCCTTGATGTCCTTGATGATCGGATTGGAAAGCGAGGTGACTTCCTTCACCTGGCCGACCCGCCGTGGTCCGGACTTCTGAAAATCGTCGTTCATACCGGCACCCAGCGACTGAAAAGGGAAGTGGAAAGCGCGCGGCCCGGCGTCTTGCCGTCCAGCCCCGCCTCGCGGATGACGAGCTCGCCCGATTCCACGGCGCCGCCGGCGCCGCGCATCGTCTCGCGCATCAGCTCATGGATGGAATAGAAGCTGGCGCGGATGGAATAAGCGGTCAGGACAAGGCCGATCGCCTTCGGTGACAACAGCTCGCGGCAGATGTCGAGCATCAGCGGCAGATGATCGAAAAGCTGCCAGACTTCGCCGTTCGGGCCGCGGCCGAATTTTGGCGGATCGGTAAGGATGATGTCGTAGCGGTTGCCGCGACGCTCCTCGCGCAGGATGAACTTCATCGCATCCTCGCAGATCCAGCGGATCGGCGCCTTGTCGAGACGAGCGAGCGACTGATTTTCCCGCGCCCAGCCGATCGCCTTCTTGGAAGCATCCACATGAGTGACTTCCGCCCCGGCAGCCGCCGCGACCAGCGATGCGACGCCTGTGTAGCCGAACAGGTTGAGCACCTTCACCGGGCGCTTCGCCTCCTCGATGCGGTTCTTCATCCACTCCCAGTGAACGATCTGCTCCGGGAAGACGCCGACATGGCGGAAGGACGTGAAGCGGCCGAGAAAATCGGTGCCGAGTAGCGACAGCGGCCAGGTTTCGCCCAGCGCTTCCTTGGTGAACCGCCAGCGGCCCATGCCGTCCTCGTCCGTGTCGCCGGTAAAGAGCGCATCCGCCTTTTCCCAGACGTGGGCGGGAAGAGACGGTTGCCAGAGCGCCTGAGCTTCCGGCCGGACAATGCGATAAGGACCGTATTGCTCGAGTTTGAGGCCGTTGCCGCTATCGATCAGGTGAAAGTCACCGGCACCGAACGATTCGAGAATGATCGGCACGCGCTCCGGCGGCCGCTCGCCGCTGCGCGGCAAAAGCGGACGGGTTTCCGCCGGTACTGCGGCCGGCGCGGGTTTGGCGGCCCTTTCCGGCGGCCGTGGGGCCTGCCTGACTGCCGCCGGTTTTGCGGTGGCGTGCCCGCGGGAGGACCGGTTGCCCGCCTCGCTCCGGGCTTTTTCACCCGGCCGCCTTTCCTTGTTCTTCAATACGTTCATCCGCCTGGATTTTGAGACTTGCGGCAGCAGATAGCATTTGCTCGCCATTCTTCAAAGCCGGGGAGCCGATGGCGGCGTGTTTTATTGATGACCCGGCCTGTCCGCCTTTTGTCCCCCTTGGCAAAGATCACCACCCTTGCAATAAGGCTAGCAACGGCGGATGGAGGATCATCGCATGGATATGGGCGGCGAAGAACGTATTGCAGCACCCCGCGACGTGGTCTGGGCGGCGTTGAACGACCCGGAAATCCTTCGCCAGTGCATCCCCGGTTGCCAGACGCTCGAACAGAAGTCTCCGACCGAGCTCTCCGCGACCGTCAAACTGAAGGTCGGCCCGGTTTCGGCGAACTTCTCCGGCGAAGTGACACTCTCCGACATCAACCCGCCGGAAAGCTACACGATATCGGGCGAGGGCAAGGGCGGCATCGCCGGTTTTGCCAAGGGCTCCGCGACCGTCACTCTGGTCGAAGACGGCAGCGATACGCTGCTGCGCTACTCCACCAAGGCTCAGGTGGGCGGCAAGATCGCGCAGCTCGGCTCGCGGCTGATCGATTCCACCTCGCAGAAGCTCGCCGGCCAGTTCTTCGCGGATTTCAACAAGGCCGTGGTCGCCAAGGCCGCGCAAGCCTAAGTTACTTCGCCTGAATTTACTTCGAAGGAAGTTGCGCCGAGGCCGGCCGTCCAGCGACGGCGGCCTTGTGTTCGTTCTGCCACCGGACCGCTTCGCGCGCTTCGACACGAGCCTGCTTGCGGTGCTTGCCCTGGCTCCACCAGGTCACGAACGAGCCGATGAACATCCCGATCAGCAAGGCCAGGAACAGGAACAGGAAAAACGGTGCGCTCACCGCCAGCATGCCGTCTTCCGGCCGGAAGGGATTGAGCGCCAGGGTCACCGCCTGGCGGTTCGCGACGGCGAGCACGATCATCACGATGCCGAGCGGCACGAAGACCACGAGCGAGACGATCTTTTTGAACTTATCCATGTGAATCTCCGGCAGCAGACTGTCTGCTGTTTTACCAGCGTCTGTTGCAGAATAGGCGCGCTTTGTGGGGTTTCAAGGGCGACGGAAGCTGCGTCGAAGGGATCAATCCTCTTCGTCGTCAAGACCCGGATTCAGGCGCTCGCGCAGTTCCTTGCCTGTCTTGAAGAAAGGAACCCATTTTTCCTCGACGAAAACGCTCTCGCCGGTGCGCGGATTGCGGCCGGACCGGGAGGGACGGTTCTTGACGGAAAACGCGCCGAAGCCGCGTAGTTCGACACGATTTCCGCCTGCCAGGGCATCTGTGATCTCGTCGAGCACGGCATTCACGATGTTCTCGACGTCGCGGTGGTAGAGATGCGGATTGCGAGCCGCGACGATCTGCACCAGTTCTGACTTGATCACGGTTGCCCCCTGAAAAGTTTAGATTTTCAACCGCGCCCAACCTGCCAAACGGAGACAAGACCGTCAAGAAACAACTTGTCTGCGCCGAAGGTGCGAAGGGCGTCGGGAGTGATTGCCTGGCCGAAACCGGAGAGCTTGAACAACTCGCTGACGGCGCTCGCCAACCAGAAGGACGAGGAGGAATTACGCTCCTTCCAATCAACGACCGGCAGGTCCTTGGAAACGCCGCGCGATTCAAAATAGGCGCGGATGTCCTCCTCGCCGCCCAGCTTGTCGACAAGCTTGGCGCTGAGCGCCTGGCGGCCGGTGAAGATCGTGCCGTCCGCGAGCTTCAGAACCTCGTCGCGCGGCAGCTTGCGGCGATCGGCAACGAGATCGACGAACCAGGCGTAGCTGTCCATGACCATGTTGCGGATCATCGTCTTGGCTTCCTCGCTTGCCGGATGGAAGGGCGACGGCTCGGCCTTCAGCGGGGCAGACTTGATCTCCTGCAGAGAGACGCCGATCTTCTTCATCACCTCGTCGATCTGCGGGTATTGGAAGATCACCCCGATCGAGCCGGTGATCGAGCTTTCGCCCGCGACGATCTGGTCGCCGGCCATGGCGACCATGTAGCCGGCAGAGGCGGCCAATGTGCGGATATCGGAAACGACGGGCTTCTTTTCGGAAACCTTCCGGATCGCCTTGAAGATGCGCTCGCCGCCATAGGTCGTCCCGCCCGGCGAAGAGATCGAGACGATCAGCGCCTTGGCCTGGCTGCTTTCGGCGATCTTGTCGAGGCGCTCCAGCAGATCCTTGTCATCCATGATCATGCCCGAGATTTGGATGCGGGCGACATGCGGCACCGCAGATCCGACACCGTCGCCGGCAACGACACGGTAAAGCGCGAACCCGATGCCGACGAGGAAAACAAGTGCGACGATCCGCCAGAAACTCAGCTTGCGGCGCAGGGAACGCCGGTCCGCAATTGCCATTTGATCCATGAAATCACCCTTCGAGCTGAACCGCCGTTGCTAAATAGGCTCTCTAGCGTGTTTTGCAGCAGACCACATCACGTTTTTATGTTGTCCATTATTGTTTGTTGATTGAATCAAAACCATATTGGCGGACAAAGCAAAGCTCACAACCGCTCCATCCGGCACAACCGGGATGAGAACGGAGATGGGCTAGTAAGGAACTATCCGGCACTCATGCTGCAGCATATTCGAAAAACGGCAGGCTTTACGTCGGCGCTGGAGCCGCGCCCGGATGCCTATCAGGCGGCGCTGGCGCATTCCGCCATCGTGCGCAGGCTCAAGATACTGCTGCCGATCCTGGCCGGCGTGATTTCGGCTGCCTTCATCGGGGTCTCGATCATCCGCGCCTATCTGCCGGAGAACCTCTCGATTGAAAACGCCCGGATCGAAAACGGCAAGATCGTCATGGAACGGCCGGCGATCTCTGGCCGCAACAAAGACGGCATCAGCTACTCGATGACCGCCAACCGCGCGCTGCAGGATATCCAGAACTCGAACATGATCACGCTCGAGGACGTCAAGGCCGCCGTCCCGGTCAACGACGACGTGATCGCGCGGGTGACCGCGACCGTCGCCGACTTCGACCGCGGCACCGACATGCTCGATCTCAACTCCCCGTTCGACGTCAATCTGAGCAACGGGATCACCGCCCGCTTCAAGTCCGCGCACCTCGATATTAACGCAGGTGTGATGGAATCACCCGAGCACGTCGATATCTCCATGAAAGAAGGCTCTATTGTTGCAGAGTCTTTAAAGATAACGGATAAGGGGCGTACCATCACCTTCAAGGGCCAGGTTCGCCTCCATCTCGATCCAGCCACCATCCGCAACCAAGGCAAGTAGAGCCCGGCCGTCATGATCAATCGCCGCCTTCTTACACGCAATACCGCAGTTCTGATCGCGGCAGGATTTATCTCCTGTCTGGCAGCGACCGCACATGCCCAGACCACCACCAGCCAGATGGAAGGCCTGAAGCTTTCCGGCGACCAGCCGATCCAGATCCAGAGCGACCAGCTCGAGATCAAGGAGCAGGAAAAGAAGGCCTATTTTACCGGCAACGTCCAGGTCGTGCAGGGCACGACCACGATGAAGGCCGGCAAGATGACGGTTCTTTATACGGGTGAAGGTGGCTCGGTGACCTCGGGCAGCGCCAATATCGACAAGATCTTCCTTGACGAGACGGTATTCCTGACCTCGGGAACGCAGCAGGCGACCGCCGAAAAGGGCGAGTTCGACATGAAATCCCAGACCTTCGTGCTTTCCGGCAAGCAGGTCGTGCTCTCCGAAGGCCCCAACGTCTTCAAGGGTTGCAAACTCACCGTACTGATGGAAACCGGCCAGGCCAAGCTCGACGCCTGTGGCGGGCGCGTCGAAATCCTGCTCGACCCGAAATCGCGACCAAAGCAATAATAGACATCTGACGTGAAAATACCGTTCCTCCCCAGTCTGTCGGCAAGGAAGCCGTCCGCGCCCGAACCCTTCGTCGTACGCGATAAAGCGCGCTACGAGGGTACGCTGGTCGCGCATGGTCTTTCGAAGACCTACGATACCCGTCGCGTCGTCAACGGCGTGTCACTGGTCGTGCGCCGCGGCGAGGCCGTCGGGCTGCTCGGGCCGAACGGCGCGGGCAAGACGACCTGTTTCTACATGATCACCGGCCTGGTGCCGGTGGACGAAGGCATGATCGCGATCAACGGCAACGAAGTCACCCACATGCCGATGTATCGCCGCGCCCGCCTGGGCGTGGGGTATCTGCCGCAGGAAGCCTCGATCTTCCGCGGCCTGACCGTCGAGGAAAACATCCGCGCGGTGCTGGAAGTGCACGAGCCCGACAGGGACAAGCGGGAGAGCAAGCTCGACGAACTGCTGGAAGAGTTCCACATCAGCCAGTTGCGGAAATCGGCGGCCGTGGCGCTTTCCGGCGGCGAACGCCGGCGCCTCGAAATCGCCCGGGCGCTTGCGACCGACCCGGCCTTCATGCTGCTCGACGAACCTTTTGCCGGCGTCGATCCTATTTCGGTCTCCGACATTCAGAACCTCGTACGCCACTTGACGGCGCGCGGGATCGGCGTTCTGATAACGGATCACAACGTCCGCGAGACGCTGGGCCTGATCGACCGGGCCTACATCATCCACGCGGGCGAAGTACTCACGCATGGCCGGGCAGACGATATCGTCAACAACCCGGATGTTCGCCGTCTTTATCTCGGTGACAAGTTCAGCCTCTAGGCGCGAATTGGTCGTTGCAGCGTGACAAAGAAATTTACTTTCCCGCACTGCAGCGCTTGACCAAATCTTTCAAAAAAGCAATTCTTGTGCCAGATGCAAATTTGGCCTTGTGGGGCTCGGCGAAGTCGAGCGTCCACCACTCCATGACCGGGTGGTTCAAGGGGATTGCAGGGGAGTTTCGCGTCCGCCATGGGTTTATCCGCTAATCTTTTCCTACGCCAAACCCAATCGCTGGTGATGACGCCGCAGCTGATGCAATCCATCCAGCTGCTGCAGATGACGCATTTCGAGCTCAACCAGTTCATCGCCCAGGAAGTCGAAAAGAACCCGCTGCTCGAAATTACGTCAAGCGAGAGCGAAAACGACGCGGAAACAGGCTTCGAAACCGCCGACGACTTTGCCCCGACAGAAGGCCGCGAGAGTTCGGCCGCCGCCGAAGTGGACAGCGACTGGTATGAGGGCTCCTCCTCCATCAGCGCCGAAAGGCTCGGCGAAGGGCTCGATACGGGCTTCGAAAACGTCTTCCCGGACGACAGCCCGGTGCGGCGCGCCGATGCGCCGGAGCTTCTCAGCCAGTGGAAATCGATGCCGGGCGGCGAGTCCGGCGAGGACTACGACCTGGATGATTTCGTCGCCGGCCAGGTGACGCTGCGCGACCACCTGAACCAGCAGATTCCCTTCCTGATCGTCGATGCGGCCAGCCGCCTGATTGCTCAGCATCTCGTCGATCAGCTCGACGAGGCCGGTTACATGCTGGGCGACATCGAGGAGATCGCCGCCCGCCTCGGCAGAAGCGCCGAGAATGTGGAAGCCATCCTGCACTCGCTGCAGACACTCGATCCGCCGGGCGTCTTTGCGCGATCGCTCAGCGAATGTCTGGCAATCCAGCTTCGGGAAAAGGACCGGCTCGACCCGGCCATGGATGCGCTGATCAGACATCTGGATCTGCTTGGCAAACGCGACTTCGCCTCGCTTCGAAAAATCTGCGGTGTCGACGACGAAGACCTGATCGACATGCTGGGGGAAATTCGCGGCCTCAACCCGAAGCCCGGCGCGGGTTTCGAGCGCGGCATGTCGGAGACGATTTCGCCGGATATCGTCGTGCGGGCATCGCCCGACGGCGGCTGGATGGTGGAGCTCAATCCGGACACCCTGCCGCGCGTTCTGGTGAACCATACCTATTTCCAGACGGTCTCCAAGAACTGCCCGAAAAACGGCGACGATCACAATTTCCTTTCCGACTGCATGCAGAACGCCAACTGGCTGACGCGCAGCCTCGACCAGCGCGCCAAGACGATCATGAAGGTGGCGACCGAAATCGTCCGCCAGCAGGATGCCTTCCTGATGCACGGCGTCGACCACCTGCGGCCGCTCAACCTCAAGACCGTTGCCGAAGCGATCAAGATGCATGAATCCACGGTCAGCCGCGTCACCTCCAACAAATACATGCTGACGCCGCGGGGCCTGTTCGAACTCAAATATTTCTTCACGGTGTCGATCGGCTCGGCGGAGGAAGGCGGCGACAGCCATTCGGCCGAGGCCGTGCGCCACCGGATTCGCCTGCTCATCGCCCAGGAGACGCCGGAGGCGGTGCTTTCGGACGACGATATCGTAATCAGCCTGAAACGCGGCGGCGTGGAGCTGGCGCGCCGGACCGTCGCTAAATATCGCGAGGCGATGAACATCCCCTCCTCCGTTCAGCGCCGCCGCGAAAAGCGTGCGATCGCCGGGGTCGCGGCATACTGAAACGCGGCCGAAACAGGCGGTTTTCCACAGGCCTACGCAGAAAACCCGAGACCGGCCGCCGTTGACATTTAAAACATCGGGCGCTAGAAGCCCGCCGCAACTGCACGGGACATGGCACGAAACCTATCCCATCATCCAGACAGGCATCGATTGCAGCAATTTAGCGCGGTGGCGTGTGAACGGCTTGGATGAGGGGACGGCTTGGCGTAGACTGGAACACGCAAGTCACGACAAGAAGGAAGAACTCCATGAGTGTGCGTGTATCCGGTAAGCATATGGAAATTGGCGATTCGTTCCGTCAGAGGATCGAGGACCAAATCGGAGAAGCGGTTACAAAATACTTCGACGGAGGCTATTCAGGCCAAGTCATCGTGGAAAAGGCTGGTTCGCGCTTTTCTGCCGACTGCAAGGTGCATCTCGATACCGGGATCGTCCTGCATGCGGCTGGCGAGGCGAATGATCCGCAGATCAGTTTCGACGCCGCAGCGCAGCGGATCGAAAAACGTCTGCGCCGCTACAAGCGGCGGCTCAAGGATCATCATGCCGGCAACCATGTGAATGGTTTTGCGGAAGTTGCCTACACTGTTATGGACAGCGTACCGGATGAAGGGGAGGAAGTGCCCGAGGATTTCGCGCCGACTATTGTCGCGGAAAGTTCGAAGCAGTTGAAGACGATGACGGTCGCAAGCGCCGTCATGGCACTTGATATGACAGACGAACCTGTTCTTCTGTTCCGCAGCCCCGGCAAGGAACATCTGAACATTGTGTACCGCCGCAATGACGGCAATATTGGCTGGATCGATTCCACCAATATCAAGAACTGACACCTGGGGAGAGCGTCGGAGACGGCGCTCCCCTTCGCCTAGGGCACAAGCTCTTGCGGCACGAAGGATGACGAGAATGGCATTGGCAGATTTGCTGCAGCAAGATGCGATTATTCCTGCCCTAAAGGTAAATTCCAAAAAGCAGCTATTGCAGGAGCTGGCGGCCAAGGCTTCCAAGCTGACGGGCGTGAGCGAACGAGAAATCTTCGACATCATCCTGCAGCGCGAAAGGCTCGGCTCCACCGGCGTCGGCCACGGCATCGCCATCCCGCACGGCAAGCTCAACAGCATCTCGTCGATCAAGGGCATTTTCGCGCGTCTTGAAGCGCCCGTCGATTTCGAAGCGCTCGATGACGAGCCGGTCGATCTGGTGTTCCTGCTGCTCGCACCCGAAGGCGCCGGCGCCGATCATTTGAAGGCTCTGTCGCGCATCGCCCGCGTGCTGCGCGACCAGGACCTTGTCGCCAAGCTGCGCAAGACCGATTCCGCTTCGGCGATCTATGCCTTCCTCAACGAGGAGCAGGCAAACCACGCCGCCTGACCGCATACACATTCGTGGGGACGAAACGAACCGCCCGGCCGCTGACAAAGCGCCGGGCGGTTTTGTTTGCGTGCTACCCTTCCAGATCCGATTTCAGCCTATCCATAAGTCTCACCGCATGGGCGGCATAATCGCCGATCCAGCGATCGTTGATGGACTTGATGGGCAGGGAATTGAGGTAGTTCCAGCGCTCCCTGCCCTCGCGCCTGACAATCACCAGATCGGCCTCTTCCAGCACTTTCAGATGCTGCATGATCGTGCAGCGATCCATGTCGGCGAAGGTCTCGCAGATGCTGCCGGTGGTTTGCGGCCGGCCCTTCAATTCATCGAGGATCAACCGCCGCCTCGGGTGGGCAAGCGCCTTGAAAACTGCGTCGATATCCGCTTCGCTTGACATGTTATGTTTTTATAACATATTTTGCCTGCCAGCAAGGAACTCGCATATCGCGGTTCCGGTTTTCCACGGTGAAGAGGAGGAGAATGCCATGACGGACAGGCTATACGGCGGCATCGACATCGCCATGAAGGTCCCGTCGCATCAATATCAGGCGACGATCGCATTCTACCGTGACACGATCGGCCTCAAGGAGTTCATCGACAAGGCACCCGCCATCGGTTTCGAACTCGGGCCGAACAAGCTCTGGATCGACGAGGCGCCGATGATGAGCCAGGCCGAGATATGGCTGGAATTGTTTACGGGTGATTTCGACGATGCGGCAGCGCATCTTGAGAAATCGGGCGTCGTACGCTGCGACACGATCGAGCCGCTGCCGGAAGGCTTCAAAGGCGGCTGGATCACCAGCCCCGCCAATATCATTCACATGGTGCGGGAACCGGAGGCCTGGTAGGCGCTCAGACAAAACAGGCCGGGCGGCGCGAGGCCGCCCGGCAAATCGTAGAGGTCAGGCGTTCTTTTCGCCGGCGGCTTCCGCGGAGGCTTCCGCCTTCGGGCCACCCTTTGCGACACCGACCATGGCAGGCCGGAGCACGCGTTCGCCGATCGTGAAGCCGGCTTGGACGACCTGAACGACAGTATTGTTCGGGACGGCGGGGTTCGGGATCTCGAACATGGCCTGGTGGAAGTTCGGATCGAACTTCTGGCCTTCAGGATCGATCTTCTTCACACCGTGGCGCTCCAGAGCGGACAGCATCGAGCGCTCGGTCATCTCGACGCCCTCCAGGAGCGTGGTCAGCGAGGCATCCGCCGTGGCGCGCATTTCGGTCGGCACGGCGTCCAGCGCCCGGCGAAGATTGTCCGAAACGGCGAGCATGTCGCGCGCAAAGCCGGCCGCCGCATAGGACTTAGCGTCCTTGATTTCGCGTTCGGTGCGGCGGCGCAGGTTGTCCATTTCGGCCGCCAGCCGCAGGAAGCGGTCGCGCAGCTCATTATTTTCGGCTTTCAGCAATTCCAGCGGATCCGGTTCGGCGGCAGGCGCCTCGGCATTCTTCTGGTTGGCCGCGTCCTCAAGAGCAGATGCTACGGCTTCCACGGTGTTCTCCGCGGCAGTTGCGTCAGGTCCGTTCTTGTTGGTTTCGTCGGTCATGACGGTCTCCGGTTATTCTTGGCTTGGATTTACGGGCTTGGATTTGTGCCCGATATCGAGGTTTAAAGTGAAAAAATCAAGGCTTGCTGGGAAAGTTGGGGCGGCTCGGTCGCGAATTCAGCGCGACAGCCTGGCAAGCAGCTGCGCGGTGTAATCCACCATCGGCACGATGCGCGAATAGTTGAGCCGCGTCGGCCCGATGACCCCGACGGCACCGACGATCCGGTCTTCGCCGTCACGATAGGGCGCCACGATGAGCGAGGAGCCCGACAGGGAGAACAATTTGTTTTCCGAGCCGATGAAGATTCGCACGCCCGGTCCCTTCTCGGCGAGATCGAGGATCTCGATCAGGCTGTCCTTCTTTTCGAGATCGTCGAAAAGCAACCGCAGGCGATCGAGATCGGCCACATCCGCCAGGCCTTCGAGCAGATTGGCCCGGCCGCGGACGATGAGCTGGGTCGGCTTGCCTTCCTCGCTGTCGCCGGACCAGACCGCAAGGCCGCGCTCGACCAGTTCCTGCGAGAGCGCATGGAGCTCGCCCTGCACCTGATCCTTGAGCGTCTTCAGCTGGCCGCGCAGTTCCGGAAGCGTCTGGCCGCTCAGGTGGGCGTTGAGGAAATTGGCCGCCTCGGTCAGCTGCGACGACGTCACGCCGGCCGGAAGTTCGATGATACGGTTTTCCACCTGGTTATGATCCCCGACAAGCACCGCAAGCGCCTTGGTCGGCTCGAGGCGGATGAACTCGACGTGCTTCAGGACCGGGTCGCTCTTGGTGGTAATGACGATCCCGGCGCCGCGCGAGACGCCCGACAACATGCGACTCGCCTCCGCCATCAGGCTTTCCATCGGCTGATCGCGATCCGCGGGCCGGATTTGCCGGTCGATATTGGCACGCTCCTCGGCGGAGAGGTCTCCGACCTGCATGAAAGCATCGACGAAAAAGCGAAGCCCGGACTGGGTCGGCAGGCGGCCGGCGCTGATATGCGGGGAGTAGATGAGCCCGAGTTCCTCGAGATCGCTCATCACATTGCGCACCGACGCGGGCGACAGCGATATGGGCAGCAGGCGGGAAAGGTTTCGAGAGCCGAGCGGCTCGCCGGTCTCCAGATAGCTTTCCACGATGCGGCGGAAAATTTCGCGCGAACGGTCATCGAGCACAGAGCCGCTGTCCCTACCCGTCGATGCCGAAAATCCCATCTAAAACTTCACCGTTCCGTTGTTCTTTCGACAAAATATAGTCATTCGCCGCGCCTTCTCCAAAGGGAAAATCGCCACGGGCATAATCAATCGCCCGCAGAGCGCCTTAGGCCTTTTTCTTTGCAAAAGCCTGGCCGGGGCCGTAGAAGGCGGAAACAGAAATCCAGGGAGTGAAGCATGCGGCCTTCAGGCAGACAGTTGAACCAGATGCGCAAGGTCTCATTGGAGCGCAATTTCTCCAAACATGCCGAAGGTTCCTGCCTCGTCAAGTTCGGCGACACGCATGTGCTGTGCACCGCGAGCCTGGAGGAAAAGACGCCGCCGTGGCTGCGCAACAGCGGCAAGGGCTGGGTGACCGCCGAATACGGCATGCTGCCGCGCGCCACAGGCGACCGCATGAAGCGCGAAGCCGCTGCCGGAAAGCAGGGCGGCCGCACCCAGGAAATCCAGCGCCTGATCGGCCGCTCCTTGCGCGCCGTCATTGATCTGGAAGCGCTCGGCGAAAAGCAGATCACCATCGACTGCGACGTTATCCAGGCGGATGGCGGCACGCGCACCGCTTCGATCACCGGTGGCTGGATTGCGCTCTACGACTGCCTGAAGTGGATGGAAGCCCGCTCGATGACCAAGGTTGACAAGGTGCTGAAGGACCATGTCGCGGCGATCTCCTGCGGCATCTTTGCCGGCCAGCCGGTTATCGACCTCGATTATATCGAGGATTCGGCTGCGGAAACGGATGCGAATTTCGTGATGACCGGCACCGGCGGCATTGTCGAGGTGCAGGGCACGGCCGAGGGCAAGCCTTTCAGCCAGGAGGAATTCCTGAAGCTTTTGGCACTGGCCCAGGACGGCACGCAGGAACTGGTGGCGATGCAGAAGCAGGCGATTGCCTGACACTCGCTGAAAGAGGTGCTGTTTGATCGAAGGCATTCTCGAAACTGCACTTTATGCTGACGATCTCGATGCCGCCGAGACCTTCTACGGCGGCATTCTCGGGCTTGAAAAGGTTCTGCGCGCCGGCAACAGGCATGTGTTCTTCCGTTGCGGGCCGGGCATCCTGCTGATCTTCAATCCTGCCGAGACGGTGAAGCCATCACCGGCCGGTGCATTACCGGTTCCGCCCCATGGTGCGACGGGACCCGGGCATATCTGCTTTCGCATGACGAGCGAGGCGATTGACTTGCTCAAGGAAAAGCTCAACAAGGCAGGCATTGCCATCGAAAGCGATTTCCGCTGGCCGAACGGTGCCCGCTCAATCTATTTCCGCGATCCGGCCGGCAACAGCCTGGAATGCGCAGAGCCGAGGCTCTGGAATATCGAATAGGAATTGTAATGCGCAAGCTCGATACGAAAACGATCGTCGTCGCCAGCCACAATGCCGGAAAAATCCGCGAGATTGCAGAGCTGATCGGTCCCTTCGGCTTTTCCGCGAAATCCGCCGCCGAGCTGAAATTCGAAGAGCCCGACGAAACGGGCACGACATTCGAGGAAAACGCCGCGATCAAGGCGCTCGCCTCCGCCAGAGCCTCCGGACTGCCGGCGTTGTCGGATGATTCTGGCATCGTCATCGACGCGCTCGACGGCGCACCAGGCGTCTATACCGCCAACTGGGCGGAGCGTGAGGATGGCAGCCGCGACTTTCAGATGGCGATGGAAAAGGTCGAGAAGGCGCTGGAGGAGCGCGGTGCGACCAAGCCGGAGCAGCGTGGTTGCCGCTTTGTCAGCGTGCTTTGTCTCGCCTGGCCGGATGGACACACGGAAATGTTCCGCGGCGAGGTGGAAGGCACCGTGGCGTGGCCGCCGCGCGGCACCCAGGGTTTTGGTTATGACCCGGTCTTCCAACCGCAGGGCTATGATATTACCTTCGGTGAAATGAGCAGTGATCAGAAACATGGCTGGAAACCCGGCGAGCCGGAAGCGCTTTCGCACCGCGCGCGGGCCTTCAAGCGTTTCGTCGAAACCTGCCTGGAGGCTTGAGGCGCTTTGAATTCAGTCGCCCCTCTCCTTCCCGATACCCTTCTGCCCGATACCGGCGAACCGGGCTTCGGCATCTATGTGCATTGGCCGTTCTGCGCGGCCAAGTGCCCCTATTGCGATTTCAACAGCCATGTGCGCCACCAGCCCGTGGACCAGCCGCGCTTCACCGCCGCCTTTCTGAAGGAAATGGAAGTGATGCGGCGGATGAGCGGCCCGAAAACCGTCACCAGCATTTTCCTCGGCGGCGGCACGCCCTCGTTGATGGATCCTGCCACGGTCTCGGCGATACTCGACGGCATCGCCAAGCACTGGCATGTTCCTGACGGTATCGAGATCACCATGGAAGCCAATCCCTCCAGCGTCGAGGCAACCCGTTTCCGAGGCTATCGCGCTGCCGGCGTCAACCGCGTCTCGCTCGGCGTGCAGGCACTCAACGATCCGGACCTCAAGTTCCTCGGTCGGCTGCATGACGTTGCCGATGCCCTGAAGGCGATCAGGCTGGCGCGGGAGATTTTTCCGCGCATGTCGTTCGACCTCATCTATGCACGACCGAAACAGACGGTCGAGGCTTGGGAAGCGGAATTGAAGGAAGCGATATCCTACGCGGTCGACCATCTGTCGCTCTACCAGCTCACCATCGAGGAAGGCACGCCCTTCTATGGCCTGCACAAGGCCGGCAAGCTGATCGTGCCGGATGACGACCAATCCGCAGCGCTCTACGAGGCGACGCAGGAAATTACCGAGCGGTTCGGCATGCCGGCCTACGAGGTTTCCAATCACGCCCGCCCCGGTGCTGAAAGCCGCCACAACCTGACCTATTGGCGCTATGGCGAGTATGCCGGCATCGGACCGGGCGCCCACGGGCGCCTGATGCGCGGCAGAAACAAGATCGCGACCTCCACCGAACGGCGTCCCGAAACCTGGCTGGAACAGGTGGAGCGTGTCGGGCACGGCATGCTGGACGAAGAAATCCTCGGCTTCGAGGAACAGGCCGACGAGTTGCTGTTGATGGGCCTGCGCCTGCGGGAAGGCGTCGATCTCGCCCGCTGGCAGCAGCTTTCCGGCCGGGACCCGGACCCGATCCGCGAGGAGCGGCTGCTGGAACACGGCTTCATCGAACGCCTCGGCAATTCGCGTCTGCGCTGCACGCCGTCCGGCATGCTGATCCTCGACGCAGTGGTTGCCGATCTGGCTTGCTGAAATCCGGCCTCTAGGCTTTTACCGCCAGCACATGCAGCCAGTCGGTCGGCTTTTTGTCGTAACCGCTGCCGTGCACCTCATCGATATCGACAGAAGCCCAGGCGGAAGCCCCGTAGGCCGCGCTTAGCCAAGCCTTGGACGGATAGTTATAATAACGTCCGAGGCCATCATAACCTTCGGCTTCGCCAGCCTTGAAGCTCGCGTAGAAGACGCCGCCCGGGTGCAAGGCCTTGTGGATGCGGCCGAGAATGCCCCCGAGCTCCGCCCGCGGCGCATGCAGGAGGCACGCATTGGCCCATATGCCGTCAAACGCCGAGACAACATCGATCTCCCCGAAACGGAGCACGCCAACCGGCTTGCCCAGATGTCTGGCAGCCTCCTCCGCCATCTCCGGCGTGCCATCCGTGGGCGTGACGTCGAAACCCCGCGTGATCATCACCGCGCTGTCCCGCCCGCTGCCGCAGCCGAGTTCGAGGATGGCGGCACCAGGTGCGAGTTTTGACAGGAAGCTATCGAGGCGGTGCGTGCTCGGTGCGGAATGCGCCGCGTAGGTCACCGCGTTTTCGCTGTAGAAGCTGGCCGTCGGATCCTTTTCGATAGCCATTGATGATCCTCAGCGCTGCGACATCAGCAGCTTGGTGCCAAAGCCGACAAAAACCATGCCGACGCCCAGATCGATCTTCTTCTTCGCCTTCAGATAGGCTGCGGCCACGGTTCGGTGGGTGATCAGCGCGACCAGGAAGGTATAATAGACCGTCGAGACGGCGACCATGACGGCAATCGCCGCCAGGCCATACAGGAAGGGCGTGCCGGCCGGCATGGTCGCAGCGAAAAGACTGGCGACGAAGAGCGCAGATTTCGGATTGGCAAGGTTGGTTGCCAGCCCCATCCTGTAGGCGGTCTTGAGCGGCACCTCGATACGAGCCGCCACGATATCAGCCGACTGGCGCGACTTTCGCGCATCCAGGAATATCTTCAATCCAAGCCAGACGAGGTAAAGCCCGCCGACGATCTTGAGCGCCACATAGGCGAAGGGAGCCGCCTGGAAGAGGGCATTGATCCCCAGCCAGCCGGCGAAACCCCAGCAAAGCGTGCCGGTAATGGTCCCCATCGCCGCCAGGATCGGCACGCGGCGCGGCGCGGTCAGCGCATAACGCATGACCAGAAGCGTATTGGGCCCTGGCGTTATGCACGCCACGGCCCAGATCGTTGCGACAGAGAGCAGAAACATGGATTTTAAGCGTTGTTCTCGTTGATCAGCCGTTTCAGCAGTTCTACCTCGTGGCTGAGCTTCGTGTCACCCGAAATCAATTCCTCGATCTTGCGGACGGCATGCAGGACGGTCGTGTGGTCCCTGCCGCCGAAACGGCGGCCGATCTCCGGGAAGGAACGCGGCGTCAGCGTCTTCGACAGATACATGGCGATCTGGCGCGGCTTGACGATGACGCGAGTGCGGCGGTTGGAGACCAGTTCCTGTCGCGACACATTATAATGACGGGCGACGATGCGCTGGATGTCCTCGATGCGGACGCGCTTGGCTTCGCCTGCGCCCACCAAATGGGCGAGCAGCTCATCGACACGCTCGATCGACAGGGAGGGCTCGAAGGAGCGGCGGAACAGAAGCTGGTTGAACGCGCCTTCCAGCTCGCGACCGCTGGCGGTCACATTGCGTGCGACGTGGCTCAGGATTTCCGCAGGGATATCCAGCGACGGATCGTCCTGGCGGGCAGTCGCCAGGCGGCCCTTGATCATCTCGAGGCGCATCTCGTAGTCCGGCGCCTCGACTTCGATCGCCACACCGCCCTGCAGACGCGAGCGGACGCGCGGATCGAGCGATTCCAGCTCCCAGGGCGCCCGGTCGGCGGCAACCACCACCTGCTTGGCGCTGTCGAGCAGCATGTTCAGGAGATGGCAGAACTCGTTCTGGATCATCTTGCCCTGCAGGAACTGCATGTCGTCGATGATCAGCAGATCGATATTGCGCAGCGAGTCCTTCAGCGTCAGCGCGTCGTTGTCGCGGATCGCGGTCGCAAAGCGCCACATGAAATATTCCGCCGTCAGATAGACGACCCGCGGCATGCGCTCGCTGCCAACGGCGGCATTGGCAATCGCCTGCAGAAGGTGCGTCTTGCCGAGGCCGACGCCCGAATGAATGAAGAGCGGATTGAAACGGACAGCACTGGCGCCCGCTTCAGCGATGGTCTTCGCGGCAGCAAGCGCTACCCGGTTCGACGGGCCTTCCACGAAGGTGTCGAAGGTAAAGCGGCTGTCGAGCGGAGAGCCGAACAGCGGTCCGGGAGCCTGGGTAGAACGCGTCGGCGCAGCGGACGGCGACGGGAAAGTGGCGATCTTGCCAATCTCGCGAGGGCCCTGAGAACGCGGAAACGAAGCAACAACAGCAGGTTCCGGAGCCAGACTGCGCTCTTCACCTGCCACGGGCGCCTTGATGCTGCGACTTGCGCTGCGCACCAGGATTTCCA
Source organism: Neorhizobium sp. T25_13 (assembly GCF_002968675.1). Lineage (NCBI taxonomy): Bacteria > Pseudomonadati > Pseudomonadota > Alphaproteobacteria > Hyphomicrobiales > Rhizobiaceae > Neorhizobium > Neorhizobium sp. T25_13. The sequence goes on from NZ_PVBI01000005.1 coordinate 173,525, forward strand.
CCTTCAGGATCTCGGCGTCTTCCGCCTGGAATATGGTGGTGATCAGATCGAGGTAACGATTGTTGATCCAGGACTTCAGAAAAGTGGTGGGTACCGTGAGCCGAACAACGCTCTTTGAGACGGAATGCAGCTTCAAACGCCCGAACCAGCTTGCATAAACATCCTGACCGACCTGTGCTTTCAAACGCGCACTAAACCGCTCAAAAAGAGCATTATGCTTCATTTCTGTCGTTTCCCCTGCCGCCTGGGAGCAACTTGAATCAAATGCCTGCCGCGCGTGATCCCCATTACCTGCACGGGCTGATATAGTATTCATATGCATAATTCGCCGCCTTCCAAATCTCGTAGCCTGGCGGTTCTCGTTACCGCCGCCAGAACAAACTTCGTTTCAAGGCATAGCAAACCATTCCCAATCATTGAGAACCGTCGCCGCCCGTCCCCTTTGTTTCAAAACCTTCTCTCGTCCTCGCAGCCGATCGAAGGTCACGCCCAGCCCGCCTCGTGAACGGTCTGCGCTTGCGGGAGCCACCCCACATATACGAACGCCCTCATCCTCATCGTGAGCCGTCCGAACCTCTTCCACCTCCTTCATCCGGACACTGGGACCGGATCGCGTTGACAAAAACCGATCGTTTCCGGAAATGCCAATTTCCGGATCGCAACCGATGGTTATCAGGAAAACGGGAGAATTTATCCCGTTGCAAAGGGTAAAAGTCTACCTGCCGTCCAACATGTGACGGTACTCGGCAGCCCTCTGAAGTAATCCCCGCGCCCCTTGCTGAAGGCATTTAGGCAGGATCAAATGCCAAGATCAATGATGAATTTTACGCAAAATTAAGAGGCGGGCGTTGACTCCGCGAGCGTGATTTGAATGTCACAGAGGCATTCATGGAGAATCGCTGTTGAATCAATGGGATTCAAAAATGACATACATTCTGAACGATCGTTCACAGAAAAAATAAAAATCTGCTTGACTCCATCTGGGGGCTTTTAGCCATCACCAAAGTCACCCACAGACTCATAGACCTCCAGTAACCCACTGATTAAAATAACTATTTTCTGTCACGCCGATGACACGAAATTGTTAATGAGCCGGATAAATATAAGGAGGCCTGAGAGAATCACAAAAAGCCCGGTCAAGAGGACCAGGCTTCATTATGATACAGTTTGTGAAATGATCAGGCCGAAAGGGCCTTCACACGTGCAGCAAGACGGGACACCTTGCGGGATGCCGTGTTGCTGTGAAGCACGCCCTTGGTAGCTGCGCGCTGGATTTCCGGCTGGGCAGCCTTGAGGGCTTCTGCAGCAACGGTCATGTCGCCGGAAGCGATGGCTTCCTCGACCTTGCGGATGAAGCCGCGAACGCGCGAGCGGCGGGACTTGTTGACTGCGGTACGGCGAGCGATCTTGCGGGTCGCTTTTTTCGCCGAAGTTGTATTGGCCATTTCATGCCTCTCTACGAATTCGAACCAAACTCCGCCGTTGCCGCGCCGGTCCTTGCGACCATCAATCCAGCAATTCGGGAGCAATAGAGGAAGCCATGATCAGGCTTTCCCAACTGTGGGCGGGCATATAACCGGAATACCTGCCCCAGTCAACGCGCATTTGGCGGATGACCATCCGCTTTTGCGCGATTTACCGGTTGGAGAACTGCGGCTTGCGCTTTTCCACGAAGGCGGCCATGCCTTCCTTCTGGTCGGCGGTCGCAAACAGCGAATGGAAAAGCCGCCGTTCGAAGCGCAGGCCTTCGGCAAGCGTGCCCTCGAAGGAACGGTTGACGGCCTCCTTTGCCATCAGCACCGCGGCGCGCGGGAAGGAGGCGATCTTCGCTGCCGCCTCGACCGCCTCGTCGATCAGCCGCTCCGGCGAAACGATCCGCGACACCAGCCCTGCCCGCTCGGCTTCCGCGACATCCATCATCCGGCCGGTCATCACCATATCCATCGCCTTCGCCTTGCCGACCGCCCGGGTCAGCCGCTGCGAGCCGCCCATGCCGGGAATGACGCCGAGTGTGATCTCCGGCTGGCCGAACTTCGCGGTTTCGGAGGCGATGATGAAATCGCACATCATGGCAAGCTCGCAGCCGCCGCCGAGCGCGAAACCGGAGACGGCGGCGATCATCGGCTTGCGGGTCGCGGCGATCGCCTCCCAGCCGGAGATGAAGTCGTTGACATAGGCCTCGACGAAATCGATGTCCTGCATTTCCTTGATATCGGCGCCGGCGGCAAACGCCTTTTCCGAGCCGGTGAGCACGATCGCCCCGATCGCCTCGTCCTTGCCGAATGCGGAAAGCGCCTCGGTCAATTCGGCCATGACTGTCGAGTTCAGCGCGTTCAGCGCCTTGGGGCGATTGAGGGTGATGAGCGCGACGGCGCCCCGGGTTTCGGTCAGCAGGGTTTCGTAGCTCATCGAATGTCTCCTCTTAGCTCTTCTGCTTCTGACAGCCGTTATTTCTGGCAGACGGGGCAATAGAATGTGGAGCGGCCCGCCTGGGTGATGCGCGCGACGGTACCGCTGCAGCCCAGTGTGCGGCAAGCGCCGCCTTCCCGGTCATAGACGGAGAAGGAGTGCTGGAAATAGCCAAGCGAGCCATCCGTCTGGATATGATCTCTCAGCGACGAACCTCCGGCAGCGATCGCATCGGCAATGACGTCCCGGATCGACTGGTTGAGGAGGACCAGCTCCTTGTTCGGCCTGCCGGTCTTGGTCACGACACTGCCGGCGGCGCGTTTCGGCGAAAGATGCGAGCGCCACAACGCCTCGCAGACATAGATATTGCCGAGACCCGCTATCACCGTCTGGTCGAGCAGCGCGCCCTTGAGTGGCTGGCTCTTGCCCGCCAACCTCGCCGCCAGATAGTCCGCATCGAGGGCATTGCCGGTCGGCTCCGGCCCGAGCTCGGCAAAGGCCGGATAAAGATCGAGCTCGCTGCGCTTCCAAAGCTGCATGAAGCCGAAGCGGCGCGGGTCATTATAGATGACGCGCAGCAGGTCTTCCTTCTGTCTCAGATGGAAGACGACATGATCGTGTTTCTGATCCTTCGAGCGCGGATGGTGGAACTCGCCGAGCGCTTCGTTCTCGATCCGAAACGATCCCGACATGCCGAGATGGCTGATCACGGTCAGATCTTCCTCCAGGTCGATCAGCAGGTATTTGGCGCGCCTGCCGAGCGAGGCGATACGACGTTCGTTGACGGCATCGGCGAAATTCTCCGGGAGTGGAAAGCGCAGGTCCGGGCGATTGAGTTCCAGCCTGGCGATCACCGCACCTTCCATTGCCGGGGCGAGACCGCGCCGGACGGTTTCCACCTCTGGCAATTCGGGCATGATCGACTAACTTCCTGTTTCAACGACATCGCGCCTGGTCTATAGACCGGACCGGATGTCGCACCCATGTAAAGACACGCGCCACAGATAGCGTGCGATGAGCGATTTCGCTATGGTCGCCGGCCAGAAGAGAGACGTTAGGAGTTCACCGATGACTGAAGCCCGTACCAGCGCCGACGGCGGGATGGAAACGTCCTATGGCTTCCGCAAGGTCGCGGATGGCGAGAAACAGGGCCTCGTCAATGACGTCTTCCACAAGGTCGCCAAACGCTACGACGTGATGAACGACGTCATGTCGGCCGGCATGCACCGTGTCTGGAAGGATGCGCTGATCGCCTCGCTCAATCCGAGAAAGGACGTCGGCTACAAAACCTTGGACGTGGCCGGCGGCACGGGCGATATCGCTTTCCGCATCGTCGAGGCTTCCGACCGCAAGGCGCATGTGACCGTGCTCGACATCAACGGCTCGATGCTTGGCGTCGGGGCCGAACGCGCCGAGAAGAAACGTCTTTCCGAAAACGTCGCCTTCGTCGAGGCCAATGCCGAGTCGCTGCCCTTCGAGGCGAATTCCTTCGACGCCTATACGATCGCCTTCGGCATCCGTAACGTGCCGCATATCGACGTGGCGCTGAAGGAGGCCTATCGGGTGCTGAAGCGCGGCGGACGGCTGCTGGTGCTGGAATTTTCCGAGGTCGAGATGCCGCTTCTCGAGCGCTTCTACGAGGAATGGTCGTTCAAGGCGATCCCGCGCTTCGGCAGGATGATCACCGGCGAGGCCGAGCCCTATCAATATCTGGTGGAATCGATCCGAAAATTCCCAAACCAGGAGAATTTCGCGGCGATGATCCGCAATGCGGGTTTTTCGCGCGTGACCTACACCAATTATACCGGCGGCATCGCGGCGCTGCATTCCGGCTGGAAGCTCTGAACGCATGAGCACGATCGGCGCTTATTTCCGGCTTGCCCGCGTCGGCTGGGTTCTTGTGCGTGAGGGCGTGGTATCGGCGCTGCCGACCCAGGACATGCCGCCTTCCGTCGGCCTCATCAAGGCACTGGTCGAGCCCTTGGCGCGGTTTCGCTCCAAGACGCAGGCACGCAGCGAGCGCCTGACCCGCGCCGTCGACCGGCTGGGGCCTTCCTATGTCAAGATCGGCCAGTTCCTGGCGACCCGTCCGGATGTGGTCGGCGTCGACTGGGCCGTCGATCTCGCCATGCTGCAGGACCGGATGGCCTTCTTCCCGACCGCGATTGCGAAAGCGGCGGTCGAGGCATCGCTTGGGCGAACGATCGGCGACCTCTATTCTTCCTTCGACGAGCCGATCGCCGCGGCCTCGATCGCCCAGGTCCATCCCGGCGTCGTCAATGACAGGAAAGTGGCCATCAAGGTGGTGCGCCCGGGCGTGCGCCAGCGCTTCGCCCACGACATCGAAAGCATGTATCTCCTGGCGCGCATGCAGGAACGCTTCATGCGCTCCAGCCGCCGCTTGAGGCCCATCGAGGTGACGCGGACGCTCGAACAGACCACCAAGGTGGAAATGGACCTTCGCCTGGAGGCCGCGGCGCTTTCGGAGATTGCCGAGAATACCAAGGAGGATCCCGGGTTCCGGGTGCCGCTGGTCGACTGGGAACGCACCGGCCGCGACGTGATCACCATGGAATGGATCGACGGCGTCAAGATGTCGGACGTTGTGGGTCTTCGCGCCGCCGGCCACAATCTCGAAAAGCTCGCCGAGGTGCTGATCCAGTCTTTCCTGCGCCACACGCTGCGGGACGGCTTTTTCCATGCCGACATGCATCCCGGCAATCTGTTCGTCGATACCGCCGGCACCATCGTCGCGGTCGACATGGGCATTGTCGGGCGATTGGGCAAAAAGGAGCGCCGCTTCCTCGCCGAAATCCTCTACGGCTTCATCACCCGCGATTACCTGCGCGTCGCGGAAGTGCATTTCGAGGCGGGCTACGTGCCGGCGCATCACGACGTGGCGAGCTTCGCCCAGGCGATCCGCGCAATCGGCGAACCGATCCACGGCCAGCCGGCCGAAACGATCTCCATGGCGCGGCTCCTGGCGCTGCTCTTCGAGGTGACCGACTTGTTCGAGATGCGGACCCGCACCGAACTGATCCTGCTGCAGAAGACCATGGTCGTGGTCGAAGGCGTGTCGCGCATGCTCGATCCGCGATTCAACATGTGGAAGGCGTCCGAGCCGGTCGTCGGCCAGTGGATCCGCGACAATCTCGGACCGAAACGCATTGTCTCGGACCTGCGAGATGGCGTCAAAGCCGCCGTCAAGCTTGCCGAGGCGCTGCCGGAAATCGCTGCCAAGACGGAGACGCTACACCAGGAACTCGTCTATATGAGCGAGCACGGCCTGCGCTTCGATCCTGAGACGACAGAGGCGATTGGCAGGTCGGAGGCGCGACACAATCGCTCGGGGCGCATCGCGCTCTGGATCATCGCGCTGTCGCTGCTGTATCTCGCCTTCACGCTCAGCTGAGGTTTGTCCGGTCTCCTGATGATGCGAAAACCCTGCTCCACAAGGGCTTTCGCCATATTGCAACTCCAAAGCGGCCTTTATTCCGCCGAGTTCTTCATTCTCTGTTAAGGAATACATTCCTTTTGGGACTTGGCCTTCCGGAGACGTTTCATGGCGCTAGGCGCAACTCAACGCTTGCATGACGGCGTCGCGGCCGTCGAGACGATGACCCGTTTCGCGCTTGCCGTGCTGGCGCTGGCATCCGGCGTCTACACCTATCTCGGTGCGCGCAGCATTCTCGATGGGTCGCCGACGGCCGTGTTCTTTGCGGCGGTCATCTACTCCGCCTCGGTCTCGGTCGGCATCTATGCCTTCTGGTCCTATATGGCCCGGTTCTACCCGCATGTGACCACCCGTGCCGGGCGGACGGCCATGCTCGGCGTCATGGCGGTCGGCGCTGCGATGATCCTTGCCATGTCGAGCTGGCTGAACGCGGCGGCGCTTGCCGGCTCCGCAGCCGTGGAGCAGCATCTTTCCGAAACGGTCGAGGACTATACCGCCGATCTCGACCGAGCCCATCAGAACGCGCTCGGGGCACAAAGCCTGCTGCCGGATATCCAGCGCGCGTCCGAGCGTTTCTCCCAACTCGCGGGCGTCGAGCGCCAGTCCGGTTCGCTCACCGGCACGACCGGATCGGGAAGCGTCGTACAGCTTCTCAGCCAGATGTCGGCGCAGATGAAGTCGCTTACAGCCAACATCAACGGCTCGCGCGAGCAGGTGGACGACCTCTTCTCCCAGGGCCAGAAGCGGCTTGAGACGATGCGTTCGCTGGTATCGGCGCCGGGCACGATCGAGCCGCGCGCCAACCAGTTCTCCACGGAAGCCGTGGCGCTGACCGGCGTCATCACCTCGCTCGCGCAGACCTCGATCGCACCGTCGATCCGCCGCGCGGCAGACGACCTGTCGCTCGGCTTCATTGCGCCGGTTCCGGATGGCGGCGCTGCCGATCTCGTCAACCGACAGAACCAGGTGATGGACACCGTCCGCACCTCGGTCACGGCGCAGTCCAAGGCGCTTGCCAAGGCCGCCGACGAAATCCTCGCCCGGCCGCCGGTGCAGGAGCGTCGCTTCGTGCCGCTCTCTTCCGCCGAAGCCGTGCTGCACCATGCGCAGGACTTCATTCCCGCCTGGGCCGGCGCTATTTCCATCGACCTTCTGCCCGGCGTGATGGTGTTCATTCTCGCCACCGTGCATGGCGCGATCCGCCGCCAGGAGGAAAACCTGCCCTTCGCCGAACGGATCACCGCGGCCGAGCTTCTGAGAGCACTGGAAGTCCAGCGTGCCGTCACGGCGAGCGGGGTGAACATCGAGCAGGCGGTCGCCAAGGCGGAAGCCGACGACAGGACATTAGCGCCAAGGCCGCAGCCGGCACCTGAATCAACACCGGAATCGTCGCCGGAGACCGAACCGAACAACATCACCGCCATCGACCTCAAGTCACGCAGCCGGGACCGGTCGCATGAGGATCGGTGAGGCGATCAGCAAGCTCGATGAGGGCGTGCTGATGCGCGGCGCCTTCTATATCCTGCTCTCGGCCGCGGCGGTTTTCCTCGTCGTCGATATTCGCGACATGACGATAATGAACGCCGCCTTGCCCGGCTTCGATCCGATGCATGAGGACCAGCCCGTACTGCCGCCGGCCTTGACCGAAGGCGTGCCCGCCGCACCGCCGGTGCAGCCCGCCAGCCCCAAGGAAGTGCTGCGAAAGCCGATCACGTTTGAGCTCACCACGGGTGGCGTGCTGCTCGCGGAAGGAACAATCGACCCGGGCGCCGCCGCCCGCTTCTCCAAGGAGATCGAAACGCGCGGGGAATATGTGAAGACGGTGACGCTAAACTCCCCCGGCGGCTCGGTTGACGATGCCCTCGCCATGTCGAAGCTGATCCGCGACAGGAAGCTCGACACGAAGGTCGCGTCGAAAGCGCTCTGCGCCTCTTCCTGCCCGATCGTATTTGCCGGCGGCGTCGGGCGTTTGGCGGAAAAGGATGCGGTGATCGGCGTGCACCAGGTGTTCAACGGAGCCAAGGACCGGCCGTCGGCGGAACAGGCGATGTCCGCCGCGCAGGCAACCACCGCGCGGGTCGCCCGCCATCTCGACCAGATGGGCATCGGCGCGGGCCTCTGGATCCATGCGCTCGAAACGCCGCCGGACCGGCTCTATTACCTGACGCCGAAGGAAATGACGGATTTCAAGCTGACGACCGAACCGCTCGCAACGGCCAGGAAGAAGATCTAGCGTCCCGCTGGGCCTTGAGGCCTCCAGGTCAGCCCTGCGGCTTGATCTCCCGCTCGCAGAAGGTGATGCGGTTGCTGAACGGGTCGGTGACCGTCACTTCCAGTCCCCAATCCGCCTGTTCGAGCCCTGGCTTCATATAGGGGTAGTTCTTGCCGATCAGCTCCTGCTGGAAAGCGCGCGCGCCTGTCATCGGCACGAAGACCCTGGCTGCCGGCGACGCATCGCCCGCATGCTCGGAGAGGTGCATCAGCATGCCGCTTCGCGAGATCTGGCAATAGAGCGGAAAGTTTTCGCCGAAGCGATGCTCCCAGTCCACGGTGAAGCCTAGGAAATCGCGGTAGAATTCCATCGCTTTGTCGACGGAGAAGATCCGGAAGATCGGGATTGCCGGCTGGATCGACACCGCAACCGGCTTCCTTTGCTGCGGTTCTGACGCGTCGATCTTTGCAGCAAGGATATTCCAGTTGTCGTAACCGAACTGCGCCGCAACCAGTTCCAGGACCTGGCTATGCGTCAGGTCAACCTTACGTTCGGCAAGCGCCTCGCGCAGGCTTTTCGCCATCAGTTTTGCATCGCGGAAATCGCGCATCTCATCATCCTTTCAACAGACGAACAAAGACCGGTCAGGTCCCCCAATCAGCGCCCGCATTGCTGATCCGTTCGTCATCGCTGGCCGGATTGGCAAAGGATGAGAGGCGGTGGATGCGTTCACCTTGGCGCTTGAGAGCGCCGCGGGCGGCTGGCCGCATCCGGCCGCAAACAGGAGTAACGTAGTCCAGAATCTAGCGCAAGATGTTCGGAATGCTTCCGCGTCAGTGCGTGACCGGTTCCGGGAAAATCCGACCCTCCTTCGCCTTGGCGCTTGCCTTGAAGAGCGGGCGCGTCGGACTGGTAATGACATCGATGGCTGCGGCAGTCGCGCTCTCGATCGCCTCACCTGCCACGCTTGCGGCAAGGGCGCGTCTGCGGCCGCTTGCCTTGCCGGGCTTGCGGACATCGGCCCGCTCGTCGGTCAGGGCGGTGGCGGCAGCATTGGCACCGGCGACGAGCGCTCTCGCCAGCATCGGCCGGCCGGTGCGGCTCGCCAGCATGTTGCGCAGCAATGACGACCTGCGCACGGATTTCGGCACCTTGAACCCTGCTATCTTCTTCGGAATAAAATTCTTTTTCATGACGGCTCTCCTTTGCAGCCGAACTCCCGTCAGCTGCAACTGTTCCGTGGCGCCGTCAGTGGGAAGGCAATTGCAACTCGGCGGCCAAAGGCTTAGCTTCCCGCCATTCTGGCATCGGGTAATGGCATGGAACTCTCCGGCAAGCGCATTCTTCTGATCATCTCCGGCGGCATCGCGGCCTATAAGAGCCTCGATCTCATCCGCCGGCTTCGCGAGCGGGGCGCATTGGTTCGTCCGATCATGACCAGGGCGGCCCAGGAATTCATCACGCCGCTCGCGGTCGGCGCTCTATCCGCCAGCCATGTCTATGTCGATCTGTTTTCCCGCGAGGACGAGCAGGATGTCGGCCATATCAGGCTCGCCCGCGACAACGACCTCGTGATCGTCGCACCCGCCAGTGCCGACCTGATGGCCAAGATGACGCATGGGTTGGCGGACGATCTTGCGAGCGCCGTGCTGCTTGCCACCGACCGGCCGGTTCTTGTTGCGCCCGCCATGAACCCGAAAATGTGGGCAGCGCCCGCGACCAGGCGCAATGTCGGGACGCTTAAGGCTGACGGCATCCATTTCATAGGCCCGATGGCGGGCGAGATGGCCGAAAGCAACGAGAGCGGCACCGGCCGCATGGCCGAACCGCTGGAAATCGTCACCGCAGCCGTCAAACTGCTGGATGGCGCACCGAAGCCGCTTGCCGGCAAAAAGGTGATCGTCACGTCGGGCCCGACGCATGAGCCGATCGATCCGGTGCGTTATATCGCCAACCGCTCCTCCGGCCGCCAGGGCCATGCGATTGCCGCGGCGCTCGCGAAACTTGGCGCGGATGTGACGCTCGTCTCCGGACCGGTGACCATACCCGATCCGGTCGGCGTGAAGACAGTCCATGTGGAACGCGCCGAGGAAATGCTGGAGGCGGTGATCTCCCACCTGCCCGCCGATATCGCCGTCATGGTGGCGGCGGTCGCAGACTGGCGCGTCGCCTCGTCGGCCGGCCAGAAGATCAAGAAACAGCCCGGCGAGGCCCCGCCTCCCCTGTTGCTGACCGAAAACCCGGACATCCTGAAGACCGTGGGGCATCACGAAAAGCGGCCCAAGATCGTGGTCGGCTTTGCTGCAGAGACCCAGGACGTCGAAAAGAACGGCCGCTCGAAATTGGAACGCAAGGGCGCCGACCTGATCGTCGCCAACGACGTGTCGCCGGAAACCGGCATCATGGGTGGCACCCGCAACCGGGTGAAGATCATCAGCGCCAAAGGCGTCGACGAATGGCCCGATCTCGACAAGGACGAGGTGGCGGAGCGCCTTGCGGCACTGATCGCCTCGAAGCTCGGATAGATTTCAAGCCGCTTCGGACAGCGCCTTCGGCCGGAAGAGCGTGACCTGCATGCCATCGGCATCAACGACGACGGCGCTGCCGTCCGGGATTTCCACCCAGGTATCGACCTCGTCGTTCAGCGGCTCGGATACGAGGCAATAACCCGTTTCGCCGCCCATCGGCGCCGCGTAGAGCGTTGGCGGCTTGTGGTCGGTGGCGTAACGCACCGCGTAGAGTTCCCGGCCGTTCGAATAGGCGGCGGTGAAGCGCACCAATGCCTCACCCGATTTTTCGATCGACAGGTCCTCGACCGTGGCGATCGCCTTTTCCATGGCCTGGAACGGATCGGTATCCAGGCCGAACTGCAAGGCGAGCAGGAAGAGAAGTTCGGAATCCGTCGTACCGTTACGGGCATCGAACAGCGCGTCCGAGAGCATGCCTTCCATATGCCGGCGGATGCGCTCGAAGCCGGAAATCTGGCCGTTATGCATGAATGACCAGTGGCCCTGGACGAACGGATGGCAGTTGTCGCGCCGCGTCGCGCCATGGGTTGCCGCCCGGACATGGGCGAGGAAGAGCGGTGAGCGTATCTGCCGCGCCAGGCTCTTCAGATTGCAGTCGGACCAGGCAGGCAGGATGTCGCGGTAACGGCCGGGTTCCGGCCGGTCTCCATACCAGGCAATGCCGAAACCATCACCATTCGTCGCGGTCTTGGCGCGAGTGGCGCAATGAGACTGCTCGATCAGGGAATGGGCCGGCGAGGAGACGAGTTCTTCGAGATAAAGAGGTTCGCCGCGATAGGCTGCCCAACGACACATGGGGTCTTTCTGCTCCGACATTGCCGCCCGTCCGCGGCCCGAAAATCCAGGAACTTCAGGGTCTCTACAAAGGCTTAATGAAACATGAATTCGAGGGTTACATGCCGGTTTCTTGCTAAAGAATGTATCACTTTTTGCGACAAGGCGTGATCTTTCGAGGTTGCCGCCGGAATTTGGCGGCCTAGATAGAGGCTCATGTCGCGTAAAGAACAGTCGAGCCCAGCTACAGCAGAAGCGCCCCTTCCGGGGGATCCCGTTCTCGCCAGGCTCATGCTCGAACCCGGGGGATGGGCGCTGTTTCTCGATATCGACGGTACGCTGATCGAGCTTGCCGAAACACCGGATGCGATCGTCGTACCGGCGGAGCTACCTGACAACCTGCATCGTCTTTCCATGAGGCTTGGCGGCGCGCTGGCGCTGGTCACGGGCCGGGCTCTTCCCTATGCCGACCAACTTTTCACGCCGTATAAGTTCCCGATCGCCGGCCTGCACGGCTCCGAGCGCCGCGATCCCTCCGGGGCGATCAGCCGCGTCGAGGTCAGCGCCGCGTTCGAGGATCTGAAGGCGGCTCTTGTCCGCGAGGCCCGTCAATGGCCGGGCGTTCTGGTGGAGGACAAGGGTGCGGCCGTCGCCGCCCATTATCGCCAGGCGCCGGAGCAACGCGAAGCGGTCGAGGCAGCCATGCCCCGCTACCTCGATATGGCGGGCCCGGACTTCACGCTCCAGCACGGCAAGATGGTGATGGAAATCCGGCCGGCCCAGGCGAGCAAGGGCCACGCCTTGCAGGCCTTTCTCGATCAACCGCCCTTCAAGGGCCGCAAGCCGATCGCCATCGGCGACGACGTGACCGACGAGGCGATGTTCCGCACCGCCAACGAACTCGGCGGCCATTCCATCCGTATCACCGAGACACCGGGTGACACGCAAGCCAAATCCACCCTCCCCTCGGCCGCTGCCTTGCGCGCGGCAATCAAAGCGCTTGCGAGTGGTGTCAAGCCCGACGCCGCGTGAGCTGAAAGGACAATATCTTGAGCCGACTTGTCGTCGTTTCGAACCGTGTCTCCCTGCCGCAGAAAAGCGGCGATGCTCCAGCCGGCGGGCTGGCTGTCGCGCTGCAGGCCGCCCTGGAGGAGCACGGCGGCATCTGGATGGGATGGTCCGGCAAATCCAGCGGCGCGAAGGAACCGGCGCCGCTCGACATGCAGCAGCATGGCAACATCACCTATGCGCTCACCGATCTCACCAAGACGGATGTCGAGGAATATTACCACGGGTTTGCCAACCGCGTGCTCTGGCCGATCTGTCATTACCGGATGGATCTCGCGGAATATGGACGCAAGGAAATGGCCGGTTACTTCCGCGTCAACCGCTTCTTCGCCCATAAGCTGGCGCCGCTCATCCAGGAAGACGACGTCATCTGGATACACGACTATCACCTGATCCCGCTTGCCGCGGAACTGCGCCAGATGGGCCTCAAGAACAAGATCGGCTTCTTCCTGCACATTCCCTGGCCGCCGGCTGACGTGCTTTTCACCATGCCCGTTCACGAGGAGATCATGAAAGGGCTGTCGTATTACGATCTGGTGGGGTTCCAGACGGATCATGATCTTGCGAATTTCGCGGGCGGGCTCGTGCGCGAGGGCATCGGCGAGGCGCTTGAGGGCGGAAAGCTCACCTCCTACGGACGCACCTTCAAGGGCGGCTTCTATTCGATCAGTATCGAAACTGCCGCCTTTGCCGAATACGCAAAGAAAGCGGCGAGCAACATCATCGTTCGCAAGGCCAAACAGAGTATCGAAGGGCGCGACCTGATCATCGGCGTCGATCGGCTGGATTACTCGAAGGGCATCACCCAGCGGATCGATGCCTTCGAGCACTTCGTCAAATCCAACCCCGCCCATCACAACCGCGTCACCTATCTGCAGATCACCCCGAAATCCCGCTCCGAAGTGCCGGAATACGAGCAGATGCAGCGCATGGTGGCCGAGCAGGCAGGCCGCGTGAACGGTGCGATCGGCACGGTCGACTGGGTACCTATCCGCTATATCAACCGCTCGATCGGCAGGCCCGTTCTGGCGGGCCTTTATCGGCTCGCCAAAATCGGGCTCGTGACGCCGCTACGCGACGGCATGAACCTGGTCGCCAAGGAATATGTCGCGGCACAGGATCCGGAAAATCCGGGCGTCCTGGTGCTGTCGCGTTTTGCGGGTGCTGCGCGGGAACTGCGTGGAGCGCTGCTGGTCAATCCTTATGACATCGAAGGCACGGCAAACGCGATCGCACGCGGCATCAACATGCCGATCGAGGAGCGCAAGGAGCGCTGGGGCCGCATGATGGAACATCTCCTCGAACACGACGTCACCCGCTGGTGCGACGACTTCCTCAAGGATCTCACGGCGGCATAAGCTCCTCAAAACCCTGAAGGTCACCGCAGTCATGGCGTCCCAAGGACGCCATGACTGCGCATGAATATTGGCGATCACGCCGCCTGCTTCAGAGATCCGAGCGCTTCGTCGAGGCTCACATGGCCGAGGAACTGTCCGCTCGTCAGCGCTTCTTCCTGATGTTCGATGGCCCAGGCGAACCGCACCGCCGGGTCCTGCTGCAGACGCTCGTAGAGCGCATTGAGCCCCGGAAACTGCCTCCGGTCGACGACCTGGTGGAAATCGTTCCAGCGGGCGATGCCGGCGAAATAGGCATCCGCAAAGCTCTTCTCGTCGCCGAGCAGCCATTCGCGTCCACCCAAGAGCGTTTCGAGCTGCGCATGCGCCTTCTCGACCTTGGCGATACCGTAGGTGCGAAGCGCCTGCTTGGCCTGCGGGTCGAGTTCGTGCTCCACCGCGTGCCAGAGCGGACCGAAGGCGTTGAAAAAAGCGGTATTGAGGAAAGCCAGCATCTGGTTCAGCCGGTCGAATTTTTCCGATTTCGGATCGAAACCCCAGCCCTTCCCCACCGTGCGCGCGGCGATGTGGTTGAGGATCGCCATGCTCTCGCTCATCACCCGGCCATCCGGCAGCATCAGCGACGGTGTTTCGCCGATCGGATTGACCGGCTTGTAGGCCTCGCTCGAAACCACGGCCGGCATTTCGACGCGGCACAGCCGATAAGGCGCGCCGGTCCATTCGAGCGCGACGATCGAGCCGAAGGAACATCCTTCCGGAACGCCGTAAAACAGGATCGGTGTCATTTCATACTCCCTGGATTGAATTTTTGAGACACCATCAATATGATTTCGTGGACGCCGGCGCGGTAGACGCCAATTTTCCGCCTTTAAGTCTACAAGCATGGAAGATGAGGATGACTTTGCCCAACCTCAACGATCTTTATTTCTTCGTGCAGGCGGTGGAGCACGGCGGCTTTTCCGCGGCAGGGCGGCGGCTCGGCGTGCCGAAATCCACCGTCAGCAAACGCGTGGCGGAACTCGAGGACCGGCTCGGCGTGCGGCTGATCCAGCGGACGTCCCGCAGTTTCTCGCTGACCGATCTCGGCCGGGATTTCTTCCGGCACGCGCAGGCATCGGTGATCGAGGCGGAGATGGCGGAAACCATCGTGCGTACCCATCTCGGCGAGCCGAGCGGCATCGTGCGAATGACGGCTGCGGTGCCGACCGCGCAATTCATCCTCGCCGATCATCTGGCCGAGCTTTCGGCACGATATCCGAAACTGCATCTTTCGCTGCATGTCAGCGACCGGTTCGTCGATATCGTCCAGGAAGGTTTCGATATCGCGGTACGCAGCCACCAGGCGCCGCTGCCGGATTCGACGCTGCTGCAGAAGAAGCTTGCGACCGACCCTTTTTTCGTCGTCGCCTCACCGGATTATGTTCGCACCCATGGCGAACCCTTACGGCCGGAGGATCTCGCCGGGCATAGGGCGGTCACCGCCGGCCCGACGGACATGGTCTGGAAGTTGGCCTCCGAGGATGGCGAAGCGGTCGTCGTGACACCCAGATCCGTGCTTTCCGCCGACGAGCCGTTGGTGATCATGAAGGCAACGATGGCAGGCCTTGGCCTGACCTGCCTGCCGACTTCCGTCTGCCGCGAGGCGCTTGCCGAGGGCAGGCTGATCCGCCTGTTGCCCGATTGGACGGCCGGCAGCATCACCACAACGATCCTGATGCCGCATCGACGCGGGCAGCTTCCGGCGGTGCGCGCCGTCGTCGACTTTCTCAGCGAACGGATCGCCGCCTAAAAGGACTTTCATTTCGGCGGCCTGGCGGCTACCCATGGCCGTTCCATTCCCAAGAGGCCATCATGTCGACCGAACACACCGTCACGCCAGAACGTATTGCGGAAACCGAAACGCTCATCCGTCCGCATATCCGCCGCACGCCGGTGATGCGCGTCGACATGCGGGATTTCGGCGGGGCACCGCTGCCGATCGACCTGAAGCTCGAGCTGCTGCAGCATTCCGGCTCGTTCAAGGCTCGCGGCGCCTTCACCAACCTTTTGACGCGCAATGTCCCGGCGGCCGGCGTCGTCGCCGCGTCCGGCGGCAATCACGGGGCGGCCGTCGCCTATGCGGCGATGCGGCTCGGTGTGCCGGCGCATATCTTCGTGCCGAGCGTGGCCTCGCAGGCGAAGATCGACCTCATTCGTTCCTATGGCGCGGAACTGGTGGTCGGCGGCGACCGATATAACGATGCACTGGCGGCGAGCCAGACCTATGTGGCGACGAGCGGTGCAATCGCCGCCCATGCTTATGACCAGGTGGAAACCCTGCTCGGCCAGGGCACGCTCGGCAAGGAGATCGAAGACGGCCTGCCGGAGATGACGACGCTGATCGTTGCCGTCGGCGGCGGCGGTCTGATCGGCGGCATCGCCTCCTGGTTCCGCGGCCGGGTGAAGATCGTCGCGGTGGAATCCGACGGTGCGCCGACGCTTCACGAAGCCTTCAAGGCCGGCCGCCCCGTGGATGCGCCGGCCGGCGGCATCGCGGCGGATTCGCTGGCGCCGAAGCAGGTTGGCGAGCTGATGTTCCCCGTTGCCCAGAAATTCCTCCAGCCGCCGATCCTGGTGACCGACGACGAGATTCTCGCCGCTCAGAAGGTACTGTGGGCCGGCGCCCGTATCGTTGCTGAACCCGGCGGTGCCGCAGCCTTCGCCGCGCTACTTTGCGGCAAATATGTTCCCGGCCCGGATGAACGCGTCTGCGTGCTGGTCTGCGGTTCCAACACGACGGCTGTCAAGTTCGGCTGATCATTCCGGCGGCAGGGGCACGTTCGGCCAGTCCGTCGTGACCTCCGCCTGAACCGGCCGGTCTAGATAAGTTGAAAGCGCGACATAACTGCGGGTGCCGCGCACGCCGGGCAGCGAATGGATCTGGCCGAGCAGGAATTCCAGCGCCTGCGGATTTTCCATCCGCACCTTGAGGATCACGCTCGCGTCGCCGGCCACGGAATGCAGTTCCTCCACTTCCGGAAAACGGGCAATCTGCATGAGCCGCTCGCTCTTGCCCCAGCCCGCCGCCTCCACATGCACGAAGGCCGTGAGAGGCTTGCCGACCGCCGTGCCATCCAGCCGCGCTACCGTATCGCGGATCACGCCCGAGCGCTTCAATCGCTTGACGCGCTCATGCACCGCAGGCGGTGACAGGCCCACGATTTCTCCCAGCGCCGCATAGCTCCGGTCCGCATCGGCGGCGAGTGCTGCTAATATCCTTCGGTCAAAAGCGTCAAGCGGAGCAGGTCCTCGCCGCTTCGGCCGAACATCCTCTGTATTTTCCATCCCATCGCCTCTTCAGCTTTTCTGCCGAATAGTATTCGGCAAGAATGCGGCATTACCAGATGAAATTCCAGAGGAAGCAAGATGAAGATGATCGCCCATAACCCAAAGGATGGCGTCTATGCCGCGACGCCGGACTATGTGCACGCCATGGAAGTGCGCAGCCCCGACCGCTTTCTTTTCGTCAGTGGCACGATGGGCCTCGACGAAAGCGGAGCGACCGGCGCCGACCTGGAAAGCCAACTCCGCCTGATCTGGTCGAACCTCAACCGAATTCTTGCCGAAGCGCGGATGACGACCGACAATATCGTGCGGCTGACCAGCTATCTGCGGCACGCCTCCTATGTGGAGGCAAACCAGAATGCGCGGCTTTCAGCACTCGGCGGCCGCCTCGTGCCGACGACCGCCATCGTCGTCGAGACGCTGCGCGACGACTGGCTGGTGGAGATCGAGATCATTGCCGCGGCGTGAGCAGTCTCACGCCGCCTTGGCGACCTGATATTCCTTGATCGCGACCATCTTGATGGCAGGATAACGCTCCGACTCGTAGCGCAGCGAGAAACTGTCCTGCGCCAGAAAAACCGGATCGCCATCGAGATCACGGGCGATATCGCCGCGCTTTACCGTCAGGAACTTGTCGAGATCCGCCTGATTTTCGGCCGAGATCCAGCGGCAGATCGAAAAGCGCGACATTTCGAAGGAGACCGGCAGGCCGTATTCACCCTGCAGCCGTTCCTTCAAGACGTCGAGCTGCAGTGCGCCGACGACCCCGACGATGGCCGGCGAGCCGTCTTCCGGCGAGAAGAGCTGCACGACGCCCTCTTCCGCCATCTGCTGCAGTGCTTCCTTGAGCTTCTTCGCCTTCATGGCATCCTCCAGCCGGACGCGGCGGAGGATTTCCGGCGAGAAGTTCGGCACGCCCTGGAACACCAGTTGTTCGCCTTCGGTCAGCGTATCGCCGATGCGCAGCGTGCCGTGGTTCGGGATGCCGACCACGTCGCCCGCGTAGGCGGTATCGGCCAACTGGCGCTGGGACGCGAAGAAGAACTGCGGCGCGGTCAGCCCGAGCTGCTTGCCCGTGCGCGACAGCCGCGCCTTCATGCCACGCTCCAGCTTGCCCGAGCAGATGCGCGCAAACGCGATACGGTCGCGGTGGTTCGGGTCCATGTTCGCCTGGATCTTGAAGACGAAGGCCGTCATCTTGTCGTCGGTCGCATGCACGGTGCGGATGTCCGCCACCTGGTCTCGCGGCGGCGGGGCGAAATCGCCCAGCGCATCGATGAGATCGCGCACGCCGAAATTCCGCAAAGCCGAACCGAAGAAGACCGGCGTCATGTGGCCTTCGAGGAAAGCCTTGCGGTCGAACGGCCGGCAGGCCTCGATCGCCAGTTCGGTCTCCTCGACGAAGGCCGCACGTTCGTTTTCCGGCAGGCGGTCGGCGACGCTCTGGGGTCCGTTGACAGGGGTTGCCTTGACGTCCGTATCCGAGCCACGAACCGTGTTGTCGGCCAGGTTATAGGAACCGCAGAAAGTCTTCGAACGACCGATCGGCCAGGTGATCGGAGCGGTATCGAGCGCCAGCTTTTCCTCGACCTCGTCCAGGATTTCGAAGGGATCGCGGCTTTCGCGGTCCATCTTGTTGACGAAGGTGATGATTGGGATATCGCGCATGCGGCAGACTTCGAACAGTTTCAGCGTCCGCGGCTCGATGCCTTTTGCGGCGTCGAGGACCATGACCGCGGCATCCACCGCCGTCAGCGTGCGGTAGGTGTCGTCGGCGAAGTCTTCGTGGCCGGGCGTATCGAGGATGTTGAAGACGTTGCCGTCATATTCGAAGGTCATCACCGAGGTGACGACCGAGATGCCGCGTTCGCGCTCGATCTTCATCCAGTCGGACCGCGTCTGGATACGGTCCTTCTTGGCTTTCACTTCGCCGGCGAGCTGGATCGCGCCGCCGAACAGCAGCAGTTTTTCGGTCAGCGTCGTCTTGCCCGCGTCCGGATGGGCAATAATTGCGAATGTGCGGCGGCGGGAAACCGCCTCGGCAATCGTTTCGGGCATTTTTTTCTCGATCCTTTACGTTGCCGCGTATCTAACGACTCCGTGGATAACTTTCAATTCGTGTTTGACCGGAGCGACCGTGGGTCGACAAATGACATGATGAACATTCACGCCCCCTCCTCGCCAAAGCTCAATCTCGTCCGCCTCCCGCACGGCGCCGGCCTCGATCTGCCGGCCTATGAAACCGCGGGCGCTGCCGGCATGGACCTGCGCGCCGCCGTCGAGGACGGCATGCCGCTGACGATCGCCCCCGGCAAACGGGCGCTGGTGCCGACAGGCTTCATCTTCGAAATTCCGGAAGGGTTCGAGGCGCAGGTACGGCCGCGCTCAGGCCTTGCCTTCAAGAACGGCATCACCTGCCTCAACACGCCGGGCACGATCGACAGTGATTATCGCGGCGAGGTGAAGGTGCTGTTGATCAATCTCGGCGACGAGGATTTCGCCATCACCCGCGGCATGCGGATCGCGCAGATGGTGATCGCGCCGGTGACCCAGGCTCGGGTAACCGAGATTACGGAAACCTCCACGACTGCCCGCGGTGCCGGTGGCTTCGGCTCGACCGGTCTTTGAACGCAAAGGCGTTTTCGTTCCCGACCACTTACGGGAACAAAATTTCCATTTCTCTTTCCGTCCGGTTCCGCCTTGCTGGCATTCGTGGGGAACACGCCCTAACTTCTCTCCAAACTCAGGGAGAGCACTATGCCAGAGACCAGAAAGCCGGGCCGCGGCCGAATCTATTCCTCGATCACCGAAACCATCGGCGACACGCCGATCGTGCGCCTCGACAAGCTGGCCAAGGAAAAGGGCGTGAAGGCCAATCTTTTGGCCAAGCTCGAATTCTTCAACCCGATCGCTTCGGTTAAGGACCGTATCGGGGTGGCGATGATCGAAAGCCTGGAGGCCGAGGGCAAGATCGCGCCTGGCAGGACGACGCTGGTTGAGCCCACGTCCGGCAATACCGGCATCGCGCTCGCCTTCGCCGCCGCCGCCAAGGGCTACAAATTGATCCTGACCATGCCGGAGACCATGTCGATCGAACGCCGCAAGATGCTCGCCCTCCTCGGTGCCGAACTGGTGCTGACCGAAGGCCCGAAAGGCATGAAGGGTGCGATCGCCAAGGCGGAAGAACTCGCCGCTTCGCTTCCGGATGCGATCATCCCGCAGCAGTTCGAAAATCCGGCCAACCCCGAAATTCATCGCAAGACGACAGCCGAGGAAATCTGGAACGATACCGATGGCAAGATCGACATCTTCGTCTCCGGCATCGGCACCGGCGGCACGATCACCGGTGCCGGCCAGGTGCTGAAGGAGCGTAACCCGGCACTCAAGATCATTGCCGTCGAACCGGAAGAATCGCCCGTCCTCTCCGGCGGCCAGCCCGGCCCGCACAAGATCCAGGGCATCGGCGCAGGTTTCGCACCGAAGATCCTGGACACGCACATCTATGACGAGATCATCACCGTCAACAGCGGTGAGGCCATGGAGATGGCCCGCCTGGTGGCCAGGCTCGAAGGCGTACCGGTTGGCATCTCCTCCGGTGCGGCGCTGCAAGCAGCCATCGAAGTCGGCAGCCGTGCGGAAAATGCCGGCAAGACCATCGTCGTCATCATCCCTTCCTTCGCAGAGCGCTATCTGTCGACGGCGCTGTTTGAAGGGTTGGGTGGTTAGCTGCACTTTTTCAGGTCGTCATCCTCGGGCTTGACCCGAGGATGACGACGGAAGGGTATGCTATCCGCGTCTGCCTAAGAGGCGGTCCGCCTAAGTGGAGCCTGGTCATCGGTGACGACCCGCCCTGGCCGCAGAGCAAATTCATCGCTATCTCCCGGCCCTCGCAACCCCATCCCTAACCTTCTGCCTCACGCCGCGGCCGTCGCCAGCCGTTCGCCGGCCATGCGATAGGAAATCGCCTCGGCGAGATGAATGCGGCCGACCGTATCCTTGCCGTCGAGATCGGCGAGCGTGCGGGCGACTTTCAATATCCGATGGTATCCGCGGGCCGAGAACTTGAGCTTTTCGGCCGCATCCCTCAGCAACTGGAGACCGCCGGGATCGGGTTCGGCGATCTTCTCGATCAGGGCCGTCGAGCAGCGGGCATTGGTGAGCACGCGCGGATAACCGGCCTGTTCGAACCGCTCCCGCTGTCTGTCACGCGCAGCCGCCACGCGCCTGGCGACATCCGCGCTGCTTTCCGCCGGCCTCGGGCGAATGAGATCGGCGGCCGAGACTGCCGGCACGTCGATGCGGATATCGATACGGTCCATCAGCGGCCCCGAAATGCGCCCCTGGTAGTCCGACATGCATTTTGGCCCCCGTGCGCAGGTATGGCCGGGTTCGCCCGCCATCCCGCAGCGGCACGGGTTCATGGCGGCGACGAGCTGGATGCTGGCGGGATAGGAAACCCGATGATTAGCGCGGGCGATAATGCACTCACCGGTCTCCAGCGGCTGACGGAGCGCGTCCAGCGCCTGTGGCGAGAATTCCGGGAATTCGTCGAGGAACAGCACGCCGTGATGGGCAAGCGATGCCTCCCCGGGCCTGGCGCGCAGGCCACCACCCACCAGCGCTGCCATGGTGGCCGAATGATGCGGCGTGCGGTAAGGCCGGCGGTCGGAGAGCTTGCCGCCGGAAAGCTGGCCGGCGATCGAATGGATCATCGACACTTCCAGCAGTTCGGCGGCTGAAAGCGGCGGCAGGATGGACGGCAGCCGGGCGGCGAGCATGGATTTGCCGGAGCCGGGAGGGCCGACCATCAGAAGATTATGTCCACCGGCGGCGGCGACTTCCAGTGCGCGCTTGGCCGATTCCTGGCCTTTGATGTCGACGAGATCGGGCAAATTGGCAGGCAGGGCGCGAATTGCCGGCTGCGGCCGGGAGATGACCTGGGTGCCGCGGAAATGGTTTGCGAGCGCGATCAGGCTTCGTGGCGCGACGATATCGATCTCGGCCCCCGCCCAGGCGGCTTCCGCGCCGCTGTCGGCCGGGCAGATCAGCCCCTTTCCCAGCGCGTTGGCGGCGATTGCCGCCGGAAGTGCGCCGGCCACAGGCGCAAGCGTGCCGTCGAGATTCAGTTCCCCAAGCACCACATAACCGGTGAGTGCATCTCCGGGAACGGCGCCCAGCGCCGCCATCAATGCCAGCGCGATCGGCAGGTCGAAATGAGAGCCCTCTTTCGGAAGGTCGGCCGGTGCCAGATTGACGGTGATCTTCTTCGGCGGCATGGCGAGGCCGGAGGCGTGCAACGCCGCCTGCACCCGCTCGCGGCTCTCGGCCACCGCCTTGTCCGGCAGGCCGACGATATGCATGTTGATCTTGCCCGGCCCGACCATGACCTGCACGTCGACCGGAACGCCTTCTATGCCTTGGAATGCGACTGTGCTGACGCGCGAAACCATAACCACCCCGCCCCTAACTTCATGTCCGGGACACCAGCGATACACGCTTTCCGTGCCAGGAATTGCAATCTGGCATAGAAATAGGAATGAAACAAGAACATTAACCGAACAATTTCACGCATCCGCTGCAAACGGGTTGCGGGCGGTTGTATCGCGAGAACAAAGGCGATCCGTATCCGAAACGCCTGGCCTTCATCAGGCGCGTTTTGCCTCGATTGCGTCCCAAAGGAGGCCTGCGACGTCGGCGCCGCCGAACTTCTTGACTTCGCGGATGCCCGTCGGGGATGTGACGTTGATCTCGGTCATGTAATCGCCGATCACATCGATGCCGACGAAGATGAAGCCGCGCTCGCGCAGGGCGGGTCCGATGCGGGAGCAGATTTCCTTCTCGCGCGGCGTGATCTCGGTCGCCTCGGCGCGGCCGCCGACATGCATGTTGGAGCGGCTGTCGTGTTCGGCGGGAACCCGGTTGATCGCGCCGACCGGCTCGCCGTCCACCAGAAGGATGCGCTTGTCGCCCTTGCGCACGGCCGGCAGATAGGCCTGGGCGATATAGGGTTCGCCGCGATACATCTGGCCGAACATTTCGAGCAGCGACGTGAAATTGCGGTCGTCGCGGGCGGAATGGAAAACCCCGGCGCCGCCATTGCCGTAGAGCGGCTTCAGGATGATATCGCCCATCTCTTCCCGGAAGCGGGCGATTTCGCCCGGATCGCGGCTGATCAGCGTTGCTGGCATCAGATCGGCGAACTCGGTAACGAAAATCTTCTCCGGCGAGTTGCGCACCCAGGCGGGGTCGTTGACGACAAGCGTTTTCGGGTGGATGCGCTCGAGCAGATGGGTCGAGGTGATATAGCCCATGTCGAAGGGCGGATCCTGGCGCAGATGAACGACGTCCATCTCCGACAGATCAACGCGTTCCTTCTCCCCAAGCGTGAAATGATCGCCCTTGACGTCGCGAACCTGCAGCGGTTCGACAGCGGCGAAGATCTTGCCGTCGCGCATGGTCAGGCGATCGGGAGTGTAGTGAAACAGCTCGAACCCACGCGCCTGCGCTTCGAGCGCCATGGCGAAAGTGGAATCGCCGGCAATGCTGATGCCGGAAATATGGTCCATCTGGAACGCGACCTTGCGGATTTTCGCCATGACTTCAGCCCCCTAGGATTGGCCCGCCTGATGTAGGATGGCGGGCCTCCAAAGGCAACTGCAATCGGGCCGATATCACGCGGAGATGCCGACCTGCGTCTTTGCCCGCAACATGTTGCGCAGGCGGAAAAGCATGGCGATCGGCTTCGGGAAAGGCCGGCGGATGAAGGCGACCTTCTTCAGATATTTGTCGATGCGCCAGGTGGCCCAGGTCCGTCCCTTGAAATAGGCGACATCGCCCGCCTGGAGAACGCGCTGCGTGCCGTCTTCGGCAGTCACATGCACTTCGCCCTCAAGGATCACCACCGTTTCGTCCCAGTGGAAGTACCAGCGGAACTCGCCCGCCGTACATTCCCATACACCGGTCGTCGCGCAATCGTCCTCGGCGGTGGAATGAGAACCGGCACGCGCCTGCGGATCGCCGGCGATGACCCAGGTGGGCTCGATCGGCATCGGCTTCATTTCGAGAGAATGCGGACAAGCGCCGATAAACGGCTTCACCTTCGGCTTCTCAGGTGCGTAGGACTTGGACCGAAATGCAATTGCCGCTGCGGTCGCGGCGAGGACGTGCCAACTCATGTTTCCCCCGGAAGCTGTCAATTCCGGGAGATGCTAGCGGCAAAGAGTAAGCCCGCTCTTCAGGCCGATGTTAGAATTTTAACGATCGGCCTCAATTTCGGATTGGGCCCTCAGATAACCGGCTCGACCGGCGCGAGCTTTGCCTCTGCCGGAACGTTGCCCGGCAGGCGCTTGCCCGTTTCGATCGAGAAGAAGTGCAGGCGTTTGGCATCGACGGCAATGCGCATTTCCGGTGATAGCGCAATCTCCGGAGAAACGGCGGCGGTGATCTGCTGGTCGCCCACCGTGCCGTGGATCAGGCGCTGGGCGCCAAGCTCCTCGGTGTATTCGAGACGGAAGGGCAGAGCCTCCTCGTCGTCGCGGGCGATACGCAGATCCTCGGCGCGGACGCCGACGGTGACGGCACCGGAGGTCGGCGCGAAACCGTTGAGGGCGATCATCGCCGGGCCGATCGCCAGCTTGTCGCCATGCAGTTCGCCCTTGACGAGGTTCATGGCCGGCGAGCCGATGAAGCTCGCAACGAAGGTGGAGGCCGGCGCGTGGTAGACTTCCAGCGGCGCACCGATCTGCTCGATCTGGCCGCCGTTCAGAACAACGAGGCGGTCGGCCAGCGTCATCGCTTCGAGCTGGTCGTGGGTGACGTAGATCGACGTGGTGCCAAGCCGGCGCTGCAGGCGCTTGATCTCGCCGCGCATGGAAACACGCAGCTTGGCATCGAGGTTGGAGAGCGGCTCGTCGAACAGGAAGGCCGCCGGCTTGCGGACGATGGCGCGGCCCATGGCGACGCGCTGGCGCTGGCCGCCGGACAGCTGGCGGGGCTTGCGCTCCAGATACTGGGTGATCTCCAGCATGCGGGCGGCTTCGGCGACACGGGCGTCGATCTCGGCCTTCGGCGTGCCGCGGTTCTTCAGACCGTAGGCGAGGTTGTTATAGACCGTCATATGCGGATAGAGCGCATAGTTCTGGAACACCATGGCGATATCGCGCTCGGCCGGCTCGATCTGGTTGACGACTCGTCCGGCGATCTTCACCTCGCCTGCGGAAATGGCTTCCAGCCCTGCAACCATGCGCAGCAGCGTGGACTTGCCGCAGCCCGAGGGACCGACGAGGACGATGAACTCACCGTCGACGATGTCGATGGAGACGGAGCTTACCGCCTTCACGCCGCCCGTATAAATCTTCGAAACTTCTGAAATGTGAATTCCAGCCATGTTATTTCTCCGTTTCAGTAAGCCCGCGGATGAACAACCGCTGCATGAAAACCACGACGAGGATGGGGGGAAGCATGGCGAGAACGGAACCTGCCATGACCAACTGCCACTCGATGACACCGTCCTGCACGGTGACCATGCGCTTCATTCCCATCATCAGCGTGTAATAGCCGGGGTCGGTAGTCACCAGGAGCGGCCAGAGGTACTGAACCCAGCCATAGATGAAGAGGATGACGCATAGCGCGCCGATATTGGTGCGCGAGAGCGGCAGCAGGATGTCCCGGAAGAACTTCATAGGGCCTGCCCCGTCCACCCGGGCCGCTTCCAGAAGCTCGTCGGGGACCGTCATGAAGAACTGGCGGAACAGGAAGGTCGCCGTGGCCGATGCGATCAGCGGGACGGTCAGACCGGCCCACGAATTCAGCATGCCGAGGTCGGCGACGATCTTGTATGTCGGCATGATGCGCACCTCGACCGGCAGCATCAGGGTCACGAAGATGATCCAGAATGCCAGCAGCCGGAACGGAAACCGGAAGTAGACGATGGCGAAGGCGGAAAGGATCGAGATCGAGATTTTTCCGATCGTGATCGCCAGTGCCATGATCAGAGAGTTCAGCGCCATGTGCGAATAATTGGGCAGGCCGTGAGCCGCAGCGGCACTCGTCAGAATGGTCGAATAGTTCTCGATGAGATGCGATCCCGGCAGAAGCGGGACAGGCCCGCTCATCAGCGTCGAGACGTCATGGGTCGATGCCACGATCGCGACATAGACCGGTAGCGCGACCATCAGAAATCCCAGGATCAGGAAAGCGTGGGTGAGGAAGGTCAGGAAGGGGCGATTTTCAACCATGATCGTTCCTCAATACTGGACGCGGCGTTCGACGAAGCGGAACTGAACGAAGGTCAGCAGCATCACGATCAACATCAGCAATACCGACTGCGCCGAGGACGAACCGATGTTGAGACCAACGTAACCGTCCTGGTAGACCTTGTAGACGAGCGTCGTTGTCGCCTGGGCAGGCCCGCCGCCCGTCGTGGCATCCACGATCGGGAAGGTGTCGAACATCGTGTAGTTCACGTTGATGATGAACAGGAAAAACGTCGTCGGCGACAGAAGCGGCAGAGAGATGGTGAAGAAGCGCCTCACCGGGCCCGAACCGTCGATGGCGGCTGCCTCGATCAGCGATTGCGGCACCGACTGCAACCCGGCCAGGAAGAAAAGAAAGTTGTAGGAGATCTGCTTCCAGGCTGCCGCGATGATGATCAGGATCATGGCATGCGTGCCATTGAGATCATGGTCCCAGCGAATGCCCAGGCGCTCCAGGAAGAAGGGCAGCAGGCCGGTGGAGGTATTGAAGAGAAACCACCACAGGACGCCCGCCACGACAGGTGCGACGGCATAAGGCCAGACAAGCAGGGTGGTATAGATTTTCGCGGACCGCGCCAGGCGATCGACCGCAGCCGCGAATGCGAGGCCGAGCATCATCGAAAGAACGGTGACGGATACCGCGAATACGGCGGTGCGCCAGAGCGCATCCAGATAATTCGGGTCCGCAAACAACTGCCGATAGTGGGTCAACCCTACGAAAACGGTCGAGAAGCCAAAAGGATCTTCCCGCTCGAAGGAGGATTTCACCGCCTGCGCGGCAGGCCAGATGAAGAAGACGAGCGTGATAACGAGCTGGGGCGCGAGCAGCAGATAGGGCAGCAGGCGGTTGTTGAAGGTTGTTCTTTTGGTATCCACCGGTCCCTCACCACAACGTAACAAGCAAGCAAGCAAGGGAGGGCCGGCGACAGCCGGTCCTTCCTGCAGCAATCGAAACAATCAGTTCGAGTTGGCAGCCTCGAATTCACGCAGAAGCGCATTGCCGCGCTGCACCGCGGTGTCGAGCGCCTGCTTGGCGTCCTTCTTGTTGGCGAGGAGTGCCTGGAACTCTTCGTCGACAATGGTGCGGACCTGGGTGAAGTTGCCGAACCGCACGCCCTTCGAATTTTCCGAGGGAGTACCGCGGGTGATCTGCTTGATGGCGATGTCGGAACCCGGGTTCTTTGCGTAGTAGCCCTGCTTCTGGCCGAGATCGTATGCAGCGTTGGTGATCGGCAGGTAACCGGTGAACTGGTGCCAATCGGCCTGGACTTCAGGCTTGGAGAGATAGCTGAAGAACTTGGCTACGCCCTTGTAGGTCGCCTTTTCCTTGCCGTTCAGCACCCAGAGGGTGGCGCCGCCGATGATGGAGTTCTTCGGCTCCTTGATCTCGTCGTCGTAGTAAGGCAGCGGGGCGAAGCCCGGTGTGAAGGTCTTGGCGTTGTTGATGACGCCTGCGCGACCTGCGGAGGAGTTCATCGTGATGGCGCATTCCTGGGAATAGAACATGGTCGCCGCCTGGTCGCCACCGACCGGACCGCCATACTTGAACAGGCCTTCGTCCTGCCACTTCTTCAGGTTTGCCCAGTGCTTGGTCTGCAGAGGACCGTTGAAGCTGAATTCAGACTTCACACCGCCGAAACCGTTCTGCAGAGTGCCGAAAGGCTTGTCATGCAGCGCCGAAAGGTTTTCGGTCTGGACCCAGGTGATCCAGGCCGAGGTGAGGCCACACTTGGCAGCGCCGGAGGAAACGATCTTCCTCGAGAATTCCTCGACTTCCTTCCAGGTCTTCGGGGCAACCTCGGGATCAAGGCCGGCCTTTTTGAAGACGTCCTTGTTATAATACATGATCGGCGTGGAGGAATTGAAGGGCAGCGACAGGATGTTGCCCTTGGTATCGGAATAGTAGCCGGTGACCGGAGACAGGAATGTCTTCGTGTCGAAGGGTTCGCCTTCATCGGCCATCAGCTTGTAGACCGGGTAGACGGCGCCCTTGGCGGCCATCATCGTGCCGGTACCAACTTCGAAGACCTGAACGATGGCGGGCTGCTGGCCGGCACGGAACGCGGCGATCGCGGCGGTCAACGTTTCCGGATAACTTCCCTTGTAGACCGGAACGACCTTGTAGTCGCTCTGGCTCTCGTTGAACTTCTGAGCAATCTCTTCGAGCTTCTTGCCGAGCTCGCCGCCCATGGCATGCCACCAGGTGACCTCGGTCGCAGCAAGCGACGAGGTCGCGGACAGTGCGACCGCGATCGCGGCCATCGAAAGCTTTTTGAACATTTTAAGGTCCTCTCCACCTTTGTTGGGGTGAGGACCGCAATAGGGCCAGGCTGTGACAGGCCCTTAACAGTTTTATGTCAGGAATATTACATTGCACACCTATGCAATAATTTCACATCAGCGTCAGAAAGCATTCGCAAAATGCCGCGGCAGACGGCCCGGAAGCA
The DNA here is from genome assembly GCF_002968675.1 of Neorhizobium sp. T25_13. Taxonomy (NCBI): domain Bacteria; kingdom Pseudomonadati; phylum Pseudomonadota; class Alphaproteobacteria; order Hyphomicrobiales; family Rhizobiaceae; genus Neorhizobium; species Neorhizobium sp. T25_13. The sequence continues at coordinate 202,350 of NZ_PVBI01000005.1, forward strand.
CCACGATCACGTCGTAACGCCGAGACAGTCTCGCGGCATCCTGCCGCTTTGAAAGCCAGACATCGCTCGCGGCTCGAATTCGGCTCTGGGTGACGTAACCGACGGCATCGATCGCCTCCTGTTCGCCGACCCGCGCCTTGACTTCGACAAAGGCCACCAGATCGCCTTTGCGGACGATCAGATCGATCTCCCCGAGCTTGGTGCGGTAACGGATCGCAAGGACTCGATAGCCTTTGACCAGGAGATAAAGCGCGGCGAGATATTCCGAGGCATGGCCCCATCGCTGAGCCTTTTGCCGCTGAGCCTTCTGCCGCCCGACCTTGCGGCGCCTTAAGCCCGGGTCAATCTCCGCCACCCGCCTCGCCTTTCAGGTTCAGAAGCCGCTGATAGAGATCCTTGCGCGGAAGTCCGGTCACGCGGGCAGCTTCGGCGGCAGCCTTGGCGGCTGGCATGGAGGCCGAAAGCTGGCGCAGCAACACGTCCACCTCGACTTCCCCGGGCGGCTCCTCTGCCTCGGGCGGCGCCAGAAGCAGCACGATCTCACCCTTCACGACGCGGTCGTCATTGTAATAGGCGGCAAGCTCCTCCAACGTGCCACGGCGAAACTCCTCGAACGTCTTTGTCAATTCGCGACAGACCGCCGCGCGTCGGCCCGGCCCGAGCACTTCGGCGGCGGCGCCAAGCGTTGCGCCGATGCGATGCGGCGATTCAAAGAAGATCAAAGTCGCCGGCACTTTCGAAAGCTCGGCCAGCCGGTCCCGCCGACCCTTGTCCTTGACCGGCAGGAAACCGGCAAACAGGAACGCATCGGACGGCATGCCGGAACCGACGAGGGCTGCGAGCGGCGCCGAGGCGCCGGGGATCGGCACGACCTTATGGCCGGCCTCGATCGCCATCTGACCGAGCCGGTAACCGGGATCGGAGACGAGCGGCGTGCCGGCATCGGAGACCAGCGCCACCGATTTCCCCTCCTGCAGCGCCGCGATGAGCTTCGGCCCGACCTCGTCGGAATTATGCTCGTGATAGGCGTAGGGCCGGTTGACGATGCCGTAACGGTCGAGCAGCACGCGGGTTACCCGGGTATCCTCGCAAGCGAGCACATCGGCACCTGAGAGCGTTTCGAGCGCCCGCAGCGTGATGTCGCCGAGATTGCCGATCGGGGTTGCGACCAGATAAAGCGCCGGCTCCAGCGGTCGCGCGGGCACGAAAGTATTGGCGACGCGATAGCCGCGCTGGCTGCTCTTCGGTTCATCGGTCAAGGGGTATCACGCGCAGATGGATGGTCATGAGCCTTTATGGGCAAGCCGGCCGGCTTCGGCAAGTAACGGGCAAGCTGTTGAGAACGCATATTTTCTGTGTGCAGTGCATGAGACAGATGTGAAATGACTTGCTAACGCCTTGTTCACCTCTTGCTTTTCGAAGGGGTTGTCTGCCATTTTGCCGGTCCACATCATCCGGCTGGTCCAAAGCCGGCAGAATATCAGGGGTCCGGCCCTGCCGGATCGCCACGGTCGAAAGCGATTGCGTCCATGCGTATTACTCTTGAGCGGTCCAACCTTCTGAAGTCGCTGAACCACGTGCATCGCGTGGTGGAGCGGCGGAACACGATCCCGATCCTTTCCAACGTGCTGATGCGCGCGTCGGGCGCCAGCCTCGACCTGAAGGCAACCGACCTCGATCTCGAAATCACCGAGGTCCTGCCGGCCATGGTCGAGACTGCCGGAGCCACGACGGTTCCGGCGCACCTGCTTTATGAAATCGTCCGCAAGCTGCCGGACGGTTCGGAGGTGCTGCTCGCCACCAACCCGGACGGCGGCTCGATGACAGTGCAATCCGGCCGCTCGAAGTTCTCTCTGCAGTGCCTGCCGGAATCGGACTTCCCGGACCTTACCGCCGGCAGCTTCACGCATACGTTCAAGCTGAAGGCGACCGATCTGAAAATGCTGATCGACCGCACCCAGTTCGCGATCTCCACCGAGGAGACCCGCTACTACCTGAACGGCATCTTCTTCCACACGATCGAAGCCGACGGGGACCTGAAGCTTCGCGCGGTCGCGACCGACGGTCACCGCCTGGCGCGCGCCGATGTGCAGGCACCGTCGGGCTCGGAAGGAATGCCGGGCATCATCATTCCCCGCAAGACGGTCGGCGAGCTGCAGAAACTGGTCGACGATCCGGAGGCGGCTGTCACGGTCGAGGTTTCGGACGCCAAGATCCGCGTCACAATGGGCTCGGTCGTGATGACCTCGAAGCTGATCGACGGCACTTTCCCTGATTACCAGCGGGTCATCCCGACCGGCAACGACAAGGAAATGCGCGTCGATTGCCAGAGCTTTACCAGGGCCGTCGACCGCGTCTCGACCATTTCCTCCGAGCGCGGCCGCGCCGTGAAACTGTCGCTGACCGACGGCCAGCTGATGCTGACCGTCAACAATCCGGATTCCGGCAGCGCCACGGAAGAGGTCGCGGTCGGTTACGACAACGACCCGATGGAAATCGGCTTCAATGCCAAATACCTGCTCGACATTACCGCCCAGCTTTCGGGCGATGACGCGATCTTCATGCTGGCGGATGCCGGTTCCCCGACATTGGTGCGCGACACGGCGGGCGACGACGCGCTCTATGTGTTGATGCCGATGCGCGTTTAAATCATGAAGGCGGCCGGAAACCACGGCCGCCTTTTTCATACGAGTTTCCCAGGTGCGACATTTTTCCTTGCTTTTGCGGCATTGGGGTTCCACATGGGGCAAAATGGGAGAGGATAAGAAAATGGAACTGCGCTTGAAGGAGCGGCTTGGCCGCAAGTTCGATGATGAGATCCGGTTCTTCAAGGGTTGGATCGATGGCCCGAAACGGGTCGGCGCGATCTGCCCCACCTCCTCCGTCACCGCCAAACGCATGGCAAGCGTCATCGATACGGCCTCCGGCCTGCCCGTCCTCGAACTCGGACCCGGCACCGGAATCATCACCAAGGCGATCCTGAAGCATGGCGTCTCGCCGGAAAACCTGGTCTCCATCGAATATTCGACCGATTTCTTCCAGCACCTTGTTCGCACCTATCCGGGTGTCAACTTTATCAACGGCGACGCCTTCGACCTCAAGCGCACGCTCGGCGCCTTGAAGGACAAGACCTTCGACAGCGTTATTTCGGCAATCCCGCTTTTGAGCTTCCCGATGGAGCGCCGCATCGCACTGCTCGAAGACCTGCTCAACCGCATCCCGGCTGGCCGGCCGGTGATGCAGATCACCTACGGACCGGTCTCGCCAATCATCGCCCAGCCCGACCGTTACCGGATCAAGCACTACGATTTCGTCGTCCGGAACATCCCGCCGGCGCAGCTCTGGACCTATAGCCGCGGCTGACCATGACGTTCGGCCTCTACATCACTCATCCGCAGGTCCGGATCGATCCCGACATTCCAGTGCCCCGTTGGGGGCTTTCGGACCTCGGCGCCGCCCGCGCCCGCGAGGCCGCCAAATCCGATTGGGCAAGGAAACTGGGCCGGATCGTCTCCAGCGACGAGGTGAAGGCGATCGAGACTGCGGAAATCCTTGGCCTCGCCTCGGGCATTTCGATCGAGATCGCTGAAGATACCCACGAGAACGACCGGTCGGCGACGGGTTTTCTGCCGCCGCCGCAGTTCGAGGATGCGGCCAACTGGTTCTTCGCCCACCCGGAAGAGAGCTTCAAGGGCTGGGAGCGCGCCGTGGACGCGCAGAGCCGCATCGTTTCGGCAGTCACCAGAATTCTCGCCGATCACGATCCACATGTGCCGATCGCCTTCGTCGGCCATGGCGGCGTTGGAACGCTGTTGAAATGCCACCTCACCGGCTCGCCGATCGCCCGCGACCGGGACCAGCCGGGTGGCGGCGGAAATCTCTTCTGCTTCACCCTTGCGGATCGGACGCTCTCATGCGACTGGACGCCCATCGAAAAATGGGAAGGGTTCCAGGCATGAACGCTCGTGATCGCCTCATCGTAGGCCTCGATATTCCGACCATCGGCGAAGCCGAAAAGATGGTCGCCGCGCTCGGTGACACCGTTTCCTTCTATAAGATCGGCTATCAGCTCGTATTCGCCGGCGGTCTCGAACTTGCACGCGATCTCACAAAGGATGGCAAAAAAGTCTTCCTCGACATGAAGCTGCTCGACATCGACAACACGGTCGCGAAGGGTGTCGAGAACATCGTCAAGATGGGCATGACCATGCTCACCCTGCACGCCTATCCGAAGGCGATGCGGGCCGCGGTCGAGGCAGCAAAAGGTTCCGACCTCTGCCTGCTTGCGGTTACCGTCCTGACCTCGATGGACGAGACGGATCTCGTCGACGCAGGTTACGAATACGATCCGCATACGCTGGTTCTACGACGCTCCGAACAGGCGCTGGCCGCTGGCATGGGCGGCATCGTCTGCTCGGCAGAGGAATCGGCTGCGGTGCGCAAGATCGTCGGCCCCGACATGGCGATCGTCACGCCCGGCATCCGCCCTGCGGGTTCGGAAGCGGGCGACCAGAAGCGGGTCATGACGCCTTCGGACGCGTTGCGGGCCGGATCGAGCCATCTCGTCGTCGCCCGCCCGATCGTCAAGGCGCCGGATCCGAAGGCTGCGGCACAGGCAATTCTCGCCGAGATGCAGGGCGTGCTCTGACGACTATTCGTTGCCGGAGACGGATTCTCCCTGCCGTGATCCGGGATGAGTTCCGGCGGACCGCAGGATAGGGCGCAAAGCCTGTCATATTGACTCGCCCCGGAATTTGCCTGAAGTCATCGCAACCGAAAACACGCTGGAGGAAATACCATGGCCAAGGGATACTGGGTCGCTCGCGTCGATGTCCGCGATCCGGAACGCTACAAGGATTATATCGCAGCCGCCACGCCCGCCTTCGAGAAATACGGCGCCAATTTCCTCGCCCGCGGTGGTGCGATGGCGGCGATGGAAGGCAAATCCCGCGCCCGCAACGTCATCATCGAATTCCCGTCGATGCAGGCCGCCGTCGATTGCTACAATTCGCCGGAATATGCGATCGCCATCAAGATCCGTCAGGAAGTGGCGGATGGCGAAATCGTCGTGCTCGACGGCCTTTAAGAACCGGTTGTCGCAGCCGGTGCGGCAGTGGAGACACTTCCACCCGTGCCGCGATTCGGTTAAACAGCACTCATCTCGTCCCACAGGCTCCCGGAGCACGCCATGACCATCAACAACCTTCCGCCGCTCGTCACCGTTTTCGGAGGGTCGGGCTTTGTCGGCAGGCATGTGGTTCGTGCGCTCGCCAAGCGCGGTTATCGCGTCCGGGTTGCCGTCCGCCGCCCGGATCTCGCAGGCTTCCTGCTGCCGGCCGGCTATGTCGGCCAGATCTCGCTGGTCCAGGCGAACCTTCGCTACCGCCAGTCGGTCCTGAAGGCCGCCGAAGGCGCTTCGCATGTGGTCAACTGCGTCGGTATCATGTTCGAGAGCGGCCGCAACACGTTCGATGCGGTCCAAGATTTTGGTGCTCGCGCGGTTGTCGATGCGGCACGTGCGGCCGGCGCCAGGCTTACCCATATTTCCGCGATCGGCGCCGATGCCAACTCGGAATCGTCCTATGCCCGCAGCAAGGGCCGCGCCGAGGCGACGATCCTTTCGACGCTGCCGGATGCCGTGATCCTGCGGCCGTCGATCATGTTCGGGCCGGAAGACAGCTTCTTCAACAAGTTCGCCTCCATGGCCCGCACCTTCCCCGCCCTGCCGCTGATCGGCGGCGGCAAGACGAAGTTCCAGCCGGTCTATGTGGAGGACGTTGCCGAAACCGTCGCACGCTCCGTCGACGGCACGATCGCAACGGGGAAAATCTATGAGCTGGGCGGTGGCGAGATCATGACCTTCCGCCAGTGTCTCGAGACGATGTTGCGTGTCACCAATCGCAGCAATGCGCTCGTCTCGCTGCCCTTCGGCATCGCCTCGCTGATCGGCAGCATCGCGTCTCTGATCCCCTTCGTCCAGCCGCCGATCACCAGCGACCAGGTGAAGTTGTTGAAGATCGACAACGTGGTTTCCGATGCCGCCGTCACGGAAGGCCGCACGCTGCAGGGGATAGGCATCCGCCCGACACTCGCCTCTTCGATCCTGCCATCCTACCTTGTGCAGTACCGCCCGCAGGGGCAGTACACCGGTTCCGGCCGCGCCGCCTGACATTCGTTAACCATATCACGCGATTGATTTCGCTCCGGCATGCCGGCAGTGCCCGCTGAAAATTCGGGCACCCCTTTGTTGTCGCTCATGTTTCGGGCAAGGATTGTGGCACAAAGGTCGCAGTGGCCGATGCAGTCGCGTTAACGGCCGGTTCAGCAAAATCCTTTATTGAATTCTTCTAATCCAACCCATAGATCCTCCCTCACCAAACAAGCGGCGCAACCGTGACGATAAAATCTTCCATCGAAAGGCATTCCTCCATGGGCAAGCCCATCGCCCTCTTTTTTGCATGCGCAGCGCTGATCATCCTCGCGGGCTCGTTCATGGCCCCGACGACGGGCGCAGCCGGCAAGAGCGAATGCACGCCCGCATACGGCGTCGACCCGTGCAGCACGGCATCCATCCATCACTGACATGATCGGGAAGTCGGCGGCCTTTTGAGCCGCCTTCTTTTTACGCTCCCAGCAGCAGGGCGATCAGGCCCGCGGCGCCGATGACGATTCGCCAGTAGGCGAACGGCGCATAGCCCCGGCTCGATACGAAATCGAGCAGCGATCGCACCACCACGATCGCGGTGACGAAGGCGGCGACAAAACCGACAGCGATCACGGCGCCGTCGTCGAAACTCAACGCATTGCGGTTTTTATAAAGATCGAGCACGAAGGCGCCGAGCATGGTCGGCATGGCGAGGAAGAACGAAAATTCCGCCGCCGAGCGCTTGTCCGCGCCGAGCAGAAGCGCACCGACGATCGTCGCGCCGGAACGCGAGGTCCCGGGGATCATCGCCACGCATTGGAACAGCCCGATCTTGAACGCGAGCGACGGCGGATAATCCATCACGTCGTGGTATTTCGGCTGGAACTTGATCCTGTCGACCACAAGCAGCACGAAGCCGCCGAGGATCAGCATGACACAGATCAGCATCGGTGTTTCGAACAGCACGGCCTTGATGAAGCTGTGGGCCAAAGCGCCGATCACCGCCGCGGGCAGGAACGCGATCAGCACCGTTGCCACGAACCTGCGCGCCTTGGGACTGGTCGGCAGATCGGCCGCGATCTGCAGCAGCTTGCGGGCATAAACCAGCAGGATGGCAAGGATCGCACCGAGCTGGATCAGGACCGCGAAAGTGTTGCCGGGGGATTGGAAACCGAGGAAATGACCAGCCAAAAGAACGTGGGCGGTCGAGGAAACGGGAAGAAATTCAGTGAGCCCCTCGATCAAACCGAGGATGAGCGCACTGATGATGGACTGATCCGCCATTCTTAATCCTTTATTGAGCAGATAAGGGCAGTTTTAAGCAGTTTATGAGCCGTTGCTTGTCTTGGGACTACCAAATCCATATAGCTGCCATATGTCAGGCGGGCGCGCGAGGCGCCCCTGCCCCTCCTATACGAAGTTCGTGAAGTTCAAGTATCCATGCCCACGCTCTATCATCATTCCATGTCTTCGGCCTCCCGGTTCGTCCGGCTGATTCTCGCCGAATACGGCTTTCAGGCGGACTTGCTCGAGGAGCAGCCGTGGGAAAAGCGGCGGGAATTCCTGACGCTCAATCCTGCGGGCACGCTCCCGGTCTATGTCGACGACAGCATGAGAGTGCTTTGTGGCCCTTCCGTGCTCCTGGAATTCCTCGACGAAACCCACGGCGTGCTGAAGCGCGACCGCCGGCTGCTTGCCGAAGACCCGTGGCAGCGCGCCGAGATCCGGCGCCTGACGGAATGGTTCCTGCAGAAGATGGAGCAGGATGTAACCCGGCCGCTGACCCGGGAGCGGGTTTACAAGCTGCAGATGACAACCGCCCAGGGCGGTGGCGCGCCGGACTCGAAGGTGCTGCGCACATCCCGCGCCAACATCCGCCAACATATGAAATACCTCTCCTGGCTTGCCGGATCACGGCCGTGGCTTGCGGGCGACCGCCTGAGCTATGCCGATCTCGCCGCCGCCGCTTCGATTTCGATTCTCGATTATCTTGGCGAGATCGACTGGTCGGAGACGCCGGTCGCCAAGGACTGGTATCAGCGGCTGAAATCGCGACCCTCCTTCCGGCCGATGCTTGCCGAACGCATCCGCGGCCTCACCCCGGTATCTCATTATGCGGACCTTGATTTCTGACGCGACCTCGCGGGAGGAAGAAAAGGCGCTCCGGCGGCGGGAGAAGCTGACCGCCTTCATCCGCGAGGAAGCGAAGGCGCAGGGCTTCGATCTCTGCCATGTTACCGGCCCGGACAGCATCCCGCAGGCGCCGGAGCGGCTGGAGATTTTCCTGGCCGACGGGCATCACGGCAGCATGGACTGGATGGCGGAGACGAGGCTGCGCCGCGCCGATCCGAAGGTGTTGTGGGAGCAGGTGCGTTCGATCGTGATGTTCGGGCTGAACTACGGGCCGGACGAAGATCCGCGCGGCGTTCTCGAAAAACCCGACAAGGCGGCGATCTCGGTCTATGCGCGCAACCGCGATTATCACGACGTCATCAAGGGCCGGCTGAAGGAGATCGCCACGCGCTTTGCGGCACGGGCTGGCGAGGACGTGAAGGTCTTCGTCGATACCGCACCGGTGATGGAAAAGCCGCTGGCGGAAGCCGCTGGGCTTGGCTGGCAGGGCAAACATACCAATCTCGTCAGCCGCACCCATGGCTCCTGGCTTTTCCTCGGCAGCCTGTTCACCACGACCGACCTTGTTATAGACGCGCCCGAGACCGACCATTGCGGCTCCTGCCGGGCCTGTCTCGACGCCTGTCCGACGGCTGCCTTTCCTTCTCCCTATCGGCTCGACGCGCGCCGATGCATCTCCTATCTGACGATCGAACACAAAGGTCCGATCGATCCGGAATTCCGACCGCAGATCGGCAATCGCATCTATGGCTGCGACGACTGTCTTGCCGCCTGTCCCTGGAACAAGTTTGCGGCAAGCGCCTCGGAGATGAAACTGCAGGCGCGCGAAGACTTGAAGGAGCCGTCGATCGCGTTTCTGCTGACCTTGGACGACGGGGCCTTCCGGACCTTTTTCAGCGGTTCGCCGGTCAAACGCATCGGCCGCGACCGGTTTATCCGCAACGTGCTGATCGCCGCGGGCAATTCCGGCGATGCCAGCCTCATCGAGCAGTGTCTCGAACTTGCGGGCGACCCCTCGCCCACGGTGCGCGGGATGGCCATATGGGCCCTGAAGCGCCTGATGACGGATATGGACTTCGCGCTGTTTGCAGAGGCACGCGGCGCCGAAGAGGATACGGAAGTGCTGGAAGAATGGCGATTGGCGGGAGCGGCCTGATGAATGTGATGATCTTCGGATGCGGCTATTCGGGCCAGGCAATCGCCGAGTCCTTCAAATCCGAAGGCCATCGGGTCTCCGGCACGGTCAGAATGGCCCACAAGGCACTGGAGCTCGCGGCCCGTGACATCAAGGCCTTCGTGTTCGACGGCAGCCCGTTCAGCGAAGAACTGCTGAAAGAGCTTCGGGAGACGACGCACCTGGTACAGTCGATCCCGCCCGGCACCGAGGGCGATCCGCTGCTCAAGCTCGCGTCCGGAAAGCTACGCGCGCTTTGCCCGAAACTCGAATGGGTGGGTTATCTCTCGACCGTCGGCGTTTATGGCGATCACGGCGGCGGCTGGGTCACCGAGGAGACACCGGGCAGCCCGATCCACGGCCGGTCGATCGAACGGGTCGATACGGAAGATGCCTGGGCTGCCGAAGGGCGGACAGCCGGCCGGCCTGTGGCGAGCCTGCGCCTCGCCGGCATCTACGGGCCCGGCCGCAACGCCTTCGTCAATCTCGCACGGGGCGCAGCGCGGCGCATCATAAAGAAAGATCAGGTCTTCAACCGCATCCGCGTCGAAGACATCGGCGGCGCGGCGCTCTTCCTCGCCAAGGGCAATGTCGGCGGAATATATAATGTCACCGACGACGAGCCAGGCCCGCCGCAGGATGTCATCGTCGAAGCGGCACGGCTGATGGGTGTCGAGCCCCCGCCGGAACTGGACTTCGAGACCGCTGACATGACGCCGATGGCGCGCTCTTTCTACGGCGCCAACAAGCGGGTTTCGAATGCCAAGATCCGAGCTGCGGGGTTCCAGTTCCAGTTCCCCAATTACCGCATGTCGCTTGCCGAAATGTGGTCTTCGGGCCGCTGGCGAGGATAAAATTCCCATTTTGAAACGGTTGAAATTTCCATCTTCTGGCGCCTTTCCGGTTATAATTTCTTAATACCTGAGGCTTGAGATCACAAAATTTGCCCAAATGAGGCAAGGAATCTCGCAAAGCAACAAATTTTTTTCTGCGACTTACGTGATCGCAGACTCTCTCCGAGTCTTACCGGAACCATATTCCTCTTTCTGACTGTTTTTAAAGGTTTTATTCCGAAGAAGCTTAGCTGGCTTCTTAAAAATATCGGCGGCAATCTAATCACAAATGTTACAGACTGTAACGTTCCGTGATCGAGAGTCCCACTTTTTCGCCACTTTTCGCCCCGCTTAGCCATTTTGCACGCAACGTGCAGGGACAAAACGAACGGGGACGACCGACTTGACAACAATTCGACGCTCGACTTTCGCCGCGGCCTCCATTGCTGCTTTTGCAACTCTCGGCGCCGCGCAGGCCAATGCTGCGCCTGGATGCGGTCACGCATCCTGGTATGCCCTCGGATCCAAGACCGCATCCGGGGAGCGAATGAACCCCTCTCTGATGACGGCAGCACACCGGACGCTGCCATTCGGCACCAAGGTTATCGTGACGAACAAGCGCAACGGCAAAAGCGTCGTCGTTCGCATCAACGACCGCGGGCCATTCATCCGCGGCCGGGTGATCGACGTTTCCAAGGCCGCCGCCAAGAACATCGGCATGATCAGCTCCGGCACCGCCCAGGTCTGTTACCAGATCGTCGACGCCGGCGATCAGAAGGTCCCGGGCAAGGGCCTGAAAGCGATCGAAGGCTGAGGCTGGCCGGAGAGACGGTTTAGGCCGCCTATTGCCCTATCGCGCGATCACGGTTACGACCCGTGCCACACGGGTGCAACCGACACGGAGAGCGACATGCGATTGGGCGGACGAATTGCCGGAGCCATTGAGGTGCTGGCCGATATCGAGACGCGCAGGCGCCCTGTCGCCGATGCTCTCAAGGACTGGGGCCTTGCCCATCGTTTCGCCGGTTCCGGCGATCGTGCCGCAATCGGCAACATCGTCTACGACGCATTGCGCATGCGTCTGTCGCATGCCTGGCTCATGGACGACGAAAGCCCGGCGGCCCTCGCCTACGCGGTCCTCATCCGGCAATGGGGCTTCACGCCCGACGCGCTCCAGGCCGAGTTCACCGACGACCGTTTCGCACCGCCGGCTCTGACCGAGGCGAACCTCTCGTCGCTCGCTTCCCGCAATCTCAAGGATGCGCCCCTGCATGTGCAGGGCGACATACCCGACTGGATCCAGCCGTCCTTCGAAGCCAATTTCGGCGAGGACTGGCTTGTTGAGGCCAAGGCACTGGCCGACCGCCCGACCCTCGATCTGCGCGCCAACACGCTGAAGGCGTCTCGCGACAAGGTCGTCAAGGCGTTGGAACGCTCGAACGCAAAGGCTTCGCGCATCGCCCGCAACGGCATCCGGATTGCCGCCGGCGAAGGAGCGTCCCGCCTGCCCAACGTCACCGCCGAGCTTTCGTTCCAGAAAGGCTGGTTCGAAGTCCAGGACGAAGGCTCGCAGATCGTCGCCGAACTCGTGCAGCCGGGCGAACACGACCAGGTTCTCGATTATTGCGCCGGCGGCGGTGGCAAGACGCTCGCCATGGCGGCCGCCATGCACAACAAGGGCCAGATCCACGCCTATGACGCCGACCGCAAGCGGCTGGCGCCGATCATCGAGCGGCTGCGGCGCGCGGGCACCCGCAATGTGCAGGTGCATGACGACGCGCGCCAGCTCAACGCCCTGAAAGGCAAGCTCGATGCGGTCCTGGTCGATGCGCCCTGCACCGGCACCGGCACCTGGCGCCGCCGCCCGGACACCAAATGGCGGCTCACGCCCAAAAACCTCGACGAGCGTATCGCCCAGCAGCAGGAAGCGCTTTCCGAAGCCGCCGTCTTCGTGAAGCCGGGCGGTGCACTTCTCTATGTCACCTGCTCGATCCTGCCGGAGGAGAACGATGCCCAGGTCTCGCGCTTCTGCGCCGAAAACCCGGAGTTTTCCATCGCACCCGCAGCGGAGCATTGGGACGGCATTTTCGGAAAGGACGCGCCGCGGCCTCGCTCGAAAGATGCACTGACCGTAACCTTGACGCCCGCAAGTACCGATACGGACGGATTCTTTTTCTGTCGCATGCAACGCAAAGTTTGAGTGCGACAGGATCAAAATCAAAGTCGAGTTCTACTTTCAAATTATTCTAAACTAGATAGTTTGACACCAGTTTCCAATTGCGCGATGAACCCTTTGACGGCCGGGGAGAGATCCGGGCCGTGAAGGAGAGGGACATGATCCGCAAGACCGTTCTCGGCGCCGCCCTGGCGCTTTTCGCCGCCTCCGCGGCGTTCGTCGTGACAGAGGCGCAGGCCACCACCACATCCGCTGCCGTCCTCAAGCATTATGCCGAGCTGGCGCATGCGAAATACGAGGACTCGCTGACAACAGCGCAGGCCCTCGACAAGGCGATCAACGCATTCCTCGCCAAGCCCGGCGAAGAGACGCTGAAGGCTGCCAAGGACGCATGGATCGCCGCCCGCGTTCCCTACCAGCAGACGGAAGTCTATCGTTTCGGCAACCCGATCATCGACGATTGGGAAGGCAAGGTGAATGCCTGGCCGCTCGATGAAGGCCTGATCGACTATGTCGACGCCTCCTACGGCAAGGAGAGCGACGAGAACGCACTCTATACCGCTAACGTCATTGCCAACCCGAAGATCAAGGTCAACGGCAAGACGCTCAACCTTTCGAAGTTCGACGCCAAGACGCTGCGCAGCCTGAACGAGGCCGGCGAGATCGAGGCGAACGTCGCAACCGGCTACCATGTCATCGAATTCCTGCTCTGGGGCCAGGACCTGAACGGCACCGGACCTGGCGCCGGCAAGCGTCCCTATACGGACTACGACAAGGCTAATTGCAGCAACGGACATTGCGACCGTCGCGGCGAATACCTGAAAGCTGCGTCTGCGCTGCTCGTCTCCGATATCAAGGACATGGTCACCGCCTGGGCCTCGAAGGGCAAGGCGGCCAAGAACGTCAAGGCCAATTCCAAGAAGGGCCTGACCGCCATCCTGACGGGCATGGGCTCGCTCTCCTACGGCGAGCTTGCCGGCGAGCGCATGAAGCTCGGCCTGCTGCTGCACGACCCGGAAGAAGAGCATGATTGCTTCTCCGACAACACCTACAACTCGCATCTCTACGATGCGATCGGCATCAAGTCGGCCTATACGGGCGAATATATCCGCGTCGACGGCACCAAGATGACCGGCCCCTCGCTCTCCGAGCTGGTTGCCGCGAATGACAAGGCGCTCGATACCGAAATGCTCGGCAAGCTGGATGCGACGCTCGCGGCCATGAACGCCATGGCCGACCGGGCGAAGAAGGTCGAGGCCTACGACCAGATGATCGGCGAAGGCAATGCCGAGGGCAATGCGGTCGTCCAGAAGGCGATCGATGGCCTGATCGACCAGAGCAAGAGCGTCGAGCGCGTCATTGCGTCGCTGAAGCTTGGAAAAGTAGAGCTTGAAGGTTCCGACAGCCTCGATAATCCTGACGCCGTCTTCAAATAAGCAATGAAAAGGCGGGCCGCGGCTGATCTTCAGCCTGCGGCCCGGTAGCCCTATGAGAACGCCCAAGCCTTTCGTCTTCCTGCTGCCGATCCTTTCGGGCGCTCTCTTTCTCATGCCGTTGATCGCGATCGGCGGCGATGCGCTTTTCCCGACCATCCGCACGGATCTCAATCCGAAGGACCAGAAACGCGTCGAGAGCGTCACGCGCCCGACGGCGGATTTCTCCAAGCCCGAGCAGTTCGAGACCATGTCGGGCGGGGCCACGACCAGCCGCGCCGATGTCAATGGCGATGCCTTCTCGCATTTCTCCGCCAACATCACCTTCGAGGAAGAAGGGACGTTCAAGCTCGGCAATGCGCTGTTTACAAAACTCTGGGTCTCGGCGCCGTCCTCGACGCAGGCATCCGACGGGCTGGGGCCGCTGTTCAACGCCCGCGCCTGCCAGAGTTGCCACCTGAAGGATGGCCGCGGCCACCCGCCGGAAGGCGGTGCCGACGCGACCTCGATGTTCTTCCGACTCGCCCGCCCGGCGCGCACCGACGATGAGCGCGAAGCTGTTGCCGACTACAGGAAGCTCAATTTCCCCGACGCGGTCTATGGCGAGCAGTTGCAGGACCTCGCCGTGTCCGGCCTCGCCTCCGAAGGCCGGATGCAGGTTTCCTACGAGGAAATCCCGGTCAAGCTTGGCGACGGCGAAGTGGTCAACCTGCGCAAGCCGACCTATTCGGTCACGGACCTCGGCTACGGTGCGATGGAAGGCGACGTGACGCTTTCGCCACGGATCGCGCCGCCGATGATCGGCATGGGGCTGATCCAGGCGATCCACGATGCCGATATTCTCGGCCGGGCCGACCCGGACGACAAGGACGGCGACGGGATCTCCGGCAAGCCGGCCATGGTGCGCGACCACAAGACCGGCGAGCTGAAACTCGGCCGATTCGGCTTCAAGGCGCAGAATGCCTCGGTCCGCGACCAGAGCTCGTCCGCCTTTGCCGGCGACCTCGGCATCTCCACTCCCGACAATCCGTTCGACCACGGCGACTGCACGAAGGCGGAGGCTGCGTGCCTCGCCATGCCGACCGGCGTGCAGCAGCGGCTCGGGCCGGTCGAAGCTCCGGATCCTGTCCTGCCGCTCGTCACCTTCTATTCCGAAAACCTTGCGGTACCGGTCCGCCGCGATATCGGCGACAAGACGGTTCTGAAGGGCAAGGAGCTGTTCTACCGGGCCGGCTGCACCGCCTGCCACACGCCGAAGTTCGTGACCAGCCGCGATGCCGGCAACAAGGCGCAGGCTTTCCAGCTGATCTGGCCCTATTCGGATTTCCTGCTGCACGACATGGGCGAAGGCCTTGCCGACGGCCAGCCGGTGGGCGTTGGCACTGGCAGCGAGTGGCGCACGCAACCGCTCTGGGGCATCGGCCTGACCGAGACCGTCAACGCCCACACGTTCTTCCTGCATGACGGTCGGGCGCGAAACCTGACCGAAGCCGTTCTCTGGCATGGCGGCGAGGCGCAGAAGGCCCGCGATGCCTTCGCCGCGCTCGGAAGACAAGACCGTGCCGCCCTCCTCAAATTCCTGGAGTCGCTCTGATGCGCAAGATCCTTTTTGCCGGACTCGTCTCGCTGCTTCCCGCCACTACCTTCGCGCAGGAAGGTGAACCTGCTCCCTCGGTGAATCTGCCGATGGCTGACGTCACCAGGGTGATGACGGCGGCGGTGGACGGGTTCATCCGACCCGGTTACGACGCGTTCCACGAATCGGCGGGCAAGATGACGACGGCGATGAAGGCGCTCTGCGAAGCGCCCTCCAAGACGAACTACGATGCCGCCAAAAGCGCCTTCCGCGACGCGGTGGTCAGCTGGGCGCATATCGAGGTGGTACGTGTCGGTCCCGTCATCGAGCAGAACCGCTTCGAGCGCATCCTCTTTTATCCCGACCGCAAGAGCACCGGGTTGAAGCAGGTCCAATCGGTCCTCTCCAAGGTCGACGAGACCGCCACCGATCCCGCCACGCTCGGCACCAAGAGTGTCGCCATGCAGGGTTTCGGGGCGCTGGAATACGTGCTTGCCGGCACGGGCTCCGACGAGCTTCTGAACGCGAAGGACAGTTACCGCTGCCGCTATGGCGCGGCCGTCGCCGGCAATATCACCAACGTCGCCAAGGAGCTTTCCGATATCTGGGACGCGCCCGACGGTATCCGGAAGACGTGGGAACAGCCGGGGCCTGACAACCTCAATTTCCGCACCGGCGGCGAGGCGATCACGGCGCTGCTCGGCATTCTCGTGCATGGTGCTGAAGCGGTGCGCGACCAGCGGATCGAGACCTTCTACAAGGGTGCCGACAAGGCGAAGTTCCCGAAACAGGCACTGTTCTGGCGCTCGGAGAACACCTGGACGGCCATCAAGGGCAATCTCGAAGGCCTTTCGGCCCTGCTCGAAAAATCCGGGATGGTGGAACTGCTGAAGGAAAAGGACCGGCCGATCGTCGCCGCCCCCCAGGCGAAGCTGAAATCGATGATCGAGCTTTCGGCGAAGATCACGCCGGATCTCGAAAAGGCGGTCGAGGATGCCGTCGAGCGCAAGAAGCTCGATACGCTGCTCGCGGACGGAAAGGACGTGATCACCAAGCTGAACGACGGTTATGGCGGCGCGATCGGGCTCAGCTCCGGCTTCTCGTTTGCCGACGGCGACTAAGACCATGTGGCGCGGCGAAGCAATCGACCGGCGCGGTTTCCTGAAGGCGGCGGGGATCACCTTTACCGCCGCGCTAGCGCCCCGCTCGCTGATGGCTCTCGAACGTGCGGATGCGGTCTATGCCTCGGGTTTTCGCGCGCCGGACGGCTCGTTCGGCGTCGCCACCGTTTCGGAACGCGGCGAGATCATCGACCGCGTCGCCCTTCCAGCCCGCGCCCACGGCATGGCCTATAGCACCGCCACCGGCCGCACCGTCGCCTTCGCCCGCCGTCCCGGCACGTTCGCCATGGTGTTCGATCCGTCGCGGCAGACCGAACCGGTGATGATTACCTCCCCGGAAGGCCGGCATTTCTACGGGCATGGCCATTTTTCACCAGACGGAACCCGGCTCTATGCCAGCGAGAACGATTTCGACGGCAATCGCGGCATGATCGGCGTCTACGACGCGCGAGACAAATTCCGCCGCATCGCCGAGTTCGACGCCCACGGCATCGGCACCCATGACATGACCGTCTCCGACGACGGCAAGCTGTTGGTCATCGCCAATGGCGGTATCGAGACTCATCCGGATTTCGGCCGCACCAAGCTCAATGTCGATCGCATGGAACCGTCGCTGGTTCTGCTCGATGCGAAGACCGGCCACCTCATCCAGCGGCACCGCCTGCCCGCTTCGCTGAAACAGCTCTCCACGCGCCATCTCGACATCACTGACAACGGCCGGATCTGGTTTGCCTGCCAATGGGAAGGTGCGCGCAACGCCCTGCCGCCGCTCGCCGGCTGGTTTGCCAAGGGCGAGGACCTGTCCTTCGTCTCGCTGCCGGAGGAAACAACCGTCCGCCTTGGCAACTACGTCGGTGCCATCGCCGTCAACCGTCGTGACAACGTCGTTGGCCTTACCTCCCCGGTCGGCGGGGCCGCAGTCACGCTCGACGCGAAAACCGGGGCCGTGGTGAAGGAAGAGGCCATCCGCGAGGCCGCCGGTGTCGCGCCGGCCGCGCATGGCATTGCCGTTTCGTCCTATGATGGACGGTTCAACGAGACACGTAGCCAAGTCGCCTGGGATCAGCATATCGTCCGGCTGGGCTGACCTTTCCCCGCTGCGGAAGCGCCCTAGTTGGGGCCGCATGAACAAAACCGTCGTTATGATCCTCTTCATCGTCGCCTGCGTCGCACTCGGCGCCTTGAGCGGCGCAAGCAACCAGCCCGGCGAGTGGTATCAATCGCTCAACAAACCCTTCTTCAATCCGCCAAGCTGGATTTTTGCGCCGGTCTGGACGATCCTTTACGTCCTGATCGGCGTCGCACTTTCCGAGACATGGTATGATGAGAACAACAGCCGCCGCCTCGTTCTCTTTGCCGTCCAGGCCGCGCTCAACCTTCTGTGGTCGCCGGCCTTCTTCGGCTTGCAAAGCCCTCTTCTCGGTCTCGTCGTCATCGTGCCGCTGCTGGTCTCGATCCTGCTGTTCATCGTCGCCAGCTGGCGAGAAAACCGAAGGGCTGCATGGCTTTTCGTGCCCTATGCGCTCTGGGTCGCGTTCGCGACGCTCCTCAACCTGTCGATCGTTCTCATGAATTAAGCACGCTCCATCGTACGGCTTGCCGAACATCGCCCGCCATGCCAATTTCGCATCTGCGAAAGGGGCGGGAACATGGACGGGAGAGACACGGGCGATTTCCGCGAACGGGTGCGCCAGAGTTTTGGTCGACAGGGCGCGATGGCGATGCTGGGCGCCGAGCTCACACGCGTCGAACAGGCGATAGTCGAGATCGAGCTGCCTTTCGACATCAAGCTTACCCAGCAGCACGGTTTCCTGCATGCCGGCGTGATTTCCGCGGCGCTTGATGCCGCCTGCGGTTATGCCGCCTATACCGTCATCGAACCGGAAGCCTCGATCCTCACCATCGAGTTCAAGGTAAACCTGATGTCACCCGGCCGCGGCGATCGCTTTCTGTTCCGCGGCGAGATCACCAAGCCGGGCTCGACGATAATAGTCGCCGATGGCCGTGCTTACGCGATCGGCGATGGCCCCGCCAAACTCATCGCTTCCATGACCGGCACCATGATGGTGATACGAGGCCGAGAGGACGTAACCGGATGACTTCTTCTCTTCCTCTCGGCGAGCCGAGCCTCGCCGGCGGCAAATCCATTCTCTTCGTGATGGCCGTCGACGCCGAATATGGCCCGGCGCTGAAATCCCGCATCAAGCCGCTGATGACCGGCGTCGGCCCGGTCGAGGCAGCCGTCCTGCTGTCCCATGCGCTGACACGCCTGGAGGCGACGGACGACCTGCCCGATCTCGTCGTTTCGCTCGGCTCGGCCGGTTCCCGCAATCTTGAGCAGACCGAAATCTACCAGGCCTCATCGGTCGCCTATCGCGACATGGACGCCTCGCCGCTCGGGTTCGAGAAAGGCCGCACGCCCTTCCTCGACCATCCGGCGATCATGCCGCTTCCCTTGCGCATTCCCGGCGTCAGGGAAGCCTCGCTATCGACCGGCGGCAACATCGTCTCCGGTGCCGCCTATGATCTCGTCGGCGCCGACATGGTCGATATGGAGACATTCGCGGTGCTGCGCTGCTGCCAGCTTTTCGGCCTGCCGCTGATCGGCCTGCGCGGCATTTCCGACGGCAAGGAAGAACTGAAGCATGTCGGCGACTGGACCGAATACCTGCATGTGATCGACAAAAAGCTGGCGGATGCGGTCGACAGCCTGTTCGAGGGGTTGGAAGATGGCGCCATCGTCCTCTGATGGCGCGATTTTCGCCTCGTTCCCCGTTGCCAGAAAGGCGAAGTTTCTTTAAAGGCTCGCCATGACCCAGATAGCTCATCCCGACAGCATCCTCATCATCGATTTCGGCAGCCAGGTGACGCAGCTCATCGCGCGTCGCATCCGCGAAGCGGGCGTCTACTGCGAAATCCATCCCTTCCAGAACGCAGGCTCTGCGTTCGAGAGGCTCCAGCCCAAGGGCGTGATTTTCTCCGGCGGCCCGGCATCGGTCACCACCGAAGGCAGCCCCCGCGCACCGCAGGCGGTGTTCGACAGCGGGGTTCCGATCCTCGGCATCTGTTACGGCCAGCAGACGCTCGCAACCCAGCTCGGCGGTGTCGTCGAGGGCGGGCATGCAGCGGAATTCGGCCGCGCCGACGTGGAGATCAAGGCGAAGAGCCCCCTGTTCGAAGGTTTCTGGGAAGTCGGCGGCCGCTATCCCGTCTGGATGAGCCATGGCGACCGCGTCACGCAGCTCCCGGACGGTTTCGAGGTCATCGCGACTTCGGAGAATGCGCCTTTCGCGATCGCGGCCAACGAAAGCCGGCACTACTACACCACCATGTTCCACCCGGAAGTGGTGCATACGCCCGACGGCGCCAAGTTGCTCTCCAATTTCGTGCACAAGATCGTCGGGCTGAAGTCCGATTGGACGATGTCGGCCTATCGCGCCGAGATGATCCGCAAAATCCGCGAACAGGTCGGCAAGGAACGGGTCATCTGCGGCCTCTCCGGCGGCGTCGATTCCTCGGTCGCGGCGGTCCTGATCCACGAAGCGGTCGGCGACCAGTTGACCTGCATCTATGTCGATCACGGACTGATGCGCCAAGGTGAGACCGAGCAGGTCGTCGGCATGTTCCGCGACAACTACAATATCCCGCTCGTCCATGTGGATGCGTCCGACCTGTTCCTGACCCAGCTTGCCGGCGTTTCCGATCCGGAAGTGAAGCGCAAGACGATCGGCCGCCTGTTCATCGAAGTCTTTGAGGCGGAAGCCGCAAAGATCGCTTCCGATGGCAAGGGTTCTCCGGCCTTCCTGGCCCAGGGCACGCTCTATCCGGACGTGATCGAAAGCGTCTCCTTCTCGGGCGGACCTTCGGTAACGATCAAGAGCCACCACAATGTCGGCGGCCTTCCCGAACGCATGAACATGAAGCTGGTCGAGCCGCTGCGTGAACTGTTCAAGGACGAAGTGCGTGCACTCGGCCGCGAACTCGGCCTGCCGGAGAGCTTCATCGGCCGCCATCCCTTCCCCGGTCCGGGCCTCGCGATCCGCTGCCCAGGCGGCGTCACCCGCGAAAAGCTCGATATCCTGCGCAAGGCCGATGCGATCTATCTCGACGAAATCCGCAAGGCCGGCCTCTACGACACGATCTGGCAGGCGTTCGCCGTGCTTCTGCCGGTGCAGACGGTCGGCGTCATGGGTGACTATCGCACCTACGACTTCGTCTGCGCGTTACGCGCCGTCACCTCGGTCGACGGCATGACCGCGGACTTCTATCCCTACGACATGAACTTCCTCGGCCGCACGGCCACCCGCATCATCAACGAAGTCCGCGGCATCAACCGCGTCGTCTATGACGTGACCAGCAAGCCGCCCGGCACGATCGAGTGGGAGTGAAGGATACAAACGGGCAATAGCGTAGTTTCGGCGGTGGTTTTCGCTGTCGCGTAATTGTCCTTCGTTCGTATTTCACTGCCATTGAGCTGGCGTTCTCCATTCTGCTTCGCACGTCCGATCTGCGCGTACTTCCAGGATGACGTAAAGTGGGTCTAGAGGGCCGGAGTGCAGTTTGGCGTGCACAAGCTTGCGCCCTCAACTCGGCCGTTGGGCGCTTTGGTTGATAATCCCGAAACTTGCCGTTCATTCATCTTGGTCAGCGCTGCGTCTGGAAGCTCTGACTTGAGGACCTACCTGCAGTTCGCAGCGATCACCGCCCCGGCTCAGCCACCAGCGATTTTGTAATGCGCGCCGCCAGCTGTTCTCCCGCTTGCTTGGCGGCGGCGTGCGCCTGCTTAAGATTAGACGCCGCGAGGTCCCGCAAAGAGGCCATAGTGGAATTAACATCAGCGAGGGTCAGCTCGACATCGATGAGTTGGAGGTCCAATCCCCAGTTGTCTTCAAAGATGCGCCTAAGCCAGGGCGTCGCGTGGTCCCAGCCTTCCTTCGGCATGCCAGGGCCGTATGCGCCTCCACGCGCTGAGATCAGATAGGCGGGACGCTTCGAGATCGGCGACGCCACTTTAACGGTGAAACGCGGTTCGGTGACCAGAAGGTCAATCCACGCCTTTGCGTGTTGCGAAACCGCGTAATTGTAGAGCGGAACCGAAAAAATGAAGGCATCTGCGGCCAGCATCTCATCGGCCAATTTGGTTGCCAGCGCTGCCGCCTCCACCTCCTCCGTCGTGCGTTCGCTGAGCGCCTTTGGACCAGCCTGCACGGCACGGGCCCAAGCTGTTGCAGGCAGGGGTGAAAGGCCAACGTCCCGCCTCACGACATCCAGCTCTGCCAGTTGCGTTCGCATAGAGTCCTCAAGCGTTGAAGCTAGAGCGCGGCTTTGAGAGCCGACGGCACGAATGCTTGCATCCAAACGAAAAATCGTCGTCACGGCTCAAGCCTTCCTCTTTTTGAGAAAGGCGACCAGCGCCTCATTCACTGCCTCAGACGCCTCGAGCTGTGGCCAGTGCCCGACGCCCTCAAGCGGTAGGAACCCCTGGAGGTTTGGCACGGCCGGCTTGAGATCCTCCTCGTTCAGAGCTCGCATCTTAACCATGCTGTCTGCTGTGCCATACGCAAAGAAGGCTGGCTGTTGGATCTTCGCCCCGGCAAATGCTTTTGCTTGGTCGAAATAGGGCTGCATGCCGCGATAGATATTCAGTGGACCGTGGAAGCCATCACGCTGGAAGCCTGCGATCATCGTCTCGGCGTCCTCGCGGTCAGCGAAGGGCGGGATGCCGATCGGGGATGGCCGGTGCATATCTTTGCTTGGATCCATCGGACCCCACGCTTCGGAAGCATCGGGCAACCCCGACATCCAATAGAGAGCGCCCGGGAAAGTCGTGGCCGCATCCGCCCACTCCTGGTCGGCCTCCGGCTTCATGTGGCGGAACATATAAAAGGCTCCCTCCTTGCCGGCGGCCTTCAGCATTTCGAGCATGCTGGGCCCCGCACCCGGTAGCACCGGAGGGACACTGAGGCCGAAGACCGCGTCAAACAGATCCGGACGCATCACCGCCGCGTTCCAGCTCACCGTCGCACCGAAGTCGTGGCCGACCAGGGTCGCGCGCTCGATCCCGAGTTTCGCGAGGATGCCGACAAGGTCTCCGACATGGTAGAGAACTGTGTAAAGCGCGGCGTCTTCAGGCTTGGAGCTATCGCCATAGCCACGCGTATCGAACGATATCGCCCGGTAGCCCGCGGCCGCGACTGCCGCCATCTGCCGGCGCCAGCCCCGCCATCCGTCAGGAAAGCCGTGGACGAACAGCACAGCCGGGCCCTCCCCTTGCTCGACAACGTTCAGCTTGACGCCATTGGTTTCTACAAAGGTCTGCTTCAGCGATTTATTCCGATCCACGAAAGTCATCTTTCATGCTCCATTTGAATTGTGAAATTGACGCACGCGATGCGGCGACCGCTGAGATCGATCTTTGAGGTACACAGTCCGATAATAGTTCGCGTGCGGTCGAGATGGTGTCCGGCTTTACTTGGGACTCTCAGTCATCCGTCTCCGATTCAGGTCGCAGACTAGCCGCTGCCTGACTCTGAGAATTGATGTCAGCACCGGATCGAGTTACTTCCCGTGGAACTGGATCTTCGGGATCGGCTCATGTTTGCGGACAGCCGCGACCGCAATGGCCATTCCCTCTGCGCCATCCTTGGTGTCGAGGATGCCAGCGCCGAGCTGGGTGGAGATGATGTCGGCAGCCGAGACACCTCCGCTAGCCCAGGTGCGGATGAGCGTACGCGCCTTGCCGTAAGAGAGGGTCGGCCCTGTCGCGAGATGCCGCACGAGTTCGTCGGAGACCTCCTCCAACTTGCCGTCAGGCGCTGAATGGGTTGCGATACCCAGATCGACCGCGACCTTTCCGAAAATTGGCTCCGAAAGCAGGACGAAGCGAGTAGCGAGTGTTTTGCCGACGCGATCGGCGAGCCGCTGCACCCCGCCTGCCATTGGAATGCCGCCGACCGACACTTCCGGGAGGACGAGCATCGCCGACTCTGCGACGACCAGGAAATCGAACGCCAGGAGCAGTTCGAAACCGCCGCCCAAGGCCATCCCTGCTACCGAAGCAACCGTGGGGACGGGCAGTTCCTCGATGAGACGGATCGAAGCCAGGATGTCGGCCGCAAACGCTTCGAGAAATTTCGAGCCCTTGTCACCGATGGCGCCCAGATCGTCTGCCACGGCGATGTTGCCGGACGCGGACGTCAAGTGAAGGACGCGGATGTCGCTTGCATATGCCTGGCGAACGGCGGCCCGCAGCGACGAGGGAAAGTCGGACCCTGGCTCGCTGTCTGCATCACCGAGCAAGATCAGTTTGCCCACCGCACCGTGTTGCTCGAAGCGGAACGAACTCATGTTTACCTCCTAGTTTGCTGACTATCTAGCCAGGCAGGCCTAACACCTGCTACAAAATGGCCCGTGTCTCACGTCGCGATTGGCGGATGACCAAAGCCTGTTATGTTATGTACGTTACAGAATGGAGTACTGTCAATGGCCCGCCCCCGCGCGTTCGAAGAAAGCGAAGTGCTAGATCGCGCGGCGGACGTCTTCGGTCGCCGGGGCTACGACGGCTCAACCATGGCGGAACTGACGGCCGCAATGGGCTTGAACTCTCCCAGCATCTACGCGGCTTTCGGAAGCAAGCGCGGGCTTTTCGACGCTGTTCTCGGCCGCTGTAGTGCGCGCGAGGACGAGCACTGGGAGTGGGCGCTCACAGGCCCCACGGCCGAAGAAGTTGTCAAGCGCTTGCTGACAACCTCGCCAGCGCAGGAGTCCAGCCGCATACTCGTTCATGCGGGCTTGGCAATGGGCAGTGAGAATGCCGACATTCCCGCTGCCCTGCTTCATCGCCGCCAATTGGCAGAACTGAAACTGCGAGACCGGTTCGAAGAAGCGAAACGGAGTGGCGAACTCCCTGTGGACGCTGATGCCTCGGGGCTGGCGAGCTATGTGACGTCAGTTCTCGGCGGTCTCGCCATGAAAGCCGCCAGCGGCGCGCCGCACGACGACTTGCGAGAGGGTGCCGAACAGGCGATGGCGGCCTGGCGGGCGATCGGCGACGTTGCGGCCGCCGCGAGCGCTTCAACGAGGGGGGCGGCACCGGCAGGCGAGTTAGGCCGCGACCCGCGAAGGTTCAGCGCCGACACAGCGCTCGATGCTGCCATGAAGGTCTTTTGGACCAAGGGTTTCGCGGGCGCATCGTTGAATGATCTCACTGAGGCGATGGGAATCACTCGACCCAGTCTCTACGCCGCATTCGGCAACAAAGAAGCCTTGTTTTTCAAGGCCCTCGATCTCTATCAGTCACTTCGTAAAGACTACCTAACTGAAGCGCTCCAGGCTCCGACGGCGCGAGGCGTTTTCGAAGCGCTGCTCAGGGGAGCGCTACGCGATCAACAGGCAGAGGGGCAACCGCGCGGCTGCCTCATGGTTCTTAACGCAATGCAAGGCGGTGATGAGGCGCAGCCCATTCGCAACGAAGTTCTCAGGCGCCAGGCCATCGGGCGCGACTTGCTCGCGGCCCGGTTCGAGCGGGCCAAGCGCGACGGCGACCTGTTGCCGACCGTCAATGTCGAAGGTCTCGTGCGCTTTGTCCAATCCCTGATGCACGGCATCCTCATGCAGGGAGGGGCCGGCGCAAGCCAACGGGAGCTTGAGGCGTTGGTTGAGAGCAGCTTGGCTATGTGGACCGCATCCGCCGAACTACCGGTCAGTAAAGATTAGTCGAAGCTAATCTGTCAAAATCTTTACCGATCGGTAGGATGCCCTTCGCTGTCTGGGGCCCGCCGGAGTGGCAGTAGCCGTCGCGGACGCCACAATTCCCGAAGACGACCGCTCGCTGCGCTCACGATTTCCGTGAACCAAGCACGCGCGCGGCGATTAGTTCAACGACAACGTAACCGTCCTATGTATACGCCATAGCCCGCCAATTCCCGATTGGTCGTCGTGAGGGCTTCCACCTTGGCTGTAGTGCAGCAGAAGACGACCGACCGGTCCAATTCGAATTGACCTCCGATGTGCGCTCCAAACGTGAGAGATGACTTGCTCCCAGTGGTGTTATGAATCTGCCGCGGAGGACGTGGTGTCGCCACAGCAACCGGGAAACGATGGTAATCGTCGAAGGAAAATTCACTGCATGGCTCGAAGAAAGCTGGCAGACGTATGGGCCAGGTGAAATCATAGCCTTGCAAACTGCTCGCCACTCATCAGGACTCTGACAGACTTATCATTATAAGCACCGGTGATATCTTCATGCGCACATGCCTGCTCGCTGCTCTCCTCCTCATCGCCGTCATGCCTCTTACTGTTTCTTCCGCAATGCCTTGCGAAGCGCAGACTGCTTGTCCGGTCAAGGAGGGAAACTATCGGATCGCGTTGCCGCAAGATGGCGACATTCGCGGCGTCTTTGTCTATTTCCATGGTTTCAAAAGCTCCGCCGGGTTGCAGATGCAGCAACGTTCCCTGGTCGAAATGACGCTCGCGCATCATCTGGCCTATGTAGCCGTCGATGGCATCGACGGAAGTTGGGCGTTTCCTCACGCCCCCCGCCAGGGTCGCGATGAGAAAGCGTTCATCGCGAATGTCTTTGATGACCTGCGGCAACGCTACGGTTTTACCCCGGACAAGACGGTGATCGGGGGTTTTTCCATCGGCGCATCGATGGCTTGGTACACCGCCTGCCAGCAAGGGGAGAAAACCGCGGCGATGGTGACTTTCTCCGGCGTGTTCTGGAATCCTCTTCCAAAACCGGATGACTGCGTCGCCGATCTTCCTCCAGTGGTACATTTTCATGGGACCGCTGATCAGACATTTCCGCTCGCCGGTCGGGCGATTGGCACCAAATTCCATCAGGGCGATGCGCTCAAAAGCTTGGCCGTTCTGCGTGAGCGCGCCAAATGCGACATGAAGGCTGCGAAGAAAGTCACGCTGGATAACATCGAGTGCGACGATGTCCCGGACTGCATTCGGGGCGACAATGTCATGTGCATCCATAACGGTGGCCATGAGGCACGGGCAGATATGCTTGATGCTGGCCTGACAGCGGTGGGCTTTCCCAAATGAACACCGGGCTGCAAAAAAACGAAGATCCTTTGTAACAACTGCCTGCATTCCCACGAATTAGCAGGCAGCAAGGTCGCAAACCTGATCCGACGCGATGCTGACGGATCGTTCGAGGATGACAAAGGAACCCCTCATGCTGCAGTCAATTACATGTCCAAATATCGGCCATGCCATCGTTCATCATTTCGGAGAAGGTGCGGCTATCTGGGGGCAGGCTATCACTCCGAGCATTGCTCATCTGGTTCAGACGCAGCGGGCGTTAGCGATCGATTTTTCCCGGATACGCCACGGTATCGTGTTCGAGACCGTCTCGAGTGTTGCGATGCTTCCCCATGTCATCGATGGATCCACGTTTCGCATACACGTCGAAAGCACGGCGTTTCGCCGTACCATTGTCCGACACGAAGCGGCGGTGGAGGCCTTCGTTCGCTGCGATACAGGCGCCGGTTGCACTCTCCATATTTGGGGCCGTGTCGCGACGGAAAGCCCATCGCAGCAGTCAGATCAACTGGCAGCTATCGACGATAAAACTGCCGCCACCGTACCTGTGATTTTCACCGTGGCATTCTGGGAGATATCGCGTGCGCCGAACGCCCGCATGGAGCAGATGATCAGGCAAGTGTCCGAGAAGGACCGCAAAATCCGGGAGCTGGAATTGAAGGTTGCGCTCTCGATGTGTTCGCAATGAACTCATGTTCAGACAGACGCATGCGCAGCCGTAGAATTGATTGTTCCATACCAGGAGTTACCATGCAGAATTCAGACAGCCCGGCGATAAAGAATGAAGCGGCGCCGCGCTGGCGTCAAATCGGACTGTGGAGCGTCAAGCTTCTCCTTGCCGCGGCCTTCATCGCCGCCGGCAGTGCCAACCTCTACGGCCTGCCGATATTGGTTCAGAACTTCGAGCAGATCGGGCTCGGGCAATGGTTTCGGTATTTCACCGGAACACTCGAGCTGATCGGCGCGGTCGCGCTATTCGTCCCGGCTGTGGCCTCGCTCGGTGCGCTTCTGCTCGCCGCGATCATGGTCGGCGCCACCTTGACCCATCTCTTCGTGCTGCCGGGCTCGCCCATCCCCGCGATCGTGCTCTTCGCGCTGAGCGTGATGGTAGCCTGGGCGCATCGCGACCAGAACGCGGCGCTGGCCAGCAAGATTCTCGACCGCGACTGAGGACACGAAAGTCGTCAACGCCCTCACGGGCGGCAAAGCATGCGTTGCGACGTGGCGTAAGCTGCCTGGGGGTGGGCCATTTCTGGTTATGGCGGAAGCGCTTCGTGCCGTTTACCCGAATATGGCACCGCCGGCGGTGCCCGAAGGGTTCACAACGCTTGCGGACCTGGACCGACTGGGCGCGGAGCTCAAGGGAGCAGGCCTTTCTGCGCTCGAGATCAAAGAGATCGAGGTCGTCTGGGAAGAGCCTGCTGGCCAGTCCTATCTTGACGACGTTCGGGAATTGCACGGCTACATGGGTGCTTATGCCACGCTCGATGACAATGAACATCGCCGGGTGGATGAGGCGGTCGTAACGGTGGTCGACCGGATTGCGAAGGACAACCGGGTTGTGCTGCGCTCGACTGCGGTTCTGGCCGTGGGAACGAGACAGTAATCACTCATTCGAGTTTGTCGCAAAGGTTGCGCAGACTGCCTCAGACCCTGGCGCGTAAGGACTTGGCCTGTTGGTAATCGGTCGTTCCCTCTCCACACAAAGGTGTGAACAGCCTGAATGTAACGTCTACGCATCCCGTGACGAACAAGGCAGGTCGGGTTCGTTCAACAGGAGGATAACATCATGATGATCTCATTTGGCCCCATACTGCCGCTTGCAGCGGCTTTCACACTTTCCTTCGTCTCTGTCGGCTATTCCGCGGAGATTTTTACGACGAATGGTGTGGCCATCAACGGCTATGATCCCGTCGCCTATTTCACAGACCATAAGCCGGTGAAAGGGTCGGATAAATATAAGGCAACCTACCAAGAGGCGACATTCCACTTTGCATCCGCCGCACATCGCGATGCATTCACCGCCAACCCCGGGTATTTTGCTCCGCAGTATGGCGGCTATTGCGCTTTTGGGACGGCGCAGGGCTACAAGGCGTCGACCGAACCCCAAGCCTTTACCGTGGTCGATAACAAGCTCTACCTCAACTACAACGACAGCGTCCTCAAGACGTGGAGAGGGGATGTCAGCGGGTATATCAAAAAGGCCGACGCAAACTGGGGCAAGGTCAGGGTGCAACCTGATCCGTAAGTCCCGATGCCGACTTGAATTACCTATCCGACCCTTTGCGGATAGGGACCTTTTCAGGTTGATGACAGCGACGCCCGCCGGCGCTTGCCCTCAACTTTGTCGGCACGTCGCTCTTCGTCATCGGCAAGACAATTTGCGCGACACGATCAAGCGACAGTTTAAGTTCGGCGAGCAGCTTCGAGCATCGTGAGTTCGCGAAGGATAGCGTCCTTATCCTGATCGACATGCGGCGGCGCCCGATCGAAACGAACCGGGGTTGCGGACATTTTGAGCGGGTTGCCGAGCAGGCGGACGGTTTGTCCGTCCACGGTTTCCATTGGCATGATCATTTCACGCGCCAGGGTATGCGGATTGGCCACGACCTGATCGATCGTGGCGACCCGGCCTGCAGGGATTTCGGCATGGACAAGGCGCTGCTCCCAGCTTTCGGCGGTGTCGGCTTGTAGAGCCTCGGTCACAAGCCGGTCCAGTGCATCGACATTAACAACGCGATCACGGTTGCGGCGAAACCGCTCGTCGCCCGCCAGACCGGGACAGCCGATCGCCGTACAGA
Organism: Neorhizobium sp. T25_13; assembly: GCF_002968675.1. Taxonomy (NCBI): domain Bacteria; kingdom Pseudomonadati; phylum Pseudomonadota; class Alphaproteobacteria; order Hyphomicrobiales; family Rhizobiaceae; genus Neorhizobium; species Neorhizobium sp. T25_13. Next base: position 231,795 of record NZ_PVBI01000005.1, read on the forward strand.
AGCGGGCGAACTGCTGATCGTTTCCGACTGCGATGGCGATTTCGCCAGCAGCCGTTGTAAAGGTCTGGTAGGGAGCGATGTTGGGATGCCGGTTGCCGATCCGCCCTGGCACCTTTCCCGAAACCAGATGGTTCGTCGCGGCATTGATAAGCCAGGCAACTTGGCTGTCATAAAGCGCCAGATCGATATACTGGCCTTCGCCCGTGCGGTCGCGATGGCGCAGAGCGGCGAGGATGCCGACGGTCGCATACATGCCGCACATCACGTCGGCGATGCCAAGGCCGACCTTGAGGGGCCGGCCACCGGCCGTATCGCTTTCGCCGGTGATGCTCATGATGCCGCCCATCGCCTGGACAAGGAAGTCGTAGCCGGTTCTCTCGGCATAGGGTCCGGTCTGGCCGAAACCGGATATCGCACACCAGATGATATCCGGCTTGATCTTGCTAATATCCTCATAGCCGAGTCCGCGGCGGTCGAGATCGCCCGGCTTGTAGTTTTCGATCACCACGTCCGAGACAGCCGCCAGCCGCTCGACAAGCGCAACACCTTCATCGCTGGCGAGATCGATGGCTATCGATCGCTTGTTGCGGTTGGCGGACAGGAAATAGGCGCTGAGATCGCTGTCGCCGCCATCGCCATCCGGCACGAAGGGCGGCCCCCAACTGCGCGTGTCGTCGCCAGTATCAGGGCGCTCGACCTTGATGACATCGGCCCCGAGATCGGCGAGCAGCTGCGTGCAGGTCGGTCCGGCGAGAATCCGCGACAGGTCAAGGATGCGCAGACCTTCGAGGCTGGCGGGTTTTCGATGGTCAGACATTCGGGATTCTCACGATTTCCAGGGGGAACTCTTGAACCAGCGTACGAGATAGGCGGTTCCTATAAGCACGCCGAAGCCAGTCAGGTTTCCAATTGCCTCGGCAGAAGCGGTGCGACCGGCATGATCAAGCGCAATACCGATCGGCTGGGCAATCACAACACCGGTGATGAAGACGGCGAGCGATTGCTGGCCAACTACCGTCAGAACGCGCACTGCAGGGCCGCGCAGCCGGGAGCCTTTCTTGCCGACGAGATGTACGGCGATGTAGCAGAGCGCCATGAAATGAACGAAGCGCAGCAGGCCGAAATCGGTCTTGTCGGTCAGCGGAGCGATCCGCGCAGCGGTCATCTGGAAAAACGGATGCATCTCCTGAAACCGTACCCAGGCAAAAGGAATTGTTGCTATCAAGGTGATGACGGCCAGCCCCATCAGCCGGCGATCGAAACGGGGCGCTGGCAGGGTGCCGCGCATCAGGAAAAACCCGGTGAAGAACAGGAGCTGCCAGCCGAACGGATCGAAGAACCAGGGGCGATCCGACCATGGCTCGGCCGGAAGCTGTGTCAGCTCGAATTGCGTGGCGAGCCACAGGGTGATCATGGCGGCAAACGGCAGGAAGCGGTGGATTTTTGACGCAAGGATCATCGCCGGCATCAATGCTAGAATGACGATATACATCGGCAGAATATCGAAATAGTTCGGCACGTAGGTCAGGGTCAGCAGACCGACCAGCAGCTGGCCCGGGTTCTGCATGAACGGCACGAGGTTCAGGCTTTCGACGTAGGTAACGCCATCGTATCGTGTCCCCGCGACGACCATGATGGCTGTGACGGCAATGAAGACGGTGATGTGAGCCCAGAAGATCTGCCAGATGCGTTGCGCCACGCGCGCTATGAGGGCGACCGGACCGTTGCGGTCGAAAGTCGATCCGAAAGCGACGGCAGAAGCCATCCCTGATTGGAAGACGAACATCTCGGTCGCGTCTGAAAAGCCGAAGCGGGCCGGGATCCAGAGCGCCCAATTATTGTTAGGGATATGAGCGAGCAGGATGATAAGCATGCCGACGCCGCGAAAGAAATCGAGGCGCGGATCCCGCGGACGCTTTGTCCTGTGACCGGCCGGTGGTGCCGCCTGGGCGGGATCAGAAGGCGCCGTTGTAGGCGCTTGCGTCGAACCTGCAGGCGATGAGACTGAAGGCTGGGCGTTTACCGGCTGCCTCAAGCTCGTTACGGAAGTCATCACAATTCTCCACATTGACGCCATAGCCGCCGAACCCTCGTGCGACGGCTGCAAAGTCAGTTTCGCCGAGCGTGACGCCGGCCGATTTCAGACCGGCGGATGCCTGCTTCAGCGCAATCAGCGCCAGGCTGCGATCCTGAAAAAGCACGATGGTGATAGGCAGATTAAGATCGCGTAGCGTGGCTAGCTCGCCGATTCCCATCTCAAGACCTCCGTCGCCCATCACGGCGAAAACCGGACGTGATGGATCGGCGACCTTGGCACCGATCGCAAGCGGCAAGGCCGCGTTCATGGTGCAAAAGCCCGCTGATTGCAGCAATGACATCGCCCGCTGAGCAACCCATTTTTGCGACAGGAGAATGCGATGCGCTCCGCTGTCGACGGTGACGATTGCTTCCTGACCGGCGACGGCATTGAGGGCCTCGATAATTGCGTGCGGTCCCCAACTGCCATTGCTTGCGAATAAACGGGCAAGTTCGTTTTTCACGGCGGCGGGTTCGCCAGCCGTCCAGGTCTTGTGCCCCGCGTGAATATCGGCCAGCGCCTGTAGAAAAGAGCGAGGTGCAGCCTGGATTCTGGTGCCGGCATGATGCATGCCGTGGTCCGGGGCAGTGTCGGAAATCTCTACAAGCTTTGCTGGATCTCCGACGAAATCCAGCCAGCCGAGCCGCATTTCGATTGGGTCATATCCAACTGACAGGACCAGATCCGAATCCCGGACGAGGTTCAGAAGAATTTGATCCGCCAGCGGTGACAATCCGGCGGCGCCAAGCGACAGCGGGTGGTTCTCGGGGATGATGCCCTTGGCCTTATATGTCGTGATGACCGGCGCGCCAATTTTTTCGACCAGATGCTGGAGTGCCGGACCGGCATGATCTCGCACGGCGTCAAGACCAGCGATAAAAAGCGGTCGTTGCGCCCGGCCAATCCTTTCGGAAAGTGTGTGAACGGCCGGATCCGTCATTGTTACCGAGGGCTTCAGAAGCTTCGGAGGCGAAATGACATTCAAGGTTGGCGAGACCGCGGCAGCCGTCGCTGGAGACAGGTCGAGATGGACGGGACCCATCGGCTCCGTCATGGCAAGCGCGAGTGCACGAGCGACCGTGGAAGCAGCGCTCTCGGGCTCGATTTCGAAAGAAGCCTTGACCAGCGGTCGCAGCAACTGCGCATGGTCGATCACCTGATGGGTGTAACGCGCGCGGGTCGGACGGTCGACAATGCCTGATAGGACGATCAAAGGGACGCGCTCCTGGGCAGCGTCGGCGATGCCGTTGACCGCATTGGCAAGGCCCGGGCCTACCGTCGTCACGAGAAGCTCCGGGTTTTGCGTCATCGCGCTTGCGCCTGCCGCCATGATCGCCGCTGCGGTTTCATGGCGTGTAAGGTGAAAGGCGATGCCTGAGGTCTCCAGGCCGTCGATCAGCGTGACCACTTCTCCGCCCGGCATGCCAAAGGCATGACGGACGCCATGGGCATGAAGCGTCCTGGCGACGATGTCGGCAACTCTCGGCGTTACGAAACTTTCCGCGGTCACTATAAATCTCTCGAATCTGATGTGGTGGGCAGTGCTCAGCGCTTACGGGTAACTAAAACCTTGGGCGCTTGGAAAACCTGCCCGGTGGCTCACGGAACCGGGCAGGCCTAGTCCCCACAGGTCTAGCGTTCCATGCGGCGGACGACGAACGCGACAACCGTACCAAACAGCATGTGGCCGATCAGCGACGCCCAGGTCAGAGTAACAAAACCGAGAAATGCCGGTTGGCCGCCAAACAGGTGTGCCATGACGTAAAGGGCGAATATCCAAAGGCCGATGCCGAAGCCGATACCTGTCAATAGTAATGGCAGTTTGGGGACGATCAGCCGCTGCAATGGCCGTGCGATGAACAGGTAGCCGATCGGATAAAAAACGATGCCGACGATCGCGTGGATCGCTTCGGCCAGCAACAGATTGTTGAATCCGAACACCGATTGAACGAGTGCAGCCGGCTCCAGTGGTCCGCCAACCCATAGCGGCGTGATCAGCCGTGCCCAGATTTCCCAGGTAATATTGGCGGCAAGTCCGGAAAGAATAATCGTCCTGCCAAGGCTCGGTTGAATTTCAGGGAAGACGCTTGTCTTTTGCATTTCCATCATGGACATCGTGGTTTTCCTTTCTTTGAGGTGAGATCAGGCAGACAAACTCATGCCAACCGAATGTTCGATGGATTTGAATAATCGGTCGTCGGCCTTCAGCCGCTGGCGAATCTGGCCGATACGCGAAACACCGACATTATTGCCATCGCTCGCCATCGCCCTGGCGAGCGCGAGGACGAAGAAGTCGCGCTGTGCGTTGCTGCCGCCGATCCTCGGCAGGTTCGCCACCATGCGTTCGAGCATGTGGCGGTCCGCCGGAGCATCGAGACCCGTGAGAACGCGCGCCATCGGTACACCGATCTCGGCGGCGACGCGGCCCTGGTCATCCGTGCCAAGCGCCTTGGCTTCCATATGCGATACAAGCTCCACAGCTCCATCGCGGTCGCCAACGGCAACCATGGCGGCAAGATTATGCAGAGCTGCAAAAATCAAGGTCGTGTCGGCCTTTCGACGATGGGCTATTTCTGCCAGATCGGTCCAGCGATCACCGACATGAGCTCCCGATTGCTCCATCCGCCACAGGAGCGAGACGGCATTGGCCATGTCTCGGAAATCGTCGGTTTGCTGTGGGCGAACGTCGTCGTCGTAGATCTGCAGCACCCGATCATGATCGCCGCGTTCCAGGTGTAGCAGGCCGAGATGCCAAGCCATATGAAAGGAGAAATTGTTGCAGCGCGACCAGGCCTTGCGGTTCGCCTCGAGCCAGTCAATGCCTTCTGCCGTATCGCCCCGCATCTCGAAGACATGCGAGACGGCGTGAAGGCCCCAGGAATCATCGGGCTGCAGGGCAACCGCGAGCTGCCCCGCGGCAAGCGCCTCGGCATACCGACCATGCTCTTCAAGCGAAAACGCGTGGCAACCGAGTATAAAGCCCCTCGCCGTCGTGCTGGTGTCAAGGCGGGCAACTGCACGCGTGCTGGCCCGTAGCATGCCGCGGGCATCTCCAAGCATGAAACGCAGAGCCTGCGAAATCTTAAAGGGCAAGAACGTCACCGACCGATCCTCGAAACCGTCGTCGAGAATGTCCGTCGCACGCGAAAACGAGCCTTCGACGGCGGCCTCCAGTGCTTTCACAAGGGTGCGCTCGTCACCGGTTCCTCCGCCTTGGACCACCAGCGCCGCCTGCGCATCAACGAGTGCCTTGGCAGCCGGTTCGTCGAGCTCCGACCGCGCCAATATCAGATTTGCAAAGCCCTTCAGCGCATGGCCGGCAACGTGATGGGGGTCGGCAGCCAATGTTGACTGGATGGCCACACCAGTACTTGGCCGATGCGCCGCCAGACCAAAGACGGCATTCTCGAATGCCCGTTGTGCCTCGTTGCTGTCAGTGCTGGTCATGAGACCGTAGGCATCGCGCTTCATTCGTTTACTCCTTCAGGAGGACGCCGATCAGAACCCTCGAGATCCCATTACCCTTCGTCCGACGAAGACCTTTACGGTCGCGTCAGGTGGTTCGTTACAGCCGGTCCTGATTTTTTTCGCAGCCACATCAAGATTTCTTCGCGTCGCATAGCGGGCGGGAATTTTCTAAAAACGCATGTAACAAAACCATGTGCTGCCGCGAATTACGGGGGCTGGCCTTTGCAGGCGACCTCAACTCGAAAGGGCGGGACCATCATGAGTGAAGCAACAGGAACAAGCCCCGTTGTCATGGTTACGGGCGCAGCAGGAAACCTTGGAAGCACCGTCATCAGGGAGCTTGCGGCAAACGGTACGCGGCTCGTCTGCGTTGAGCACAATTCGGAAGCCTTGGAAAAATTGGCAGAGAGCCTGCCCGAGAGTAACGAAATCCTAGTGATCGGCGGCATGGATCTCGCCGATTTGACGTCATGCCAGGAAGCGGTCGAAAGAACGTTCGCGAGATTTGGCCGGCTCGACGCGCTCGCCAATACCGTCGGCGGCTTCCAGACAGGACCGGTCGACGAGACGGGCATGCACCAGTGGGACCGGTTGTTTCAGATGAATGCCAGAACGGCTTATGCAATTAGTGCAGCGGCCCTGAAACCGATGCAGCAGGCAGGCTACGGCCGCATCGTCCATGTCGCGGCAGCGCCGGGACTAAAGGCCGGCGCCAATCAAGCCGCCTATGCCGCATCGAAGGGGGCGGTGATCCGGCTTACGGAAGCGATCGCCGCGGAAAACCGCGACAAGCGCATTACCGCCAACTGTATTTTGCCGGGCACGATCGACACGCCGCAAAACCGGTCGGCGATGCCGAATGCGAAGAGGGACAGTTGGGTTCAGCCAATGGATATCGCCAAGCTCATCGGGTTCCTCATTTCGCCTGCAGCAGGCATCGTCACCGGTGCGGCCATACCGGCGACCGGCCGCACCTGAGGGTCCCATGGTTTCGATCTCCGATCCCGTCTCCGCAGGATTGATGCTTTGGGCCGGCATCGGTCTTGCCATCGCCGCCGCCTTTCTGCTGTTCGGATTCGACAAGGTCGATCCGGGGGCACGTGACGCCTATGCGGTCCGGCCGCTCCTTATCCCCGGGCTCGTTCTCCTCTGGCCGCTGGTCGTCTGGCGGTGGACCAGACTTTCCAGGGGAGAACGCTAGCATGCAACGCCGTCACCGTCGCGCGCACACAGTGATCTGGACAGGCATCGCGGTCGTTATCCCGATCATGCTTATTGTTATCTTTGCTAGCGTTCCGAAACTGCCGACCGATGCGCCGGCTGTGCGCCTGGATGCCACCGCAACACAGAGGGATAAGCAACCGTGAGCCTATCCTACAAGCCAGTCATCTGGAACAAGACCAAGGTCATCTATGACGCGGTCATGCTGGCCGGGATCTTCATCTATATCCTTATTTTCCTGCGGCTGGGACCAATCATATCCTCCGCACTCCGGGATACCGACCTGCCGATCCAGCGGATGCGTGCCTTCGGGTCTCTGGCCTTGCTGATGCTGACCATCGTCCTCGCAATCGGGCCACTGGCGCGGATCGATGCGCGTTTCGTTCCGCTCCTCTACAATCGCCGCCATTTTGGCGTGATGACCGCGATCATCGCAGCCACGCACGCCTACTATGTGCTCGGATGGTATTTCTCCTTTAGCCCAACACCACAGCTCACGGCGCTCTTCACCAGCAATACCAGCTTTACGAGCATCGCCGGCTTTCCTTTCGAACTCTTCGGCGTCTTCGCGCTCGTCATTCTGGCGATCCTTGCGGTAACCAGCCACGATTTCTGGCTCTCCTTCCTGACGCCGCCGGTGTGGAAGGCGATCCACATGAGCGTCTACTTCGCCTATGCTGCGGTCATCCTGCATGTGGCGCTCGGCGCTCTGATCGATCGCCGGGATCTTGCTTTGGCATTTTTGTCGCTCGGCGGATTGGCTACGCTGTGCGTCCTGCACCTCATCGCAGGTCGGCGAGAGACATCGGCTGACGCGACTGCGTCGAAAAAGGCCCCCGAGGCGCCTTGGGTGATCGTCGGTGACGTCAACGAGATTGCCGAAGGCAGGGCGATCATCGGGATGGCACCGGGCGGCGAACGCATTGCCGTCTTCCGTTCAAAGGGTGGTCTTTCAGCCGTATCCAATATCTGCTCGCACCAGAACGGCCCCATCGGCGAAGGCAAGGTCGTCATCGGCTTTATCACCTGCCCATGGCATGGCTATCAATATCGGCCCGAGGACGGTTGTTCGCCACCGCCGTTCCGCGAGCGGATCCGCAAATATCGCCTTCGCCTGGAGGGCTCAGGCATTCTGGTCGATCCGGAACCCTTGCCTCTTGGCACAAAGGTGGAACCGTTGGCCATCCCCGCGGAGTTGCTTCCCGCGGCTGCCGCGCCGAAAAAGGAAGGGACGGTTTGATGCTGAAACCTTTAGAAGGTGGATTTTTTGTCGGTTACTTCAAGAAAGTCCCAGCCGATGTCAGGGGGCTGATGATCGGGTTCATCGTGTTCTTCATTGCCGCCATGGCGACGACTTCGGCGTTGCTGTCCCTTAATACCGAAAGTCCAGGCGCGGGCAATTATGCGGATGAGCTCTCCGGAGAGCATCTGATCGGCACAATGGAGGTAAGGCCCTATCCGATACTGCGCATTCCCGCCGACGGCACAAAACCCGCGCGCGCTATCATGCTGGCGGGCGCGGGCAAGTTCGGGGTGGACGACAGGGCGCTGCCGCTTGCGGGCAAAGCCGCCCAGGCAGGTGGCATCTTCGTTAAGCGCGGAGACCTGGTCATGCTGCTGATCGGCGGCGAAGACGACCTGAAAGCAGCCAAACCGCAAATGCCGGCCCTGCCGGTCACATCCGCGGTGGAGAATCTCGGTCGGTGGCGTTTGACGGGCGAGATCTGCGACGGGAAATGCAGTGCTGGCGCCATGAAGCCGGGAATGGGCCTCGCGCACAAGGCCTGCGCCAATCTGTGTATTTCTGGAGGCGTTCCACCGGTCTTCGTTTCCACTGCACCTGTGGACAGCCACATCTTCTTTCTTCTCGCTTCAAAGGACGGAGGACCGATGCCAGCCGCCTTGCTCGACAAGGCCGGTTTACCGGTGGTGCTTGAAGGCAATATCGAACGCCGCGATAATCTGCTGATTTTCAAGGTCGACAGTTTCAGCGAGGAGCCTGGTGCATGACCCTGGGCGTGAAAAGAGCCTGGCGCCATCTGTTCGGTCTATTGCTGGCGCTGATTGCTACCATCCTGATCATCCTCGCATGGCTGTATGGTCTGGATTATCTGAGCGGCACCCCGTTCGAGGAGCTGCGATACGTGATCTTCGGGGTTGCCGTTGTCGGGCTGCTCTCCGGCCTTAACAGGCTGACGTCGAGGTTTTTTAACTAGAAAGTCGCCGAAGGCTGAATCACATAGGGTTGAGTTTTAGATCGTATGTTCTAGAATGGATTGGCAATAACCTTGGGCATGTCGGCTGTTCCGATCAATGCTCTGGGAGACAGGATATATGGCCAGACCCAGAGAATTTGATGAAGAAAATGTGTTGCTGCTGGCTGTCGAGCGGTTTTGGGAACACGGCTACGAGGCAACTTCAATCCGTGATCTGGCCCAGGCAATCGGGCTGACCACCGCGAGCATCTACAATACCTTTGGCGACAAGCACGCATTTTATCGCAAAGCCCTCGATTTTTATGTCGAACGGAGCTTCGGCGACCGTGTCGGCCGGTTCGAAACGAAGCCGCCGCGCGAGGCGATCAGCGCATTTTTCAACGAAATTATTGAGCGGTCGTTGAGCGATACCAAGCGGAAAGGCTGCATGTTGGTCAATTCCGCGCTTGAGGTCGCGCCACATGATGATGAGTTTCAGCGTGTGGTGGCTCAAGTCCTGGTGCAGGTCGAGGCTTTCTTCAGGAGCTGCGTCGAAAGGGGCCAGGAAGACGGATCGATCAATCGTTGCCAAAAAGCGTCGGACATGGCCGGCACGCTCCTCGGCACACTGCTTGGTATTCGTGTGCTTGCGCGCACGCGTCCTGAAAGAGACCTTCTGGAAGGTCTTATCCGGCCCATTTTTGCACTGCTGGAACCCCAATCACAGTCAGACAATCTTATCTCATGATCGATGACATGAACGTTCAAACCCTTGCACGCTTTGGCCCGATATCCCACACGCAAAAAAATCTGGCTGGTCTCTGTAACAATTGCACGAGAACCACCGAAGAAGGATATGTCGGATGACAGATCTGGCGCGTGAAAAGGAATGGGCATCCTGGCTGCGTTTAGCGATTGCGGGCGACAGCCACGCCTATCACAAATTCCTGACGGCCTTCACACCACATTTACGGGTGATGGCGCGGAAGCGTTGTGACCAGTTCGGTGCGCCGGCCAGCGAGGCTGAGGACGTGGTTCAGGAAGTACTGCTTACTATCCATCTCAAGCGCGGGACATGGGATCCGTCACGGCCATTGGGGCCATGGCTATCGGTAATCGTTCGCAACAAGGTGGTCGATAGCCTGCGGCGCCGTGGCAGGCAGTCAGTACCGCTTGAGGACGTCATTGCTACACTCAAAACAGACGAACGCATCGCAGCCTCCGATCGCATCGATATCGAACAGATTCTGGGCAAGCTCAAGGATCCGCAACGAACAATCGTTCAATCGATATCGATTGAAGGGTCGAGTATTCGGGAAACCGCCGATCGCCTGGAAATGACAGAGGTGGCGGTACGTGTTTCCCTACATAGGGCATTGAAGGGGTTGGCTGCTCTCTATTCGGGGCGGGCGACATGAAGACTGAGGAGTTGATCGAACTGCTCGTGCAGGATACGCCGGTTCGACTGAATCTTGATCATGCCCTGATGCATGCTGCCACTGCCGCCACTTTGATCGCCGCCATTTCATTCTTCGCGGTCATCGGCTTGCGTGCGGACTTCGGTACGGCCATCGAGACGAGCCGCTTCCTGTTCAAATTCCTGATCACGGGATCTGTCACCCTGACCGGTGGGATGGTCATGTTCCGGATCGGAAAACCGGGGGTCCCGGTTCAGTTGACGGCATTCGGTCTATTGGTTCCCGCTCTGTCGATGATTGCAGCGGCGATCCTTGAACTGTTGGTCATGCCGTCTGAGACATGGGTGACGCGCATGATCGGGCATAATTCCAGCCTCTGCCTGACGATTATCCCCTTCTTATCGGTGGGTCCTCTTGCCTGTTTTCTCTACGCGCTTCGATACGCTGCCCCCACCCGACCGGCGGTCGCGGGAGCTGTTGCCGGGCTCGTAGCGGCAGGGATCGCGGCGACATTCTACGCAGCCAATTGCGATGATGACAGCCCGCTCTTTGTAATGCTCTGGTATCCGATTGCCATTTCGATAGTTGCCGGGACCGGTGCTTTGCTTGGCCACCGACTGTTGCGCTGGTAGGTCACGATGGTAAAACCGACATACTTCGTGGCTGGTGAAGATGGTCAATGGCAGGTAGAGGCAACGCGCGCCATTGCAGGCAAGGGTCTGGATGTTGCGCCTCGTCTTAGTGTCATGGACACCAATCAGGTCATATTACCCGATCCGGTGGCCTGGGTTCTGCGCGGAACAGCTGGCAGCGCGCGATACACGACCCGTGTCGAGCTCGATCGGCTTGCAGAACGCCAACCACCGCTGGGCCGCGCAACGGCGTGCCTCGCGGTCTTGATCCCGATCCGCAAGTCGGACCTTTGGTGGTCTCTTGCGCAGGACGAGCGCCGGGCCATCATTCAGGAGAGGTCGGCGCATTTTCAGATCGGGATGGACTATTTGCCGGCGGTCGCTCGACGCCTCTATCACAGTCGAGATCTCGGCGAGCCTTTCGATTTTCTCACCTGGTTCGAATTCGCGGAGGAAAGTGCCCCTCAATTCGATGCCATGCTCTTTCGATTGCGGGCGACCGAAGAATGGCGTTATGTCGAACGTGAGGTCGAGATCCGCTTGCGGATATGGCACCATCGTTGATCATGCTAGGATTGCCAATCCTGTGCAAGATCGCTTGACAGAATGGGACCGTCCTCGTCAGGCCAGCCGCAGACGGAGTATTTAAGTGAACACGGAAGACCTGATCAATCTGATATCGGAGGACACACGGCGGCCCGTCAACCTCTCGAGGGCGCTTGCTCTGGCGACAGCTGCTGGCGCATTGGTGGCGGGATTGGTGTTCTTTTCGGTCCTGGGTGTTCGACCTGATTTTGCTCAAGCCATCCTGACTGCGCGCTTCGCATTCAAGTTCATTGCCACCTTGGCGCTGTTTTTTGTGGCGGCATCGCTGATGGAAAGCCTTATCCGTCCAGGGGAGAGCGCAACGGCTCGGCGCTGGTTATTGCTGCTGGCACCAGCGCTGTTGATCGCCGCCGCTACCATCGAAATGGTCGTCACCCCGGCCGATCTTTGGGGAACCAGACTGTTGGGCCACAATGCGTTGCATTGCCTGACGGTCATCCCGATCCTCTCGTTAGCGCCGACCATGTTCCTCTTTCTGGTGATGCGCCATGGTGCGCCGGATCACCCCGGTCAAGCCGGGGCAATCGCGGCATTGGCATCCGCCGGTATTGCAGCCACCCTTTACGCCTCCAATTGTCCCGACGACAGTCCGTTGTTCGTCGCAACCTGGTATCCAATCGCTATACTCATTGTGGCCGTTGCGGGGTATTTTGCCGGCCGACGCTTTCTAAGGTGGTAGCTGCGACGAAGCAGTTCACGATGTCGGGCTCTATTGGCGTTGTAGTGCACAATCGACTGGATCAGGATCGCTGATTGCGAGCTGACAGCTTTAGCCGCTCCTGTTTATGAAGCCATTCGCGAGAAGCCGTCTACAACTTTTCAGCCGCGCGCGACCGGTTCTCGGTGTCGATCACACGGTCGTAGATCGATCACTGCTCCTTCTTGTACAAATCCTGGAAGATGAGCTGGCCCCAGGTGCGGTCGCGTGCATGCACCAGCGCGCCACCCTCGTTGAGTTTTCCGAGCTTGACGGGTGCGAACCCGAGCTGTTTGGCCAAATCCGCCACGGGAGCGATCGCGTCCTCGTCGTCACCAGACAGAAAGACGACCCGGTGGCCGCCCTCGACGACCGGATCGGTAGCCAGGGTGGCTGCGATCATGTGATTGAAGCCTTTCACGAACCTGGCGCCGGTGAACGATTTTGCGGCGAAGGCGGAGGACGGGAGGCCGTCCAGCTCTTCAGGGGGAACGCCAAACGTGTTCGTCGCATCGATGACTGTCTTGCCTTTCCAGCTCGGCAGGGCCTTCGCAACCTCGCGATGCTCCCCGAACGGGACCGCCAGGATGATCGTGTCGGCCTCGAGCGCATCCCGCAGCGATTTGGCGACGACGTTAAGTCCAATCGCCCGAGCCTGCGGCGCCAACGCCTCGGGCGGACGGCGGCTCGCGACGGCCACCTCGATGTTTTTACGGGCGAAAGCCTGGGCGAGGGCCTGGCCTACCTTGCCGAATCCTACAATTGCGTAGCTCACAATACTTCTCCGATCCGTGTTGATATTGATTACTTAGCCTTCAACGGCCCTGGGTTATTTATCGAGCCCTGCGGCGGTCCGAATAATCGAATGGAGCGCTTGGCCGGGCGTAGCGGCGTTAGAGTTGCGCAAGGCCGCCATCGACAGCGACCTCGCTAGCGGTCATGAAGCTGCTGTCAGACGACGCGAGAAAGGCGGCAACCGCCCCAACCTCCGCCGGATCGGCCATTCGCTGGAGCGCAGTCATCGAGCCGTAGGCCTTCAGGCCCTCCTCGCCCAGCGCTTCCTTCGCGAGTTCGGTCGCCGCCGCCCCAGGCGACAGCACGTTTACCCGAATGCCGGTGCCCTTCAGGTCCTCCGCCCAGGTCCGCGCGAGGTTGCGCACTGCCGCCTTGCTCGCGCTGTAGGCGGTGAATGCCGGGGCGCCCGTGGTGCCGGCGCTCGATCCGGTCAGGATAATCGAACCGCCCCCGCCCATCAGCGGCAGCGCCTTCTGGACCGTGAAGATCGTACCCTTCACATTGATGTCGAAGGTTTCGTCAATGTGCTCGGCGGTGATCTCGCCGAGCCGAAGCTGGCTTCCCACCCCGGCATTGGCGAAGACGATGTCGAGGGTTCCGCGCTCGGCCTTCACCGCCGCGTAAAGCCGGTCGAGGTCGGCCAGATTGGAGACCGAGCCCTTGACCGCGCGGGCGTTGGGGCCGAGGTCGGCCACAGCGGCGTCGAGCGCTTCCTGCCGACGGCCGAAGATGAAGACGAAGGCGCCCTCCTCGATGAAGCGCTTTGCAGCGGCGAGGCCGATGCCGGTAGCGCCGCCGGTGATCACGGCGGTTTTTCCATTCAGTCTGTTCATGTCATGCATCCTTTGGTCGTTCGGGGACGCCCCCGAGACCCTCGAAATAGGTTTGCCAGCATCAGTTTCTGAGTGTGGAAACGCGCACATCGGTGGTGCAAAATCGATCCGGCTGGAAGACTGACGCCAGCCGCGACGATCAATGTCCGCCGTTCGGAACTGGGCCGTGCTGATCGACAATAGCTATGATAGCCGCCCGCATTGCTGTACGAAGCGTCGGATAGGGACTTTGGGAAGACGCACCGCGCGGTGCCGGATTGCACCATGATCGACTGGGATGACATTCGATATTTTCTTGCCGTGGCGCGCGGAGGCTCAGTGCGGGCTGCCGCCGAAGGCCTCGGGGTCAATCACTCGACCGTGCTGCGACGCATCGCTCAGTTCGAGGAACGCCTCGGGGCGCAGATGTTCGAAAAGCTGCCTTCAGGCTACCGCATGACGGCTGCGGGAGAGGAGGTCCTCGAACTCGCGCACCAGATGGAAGCGTCGTCGCACCAGCTGGAGACGCGCGTCTTCGGGCGCGACCAGAGCGTACGCGGGCTTCTGCGGGTGACGCTGGCTCCACCGCTTGCGACACACCTGCTGATGCCGGATTTCGCCGATTTCGCGCGTCTGCATCCGGACATCGAGATGGAAATCCTGTCGTCCGGCGATCTGGCAAATCTGACCAACCGAGAGGCCGACGTGGCGATCCGCGTCGTCTACGACCGCAAGACCCTGCCACTCAATCTTCACGGCTTGAAGGGACCGGAGGTGTTCGGCGGCGTCTACATGTCCCGCGATCGACTGGCCGCATGGCGTGCGGGCGCGCCTGATCCCATTCGGTGGGTCGTCATCAGCATTCATGGAATTCCGGATTGGGCCAGCGAAGGTGAGGTTCGAACCACGGGGGTTCCATTTCGGACCACGGACGCAGAGGCGCAGGTCGTTGCCGTGCGGCAAGGGCTCGGGATCACGACGCTGCCGTGCTTCGTCGGAGATGCCGACCCCCACCTGGTGAGGGTGCCGGGCACCGAGCTGCACATGTACGGAACGCTCTGGCTTCTCACACAGGGGGAGACACGCAAGACGAAGCGCGTGCAACTCTTCACGGAGTTCGTATCCCGCAGGCTCGCCGCATACGCTCCGCTTCTCGCAGGGCTGTCCATATCGCGCGACTGACGCCGGGCAGGTCGCTGCCGGCCCGCTACAAGCCACTCATGATCATTTTTCCGACTGCGAATTCGCTCGCGAAATAGCCGCTGTACTTGGGCAAGCTACCGGGCATGTCCAGCACGCGACGGTGATAGAATATATCCATCCCAACCGGCGGCAGCTGGGCCTCGGACTTGAAATTGCTGGCCGGGATGAACATCACCTTGAACGGCCCGGCAACCGCAACCTCGACAACGGGCTTGCCGCAAGTCCGGCAGACCCCGCGATTGAAGTTCGGCGGCGGACGGTATTTCCTGAACGAGATATTGGCGGCGTTTTTCAGCACTACGTCCCTGGCACGAACAGCGACAACATCCGCGAACGGTCTATCGTTGAACGCTTGGCAGATCAGGCAGTGGCACCGGAACCTGGCTTTCGGCGACGCGTGCACCTCGAACGAGCAGGCGCCGCATTCGCATGAGCCGCGTAGCGATAACGGTGTGTGGGTGGTCATGTGCTGATGCTCCCGGGATTGATCGGATGACGGCATGCTGGTCACCGAAGCATCATGTTGAGGATGATATCGATCGGCTGCCTGAACGGGGCGTGGAGCAGGTTTGAGAGGTTCCAGCGACCTTGCTCGTAGATCCCCTTGGCATGGCTGAGCGTACGGAAGCCCTCGACACCATGGTAAGCGCCCATGCCGCTGGGCCCGACACCGCCGAAGGGCAAGTCATCCTGGGCGATGTGCATGATCGTCCCGTTGATAGTGACGTTGCCTGAGGTTGTTCGGCTCAGCACCATGCGCCGGTCTTGATCGTCGGCACCGAAATAGTAGAGCGCGAGCGGCCGAGCCCGGGCATTCACATAGGCGATCGCATCGCCGATGTCGCGGTAGGGAAAGACCGGCAAGACCGGGCCGAAGATCTCCTCATGAGCGATGCGCATGGTGTCCGTGACGCCAAGCACGACGGTTGGCGCCAGCGTGTTGGGGCGACGGGATGCCTCGCCGGGCCGGTTGCCGACCTCGACGATCCGCGCTCCCTTGGCGCTCGCATCCTCGATCAGGCCTTGAAGTCGAGCGAGGTGCCGCTCGTTGATGATGGAAGTATAGTGTTCACTCGTCGGCCCCTCCGCATAGAAGGACGCCACTTTCCGGTCATACACCTCGACGAACGAGTCGACGTCGTCTTCGTGGACGAGTGCGTAATCGGGAGCGATGCACGTCTGGCCGGCGTTGAGCAGCTTGCCGAAAGCAATGGACGCCGCCGTCTGGTCGAGGGAATGGCCTTTGGCGACGATGACCGGCGATTTGCCTCCCAATTCGAGGGTGACCGGGACAAGGTTGTCGCTGGCAGCCTTCATCACCGCCCGCCCCACTGCGGTGCTGCCGGTGAAGACGAGATGGTCGAACGGCAGGGCCGTGAATGCGGCCCCGACAGTCGCATCACCGGTCACGATCGCGAACTGATCCTCGGAGAATATCTCGCCGAACATTTTTGCGAGTAGCACATTGGTGGCGGGCGTGAACTCCGAGGGTTTCAGCATCACCCGGTTTCCGGCCGCGATCGCTGTTGCGGCCGGCATCAGCGCGAGGTTCACCGGATAGTTCCACGGCGACATTACGCCGACGACGCCAAGCGGCTGATATTCGATCCGGGCCTTGCCCATCCGCATGTGCAGAGCAACGTGGCGGCGGGTCGGCGCCATGAATTTGCGAAGGTTGCGGATCAGATATTTCGTGCCCTCGGCGACCCCTCCAACCTCCATGATCGCCGTCTCATATCTCGAGCGATGCCCGAAATCGGCATTGATGACATCTTCGATCGCTTTGCGGTGTGCAATTAAGGTGGCCCTGAACCTGACCAGATCAGCGCGTCGCTGCGCCAGCGAGGGCGCCCCGTCACGCAGGAACGCAGCACGCTGGGCCGCGAGGAGAGTGCCTAGCCGATCAGCGTCGGTGGTATTTGCGGTTGCGTTCATGACCCACTCCAATGTAGACAGGAGAAACTTATGCCATTGACATAGGCGCTTAAGTAGTCACTGTCAACAATGTAAGCACGGGAAACTTAGAGGAACCATGCAGGACACACCCAGCCGCCCCTATCACCACGGTGATCTCCGTCGTGCGATTATCGAGACGGCGTTGGATATGCTTGCGGAGGAGAAGGGCTGGCAATTCACGCTGCGGGAAGTCGCCCGCCGGGCTGGCGTAAGCCATGCGGCACCTTACAAGCACTTCCCCGACAAGGCCGCGCTGCTGGCAGAACTCGCCATGATCGGGTTCGACCGGCTGCGCGAATCCCTGTCGGCTGCGAAGCCTGAAGCGCCCGAAACTCTGCGCGACGAAATCACTCCGATAGCTCGGGCCTACCTCGCGTTCGGAACGGAGAACCCGGCTCTCTACCGCCTGATGTTTAGCGCGGAGGAGGGAAAAGCGGTGGGAATGCATCTCAATGAGCGGGCGCTGGCGGTATTCGATATTCTCCGCGAAATCCTCCGGCTCGGCCAAGCCGCAGGCAGCATTCGCAAGCGGCCCATAGAAGGTCAGGCGGCAGCCGGCTGGGGGCTCATCCACGGCTTGACCATGCTTACGATCGATGGGCTGTTGGTGCCCGAGAAGGTGGGATCGGCCCCGTTGGATGCGGCCTTGAGCGCGCTGGTGGAGGGGCTGGGGAGCCCGGCAACATGACACGAACTGGGTTGCCGTCGCGGAGACGGTGCCTGCTGTCTTGTCGTTGAGGGCTTCAGAACCCCAGGGATTGCTGTGCCGGCTCCGGTGGCGCCAGGCGCACGCCTTCGAGTTCCAGCATGCGGGTCTTCGACGTCGAGCCGCCCGGAGCCGAAAATCCGCCGATCTTGCCGCCGGCGGCGAGCACGCGGTGGCATGGGATGATCAGCGCCACGGGGTTTTTCGCCATCGCCTGGCCGACATCACGAGCGGCCTCAGGACCGGCGCCGAGTTCCTTGGCGATCGCGCCATAGGTCGTCGTATGCCCCCAGCCGATCCGGCGGGCGGCGGCATAGATCTGCTTGAAGAAATCGTCCTGGCCTTCGAGATCGAGTTTGACCTTCGAGAAATCGACTTCTTCGCCCGCAAAATAACGCTTCACGGCGTCGACAGCCTCCAGAACCTCGGCCGGCGGCGTGCCCGGCTCGGCTTCAGACAGCCGGCGCAGCAACAGCTTCTCGGTCGAATCCGCGCTTTTGGTGGGCAGTTGGAAACGAGTGATACCGACCTCATTCCAAGCGATGCCGCAGAAGCCGGCTGCGGTTTGAAAAATCAGGTATTGATGCGTTGTTATGAGGAAACCTCCGCATTGCGATTTGACCTTAAAATCGTGCCTTAGGCCCAAGGATTCAACCTGTTTCTTGCCTGCAAAGGCGAAGTTCTCACAGAACTGCTGGTTGAAGTTCCCTGGCCGCTCCTTAAATTTTTCCCCATGAGCGGATCGCAAGCATTGGCGCGACTGACGGCGGAGAGGCTGCATACGCCTCCCGGCGGCGGACGCTTTGCGATATCGCGCCTGGCGCTGGGGCTTTTTCTCGTCGATCAGGAGCGCCACAGGATCGCCATCGGCTCTGACAAACGGCTACATCTGCCGCTGAAAGCCGGCGAAGGCTGGATCCTGCCGGCCGGTGCGACGGGTATCTGCGAATACGACGAGGCGCTGTCTTTCCTGAGGCTCGAAATACCCGAAAACCTGCTCGCCGATGTGGGCTTCGAACATTCGGACTTCCGGCCGGTCGTCGGCGCCTTCGACCCGTTGCTGGCGCAGCTTGCTCACCAAACAGTCTCGATCGCCGGTCATGCGTCGGCGCTCTACCACGAAACGATGCAATTGGCGCTCGCGGCCCACCTCGCCCAGGTCCTGGCCCCGGCCCAACCGAGGCTTGTCGGCATCGACGACCGGCGGCTGCACCGTGCGCTCGACTACATTCACGACAACCTCACCGCCAATCTGTCACTTGAAGACATGGCAGCCGAAGCGGCAATGAGCCGTTTTCATTTCGTGCGGGCATTTACCAAGGCGCTCGGCAGATCGCCGCATCAATATGTCATTCATGAACGGATGGAGCTGGCGAAACTGTTCCTGAAGACGACCCCCTTGCCGATCTCCGCCGTTGCTGCGCGCGTCGGTTATGAAGACGTCTCGCGGTTCGGCCAGCATTTCCGTCGCCAGACGGGCACGACGCCCGCTGCCTTCAGAGCCAATTGAAGCAATAATCGCATAACGAACGCCAAGAACCGCGCCTGTGCCGCCGCGGCAAAGCTGCCAACCTCCCGTCATTCGACATGAGACAGGAGAAACGCCATGAAAGCCGCAGCTGTTTCAACCTTCTGCATCGCGGTGATGGGTTCTGCCGCCATCGCGGAGGATATCCAGACCCGTAGGGTTTCCTTCGAGAACCGAGGCGCGACGCTCGCCGGCACGCTCTATCTGCCGCCGGACTACCGATCCGGAGAAAGACGTCCGGGTGTGGTCGTCAGCGGCGCCTGGACCTCGATCAAGGAGCAGATGTCCGGCCTCTACGCCCGCGAAATGGCGGAACGCGGTTTTGCCGCACTCGCCTTCGATCACCGCGGCTGGGGACAGTCCGGCGGTGAAATTCGCTTCAAGGAGGATCCAGCCGAAAAGACCCGCGACATCGCTGCGGCCGCCGCGTTCATGGCGACACTGCCGGAAGTGGACGCGGTCAATATCAACGGGCTCGGCATCTGCGCCTCGGCGGGATACATGGCAGCGGCGGCGACGGGCAACGCGAATTTCGCTGCCGTCGCCCTGATCGCGCCCTGGCTGCACAACCGACAGATCGTCGAGCACGTTTATGGCGGACGGGAAGGTGTTTCCAAGCTGATCGCCACGTCACGCGAGGCGGAGACCTCCGAGGATCGGGGCCAGCCGAGGACCATCACCGCTGCTAGCATGACCGACCAGACTTCGCTCATGTATCGGATCCCTTATTACACAGAGGCGGATCGGGGCCTTGTCCCGCAATATGACAACCGGTTCAATCTCGCCTCCTGGGAGCCGTGGCTGACCTACGATTCCGTTTCGCTCGGGGCGAAGCTCGACAAGCCCACCTTGATCGTCCATTCGGAGGGAGCCGCCGTGCCGCAGGGCGCGCATGCATTTTACGCACTGCTACCGGGTGAAAAATCGGAGCTCTGGCTCGACGGTATCAGCCAGTTCGATTTCTACAATCGGTCGCAACCGGTGACCATCGCGACGGACGCCGCAGCAGCGCATTTCACCCGCGCCAACGCGTCTGGGCAGATCGCTCCCCAGGACCGTGCGGCGATCATGGACACGATCACCGACATCGCGACCGGCCCCGACCGGCATCAATGGGACCGGGTACGTCGCGCCTTTGCAGACCAGGTGACGCTCGATTACACGAGCCTTTGGGGAGGCACGCCAACGACCCAGGCGGCCGACGACATAATCCGGCAATGGTCCGGTTTCCTGCCGGGTTTCGACGAGACGCAGCACGTCGTGACCAATCACAGGGTCACGAGCCTTGAAGGTGCGAAAGCAACCGCCGAGGCCGATTTCCAGGCCACCCATCGTATCGGGACCGATCTCTGGGTACTGACGGGCCATTACCGCTACGAACTCGTCAAGGTTGACGCCGCCTGGAAAGTGTCCGCGCTGACCATGACTGCGACGCATGAAGCCGGCGACCGAGGGCTCGTTGCACGTGCGGCCGAACGCGCCCCGAAAATCCGCTGAGCCTTGAGGAGGAACCCATGTTCAAAACCAGCTTCCGAGCGCTGCTCGTCACCGCCATCCTCTTTTCAGGAGTGCCCGCCATGGCCGCCAGCCCCGAACAGAACCGCAAGGTCATCACCGACTATTATGCCGCCTACGGCAGCGGCGACATGACCAAGGTGGCATCCTTCTTCGCCGAAGACATCGAATGGCATATTCCGGGCCACCACCCGCTCGCAGGCACGAAACGCGGCAAGGCGGAAGTCGCCGCGTTCTTCCAGCAACTCGGAAAGGCCGGCTTTCGCGCGGAACTCATCGCACTGATGGCCGACGAAAACTGGGTGATCGACATGCATCGGGGCTGGTCGAACCGTGACGGCGCCAATGTCGATACGGTCTGGGTGCTCGCCTTCCGCATCGAGGACGGCAAGATCAAGGAAGCCCGCAACTTCTCCTACGATCAGGCTGCCGCCGACAGCTTCTTCTGGCAGGCCTATCAGCTCAAGCCGTTGCCGGGCCGGCTCGCGAATTAACCATGATTGCAATTGTTCCGCATTTGTTCTTTACTCATCCAGGGAGTCCCGCTAGATTTCGTTCAACGGCATGAGGTCGCATTACTATGACGGTAGCAAGATGAGCTTGCGCAAGCACGCTGGCCAGCCTTCGCTCCCCTTTGGCGAAGGCTGGCTTTCGAAACCGGCCCCGCCTGCCCGGCGCAAGAGCAAGCTCATGTTCGTGCTGAAGCCGTCCAATCCCCTCGGTCTCGTCATGCATGGCGACGCAATGATCCACGCCGCGAACGAGAATACCCGCGATGCCTATCCCGCCGATCTTCTCCATATGAGCCTGCTCTGCATGGAGCAGTTCGAAGAGCCGCCCATACCGCTTATCGAAGCAACCAAGATGGTCGCAGCCAGCCTCCAGGCGAGACCTGTCCCGATCACGCTCGACAGCAGCGCCCTGTTCGGAGGCAAGCGTCATCTCGCCCTCTATCGCGCCAGGGGCAATCCGGTGGTCGTCCAGTTCGCGCAGATGCTGCGCCGCGCTCTCGCCCGCCACAACCTTCCGAACTACTGGATGGCGGACACTACGCCGCATGTAACGCTGATCTATGGCTGCGGGCGCATAGAACCCATGCCCATCGAGCGGAATTATGCCTGGATCGCCGGCGAGTTCATGCTGGTCTACAGCCATTGCGGCGAGACGCGGCACGAGGAATTCGGAAGATGGAGCTTCGATCCGAATGCTCCTGCCTATCCGACGCGGCCGGAACAGCTCCGCATGATGATCTGAAAGAATTCTGCCAGGCGAGTCGGATCGGCGGGCGCCTGAGCGTCCTATGGACGATCGCCCTTTTGAGGAGAGAACAATGGCCATCCAGAAGCACAAGATCGTTCCGCATCTCTGGTTCGATAACAACGCGGAAGAAGCCGTCAATTTCTATGTCTCGGTATTCGAGAACTCGAGGATCACCGATGTCTCGCGTTTTGGGGATGCCGGTCCCGGGCTCAAGGGTTCGGTGATGGCGATGGGCTTCGAGCTCGAGGGCCAGAATTTCGCGGCGATCAACGGCGGACCTTTGGCGAAGTTCAACGGCGCGGTTTCCTTCCTTGTCCATTGCGAGACGCAGGACGAGATCGACCACTATTACGACAAGCTCGTCGAGGGCGGCCAGCAACAGCCCTGCGGCTGGCTGACGGATCGTTTCGGGCTGGTCTGGCAGGTCACTTACGCCAGGATGCCGAAAATGCTGACGGATAGCGATAGCGCCCGCGCCTATCGCGTCATGCAGGCGATGTTCTCGATGAAGAAGATCGATATTGCAGCGCTGGACGCGGCCTACGCGGTATGACCGACCCGCCTCCCGATATCAAACCTTGATAGCGAGACGCAGACCGCCCCAATGGCGCCCGTTGACGGTGATCGGGGCGGAAATGTCCTTCATCAGCACAAACTCACCGCCGCCCATGTCGCGGCGGTAGGTCTGCAGCAGGAAAGGCTCCTTGTTGCGGCCGGCCGCCAAGCCCACGCGGTCGTTGAAGATGCGCCGGTTGCGGCAGTTGGCGGTATTCCAGGTCACGTCGCCCGGACGCTGACGCTGCGAGAATTTTCGATTGTGGGTCGGCAGGTAGCCGTTTTCATCTATGGCAGCGCAGAATGCGACCTGGGCATCGCCTTCGGCCGCCCGTTCCTGGATAGGCGGCAGCACGGTATCGGTGAACTCCGTAAAGCGCGTCATGTACTGGACGGGATCGCTACCGGGGATCGCGACATATTGCCGGTCGAACAAGGCGCCAAGATCGATGCGGCCGGATTTTACGCCCGCCTCGAAGGCGGAGGAAACCTCGGCGGCGTAGTCCATGACGGCACGTATATGGGGAGTGTCCGGGGTTTCGATGCCGGCGCTCGCCGTCGTCTGGATCATCCGCTCGGAAATCGTCACCACCTCTCCGACGCGGGAGGAGGTCTGCTGCAACTGGTCATTGGATTTCAGGATCGCGCTTGCCGCGGAAGCAATCGACGAGGCAAACTCGCCGCATTGCCTGTCGACCGTTTCGGTCGTTCCGGCGAGCGAGGACGCCTTGTCGAGGATCTGAGTCATGACGCCTTCGACGCCTTTGAATGAGCCCTGAACCTTCATCGCTGTCGTCTTGACGCCCTCGGCCGACTGGCTGGCACCTTCGCCGGCCGTTACCAGCTTGTCGATGCGGCTGTTCAACTGATCGAGCGTGGCCTGGATCGAACTCGTGGTCTGGGAGGTTTGCAGCGACAGCGCGCGTACCTCCGCCGCGACCACGGCAAAACCCTTGCCGGCTTCGCCCGCACGCGCCGCCTCGATCGCGGCATTCAACGCCAGAAGGTTTGTCTGCCTGGCGATCATGCCGATCGCATCTGCCAACCGTCCGACGTCTCCGAGCGCCGTGGAAAACAGCTTGATCTCGGCGCCGATTTCCTGGGACGCATGGACCATGTGATCGATCGCGGTGATCGAGCCGGAAAGCTGTTCAGCCTGCTCGCCGAGCACCTTGCGCGCGTTCGCCGTCAGCTTGTCGGATTCCTGAAGGGAGCGGGCAACGTGGCCGTTGGCGTCCGCGATCGATTGAGCGGACTGCGTCAGGCGACCAAGCAATGTCGCATGTGCGGAGGATTGCGCAGCCGTATCCTGGATAGCACCGGCAATATCGACCAGATGAAGGCCGAGCGCGGAAGCCTCGTTCGCCAGCTTGGCGACGGACCGCTTCAACACATCGCCGTCGACAGACACAGGCCCCGACGGCGCTTCTTCCCTGACAACCTGCCCGACCAAATCCACATCTCCCGGAATATTAGGAGAATATAGGATGGCATGGTTAACGGACAGTTTCCGCGGGTATTCGGCAAAGCCTTATACTTAAGGCTGAGATGCAAAGCCCCTTCCCAGCCAAGCAAGGCCGGGAAAGAACTGATCAGCCGAGACGATCGAAAGCCTTCGGGTCGATGCCGAGGGTGGTCAGGTCGCGGTTGTTCGGGCGGCGGTGGTTTTCCACGGCAGCCGAAACCGAGATTGCGGCGCTCATAACTGCGAAGGCGCGGCCAATGGCGCTGCCACGGATTCTTTTCTGTACGGACATGTGAAACTCTCCTTTTTCGTTCTGCTAAAATATGATGCCTGTGCTGTTTTTGTGCAATGCACAACGGAACAGGGGAGCCATGCAACTGTCACATAACAACCGTTAACCACGGCGAAAGGCTTGCACGGCAGGGGGTGCCCTTGGTATCGGTCGAGCCGATATGAAGAGGCTTCGATGGCAATCACGATCTACGGCATCAAGAACTGCGACACGATGAAGAAGGCGCGCGACTGGCTCGACCGCAAGGGCGTCACCTACACTTTTCACGACTACAAGGCCGAGGGCATCGACCGTGCTCATCTCGATACCTGGACGGACCGCGCCGGCTGGGAGATCGTGCTCAACCGGGCTGGCACCACGTTCAAGAAAATCGATGAAGCAGATAAGGCAGACCTCGACCGCGAGAAGGCGATCACCCTGATGCTTGCCCAGCCTTCGATGATCAAGCGGCCGGTGCTGGAAGCGGACGGAAAGCTGATCGTCGGTTTCAAGCCGGAGGTTTATGAAGAGGAAATCGGCTGATCCGTTGACAGAGAGATGATAGCATATATGCTATCATTTCATGAAGGTCGTCATCGACACGAACATATTCGTATCTGCCATCATGAATGCGGAGGGCAGCCCCCGTCAGGTCGTCAGGCTTTGCTTGCTTGAACAGATTACTCCGTTGATGGCGAATGCGCTTTTTTCCGAATATGAAGATGTCTGTCATCGCGACCACCTTTTCGGCCGTGCACCACTTTCCGCTGAGGAGAGAACCGAACTGTTGGATGCCTTTTTGTCATGCTGCCAATGGGTGCCTATCTATTTTCTCTGGCGGCCCAACCTTCGTGATGAGGCGGACAACCATGTCATGGAACTGGCGGTCGGCGGCGGTGCGGAGGTCATCATAACAGCGAACAAGCGGGACTTCGCCCAGGCAGAGCTCGCGTTTCCGAAACTGAAGATCTTCACCGCTGGTGAGTTCCTGGCTTGGAGAAAGAAAACATGAGCACTTTGACTATCCGGCTTCCTTCCGATCAGCATGAACGCCTCAAAGCGCTGGCCGCAGCACGGGGGACCAGCATCAATAAGCTTTTCGAGGAATTCTCCTCGAGGGCGCTTGCTGAATTCGATATTGAGACCCGTTTTCGCCTGCGTGCTGCGAAAGGGGACAAGAAACGCGGACTCGCCCTTCTGGACAAGCTCGACCGTGTCCATTCGCAGCCCGATCAGTAACCAGCCATGTCCAAGACAACCCGCGCTACGCAGATGCTCGAAAAGGCAGGCGTCGCCTTCGCCACCGTCACCTATGACTACGATCCGAATGCGGACCGGATCGGGATGCAGGCGGCGGAGGCGATCGGCGAGGAGCCGCGTCGTGTCTTGAAGACGCTGATGGCGGAGGTGGACGGCAAGGCGGTCTGCGTCGTGGTGCCGTCGGACCACGAGGTTTCGATGAAGAAGCTCGCGGCCGCATTCGGTGGCAAATCTGCGAGCATGATGAAGCCCGCCGATGCGGAACGGGCAACCGGCTATCATGTCGGCGGCATCAGCCCCTTCGGTCAGAAGAAGCTCGTGCCGACCGCGATCGAGATCACCGCGCTCGACGAACCGCATGTCTTCATCAATGGCGGCCAGCGCGGATTGCAGGTGCGGCTGGACCCGAAGGCGGCCCGCGATGCACTGAAGGCGGTCGCCGCGCCGCTGGTGGCGTGATGGCTATCATGAGTGCAATGACCTCGACCCTTCGAATTCTCGAGCCCTATCCCGGGATCTTTGCCTATTACGATGGGCGGGTGCCTGGCAAACGGCTGCATGCGAAAACCGCGAACTGGCTGGACGACGGCGCCTACTCGCTCGGCGTCGCCTCCTATGCAATCGTCGATCAGGGTGAGGCGCTGGTCTATGACACCCATATCTCGCTCGACCACGCCAAGGCGATCCGCACCCATCTGGAGGGGCTCGGCGTCGCCAAGATCCGCGTCGTGCTCAGTCACTGGCACAAGGACCATATTGCCGGGAACGCGATCTTTTCCGATTGCGAAATCATCGCGCTGACGCTGACGGCCGAGAAGCTGAACGAAAACCGAGAGAAGATCGAGAGCGCCAACCCGCCGATCTCACCGCTCGCCATGCCGACTACCCTGTTCGATGGCCGGCTGGACCTGACGGTCGGCTCTCGCCGGATCGAACTGCATCATTTCGCCATCCACAGCGCTGACGGCAACGTGGTCTGGATGCCGGACGAACGGCTTCTGCTTGCCGGCGACACCCTGGAAGACACCATCACCTATATTTCGGAAGCCGCCGAGATCGGCACGCATATCGCGGAGCTCGCCCGGATGGCATCCTGGCCGATCGCAAAAATCCTGCCGGCGCATGGCGATGCGGAGCGGATTGCGTCGGGCGGTTATGGGCCGGATCTGATCGACGCCAACCGCGCCTATCTGCGGCACTTGGCAGGCGCTATCGCCGCAGGTCAGGATATCGATCCCTCCTTGAAATCCTTCGTCGAGGAGGAAATCGCCTCGAGCGCCGTGCTCTATTTCGCGCCCTACGAGGAGGTTCATGCCAGCAACACCGCCGCGGTCAGAGCCGCGCTGTCGCGTTGAAAAGGCATCGCCCCACTGTCACGGCCACTTTGCCGACCACTCCTTGAGAGCGGCGAGCGCCGGGGCCGGCCATCTGCGCACCGCTGGACGCAGGATGATCTTCTTCCCCTCGGGCTTCCAGGCGAGATAGAGCTTTCTGGCGGAAATATCCGCCGCGATCAATGCCTCGGCCTCGGTGCACATATGCGGCATGCAGGCCTCGCCGATATAAAAACCGTTCTTGTAGGCGCCGCTGCCCGGCCCGGTGATGGAATTCTCGAACTCCTGCTTATGCTCGCCGAGCATTGCATCTGCCGCCTCGGCAATCGGCCCGATGCCGAGGAGGTCGGACGGGTGCTCCGCCTTTTTCATGTCATCCCACCCCATCGTCGCGCTCGGCTGGAAGGCGACCTTGCCGGCCTCGGCGAAACCTTTTTCGGGCGTCCAGGTCCAGCGCAGGCTCGGCTGGCCGGCAACCGCCTGCGTCGCAAGCAGAAGGTGATCGTCCTCTATGGTGATCGAGGCAGCGCCGCGGCAATCGTCTATCGGTTCATCGACACGCGGCTCCTCATCCTGCGGGAACGAGACGATCAGGGGCGAACCCGGGCAGGCGTTGCCGCCGTCCGAACTCACCACCACGACGAACGGTACACCCGCGACCAGACCGACATTGTCGATCAGCAGGAACCGGTTGGAATGGACCTGCCTGCCGTCGATCGTCAGTTTCTCCTCGTCGTCATCGGATGCGATGGCCACCTGATGATCGAACATGGTCGCCGCAAAGTCGGCCGAGAGACCAGGAGAAGCCGAGGCGCCGAAGAGGACGGCACACAGCAAGGCGGTTTTCATGAACATGGTTCCCTCAGCTTCAATTTTGCCCCAAACCTCTTTAAGTCTCTTCGATCACAGAAATCAGGTGAGGTCTAACATGACAATCGTGCCGAATTTTCAAACAGTCGTCGATCCTCAAAAGCTCGAAAAGCTGGCGGAAGTCGCCATCAAGGTGGGCTTGCGCCTCGAGAAGGGCCAGGATCTGGTGATCACGGCACCGCTCGCCGCCCTGCCGCTCGTGCGGCTCCTCACCAAACACGCGTATATCGCCGGCGCCGGCATCGTTTCGACCTTCTATTCCGACGAAGAGACGACGCTCGCGCGCTACGAATACGCGTCCGATGCAAGCTTCGACAAGGCGACCGACTGGCTCTACGACGGCATGGCCAAGGCCTATGCCAACGGCGCCGCGCGGCTTGCCATCTCCGGCGACAACCCGATGATGCTCTCCGGCCAGGACCCCGCCAAAGTGGCGCGCGCCAACAAGGCCAATTCCATTGCCTACAAGCCAGCGCTCGAAAAGATCGCCAATTTCGACATCAACTGGAACATCGTTTCCTATCCCAACCCCTCCTGGGCACGCCAGGTATTCCCGGACGTCCCGGAAGACGTCGCGGTCGGCAAGCTGGCGGACGCGATCTTCGCCGCCTCGCGCGTCGATCTCGCCGATCCGATCGCAGCCTGGGCCGAACACAACGGCAATCTCAAAAAGCGCTCGACATGGCTCAATGGCGAGCGCTTTTCCGCACTCCACTTTACTGGCCCTGGCACCGATCTGACGGTCGGGCTTGCCGACGGCCACGAATGGCATGGCGGCGCCTCGACAGCCAAGAACGGCATTACCTGCAACCCGAACATTCCGACCGAAGAGGTCTTCACCACTCCGCATGCGCTGAAGGTCGAAGGCCATGTTTCCAGCACCAAACCGCTCTCCCACCAGGGCACGCTGATCGACAATATCCAGGTAAAGTTCGAAGGCGGCCGGATCGTCGAGGCGAAGGCTTCGAAGGGCGAGGAAGTGCTGAACAAGGTGCTCGATACCGACGAAGGCGCCCGCCGGCTGGGCGAAGTGGCGCTGGTGCCGCATTCCTCGCCGATCTCCAAAAGCGGCATCCTGTTCTACAACACCCTGTTCGATGAAAACGCCTCCTGCCACATCGCACTCGGCCAATGCTATTCGAAATGCTTCCTTGACGGCGCATCGCTCAGCCAGGATCAGATCAAGGCCCAGGGCGGCAATTCGAGCCTGATCCACATCGACTGGATGATCGGCTCCGACAAGGTCGACATCGACGGCCTGCGCGCCGACGGCTCGAAGGTGCCGGTCATGCGCAAGGGCGAGTGGGCCTGATTTCGCCAATTAGTTGACTTTCCCTCTTTTACGGCAGGAAACTGAGCGCGCCGGCACCCTCCATGTGTCGGCTCACGCTGATCAGGACAATCCGAAAAGAGGGAAACAGCATGCCCATTTCTCTTATGCGTCTGGCTGCATCGCTCGCCGCGGCACTTCTCGCCATTGCGCCCGTCACCAGCGTCTCCGCCCAGGAGCCCGGTCTCTGGAAGGTCTATAACGAGACGCTGAAGGGCGCCAAATATGTGGACCTCACCCACACGATCACGCCGAATATCCCCGTATGGGCGGGCTTCGGCAAATCGGCCTTCGGTCAGGCCGCAGCCGGCGTCGATCTGGATGGTTATGCCAAGAAGGGCGACACCTTCACCTATGAGAAGCATGGTTTCGCGGCATCCACCTACAATCTCGCCACCGACCAGCTCGGTACGCAGCTCGATCCGCCGGCCCATTGGGCGCCGGAATATGCGGCGATCGACGAACTTCCAGCCACCTATGCCGTGCGGCCGCTCGTCGTCGTCAATATCGAGGACAAGGTGAAGACCGATGCCGGTTATCACCTGCAGGTCTCCGACATCGCCGATTTCGAGAAGAAGAACGGCAGGATCCCGGAAGGCTCGGTCGTGTTCGTCCGATCCGGCTGGTACAAGAAATGGCAGGATCCCTCGCTTTCCACGACGAAGCCGTTTCCCGGCGTCAGCCTCGATGCGTTGAAATTCCTGCACCTCGAGCGAAAGATCCTGTTTCACGGCCACGAGCCGCTCGATACCGATACGACACCGAACCTCGAAGGAGAGCACTGGCTGATGCACAACGGGTTCGCGCAGGCGGAAGGCGTGGCGAACCTCGACAAGGTGCCGGAAACGGGTGCGCTGGTGGCAATCGGCTATCCGAAATTCGGCGGCGGTGTCGGCGGATATGCCCGTTATATCGCTATATGCCCGCCGGACTGGCAATTCGGCGTGACGATCGGTTCGGTGCCGGAGGCGCCGCTTCAGAAATTCGACAAGCCGCTGCATTTCGACGAGAAGGCCGGCATGCGGGTGCGCTGACTATCGCAAGGATTGGAGCGCGGCCTTGACGCGCTCCAGATGCCGCCCGCGCTTTTCTGCCGTGGCGCGGTCCATGTCATGCAGGGCCAGCATGCGGAACTCGGCTTTTCTGTTGCAGAAGACAGCGATGCCGCGCTTGAGTTGGCGGCGCACGGGATCGCCCATGTAGAACTTCACCACCCACCAGGGCGAACCTGTTGTCGTGAAGACCCAGAAATGGCGGATGTTGGTGAGCAGCGGGACGATCCTTCCGCCGGCCTTGTCGTGGCGGAAGGCGACGCCTGGTGCAAAGACCCGGTCGAAGAAACCCTTCAGCACCGCCGGCAGGTTGAACCACCATTGCGGAAAGACCAATATCAGCGCCTCTGCCTTCTGCAGCCGCGCCACCAGGTCCGCCACCTCCGATGTGTCGTAGGGCACATCGAAATAACCGCGCCGTTCGCGTTCCGTCAGCCGCGGATCAAAGCTCTCCGCATAAAGATCGAGCAGATCGACCGTGTGGCCGTTCGCCTCCAGCGTCTCGCGCGCCAGACGGGCAACTGAATGCGCAAAACTGTCCGGTAGCGGATGGGCAAGCACTAGGAGGACATGCATTAGAAGAGCCTACCCTGTTTCGGCGCGTCTCCGCCCGGCTCCGATTTCGACGGCCGCTTTTTGGGCTGAGACGGCACGGCGGACGGAACCGCAGGATCGCCACCCTCGCCCGTCACCGCCGTAATCCGCCCATCGGCGAATTCCACGGAGATACCCTGCCCCTCGCCGATGCCCGCGGCCCGCGTCAGCGGCCGGTCGTCCTCGCCCCGCACGACGGCAAAGCCGCGCTTCAGCACGTTCTTGTAGGAGAGCGATTGCAGAACACGATCCTGTGCGGTGATTGCCGCGCGGCTGCGTATCAGCGTGTGCGAGATCGCCGTATCCGCATGACGGGCCATCGACGTGAGGTGTTGGCGCTCGCGCTGCAGATGACCCAGCAGCCTTGCGGGAAGCGCCGAAAGCGAAGCGCCGGCCTTGGCGACGCGGTTGTTCTCCTTCAGCAATTGCCGCTCCAGGCAACGGTCGCTGCGCGTCAGCCGATCGGCCAGCAATTGCCGCTGCTGGACAAGGCGGTTGGTCAAAAGTTCAAGACGCAGTCCCGACGATGCCCGCTCGAAACTGCGGCGCTTGACCACCGTCGTGCGCTCCAGCCCGCGGCCGAGACCAGCCGCCGCCTCGTCGAAACGACGACGCGGCAAAGCCAGCAACTGGTCGATGGACGGCAGCGCGCGGACCAGTGCCCTGACCGACTGGCGGCGCAGGTCCATCTGCCGGCTGGCGCCGCCCCGCAGGCGGGCCGTCAGATTGGCGAGCTGCGCTTCCATGTCCGCCTTGACCGGCACCGCCATTTCGGCGGCACCTGTCGGCGTCGGCGCACGGACGTCGGCGGCGTGGTCGATCAGCGTCCAGTCGGTCTCGTGGCCGACGGCCGATATCAGCGGGATTTGGCTGTCCGCCGCGGCGCGCACGACCGCCTCGTCGTTGAAACTCCAGAGGTCTTCGAGACTGCCGCCGCCTCGCGCGACGATCAGCACGTCCGGCCGCCTGATCGGTCCGCCAGGCACGATCGCGTTAAACCCGCGGATCGCGGCCGCCACCTCGTCGCCAGACCCTTCGCCCTGCACCTTGACCGGCCAGACGATGACATGCACCGGAAAACGGTCGGCGATGCGGTGCAGGATATCACGGATGACCGCCCCGGTCGGCGAGGTCACCACGCCAATGACCCGGGGCAGGAAGGGCAGTGGCCGCTTGCGGGCCTGGTCGAACAGGCCC
Source organism: Neorhizobium sp. T25_13 (assembly GCF_002968675.1). Taxonomy (NCBI): domain Bacteria; kingdom Pseudomonadati; phylum Pseudomonadota; class Alphaproteobacteria; order Hyphomicrobiales; family Rhizobiaceae; genus Neorhizobium; species Neorhizobium sp. T25_13. The sequence continues at coordinate 263,812 of NZ_PVBI01000005.1, forward strand.
TCGGCACCAAGCCTGCGCCGACGTTCTTCGAGCAGCGCCATCAGCGCGCCGACACCCGCCGGCTCCAGGTTCTCGATGACGATCTGGTATTTCGAGGAGCCCGGGAAGGTCGTGATCTTGCCTGTCGCGATCACTTCCATCCCTTCTTCGGGGCGGAACTTGATCCGCGGGAAGCTGCCCTTCCAGATCACGGCGTCGATCCGGGCGCGATCGTCCTTCAGCGAAAAATAGGCGTGGCCCGACGAATGCTGGCCGCGATAACCGGATATCTCGCCACGCACCCGCACATGGTCGAACGCGTTCTCTACCGTGCGCTTGATCGAGCCGGACAGTTCCGACACCGAAAACTCGGTGAGGTTCGTGGGCGAATCGTTGTCGAGCAAACTGGTCATCCTTTTCTTCTAAAGGAAGAGCGCGGCGATTTCACCATTCCCAGACGGCAGAAACGGGGATGATGCGGCCCGCAAACGGCCGTTTCGAAAGACCCATCCGACAATGCGATGGAGCCTGGCCGTTCGTTCCTTTGCAGCCAAGCATTTGACGCTGCGCCTTTTCTTTTGCCAGGCACGCCACATTTCCTTTTCTGGGAGAAACAGAAAACCTCCGGTACAGCGCTTTTTTAAGCCTCGCATTTTCCCCGCTGGAGAGAGGAGAGCGACAATGAAGGCGAACGATATTCAAGGAGATTTCGTCCATGCCAGACCGTTTCGCCAATACCCAAGCCTCGCTCTCCGGCCCCGCCGCCTCCGGATTTGCGATCACGCCCAGCGACAGCGCCGACCTGCCGGAGACAACGCGCGCGCTCTATGTGGGGACTGGCGGCCATCTGTCCGTCCGCATGCTGTCCGGCGAGACACTGACGCTCTCGAATGTACCGGCCGGCGGCCTGCTTCCGTTGCGGGTGACCCGCGTGTTTGCGACCGGCACGACGGCGGTGGCGATCGCCGGCCTCGTTTGAGAAAAGCGGCGGGCGGCAATGCGGTGTGAAACCCTGCTGCTCCGCTTCGAGGACAGGCCGCAGGCAATGTCCGTGCTCGGCGAGATCGGCGTCACGTTCGATCCCGTCTCGGGTGACGGCATCATCCGAAAACCAACCGGGGAAACGGCCGAATTCGAGGGCGAGGTCGTCGCGCTCACCTGTCCGGTCTCCGGTTACCACGTCCGGCTTGTCTGGCGAGGAGAACTGCCAAGCTCATTGACGCCATATCTTGTGGATCGCGGCGCTTCAGGCAAAGACCAGAGCCACTGAACATGGCTTGGCTGCATCGAATCAGATCGTATCGAAATCGTCGTCGGGTGCATTGACCCCGCCACGCATTGGGGCGAAAGCATTTATTAGCAGATTGCTAATACGTTCGTTTCCCTTGAGGCCGATGAGGAGATATCCGAGTGCTTTTCCTGACCGCTGCATCGATTGGCATTTGCGTCGGCATGATGCGGTCCGCGTTCTCGATTGCTTTTATCGCTGTCATGATCACCGCGACATTTGCGCTTGCGACCGCCATATCACCCGGCCCCACGTCCTATTTCAATCTGCTGATTGCCATCCTCGGCTACAATGCCGGCCTGATCGGGTTCCTCACCGGCCTTTTCGCCCTGAATACCCGCCGCACGGCGTGAGCGCATTTCATCCCCGCAATCAATTCTTATCCGGCAGCACCCTGTAGAGACGGAAACCGCTTTTGCTCGGTTGTCCCAAGGGCTGCAGATAATCGGGCACTTGGCCGCGGGCGAGGTTGGCATAGAGCCCGTCCGGCTTTCGCCTGATCAGGCCATCCGTCTGCGGATCGGTCTTGCAGAAGGCGAGCGCCGTCACCCCGGCCCCTCTTATGAAGGCCTTCGCTTCGCCCGGCTGGGCAAGACCGATATAAAGTTCGGTCAGCATGCCCTTTTGGTTGCGATGGTAGGGTGCGGTCAGGACCCTGTGAGGGGTCCAGCGCAGGATATCCGCTCCGCTGTTCGAGGGCGCGGCTATGACGCCCGCAGGCAATGTGTTCAACACGGCCATATCCACTGCATCGCCGCATTCGCCGCTTTCGCCATCGAACATGCCGGCACTCGAAAGCGCCCGCATGTCGGCCGCCTGTTTCCAGCCATGCACCGCAAGGACGCCGCCCAGGGCCCAGACAACCGGCACGGACATCAGCACCGCGCTGATATAGGCAAAGGCGGCACTGGGATTTTTCGGATCGGCCGCGGAGGTGCGCCGCAGGTCAGTGATCAGCAGCGACAACGGCAGGATGGCCAGCATGTTGGAAAAGAAAGCGCCACGCACCTGCAGCAGCGCGATCCCCCATGACGTCCCGATCAGCGCCAGAAGCACGAGATGGAGTTCCGTCTTTTCCCGCCTCAGGCTGCGGACAAGGCAGACCACGATCGCAAAAAGCCCGACCGCGTAGAATCCGCCAACCATTTCCGGCTCGGTCCGGGCCTCGGCCAGAAACGAACGCGCCTCCGTCACGCCGTTCAACCAAAGCTCGACCAATAGCGGGTCGAGCGTGCTCAACGGATCGGAGAGGCATTGCGGCGCGATGATGCGGGTGGTCAGAAGAAGGAGACCGCCGGTGACGCCGGCCAGGGCGATGCGGACGATGCGACCTGGCTGTCTCGGCAGGCTCGCGAGGAGAAACAGCGCCGCTCCTCCGAGAGCGGAAAGGGCATAGAAGCCAAGCGAGAAGTTGTCGCAGGTGACCACCGCATAGGCACGCGGCGGGATCGTCAGGAAGAAGGCTGCCGAGACGGACAGCGCCAGCGACAGGCCGAAGAAACGGGCCGGTCGGGAAAACATCTGGCCGTGCCAGACCCACTGAAGCGCGACGCAGACACAGACGACAGCAACAAAAGGCGTCGTTTCGGCACCGATCGCCAGTGCCAGCGCACAGGCAACGGCCGCGACGATATAGCTCGATGCCCGCCTCTGCGGATCGACCAGCATGGCGGCGATCCACATGACGAGCATGAGCTGGACATTGTGATGGTCGATGGAACCGGGCTTGAAACGGACGCAACCGAGGGCGAAGAGCGCACCGAGGCCGAATGCGATATGCATGGCCGCGACGCCCGCCAGCCGGCGGACAGCCAAGCCGAGCGGTAGAAGCATAAGCGGCACCAGAAGAAGAGGCCAGATCGTAACAACGACGGCTTCGGCCTTGTCTGGCGTGAGGAAGAGCGAAAACAGCCGGATCAGCAGCGCCATCGGCAGATCGATCAATCGCGACCAGTGCATCAGCGTGCCACCCTCGAGACCGAGCCGGTACTGGGTCAGATCGAACCAGTTCTGGCCGCCGAGAAAATCCCTGATCTCGACGAGCCGCATGACGTCGTCATTGTCGGCTCCGACGTAATCCTTGGCGTCCGAGAGGAAAAACGCGAGGGCTATCGCGGCGGTGACGACCGCATAAAGAGCCACCGCAGGCAGGAGCCGCGACAATAGCGGCACGGCGGGCTGGCCCGCCGCCCTCGATAAGGATCTGTCTGCCATGTTTTCCGTCATCTTGGTGCGGACTTTTCGCCTGTTTCGAGGGTCGAGGAAACCTAGCCTTAACCTTCCCAAGAAATAGTAAAGCCTGCGGCACGGGAGACTCCCGCGTTCGGTTTTCAGTGTATCGAGTGAACAACATGACCGACGCCCTGACCGGCCATTTCGACATCGCAATCCTGCTGCCCTGTTATAACGAAGCCATGACCATCGCCGGCGTGGTGCGCGGCTTTCGCGAGGCGCTTCCGGGCGCCCGGATCTTTGTCTACGACAACAATTCCACGGACGGCACAGCACTGCAGGCCATGCTTGCCGGCGCCCTGGTGATGCGCGAGCGGCGGCAGGGCAAGGGCCACGTGGTGCGTCGGATGTTCGCCGATATCGATGCGGACATCTACATCATGGCGGACGGAGACGGCACCTATGCGCCGCAGGATGCGGAAGAACTGGTCCGCACGCTTTTGACCGAGCGCGCCGACATGGTGGTCGGCACCCGCCGCGGGGTGCACGCGGATGCCGGGCGGCAGGGTCATGCGGCCGGCAACCGGCTGTTCAACTTCCTCTACCGGACGATGTTCGCGCCTGACTTCACCGATATCTTCTCCGGCTACCGAGCCTTCTCGCGCCGGTTCGTGAAAAGCTTTCCGGCGGTCTCAGGCGGCTTCGAGATCGAGACCGAAATGTCGGTGCATGCCTCGCTGCTCAAGCTGCCGGTCTGCGAGATCGAACTCGATTACGGAAGGCGCCCGGAAGGGTCGCATTCCAAGCTCTCGACCTTCAAGGACGGCGCCAAGATCCTCTGGATGTTCGCCATGCTGATGAAGGAGACGCGGCCCTTCGCGTTTTTCGGCCTGATCAGCGGCGCCTTCATGACGGCAAGCCTGGTCTTCATGGCGCCGGTGCTGGTCGCCTATTTCCAGACTGGCCTGGTGGAGCGCATGCCCACCTGGGTCTTCTCGCTGGTGCTGATGCTGGTTTCGATGCTGATCTTCACCGCCGGGCTGATCCTCGACTCCGTCTCGCGGGGCCGGGCCGAGCAATTGCGCATCCATTATATGAGCCTGCCTCAGCAGGCCGAAGCGACGCCGCCTGAAATCCTACCCGTCCGGCGCAGCAAAGTCGGCAAGACGGCCGCATGAAACGTCTCTTCTGGTTTCTGATCGCAGGCGGCGGCGGGTTTCTCCTCGATGCAGGGCTTACTCATGTCCTGATCGGGATCTGGGGCTTCGGCCCGTTTCTCGCCCGCATTCCAGCGATCATGACCGCCATGGCCTTCACTTGGTTCGTCAATAGGAGCCTTACCTTTGGCTCCTCCGGACATTCGCTTGCCGTCGAAGGCTTCCGTTATTGGGCGGTCGGCACGACGTCGGCGGTCGTCAACTACGCTATCTATTCGGCACTCATGTACCGCGCGCCACTCCTGCAGCCGGTTATTGCGGTCATCTTCGCTTCGCTCACCGCGATGGCCTACAGCTTCTTCGGCTATTCTCGCTTTGTCTTCCGGCAATAATGTCGTTCAGACCGCTTCCCAGCCGTCGTGCCCGCCGGCGCGATAGATGGCGTCGATGAACTTCTGGTTCGCCAGCGAATTCTCAAGCGTCACGACTTCGATCGACTCGCCCTTGGCGGCCTTCGCAAAAGCCTCCGCCTGGCGCTTGTATTGCCGGCTATCCGGGAAACGGAAGATCTGCGACATCGCGTGGTTCTGATTGGTGAGCTCGATTTCCTCCGCACCCCAGCGCCCGGCATTGAACGGCGACTTGACCTCGATGTAACCTTCGGTGCCGTGGAAGACCATCAGCTGCCGGGCAGCCATCTGGGTGGCGATGTAGAAGGTCATTTCGAACGAACCGAAATCCGCCTTCACGCTGGAATAGATATCCGTGCCGAAGCCGGGATCGCGCTCCACCCGCGCCTGCACCCGCTGCGGTTCCTGGCCGGTGACGAAACGCGTCGTGATCGTCGGGTAGACGCCGATATCCGGCAGCGCTCCGCCGCCGAGTTCCGGGATGTTGCGCATGTTGGACGGATCGCGGTTGAAATAGCTGAACGAGCCCTGGACATGCTTCAGCTCGCCGATCGCCTTTTGGCTGAGGAGTTCGCGCACCTTCAGCCAGACCGGTGCGTAAGTGACCATGAACGCTTCGCAGATCAGCTTGCCGGTGCGGTCGCGCACCTTGATCAGGTCCTCGATCTCGCTCGCCTTGATCGCAATCGGCTTTTCGGACAGCACGTGCTTGCCGGCTTCGGCGGCCTTGATCGACCATTCGACATGCTGGCTGGACGGCAGCGGAATATAGACCGCGTCGATGACGTCGGACGCAAGCATCTCGTCGTAGGAACCGAAGGCATGCGGGGCGCCGAAACGGTCGGCGAGTGCCCGCGCCTTGGCAAGATCGCGGCTGGCAAACGCGGTGACGACGCAATTTTCCGCGTCCTGGATCGCCGGCACCACCTGTTCATGGCCGATCCTGGCAGTCGACAAGATTCCGAAACGCAGCATGTGAGCCTCCCTATGGCATTGTTGCCGCACCTTATTGGCCTGCCGACACCCACGCAACGGCAGGCCGGATGCGACGCTTGAAAAAGTGATCGTCCGCCCAAAATAGGGACTGGTCGGCGGCGGAACATCGGCTAATCTCAGGCTCCTTTCCCAGGCTCATCCACTCACTTAAAAAATTTTGGAGGAATATCATGGAGCTGCGCGCACTCGGCCGGACCGGTCTTTCCATTTCCCCAGTCGTTCTCGGCGGCAACGTATTCGGCTGGACCGCCGACGAGAGGACGTCGTTCGATATCCTTGACCGGTTCTTCGATGCCGGCTTCAACACGATCGACACGGCCGACAGCTACAATCGCTGGGTGCCCGGCCATGTCGGCGGCGAGTCCGAGGCGATCATCGGCAAATGGCTAAAGAGCAGCAGCGTTTCCCGCGACAAGGCGGTCATCGTCACCAAGGTCGGCTCCGACATGGGCCAGGGCAAGAAGGACCTGTCACCGAAGTGGATCCTCGAAGAGGTCGAAAATTCGCTGCGACGCCTGCAGACCGACCATATCGACCTCTATCTCGCCCACTGGCCGGACGAGACCGTGCCTTACGAGGAAACGCTGGGCGCCTTCGCCAAGCTGAAGGAACAGGGCAAGATCCGGGCGGTCGGCTGCTCCAACCTCGACGCCAAGATGATGCAGGATAGTTTCGACGCTGCCAAGAAGGCCGGCCTGCCGCGCTACGACGTGCTTCAGCCGCAATACAATCTCTATGACCGCGACACGTTCGAAGGTCCGCTTGCGGATCTTTGCGTGAAGGAAGAAATCGGCGTCATCAATTATTACGGCCTCGCCTCCGGCTTCCTGACCGGCAAGTACCGCGACAAGGCCGATACCGAAGGCAAGGCACGCGGCGGCCGGGCGCTCGGTTATCTCAACGACAAGGGTCTGCGCATCCTCGCAGCCCTCGACGAGATCTCGGTCGAGACCAATGCCGAGCCCGCCTCGATCGCGCTCGCCTGGCTGATCCGGACCCGCGGCGTCACCGCGCCGATCGCCAGCGCCACCAGCGTCGGCCAGCTCGACGCGATCATCGCCGCCGGCAACCTGACGCTCTCGGCCGACCAGATGAAGCTGCTCAACGAGGCCGGTGCCTGATCAATCCGACGGGCCCCCCAAGGCGCCCGTCAGTTTTCTGCGATCACAAAAGGAGGCTCTCATGAAAATGAGGAAGCTCGGAAAAGAACTGACCGTTTCCGCCGTCGGCCTTGGCTGCATGGGCATGAGCCACGGTTACGGCGGCCAGGACGAGCAGGAAGCGATCAGGACGCTGCACCGCGCCGTCGATCTCGGCGTCAATTTCTTCGACACGGCAGAAGTCTACGGCCCTTTCAAGAACGAGGAATTGCTCGGCAAGGGGTTGAAGCCGTTCCGCGACAAGGTCGTCATCGCCACCAAATTCGGCTTCAGGATCGACCCGAATGCCTCCGACGCCCGGGCGATGTCCGGCCTCGACAGCCGGCCGGAACATGTGCGCGAGGTGGCGGAAGCCTCGCTGAAACGCCTCGGGGTCGAGGTGATCGACCTTTTCTACCAGCACCGCGTCGACCCGAACGTGCCGATCGAGGATACGGTGGGGGCGATGGCCGAACTGGTCAAGGAAGGCAAGGTGCGTGCGCTAGGCCTTTCCGAAGCGGGTGCCGCCGCCATCCGCCGCGCCCACGCGGTCCATCCGATCACCGCGCTGCAGAGCGAATATTCGCTTTGGACCCGCGAGCCGGAAGGCGAGATCCTCGACACCTGCCGCGAGCTCGATATCGGTTTCGTGCCGTTCAGCCCCCTCGGTCGCGGTTTCCTCACCGGCAAGATCCAGAAGCCAGAGGATTTCGGTCCGGACGACTTCCGCAACACGCTGCCGCGCTTCAGCGCCGAAAACATGGCCGCCAATGCCGCCCTGGTGAAGATGCTCGAGGACATGGCAGTCCAGAAGGGCGTCACCGCCGCGCAGCTGGCGCTGGCCTGGGTTCTGGCGCAGGGCGATTTCATCGTGCCGATCCCGGGCGCCAGAAAAATCCCGCATCTGGAGCAGAATGTCGCCGCCACCGAAATTTCGCTCTCGGCAGACGAATTGAAGACGCTCGGTGATCTGCTGGCGCCGGAAAAATTCTCCGGGACCCGCTATGCGGCACAGGCGATGGCCTGGACCAATCGTTAAATTTGCACTTGCTAACGCAACCTCGGGCTTCCATCTTTTCGTGTTAGTATGCTGGCGCTAACGATGGGAGAAGATCGATGTCCGAGGAGCGGGCCGTTCAGGCGGTGATCCATCTCTATGTGGACGGAATGACGTTTGCGCATGAGGCGGCGCTCCGAAAGGCGTTCCACCCCAAAGCGTGTATCATCGGCAATTACGATGGTGCGGTCGAATGGCTGTCGCTCGACGATTTCATCGGGGCGGTTACCTCGGAAGGTGCAGCACCCGCTGACACCCAGCCACTGATCCAGATCGAAGCACTCGACGTCACCGGCGACGCCGCGACGGTGAAGGTCGTCGATCAGTTCGCCGGCATGCGGTTCTCGGACTATCTCTCGCTTCTGAAGATCGACGGTCGCTGGGTGATCGTCAACAAGCTCTATCACCTTCATTCCTAAACGGTCCGCCGCCGCTTACCGTTTAACGGCCGGAAACCCGATGTAATGCTCGGAATGATCACCTTCGTTGTTGGGCATCCCGATCTTCGTAAGTACGCCCCGCGGTTCGGCGAAGCTGCGGATGCGCCGGGCGGGCTTTTCGTGCCACTGGATGTTCATCGCCCAGAGTTTCGGAAAGACCATGATCGACGAATAAGGCAGGTGGTCGTGGATCCACCAAGCCATCTTCTGCCAGTCGCCGTCGTCGTGATAGTTGTCGACCAGCCATGGGAAGACGACGCAGGCGGTAGCGCCCATGAAGCCCTTGGCATCGCGCCGATCCCAGATATGGTCGGCCGCCGTGTTGGCATTGGAGGAGCAATTGAGATTGTTCTTGTTGCCGAATTCGTTGACCTCAGCGCAGCGATAACCGGAGCGCAGGTGCAACCGCCCGAACGTCGCCTGCAGCGGCTCCAGCAGTTCCTCGCAAAGGCGCCGGCCCGCCTCGATCGCCAGATCCGGGTCTTCGGGAATGTTCGGAATGGCGTAGAAATTGGCGATCTCCGAAAACAGGAAATCGCGGAAGAAGAAGTTCTTCGACAGCCGCACTCGGCCGAGTTCCTCGAGCCCTTTCATCGATCCCGGTGTGCGCATCGTTCCTCCAACAAAAAAGCCTGCCCCACATCATCCGCGAGGCAGGCTATCTTTCAGAGGTGATTGAGGCCACCCGTTTCAGGCGCGCAAGGTACCGCCAGTGGTCTTTTCGACATTGGCGACGATCTTGGCCGTCAGCGTATCGAAATCCTCGTCGGTCAGCGTGCGCTCGACCGGCTGGATCAGCACTTCGACTGCAATCGACTTCCGGCCCTCGCCAAGCGTCGCTCCTTCGAACACGTCGAAGACGTTGACGCCGGTGATCAGCTTGCGGTCGGCGGTCGATGCCGCCTTGACGATCGCGCCAGCCTCGACATCGCTCGAAACCACGAACGCAAAGTCGCGCTTGACCACCTGGAAGGGCGAAAGCTCGAGCGGCGGCTTGGTGCGCGTCGCCTTCTTCTTCGGCTCCGGCATGGCGTCGAGGAAAATCTCGAAGCCGCAGAGAGCGCCGGAGACATCAAGAGCGCCGAGCGTCTTCGGGTGGAATTCACCGAAATAACCGAGCACGACTTTCGGACCCATCTTGATGGTTCCGGAGCGGCCCGGATGATACCATTCCGGCGCGCCCTTCTCGATCTGGACGTTGCCCATCGGCAGGCCGCAGGCTTCGAGCACCGCCAGCGCATCGGCCTTGGCGTCGAAGACGTCGACCGGCTTGCCGCCGCCCTTGGCAGTGTTCGACCAGAGGCGGCCGGTGCCGTTGATCGTAGCCGTGCCGCGACGAATGCCGCCGGCGACGCGGCGCTGGCCTTCCGGCCTATCGCTTTCGTAAGTGCCGGATACCTCGAAGATCGCCACGTCACCAAAGCCCTTGTCGGCATTGCGCTGCGCCGCAGACAGCAGGCCCGGCAGCAGCGACGGCCGCATGTCGGACATGTCTGATGCAATCGGGTTCGCCAGCTTCAGCGCCCGGGCGCCTCCGCCGAAGAGCTTTGCCTGATCTTCCGGAATGAACGACCAGGTGACGGCTTCCAGCATGCCGCGCGAGGCAAGCGCCCGCTTGGCGGTGCGGGTGCGGATCTGCAGGGTTGTCAGGATCTTGGCATTGACGCTCGAGAGTTTCTCGATCGGCTCCGGCTTGATCTGGTCGACGCCATGAATGCGCATGACTTCTTCGACGAGGTCGGCCTTGCCGTCGACATCCGGACGCCAGGACGGCACGGTGACGGAAACGCGTTCTCCGGAACCTTCGACCGCGAAACCAAGTCGCGTCAGGATATGACGGCTTTCCTCGGTCGAGACTTCGAGGCCGGTCAGGCGCTTCACCTCCGCATAAGGGAAATCAACGATCTTCGGCTGATGGCCCTTGTAACCCACGACTTTCGCTTCCGCGGCCACGCCGCCGCAGAGTTTCAGCACCAGCTGGGTGGTGCGGTCGAGGCCGGGAACCATGTATTCCGGATCGACGCCGCGCTCGAACCGGTAGCGCGCGTCGGTGATGATGCCGAGCGAACGGCCGGTCTTTGCGATGTTGATCGGGTCCCAGAGTGCGGATTCGATCAGCACGTCGACGGTGTTCTCGTCGCAGCCGGAATGTTCGCCGCCCATGATGCCGCCGATCGATTCCACGCCGTTTTCATCTGATATAACGACGTTGCTGGGGTTCAGCTTGTATTCGCGCGTATCCAGCGCCAGCACCGTCTCGCCTTCCAACGCGCGCCGAACTGTCAAGTCACCCTTTACCTTGGCGGCATCGAAGACGTGCATCGGCCGGCCATGGTCGAAGGTCATGAAGTTGGTGATATCGACCAACGCGTTGATCGGGCGAAGACCGATCGCCTTCAGCCGCTGCTGCATCCACAGCGGGCTCGGACCGTTCCTGACGCCGCGCACCAGGCGAAGGCCGAAACCGGGGCAGAGCCGCTCGTCGTCGAGAATGATCTTGAGATCGACGGAGGTCTGGCCTTCGGTCTTGAAGTCTGGCTTTGCCTGAGGTTTCAGCGTGCCGAGACCGGAGGCCGCCAGATCGCGGGCGATGCCGTGGATCGAGGTGCAGTCCGGACGGTTCGGCGTCAGGTTGATCTCGATGACCGGATCGTCGAGACCGGCATAGGAGGCGAACGGCGTGCCGACCGGCGCATCCTCGGCCAAATCGATGATGCCGTCGTGATTGTCGGACATGTCGAGTTCTTTTTCCGAGCACATCATGCCGTGGCTTTCGACGCCGCGGATATTGCCGACAGCGAGCGTCACATCAATCCCCGGAACGTAAGTTCCAGGTTTGGCGAAGGCGCCGATCATGCCGGCGCGTGCGTTGGGGGCGCCGCAGACGACCTGCACCGGCTTGCCGTCGCCGGCATCCACCATCAGCACCTTGAGCCGGTCGGCGGACGGATGTTTTTCGGCCGAGAGAACCTTGGCGATGACGAACGGCTTGTAGGCGGCCTTGTCGTCGACATCCTCGACTTCGAGGCCGATCGCGGTCAGGCGATCGCAAATTTCATTGAGGGGCGCATCCGTTTCCAGATGATCCTTCAGCCAGGAGAGTGTGAATTTCATCGTCGTTTCTCCCTTACGCGCTCAGGCCGCCGAACAAAGTCGGCATGTCGAGCGGGCGGAAACCGTAGTGGTTCATCCAGCGGACGTCGGCGTTGAAGAAGTCGCGCAGGTCCGGCATGCCGTATTTCAGCATGGCGATGCGGTCGAGGCCCATGCCCCAGGCAAAACCCTGAAACTCGTCTGGATCGAGCCCGCCGGCGCGCAGCACGTTCGGGTGCACCATGCCGCAGCCGAGGATTTCCATCCAGTCGGTGCCCTCGCCGAACTTGACGATCGGGCCGGAGCGGTCGCACTGGATGTCCACTTCGAAGCTCGGCTCGGTGAACGGGAAGAAGGACGGGCGGAAGCGCATGGTGACGCTTTCGACCTCGAAGAAGGCCTTGCAGAACTCTTCGAGTATCCAGCGCATGTTGCCGACATGCGACTTGCGGTCGACCACCAGGCCTTCGACCTGATGGAACATCGGCGAGTGGGTCGCGTCACTGTCCTGGCGATAGGTCTTGCCGGGAATGATGATGCGGATCGGCGGCTTCTGCGCTTCCATCGTGCGGATCTGCACCGGCGAAGTATGGGTGCGCAGGACCTTGCGCTCGCCATCCTCGTCGGGCTGGAAGAAGAAGGTATCGTGCATCTCACGGGCCGGATGACCTTCCGGGAAGTTGAGCGCCGTGAAATTGTAGTAGTCGGTCTCGACATCCGGGCCCTCGGCGATCGAGAAGCCCATGTCGCCGAAGATGGCGGTGATCTCGTCGACGATCTGACTGATCGGGTGAATGCGGCCGCGCTCGGCCGGCGAGGAGCGCACCGGCAGCGAGATGTCGACCGTCTCGGCCTTGAGACGCGCCTCGATCGCCGCATCCCTCAGCACCGTCTTGCGCTCGGCGATGGCGTCGGTGATCTCGTTCTTCAGCGCGTTGATCGCCGCGCCGCGGGTCTGGCGCTCTTCCGCCGACATCGAGCCCAGCGTCTTCAGGAGCTCGGAGACGGAGCCCTTCTTGCCGAGAGCGCCGACGCGCACGGCCTCGATCGCCGCCTCGTCACTGGTGCCGGCGATTTCCGCCAGGAGCGAAGTTTTCAGGTTTTCCAGATCGGACATGGTTTCTTCCGTTTGATGCTCGGCGAGATGCATGGCGAGGTCGTGACGGCTGTTTGGGGAATGACTTGCGGGGATGCCAAAAGAAAAACCCGCGCCAGCCGTAACCAGCGCGGGTTTCCCAAAATCAGTAAAGCTAATTAAGCTTGGGAAGCGCTGGTTAACGAACCGCGCTTTCAAACTCGTTGGTGGTGCCGGCGTCCTTGAGGTACTCAAGAGCCTTCTTCGAAGCGGCAACCAGAGCACCGAATGCTTCCGGCTCATGGATTGCCATGTCGGAGAGAACCTTGCGGTCGACTTCGATGCCGGCCTTGTTGAGACCGTCGATGAAGCGGCCGTAGGTCAGGCCGGATTCGCGGACGGCCGCGTTGATACGCTGGATCCACAGGGCGCGGAAATTGCGCTTCTTGACGCGACGGTCGCGCGTGGCGAACTGACGCGAACGATCGACGGCAGCCTTGGCGGCCCGGATCGTATTCTTGCGGCGGCCGTAGAAGCCCTTGGCTGCCTTCAACGTCTTGGTGTGCTTGGCGCGGGAAGTGACGCCCCGTTTTACGCGTGCCATGTCATGATCTCCTTAACTGATCCAAAAGTGACGAGGGTCTCAGAGACCGTTCGGCAGGTAGTTCTTGATAACCTTCTTGCCATCGGGTTCGGCAAGGATCATCGTTCCGCGCGCATCGCGGATGAACTTGTTGGACCGCTTGATCATGCCGTGGCGCTTGCCAGCGGCTGCTGCAACGACTTTGCCGGTGGCGGTGATCTTGAACCGCTTCTTGGCAGCCGATTTCGTCTTCATCTTGGGCATTTTGCTACTCCAGTTTTGTATCGAAACCACAGACGATGCTGGTTTCAAGCATTTAGAACAGCCACGGCATGCCCTGCCGGACCGTTCGGAACGCGCGCTTATAACCGCAGTCGGTCAAAAGCGCAATGGGAAAGAAGACATGACGAAAATCCGGCGGCCAAGCCAGCCGGTCCGTCGAAAAGGCATCCGGTGCGGCGCTTATTTCGGCGCCAGCACCATCATCATCTGGCGGCCTTCGAGCTTCGGCTCAGCTTCCACCTTGGCAATTTCCAAAGTATCGTCCTTCACCTGAAGCAAAAGCTTCATGCCGAGTTCCTGGTGGGCCATTTCGCGACCGCGGAACTTCAGCGTCACCTTGACCTTGTCGCCCTCTTCAAAGAAGCGGTTCATCGCCTTCATCTTCACGTCATAGTCATGCGTGTCGATGTTAGGACGCATCTTGATTTCTTTGATTTCGACGATCTTCTGCTTCTTGCGGGCTTCTGCCGCTTTCTTCTGGTTCGCATATTTCAGCTTGCCCAGGTCGAGGATCTTGCACACTGGCGGCTCGGTGTTCGGCGAGATCTCGACGAGATCGAGGCCGGCGTCCTCAGCCATCTTGAGAGCCTGCTCGGTCGGAACGATACCAAGGTTCAAGCCTTCGGCATCGATAAGCTGGACCTTGGGAATGCGAATTTCCCGGTTGGAGCGCGGCCCGTCCTTAACAGGGGCATCGGTTTTGAATGGTCTGCGGATGGTCGTATTCTCCTAGATTGTTTCGGCACCGCAGCGACACATCGACAGCGTCCGGCTTGCGGCCGACGGCAATGTCGTGATCGCTACGGCGAAGTCAATAGCATAGCCGCGCGAAAAAATCACCTGCTGTCCTATGCCTAAGAATCTGTTTTATAAGCGCGGCAAAACCTCAGGATTCCACCATGACCGACGCAGCCAACCTCATCCGCAAAACGATCACCGTCGGCTCCGGAACGCTTGCGCGGGAGATCGCAGTCATCCACCGGGCCGCGCGCAAGAAAAAGGCGGGGCCTGCCTTCGTCTGGCTCGGCGGCTACCGGTCGGACATGACGGGCACCAAGGCCGCCGAACTCGACGCGCTTGCCGGCGAACTCGGGCTCGCGGCGATCCGGTTCGACTATTCGGGCCATGGCATTTCCGGCGGCGCCTTCCGTGACGGGACGATCTCGCGCTGGTTGGAAGAAGCAATCGCCGTCCTTGACGACATCAAGCCGAAACGCGTCATCCTGATCGGCTCGTCGATGGGCGGCTGGATCGCGCTGCGCCTCGTGCAGGAACTGAAGAAGCGCAAGAAGGCTGCGAAGGTCGACGGCATCGTGCTGATTGCGCCGGCGCCGGATTTCACGGCGGAACTCATCGAGCCCAATCTCACCGAAGCCGAACGGCAGTCGCTTGCCGAGCGCGGTTATCTCGAGGAACGCTCCGAATACAGCCCGGAGCCCAATATCTATACGCGCGACCTCATAGAAGACGGCCGCAGTAACCTGGTCATGACGGGCATCATAGAGACGGGCTGCCCGGTCCACATCCTGCAGGGCATGAAGGATCCGGACGTGCCTTACCCCCACGCATTGAAGCTCGTCGAATTCCTGCCGGCCGACGACGTCGTCCTGACGCTGATCCGCGACGGAGATCACCGGCTCTCCAGGCCCCAGGACATCGAAAAATTGCGGGCTGCGGTCTCGGCCCTAATATTTAATGATTAAATTTTGGGCTGATACAAAAATGTTGCAGCCTTAACCATAATGCGAGCGATGAGCCGTTAACAAAACTCACCGATTGACTCTCTCTCCCGTCCGCCCTTAACGTTTCATTAGGATTTGAAGGGACGGGTCCATGATGATAGCCTTGCAGGCGCGGCGTATAGCCGTGATCCTAGTTAGCGTACTTGTACCAGTGAGTGCTGCAGTTCCGGCTCCAAGGCCAATGGCCGCGATGGTCACCGGTGCCGTTACCTCCCAGCCAATCGGCCATTACGAATTCTGTCATAAATATGCGACGGAATGCTCTATCAAGAGCCGCTCCGCTCCCTCCCCCAAGGTCAGCGCCAAAGGCTGGGCTGCCGTCCGCCAGATCAACCGGGCCGTCAACGCGCGTTACATCGCCAAGACCGACAAGGAGGTCTACGGCCGCGAAGAGGTCTGGAGCTATCCAAGCAATTTCGCCGATTGCGAGGACTTTGCGCTCGAGAAGCGCAAGGAACTCGCGGCGCAAGGCTTCGCCCTTTCCGATCTCCTGATGACCGTTGTCCGCAAGCCGGACGGCGAAGGCCATGCGGTCCTGACGTTGCGCACGTCGGACGGGGATTTCATCCTCGACAACCTCGATAACGAGGTGAAGCCCTGGTTTGCAACGCCCTACACCTTCCTGAAGCGTCAGGCCTCGTTCAACACGGGACGCTGGGTCACCATCGAAAACGGCCGCGACCTGCTGGTCGGTGCATTGAAATAACCTGCACCCTTGAGTACAGATTGACATTCGCCCGCATCATCCAGGTTGCGGGCGAATGTTTTTGGTGTCGCCTTGTCGGAAGACATTTCCCCGATGCATCCAACCTGCTAGGAGGGAATCTCTGAAACCGGAGCGGGTTGTGCGTGACGATGTGAAACCAGGCTTGCCACACGCGGCCCGTGCAACGAGGCCCACCCTCCCGATCCTGCTGACCGGCTTGTTCGCCCTCGCCCTGCTGGCGGTCGCCGGCCTTATTATCCTCGAAAACTACCGGACGGCCCTGAAGGAAGGCGAAGCTCGCGCGCTCTCGTCCGCGCATGTGGTCGCGGCTCACCTGGAGTGGATGATCGAAGCAAGCGACCAGGCCCTGCGGCGTATCGGAACCGAGGTGGGAGATCGACCGATCGATGGTTCGCCCGGGCTTGCAGTCGACCTGTCGCGGGCTGTCGGACAACTGCCGGCGGGTTTTCAATATTCGCTTCTGGATGACACCGGCGTGGTCCGCTTTTCCAGTGTCGGCGGGAATGCACCTGGAAATGCATCCGACGATCACAGCGCGCGTGCATATTTCAGCAGGCTGAGGGATGGCCAGGAGCTGGCTTTCACCCGGCTGCTCGAAAACGAAACTGCCGGCAAGCCATCCTTCACCGTCGCGCGGCGGATCGAGCAAGACGGTATTTTCCGGGGCATTGCCAGCATTACCATCCCGAACGAGAGCCTGGACGGTTTCTGGGCGTCGATGGGGCTCGGGCCGAACTCTACGATTTTGATCATCAGGGATGACGGGTGGCTGATGGCCCGACGGCCGGCGACAACACGCCCGATCGATCTCAGTACGACCGCGTGGTACCCGATGACGCGCCAAATGCCCACCGGCTTCTACCACAGTCCGGTCTCGCCGATCGACGGCCATGCCCGCATCGTCGCCTTCTGGAAGGTCTCCGGCTGGCCGCTCATCGCCCTTGCGGCCATCGCACGGCAGGAAATTCTCGACCAGTTCTGGCGCAATCTCCTTTCGGACACGCTGGTCATGCTGCCGTTGATGGCGCTGCTGGTCCTCGGCGCCCTCTGGATCAACCGCCTTCTCTATCGCACTTCGGCCCGCAACGAAGAACTGGAGCAGGCGGTGGAGCGCAACCGCTTCCTGCTGCGAGAAATTCATCACCGGGTGAAGAACAATCTCCAGGCGGTGTTGGCGCTCGTGCGGCTGCAGGCCTTGCCGGTCGATGCTCGCGACGACATGACAAGGCGCATTGCCGCGATGATCGCCGTGCACGAACAGATCTACCAGAACGATCAGTTCGAACAGGTCGAGGTGGCGCCCTATGCTACCAAGCTGATCACCGACATAGCCTCGGGCTACGAAACGCCCGTCGTGCTCGACCTCAGGCTGCAGCCGCTGACCGTCGATCGCGAACAGGCTTTGCCGCTCGGGATGATCATCAACGAGGTCGTTTCAAACTCGTTCAAATATGCCTTTGCCGGTCGTCAAGGCGGCAGGCTTTCCGTCGAACTCCGCGAAGACGGCGACAATCTGAGCCTTGTCATTCGCGACGACGGGCCGGGCATCGAGGCCTTCAATCGGGCCGGCGGAATGGGCAGCAAGCTGATCGCCAATTTCGTCAAGCAACTCGGCGGGCATTTCACTACCCACAACGACGGCGGCGCGGTGTTTTCGCTCGAGGTGCCACGGGTCAGGGCGCCGCAAGCGGCTGAGTGAGGAACGGTTCAGGCATCACCAGCAGCCTACCGACCGCACGTTTGAGCTCAGGGAGTGTGCCGCACCGGATCCCGGCCCTTCGCTTTGGGCTCAGGGCGTTCGAAGCTGCAATCGATTCACCGGATCGATTGCTCGGGCTCCGCCCGACCGTTTCTCACCCATTCCCGATCAAGATGCCTGCGGCGAGCACCAGCGACCCGCCGAACACCACCTGGACGACTGCCCTCAGGAACGGTGTTTCCATGTAGCGGTTCTGGATAAAGGCGATCGCCCAGAGTTCGAAGAAGACGATGATCGCGGCAACGATGGTCGCGGTCCAGAAATGCGGGATGAGATAAGGCAGCGTGTGGCCGAGGCCACCGAGCGCCGTCATGATGCCGGAGGCAAACCCACGCTTGATCGGCGAACCGCGTCCGGAAATCTTGCCGTCGTCGTGCGCGGCTTCGGTAAAGCCCATCGAAATACCCGCACCGACCGAGGCCGACAGGCCGATCAGGAAGGTCGACCAGGTGTCGCCCGTCGCGAAGGCCGCCGCGAAGATCGGCGCCAGCGTCGAGACCGAACCGTCCATCAGCCCGGCGAGGCCCGGTTGCACATAGGTGAGGATGAACTGGCGGCGGGCGGTCTCGTCTTCCTCGGTCTTCACGTCGTCGGTCACGTGTTTGTCGCCGAGCATGCGGGCGATATCCTCATGCCCCTGTTCGGCAATCGCCAGATCGCCGAGCAGCTGCCGCGTCGAGGCGTCGGAAACCTGCTTTACCGCCTCGGTATAAAAACGAAAAGCCTGTTGCTCCATGGCTTCCGCCTGTTCCCGGATGGTGTCGAGCGACAGGTTGCGGGTCAGCCAATCCGGTTTGCGTTCGTAGAAACCGCGCACATGTTCGCGGCGGATCAGCGGGATGCGCTCGCCGAAGCGTGAGCGAAACATCTCGATCAGCATGTTCTTGTGGGTCTGCTCGACCTCCGCCATGTCTTCGAACACCTTGGCGGATGCGGGAAACTGATCCTTGAGATTGTCCGCGTAGGCGAGATAGATCCGCGCATCCTCCTCTTCCGAAGCGATGGCGAGCGCCAGGATTTCCTTCTCGTCGAGGGAGGCGAATGGGCGCTTGGAATTGGTAAGGAGACGGGCGAGCATGAAAACCTCTATTAGAATTATTCTAAACTAAAGCGTCATCTGAAAACTTCAAGGGATTTATGCTCTCCCTGCGATCTAAAGGCGGTGGGAGCGGCTGACGCAATATCCGGAAAGATTTGCTGCGCCGCAGCGTAATCTTCTGGATTTTTTTCTTGCTGTTCCCGAAACGAAAGGATTATGAGCTGCGCCGCGCGGGCCAAAATCCGGGCACCTCCCAAAGTTTAGAAGGCATAAATCCCATGAACCGCAGAAACTTCTTCCGGCAGGCCGCGACCGTCGGCGTGGGCGCCGCTGCAGCGACCGCGCTCGCAGCGCCTGCCATTGCCCAGGAATCTCCGAAGATCACCTGGCGCATGACCTCGTCCTTCACCAAGAACACCGACATCCTCTGGTCCGCCGCCACCGACATCGCCGAAAGCGTCAAGGAAGCCTCGGACGGCAACTTTACGATCCACACCTTCGCCGCTGGCGAAATCGTGCCGGCTCTGCAGGCAGCGGACGCCGTTTCCAATGGCACCGTCGAAATGGCGCATACCTGCGCCTATTATTATATCGGCAAGGACCCGACGTTCGCGCTCGGCACCGCCGTTCCGTTCGGTCTCAACGCCCGCCAGACCAATGCATGGTTCTCGGTCGGCGGGGGCAACGAGCTGCTCAACGACTTCCTTGGCGGCTACAATCTCTTCGCGCTGCCGGCCGGCAATACCGGTGCCCAGATGGGCGGCTGGTACCGCAAGGAAATCAACACGATCGAAGACCTGAAGGGCCTGAAGATGCGCATTGCCGGCCTCGCAGGGCAGGTGATGCAGAAGCTCGGCGTCACGCCGCAGCAGATCGCCGGCGGCGACGTCTACGCAGCGCTTGAAAAGGGCACGATCGACGCCACCGAATTTGTCGGCCCCTATGACGACCAGAAACTCGGTTTCGTGAAGGTCGCGAAGTACTACTATTATCCGGCCTGGTGGGAAGGCGGCCCGGCCGTCCACGCCTTCATGAACAAGGACAAGTTCAACGCCCTTCCGAAGAGCTACCAGCGCATGATCAAGGATGCATGCGCCAATGCCAACCAGAACATGCTTTCGCGCTACGACACCAGCAACGCCAAAGCGCTGCGTCAGCTCGTTTCGGAAGGCGCCGTCCTGAAGCCGTTCAGCCCGGAAATCCTCGAAGCCAGCTACAAGGCTGCGCTCGAAGTCTATGCTGAACTCAACGCCAAGAATGCCGCCTTCAAGAAGATCTACGACAGCCAGCAGGCCTTCAAGAAGGAAGGCTATCTCTGGAACCAGATCGCCGAATACAGCTATGACACCTTCATGATGGTGCAGCAGCGCAAGGGCACGCTGTAATCATCGTTGAGGTTGAGCATCAAAGCCCGGAGCGAACCTCCGGGCTTTTCACTTATCAGCCCTCGACCAGTTCGATATCGCCAACCGACCTGTCGCGCAGGCGTCCGACATCGCGGGCCGGCGAGGCGCCGAACTGGCGGGCATATTCGCGGCTGAACTGGGTGACGCTCTCGTATCCCACTGAAAAGGCGACCCGCGCCGTATCGCCCGCTTCCGCCAGCAACCGGCGGCGGGCTTCGTGCAGACGGATGCTTTTCTGGTACTGGATCGGGCTCATGGCGGTCACATCCTTGAAGTGGCGATGAAAGACCGAAGCACTCATGCCCGCGACCCGCGCCAATTCGTCGACTCTCAGCGGCGCATCGAAATACGTGCGGATATGACCGATCGCCCTACGGATATGGCCAAGCCGGCTCTCCGGCCGCACCAGCTGGCGGATCGCCGCCCCCTGCGGCCCTTGCAGCAGCCGATAGAGGATTTCCCGCTCGATCAGCGGACCGAGCACACGAACATCCTGCGGCCGTTCGACCAGCCGGGCAAAGCGCAGGAAGGCTTCGGCGAGTTCCGGCGTAACGGGGCTCACCCCGAAACAGGCGCCGCAGCAAACAACGACGTCGTCCGGCATGTCGATGAGGATTTCGGCAATTGCTGCCATGTCGAGCGTCAGGCTGAGCGCAAGGTAGGGCTGTTCGGGGCTCGCATCGACAATCTGCCCCGAGGCCGGCACTTCGACGGAGGAGACGAAATAGCTCGCGCTGTCGTAATGCATCGCCTGGTCGCCGATCACCACGCATTTCGATCCCTGCAGGACAAGGCAAAGCATCGGTTCGTAAACGCCGGGCAGCAGGCTGGTCGGGTTCGTTCCCTTCATGATGACAAGGCGCGGCACCGCGGTTTCGGTGCGGCGGCCGATAGCATGTCGCGAGACCAGATCGCGGATTTCATCCATGGGCTTCGTCATGACCCTGAGATGCCAACAGACTGCCGCGGGCGCAAGAGCTACCGCCGATGCAAGAACCGCAGTCGGGAGGATTAGGCAAGAAATCGGCAGTTCTTGGCTCACGCCCAGACCATCCATGCCTCCATCTGTGGCCGGCAACCACAGGAGCATTGCACATGACCAAACAGAAGACGGCACTCGTCACCGGCGCCAACAGAAGCATCGGTTTCGAGATCGCAAGACGGCTCGCTACCGAGGGATATCGCGTCTGGCTCGGCAGCCGCGATGTCGGCCGCGGCGAAGAAGCGGCGCAGAAACTGCGCGACCAAGGGCTCGACGCGCATCTCCTGCAGCTCGACGTCACCAGCGACGAAAGCGTCACCTCGGCCATCGCGGAACTCAGCCGCCAGACAGACCATCTCGACGCGCTCATCAACAATGCCGGCATCGCCGACAGTTTTGCGCACCAGCCCTTCGATGAACCGATGGAGGTCGTAAAAGCGGTTTACGAGGTGAACACGTTCGGGCCGATCCGCATCACCCAGGCGGCGCTGCCCCTGCTCAAGGCATCCGGCGCAGGACGTGTCGTCATGCTCAGCAGCGAACTTGGCTCGCTCCAGGCTCTGCTCGACCCGCAAAACCAGTTCTATGAGATCAATACGCTGGGCTATAATTCGTCCAAGACGGCGCTCAATGCCGTTACCGTGTCGTTCGCCAAGGCGGCGGCGCCCTTCGGCATCAAGGTCAATGCGGCCGATCCGGGTTACACCAAGACCGACATGAACGGCCATTCGGGTTATCGCAGCGTCGAACAGGCGGCCGAAGTACCGGTGCGGCTTGCCACGCTGGGTCCAGACGGCCCGACCGCCGGCTATTTCTTCGACGACCAAACTCTTCCCTGGTAACTTGGATTTCGTGGGCGCAATTGCCCGGTCGGCCTCAAGATCGACCGGGCACCAGTGCGACTTTTTGGAATTTCCTTGCCGTTCCCGAAATGAAAGGATTATGAGCGAACCGAGAGCCCGGACAGGCCGTGCACACTTCGCTTAGAGGAGGATTTCATGGATCGCAGACATTTCTTCAAGCAGGCCGCCACGGCCGGGGTCGGCGCCGCTGCCGCAACCGCGCTTGCCGCCCCGGCGATTGCCCAGGAAAGCCCCAGGGTCAACTGGCGACTGACTTCTTCTTTTCCGAAGAGCCTCGACATCATCTTCAACGCCGCCAACCAGATCGCCGACAGCGTCAGGAACGCCACTGACGGCAAGTTTACGATCCAGACATTCGGGGCCGGCGAAATCGTGCCGCCACTGCAGGCAGCAGACGCGGTTGCCAACGGTACGGTCGAGATGGCCCACACCTGCTCCTATTATTACATCGGCCAGGATCCGGCGTTTGCGCTCGGCACCGCCATTCCCTTTGGCCTCAACGCCCGCATGACCAATGCATGGTTCACGGCAGGCGGCGGCAACAACCTGATCAACGAGTTCCTGGCCCCGCGCAATCTCTATGCCCTGCCGGCCGGCAATAGCGGCACCCAGATGGGCGGCTGGTTTCGCAAGGAAATCAACACGATCGATGACCTCAAGGGTCTGAAGATGCGGATTGCCGGCCTGGCGGGCCAGGTCATGCAGAAGGTCGGCGTCACCCCGCAGCAGATCGCTGGCGGCGACGTCTATGCGGCGCTCGAGAAGGGCACGATCGACGCCACCGAATTCGTCGGTCCCTATGACGACCAGAAACTCGGCTTCGTGAAGGTCGCCAAATATTACTACTACCCGGCATGGTGGGAAGGCGGCCCGGCCATGCATGCCTTCTTCAATCTCGAAAAGTTCAAGGGCCTTCCGAAAAGCTACCAGCAGATCGTCACCGACGCCTGCGCCGCGGCCAACATGAGCATGCTTGCCAATTACGATGCCCACAACGCCACCGCGCTGAAGAAGCTCGTCGCCGAAGGCGCGATACTGAAGCCCTTCAGCCGCGAGATCATGGATGTCTGCTTCAAGGCGGCGATGGAGACCTATGCCGAACTCTCGGCCAAGAGCCCGGCTTTCAAGAAAATCTACGACAGCCAGCAGGCATTCAAGAAGGATGCCTACCTCTGGGCCCAAATCGCCGAATATTCCTACGATACCTATATGATGACGCAGCAGCGCGCCGGCGCGCTTTGACCGTCCCATCGTATGACATGCCCCAAGCCCGGAGCGACCCTCCGGGCTTGGCGTTTGAAAAACGGTCGCCAATGCGTCAGCATCGGCTTCCAAACCGGCCAAAGCGGTTGCTATTTTCAATATTGCATTGTAAAATCATGTCGTTGATTGAGCAGATCGGCATTGCCGTTGAGCGCCCGGAAAATTAAATCTCCGTGGCAGCATTGATTATCAACGGATAAAGCTTATATTGACGCTATCGAAAATTGCTTGCGACCTTTGTTCACGGGCCTGGTGCTCAGTCAGATTTCCTCTCAAATATCGATCAAAGCGGACGGAATACTGTCCGCAATCTCTAACGATTGAAAGGAAATCGTTATGAATACTGGCACCGTAAAGTGGTTCAATAGCACCAAGGGTTTCGGCTTCATTCAGCCTGATGACGGCGCGACGGACGTTTTCGTTCACGTTTCTGCTGTTGAACGTGCCGGCATGTCTTCCCTGACGGAAGGTCAGAAGATCTCTTACGAGATTGTTCGCGACCGCAAGTCCGGCAAGAGCTCCGCCGACAACCTCCGGGCCGCATAAGGATGTCATTCGCCTCGGCTGACCACGGATGTACTGGCAGCGACGGCTTGAATGACGGGAAGAGGTCGGGGTAACGCCCGGCCTTTTTGTTTTGCCCCGGCTTTCGGCCGGTCCAAGGAGAACACGATGAGCGCAAATGTCTATGCCATAGGCGATAACATCGTCCTCAAGGCAGGCCTTACCCGGACCGCCACTGGCGACCGGACATGCCGCGTCGTGGGCCTTTTGCCGGCAGCCGATCGCGGTGAAAACCAATATAGAGTACGTTTCGGCAGCGAGAATTTCGAGCGCCGGATCGTTGAAAGTGATATCGACACTTCCGAGACCGCATCGTCCGCCAAGAAGGACGAGGCTTGCGCCGACGCTCCGAGCGGACCGTGGCTGAAGCCGTCGAGCATTCGCATTGGCAAGTGATTCAACACTTTGATCGAACGCGGGATCTGCCCGCAATGGAAAGGATTTAGTTTGCAGGTTCTAGTCAGAGACAACAACGTCGAGCAGGCACTCCGGGTGCTGAAGAAGAAGATGCAGCGCGAAGGCGTCTTCCGCGAGATGAAGGCGCGCAGCGCCTACGAGAAGCCCTCCGAAAAGCGGGTACGCGAAAAGGCTGAAGCCGTTCGCCGCTACCGCAAGCTGGCGCGCAAGAAGATGCAGCGCGAAGGCCTCCTGCCGGCTCCCAAGAAAGTGGTCCGTCCGGCGCGCGGATAATTTGTCAGCCGCACGGACATCCCATCAGGAAGGAGGATATTATGGCCGCCACCAAGGACGAATTCTTCAATCCCACCAAGCTTTCCGCGCGTGACAAAGCCGCTGCGACAGATCACACCGCGCGCTCCATCATTAGTGCGGAAGCGACCCAGCGGGAAAAGAAAACCGAGAAACTGAGGCAGCTTCGTCTCGAACGCGAAGCGGCGGAGCCTGCTCCGGCCCCGGCTCGAGCCAAGGGCCGCAAGGCCCCAGCCGATCACTGAACTTCAAAGAGCCCGGAATTTTCCGGGCTCTTTGCTGTGTGGCTCACAGTCCGGGAGTTGCTCAAGCGGCCTGGAGCTGCGCCGGCTGGCGCGGCAGCGGCGGAAAGGCGAGAGCGATCGCCACGGCCCCGAGGCCGACCAGTGCCGAACCGAAGAACAGCCAATCATAATTTGCGAAATGATCGAAGGCCCAGCCGCCGGCTAGAGGTCCGAAGGCCATGCCGAGGCTGGACAGCATGGTCGCAGCACCGAACACGGTGCCCATGATCTTTGGCCCGAAATACTCCCGCGCCAGCACCGCATAGAGCGGCATCACGCCGCCATAGGTGCCGCCGAAGATCACCGCCAAGGTGTAGAACTGGCCGAGATCGGTCACCATCGTGTAGGCTGCAATGACGGCCGCCTGGATCATCAGCCCGCCGATCAGCACCGGTTTGACGCCCAGCCGGTCGGCAAGCACGCCGAACAGAATGCGACCGCCGAGGCCGGCCGCGCCCTCGACGCTGTAGATGCTGACCGCCGCCATCGGCGCCACGCCGCAAAACATCGCATAGCTCACCATGTGGAAGATCGGGCCGGAATGGGCCGCGCAACAGGCGAAGAAGGTAAAACCGAGCACCAGGAACTGCGGCGAACGGAACACCCGCGACAGCGACATGCCGGCACCTTCGGCCTGGGGCTCGGAGGCGGCGCCGCCAGGGGCTGCCACGGCCGGCGGATTGCGGACCAGGAAGGCTGTCGGCAGGAGCAGTATCCAGGCGCCGATGCCGATGAAGAGCATCGCCAGGCGCCAGTCGTCATAGGCGGTGATCAGCCAGCGGGCAAAGGGCGAAATGGTCATCGGCGCCATGCCCATGCCGGCCGATACCAGCGAGACCGCCAGGCTGCGATGCTCGTCGAACCAGGACATGGTGACGGCGATCATCGGAGCGAAGAAAGCGCTGGCGGAAAGCCCGATCAGGCAACCATAGATCAGCTGGAAGGCGATGAGGCTTTGTGTCTGGCTGGCGAGCACCAGCGCCAGACCGAGAAGTGCGGCCCCGATCAGCACGACGATGCGGGCGCCAAAACGATCGCTCAACGTGCCCCACATGAAGCCGCCGAGGCCCATGACGACGAAATTGAGCGTCATGGCGCTCGAAATGCCGGCACGCGACCAGCCGGTCGCCTTGGCGATCGGCTCGATAAAGATGGCCAGCGAGAACATCGTGCCAACGGCGACGCAGCCCATCAAGGCGCCGGTAGCGACGATCACCCAACGATAATTGCTACTCATGTCTATTCCCCTAAGTCACAGGTTCCGAGATCCGGACGGATTGCGCAGCATCGCGATGTCCATCCTTGAACCGAGGACGTTCGGCTCCCCTCCTCCCCGACAGACCCAACCGATTTTTTTTCGCAACCGGATTTTTGGAGCCTACAACAAAAAGCCCCGCACGCGGCGGGGCTTTCCAAATCTGTTGATCGTGGTGACGTCCTAGCTACTGCCGGTGTTGGGGCGGTTCTTGCCGACATTGGTATTCGTCGATGCCGTTTTGCCGTCCGGGTTCTGGCCGTAATAGGTGCCGCCGAGGTGGCCACCGGCACTGGTGTTCTCCACTTGGCGCTCGGCGCGTTTTACGGCCTCTTTCACGTCACTCTTGCTCATATCTGCCTCCAGCTTTGGGGTTGGTGACGGATAGGTAACCGTCCGGTGTGCCAAGTGTTCCCCTTTTAGTTTGCCGGACCGCTCCCAAAGTCCGACAGCGACCCGCTACGAACAGGGCTTTGCTCTTGACGAAGCGCAAACATGGTCCTATTGGGGAACGATCGTTTCCTAACCAAGCCGACATCATGGATATCAACACCGCGACGCGCCCGCCGGGCCGCCCCCGCGAATTCGAGATCGAAGAAGCGCTCGACAAGGCGATCGTCGTCTTTTCCGAGAGAGGCTACCACGCCGCCTCGATTTCGGATCTGAAGGACGCCATGGGGCTTGCCGCCGGCAGTCTCTACAAGGCGTTCAAGGACAAGAAGGCGATCTTTCTAGCGAGTTTCGACCGCTACAAGCAGGTCCGCAACGCGCTTCTCGACCAGGAGCTGGCCGAAGGCGCAAACGGCCGCGACAAGGTTTCCCGCATGCTGCGCTTCTATGCCGAAGCCTCGCATGGTGAAAGCGGGCGGCGCGGCTGCCTGGTCGTCGGAACCGCGATCGAACTTGCCGTCTACGACACCGAGGCCGCCGAGCGGGTCGGCCGATCCATGGCCCGCAGCGAAGCCCTGTTCGATACCCTGATCCGCGAAGGCCAGGCGGATGGATCGATCCCGGCAGCGATCGATCCGGCAGCCACTGCCCGCCTTCTGCTCTCCGTCACCCAGGGCTTGAGGGTGCTGGGCAAGACTGGCCCGAACCGCGACCGCGCCTTTTCCGTGGTCGATACGGCCATGAAACTTCTCGACTGATTGCTATCCGATCCTTCCTCCCAAGGAGCATATAATGACCACCAATTCCGCGACGATGGCCACTCCGGCGGCGGCATCGGGACTATCCGCCGCGATGACCTTCGTGATGGCTGCGGCTTGCGGGCTTATCGCCGCCAATCTCTATTATTCCCAACCGCTGGCAGGCCCGATCGCTGCCTCGATCGGCCTTCCGGCGCATGCGACAGGCCTTATCGTGACGCTGACGCAGATCGGCTACGGCCTCGGCCTGCTGCTGGTGGTGCCGCTCGGCGACCTTCTCGAAAACCGCCGGCTGATCCTCACCATGATTGGCGTGGCCACCGTGGCGCTGCTCGGCGCAGGCCTGTCGAGCGCATCCATTCCGTTCCTTGCCGCGTCGCTGGCGATCGGCGTCGGCTCCACCGCCGTACAGATGATCGTGCCGTTCGCCGCCAGCCTGGCGAACGACGCCAATCGCGGCCGGGTGGTCGGCAATGTCATGAGCGGGCTGATGATCGGCATCATGATGGCCCGGCCGGTCTCGAGCTTCATTGCCGAACTCTCCTCCTGGCACGTCGTGTTCTTCCTGTCGGCAGCCGTCATGATCGGGCTCGGCTTCGTGCTTGCCGCTCGCCTGCCGAAGCGGATGCCGCAGACCAAGCTCTCCTATTTCGCCCTGCTCGCCTCGATGGGCCGCCTTTACGCAACCCAGCCGGTCCTGCGCCGCCGGGCATTCTACCAGGCCTGCCAGTTCGCCACCTTCAGCCTGTTCTGGACGGTGACGCCGCTGGTTCTCGCCGGTCCCGCCTTCCACCTCAGCCAGGCCGGCATCGCACTTTTTGCCCTCGCAGGCGTCGCGGGTGCCATCGCCTCGCCGATCGCCGGACGCCTTGCCGACCGGGATCTCGGGAAACCTGCGACGATATTCGGCATCGCCGCCGTCGCCGTCGCCTTCCTGATCACCCATATCGCACCGGAAGGCTCCGCCGTAGCGCTAGCGCTCCTGACGCTTGCCGCCATCCTGCTCGATTTCGGGGTGACGATGACACTCGTGATCGGCCAGCGGTCGATCTACAATCTCGGCGCGGACCTGAGAAGCCGGCTCAACGGCCTCTACATGGCGACCTTCTTCTGCGGCGGCGCGATCGGCTCCGCCGTCGGCGCCTGGGCCTTTGCCGAAGGCGGCTGGCTGCTCGCCTCCTCGCTCGGACTTGCCCTGCCGATCATCGCCTTCCTCTATTTCCTGACGGAAAAGCGCGCCAGGATTTAAGGCGACAGGACAGGATCACGTTCGAGGACGACCTCGAACGTGATCGAGGTCGCCAACATGCCCATCCTCTTGCCAGGGATCAGCCTTCTTTCTCAGATCGAACGAGGCTCCCATGCGACCCACCCTTCGCCTTTTTACTCTTCTGCTGGCGGGTATCAGCAGTTCCCCCACCCTTGCCGCAGATCCCGTCGGCGTCCGGAAGATCAGCGTGGTTTCGCCCGAACACGACCGGGCACTTGCGGTAACCGTCTGGTATCCGTCAAAGGGTGACGGCGAAGCGACGTCCATCGGCGACAACCGGATTTTCGAGGGATCGCCTGCATCGAAGAACGCGTCCCTCGAAAGCGGTCGCTTTCCGCTCGTGCTGCTGTCCCATGGCTCCGGCTCCCGCGCCGAAGGCATGGCCTGGATTGCCACCAGGCTCGCCAAGGCGGGCTTCATCGTTGCCGGTCCCAACCATCCCGGCACCACGAGCGGCGATTCCACGCCAGCCGCGACGCCGAAGATCTGGGAACGCACTCAGGACCTTTCCGACATTATCACCGCATTGACTGGCGAAGCTCCCTGGAAGGCGGCAATCGACACGGAGCATATCGGCGTTCTCGGCTTCTCGCTCGGCGGCAGCACGGCGATGGAGCTTGCCGGTGCACGTGCCGATCTCGATGCCTACAAACGGTATTGCGACGACTATCCGGCGATGATGGATTGCACCTGGTTCCGAGGCGGGCGCGGTTTTGCCGATGGCGAACAGGTCACGGTCAAAAAATTGGATCTCGAAAGCATCGACAGGACACGCTTCGAACGATCGAACCGCGATCCTCGCGTCACTACGGCTGTCATGGTCGATCCCGGCCTTGCGACGGCTTTCACGGCCGGCAGCGTGAGAGCCATCGATATTCCAGTGGCCTTCATCAATCTCGGCAGCGCCGGGCAAATCCCGGTCGCGGTGCTTTCGGACGCGCTGGCGAAACAGGCCCCGAATGCCAGCTATGCGCAGGTGAACGGCGCCGACCATTTCAGCTTCCTGCCCGTCTGCAAACCGGGTGCGGCCGAATTCCTGAAATCCGTCGAAGAGCCCGATCCGATCTGCGACGAAAACACCAGCCGATCGCGGGCCGATATTCACCGGGAACTCACGAGCCTCATCGTGTCAGCCTTCGAGCGTAGCCTCAAACCCGCCCGCTGAGCGAAAAGCGTGCTCTTCGGGTTTTCGTCGTTGAGCCATCGCCCCGTGTACGGCCGCGGAAGAATTCCGCTGAACAGAATGGATCGGCCGGCAGCGCGGCCGATCCTGTTGCGGTCCCTGCCTACTCGACCAGGTTGATTTCCTCGGTCTCGCCGCCTTCGCAGACATAGCAGCAATCTTCGCAGCTCTCTTTGTTGCCCGGACCGGTGCCCCAATAGGTCTGCTTGTCGCCGGAGACCCAGGCACCGTAGCAGATGTTCTCGCCCTGCTTGCAGGAGAGATGGATCTGCTTGGATTCGCCGTCATCCAGATAGTAGACCTGGTTGCCGCCTGGCCAGACATGTTTGCGGTCCTGGCTGTAAAGCTCGACCTCGACGGCGTTCGGATGCTCGTTGCGCATCACGAAGCTCACGTCGGCAGACACGGCCTGGCCGGCTCCCGAGCAAGTGGCCAGGACAAGCGTCAGCGCGGCTGCACGGCGCACGGCCGACACAGAATTGAGTATAAACATAAAGCCCCTCTTCAGAAGCGCCGGATCAAACGGCGCCAGTGCATATGACGTGATTTGCAAGAAGAAAGCGAGGTGGGGCAGAAGAGTTTCGTGGTGTTTTTCTTGGGCTCAACCAAACCGGCTGCGCCTGGATTCTTCCCGCCCAAGTAACGCAACCCCGAGCCCCGCAAGCAGGAGGCAGACGCCGCTGGCGATGGTGCGGACGACGTTCCAATACTGCCAGGGCTGCGAATAGTCCTGCCACACGCGCCGCGCCCCGTCGACATCGGCCGGGATCGCGGTTGCCGCCAGCGCCTCGTTCATCGGCACATTGATGCTCATGGTGAGCAGCTGACCGCCTATCAGATAAACAACGGCCGCCAGCGCGAAAGCCGCAGCCGGGCCTCGCCACCCCAAAAAGAAGGCCAGAAGAGCTGTGATGAGCAGGAGTGGGCTGGTGCCGAAGAAGGCCGGCGCGAAGACCATATTACGCACCGATGAATTCATGGCCTTCATCGCCTCGATGGCGACCACCGGATCGGCCGCATCAAGCCCCCACATGGTGGAGCATACCCAGGCATAAAAGAAGCCGAAGATTGCGCCGCTCAGGAGCAGCGACAGGCCAGCCAGGACGTATACGAGCGACCGCATGCGACACCTCCCCCATCATTTGGACGATAGCTCGCATAAAATGCTGATCCATCCAAGTGAAAGATCAATGACTTCAAGCAACCCGCTTGTAAAACAGCGTGGTGGCGCAGAAACCGCCTTCCGGCCACATGGCATAGTCCGGGATGACCCCGACCCGCTCCCACCCGAAGCGCGGATAGATCTTTTCCGCATCGCTGCCGGTCGCCGTGTCGAGCACCAGAAGCGTGCGGCCGCGCCGTGCCGCTTCCGCTTCCACGGCCTCCATCAGCTTGCGCGACAGGCCAAGCCCTCGGGCGGAGCGATGCACGAGGAGCTTCATCAGGTCGCCGCGATGCGGCTGGTTCGGCTTCGAGGCAAGGCCCACCTGCACCGTGCCGACGACCTTGCCCTCCACTTCGGCCACCGCGAGGATGACGCCGCCTTTTTCGACCGCATCGGCAATCTCGTGCCAATAGCCGACCGCATCCTTCGGCTCGAAAGGCAGCATGAAGCCGAGCGAAGCCCCGCCGTTGACACAGTCGGACAGGGTCTCTGAGAGATCGGTTATGGTGGCGCGGGTTTCGCCGGCATTGAGGATGCGAATGGTGACGGTCATCTTGAAAAGGCTCCTGGCGTCTTAAAAAGAATTAGCGGCCGCGGTCGAGGATAACGGCATAACGGGCCGGCTTGTCGGACGGATTGTGGAAGTCGAAGGCGGCGCCGATATCCATGAAGAGGCAATCGCCGGGGTGAAGCGTGTGGACGGTCTCGCCGATGACCATTTCCAGCACGCCCTCGAAGAGCCAGACGTGCTGGGTCATCACCCGGCTTTCCTCCCGCGGCGGGAAGCTGACCCGTGCATGGGCTGGAAAATCCACCTCGACGATATCGACGCGCGACGGCGTGCCCGATGGCGAGACCGAGCGGCGCAGATAGCCCGTATGCGGATCGCGCCAGAGCTTCTGCTCCGTCCTGCGGCTGAGCGGCGAATTCTGTGGCTCGTCATCGGCGAAGAATGCCGAGAGGGAGAGGCCGAGCGCCTCCGACAGCCTCGCCAGCAGCGCGGCGGTCGGGCTCGCCTCCGCCCGCTCGATCCGGGAAATCATCGCACGGCTGACACCGGAGCGGTTCGCCAGTTCGTCCAGCGTCAATCCCGCCCGGGCGCGCAGGCGCTTCAGTCGTTCGCTGATCGCGTTCTCGATGTCACGATCCGTCAGTTCCATGATTTGAGAATTGCATTCTCTTATGATGGAATCAAGCGTGAAAATGGTGGAACTATCGAATTTTACAAGCGATGGCGCTTCCGCGATAGCTCCTGTCATGGTCCATCGGCTATGGAGCTAGCAGTGGGCTTCAATTCGGCGGAAACTGCCAACGCCCGCGCTTGCGGGGGGACGAAATGAACGGCCAGACATCCGAGACGGCGTCGCCTCTGTCCATCGCCAGCATCGTCGTTTCGATGACGATCGCCGCCATCGGCAGCGGCATCATGTCCGCCTATGTTCCTTTCGTACTGACGGAAAGCGGCTCCACCTGGGCCGCCAGTGCCGCCGTCCCGACGCTCGCCTTCGGCGGCCTGATCGGCTGCATCGTCGGCGGGCCACTGATCCGCCGGGTCGGCCATGCGCGACTATTCTCCTGCTCGATGGCGATGGTGATCATCGCCGCCGTGCTGATCGCCACCAACCCGCCGCCGATCTGGTGGGTTTTGGCGCGCGGCGTTTACGGGGCAGCGTCCAACGTCAATTTCATCATCGCCCAGAGCTGGCTCAACCACGCCGCCTCCAACGAATGGCGCGGCCGGGCTATGTCGTTCTTCTACATGGCTTTCGTGCTGGGGCTCGGCGCCGGCGCCTGGCTGTTCGGCCGTATTCCGACGGATGGCAATCTGGCGCCGCTTGCGGTGGTTTTCGTCACCGCGCTCGCCATCCTGCCGATCGGCCTCACCCGCCTGCCGAACCCGCCTGCGCCGGCCAATGTCAATGTCGACATCAAAATGGCCTGGCGCATCTCGCCGGTCGGGCTGATCGGCGTGCTCGCGTCCGGCGGGCTCTCGATGGTGATCCAGGGCTTCGTGCCGATCTACGCCACCACCAGCCACGTGGCGCAGGCGGATGTCGCGCTTTTGATGCTGGTGATGCAGACCGGCCTGCTGTTCGTGCAATATCCGCTCGGCATGCTGTCGGACCGCATCGACCGCCGTTTCGTGCTCTTGATCACCTGCGCGCTGATCGTTGCGGCGGGCACCGCGGCGTTGTTCGTCTCCTTCTCGATGATGATCGTCCTGATGCTCGTCTTCCTCGTCTTCGGCGGCGCGGTCGAGACCGTCTATTCGGTCGCCAATGCGCATGCCAACGACCGCGCCGATCCCGGCGATTTTGTGCCGCTCTCATCGACACTGCTGGTCGCCTGGTCGACGGCAGCCACTATCGTGCCACTCGGGGTGACCCTGCTCACTCCTGCTTTCGGCCAGCACACCTTCATCTACGCAGTGATCCTGGTGGCGATCGCCTATGGGACTTACGTGATCTGGCGCCTCAAGGAACGCGTGGGCGTGCCCGCCGACGAACGGGAGAATGTCGGGCTCAGAAGCGCCCAGCTTCCGAACGCCTCCGTCATGACCGGTCCGGAGACCGAAAAGCCTGCCAAATAGCCCACGCTGCCGGGCTTTATCCTCAACGAAAGGTTATCTTTCCGCTTTGCGGCAGGGATTCGCGCTGCTATATGCGCGACCATGAGCACCAATTCCACCCGCACTCCGCTTGACCATATCCGCAACTTCTCGATCGTGGCGCATATCGACCACGGCAAGTCGACGCTCGCCGACCGGCTGATCCAGACGACCGGTGGCCTTGCCGAGCGCGACATGTCGGAACAGGTGCTGGACTCGATGGATATCGAGCGCGAACGCGGCATCACCATCAAGGCCCAGACCGTGCGCCTGCACTACAAGGCGAATAACGGCGAGACCTATATCCTGAACCTGATCGACACGCCCGGCCACGTCGACTTCGCCTATGAAGTCTCGCGTTCGCTATCGGCCTGCGAAGGTTCGCTTCTGGTCGTCGACGCGTCCCAGGGCGTCGAGGCGCAGACGCTCGCCAACGTCTACCAGGCGATCGACAACAACCACGAGATCGTCACCGTTCTCAACAAGATCGACCTGCCGGCGGCCGAACCAGACCGCATCCGCGAACAGATCGAGGAAGTGATCGGCATCGACGCGTCGCAGGCCGTGCTGATCTCCGCTAAGACCGGCCTCGGCATTCCGGACGTGCTGGAAGCGATCGTCCACCAGCTGCCGCCGCCGAAGAGCGAACTCGGCGAAAAAGGCCCGCTGAAGGCACTGCTGGTCGACAGCTGGTACGATACCTATCTCGGCGTCATGGTTCTGGTACGCATTCTCGACGGCGTGCTGACCAAGGGCCAGACCATCCGCATGATGGGTACCGACGCCAAGTACCAAGTGGAGCGCGTCGGCGTTCTGACCCCGAAGATGCTCGCCGTCGACAGTCTTGGCCCGGGCGAGATCGGTTTCTTCACCGGCTCGATCAAGGAAGTGGCCGATACCCGCGTCGGCGATACGATCACCGAGGACAAGAAGCCGACCGCGCATGCGCTTCCGGGCTTCAAGCCGGCCCAGCCGGTGGTGTTCTGCGGCCTCTTCCCGGTCGACGCCGCCGACTTCGAGGATCTGCGCGCCGCGATGGGCAAGCTGCGCCTCAACGACGCCTCGTTCTCCTTCGAAATGGAAAGCTCGGCAGCGCTCGGCTTCGGTTTCCGCTGCGGTTTCCTCGGCCTTCTGCATCTGGAAATCATCCAGGAACGCCTGGAACGCGAGTTCGACCTCGACCTGATCGCCACCGCACCCTCGGTTGTCTACAAGCTGACGATGACCGATGGTTCCGAGCGCGAGCTGCACAATCCGGCGGACATGCCGGACGTGGTCAAGATCTCGGAAATCCAGGAGCCGTGGATCAAGGCGACGATCCTGACGCCTGACGACTATCTCGGCGGCATCCTGAAACTCTGCCAGGACCGCCGCGGCATCCAGACCGAACTCACCTATGTCGGCAAGCGCGCCATGCTCACCTACGAGCTGCCGCTCAACGAAGTGGTGTTCGATTTCTACGACCGCCTGAAGTCGATCTCCAAGGGTTATGCCTCGTTCGACTACCATCTGCACGGCTATCGCGAGGGTAACCTCGTGAAGATGTCGATCATGGTCAACGGCGAGCCGGTCGACGCGCTCTCCATGCTCGTCCACCGCTCCGCGGCCGAAAAGCGCGGCCGCGACATGTGCGAGAAGCTCAAGGACCTGATCCCGCGGCACATGTTCAAGATTCCGATCCAGGCGGCGATCGGCGGCAACGTGATCGCCCGCGAAACGATCTCGGCGATGCGCAAGGACGTGACCGCAAAATGCTACGGCGGCGACGCCACCCGCAAGCGCAAGCTGCTCGACAAGCAGAAGGAAGGCAAGAAGCGCATGCGGCAGTTCGGCAAGGTCGACATCCCGCAGGAAGCGTTCATTGCGGCCTTGAAGATGAAGGACGACTGATCTTTCCAATGACCGTTTATGCGCATATAGTTTGCGCATAAACTTGGAGATCGGAATGTCCCAGTCCGCCCGAAAAGCAGCCAATCTTTCGCTGGACAGCAACCTTGTGTCCGAAGCCCGCGAGCTGAAGATAAACGTATCGCGGGCGGCCGAAGAAGGTATAACCAAGGCGATCAAGGCCGAGCGCGAACGCCTTTGGCGGCTGGAGAATGCCGAGGCAATCCGGCTTGAAAATGAATATATCGAGAAACACGGTTTGCCACTCGCCAAGTATCGCCAGTTCTGATGGCGCGTTTTCGTGCTTACAAAATGGCATCCAGCAAATTGCTGGTGCTCGACCTTCAGGCGGACCTTTTGGATGACCTCAAGACTCGCGTCATAGTCCCGCTATATCCGGTCGCGGAGCTTTCATGGTCGATGCCACGTCTTAACCCGCGTTTTGCAATCCGTGGCGAACTGCACGTGATGGCGACGCAAAGGATGGCCGCCGTGCCGGCCCAGGATCTCGGCGAACTCGTTGCTGACCTTTCCGCGTATCGCGACGAGATTCTCGCCGCGACGGACTTTTTATTTCAGGGCTTCTGAGTCCAGAGTACGCAGCGGTGATTTCTTAGGTCTACCGCATCTGAACACATTCCCGCCAACAAACCCGCCAATCATTAAAACCTTAATAAATCCTGCAAATGCTTCGAAATCTCGCTCGTGCAAGGTGATTGCAGGTGATGGGTTCGTGCGCCAACGCGGCGACGGCTCAAGGGCATGACGCCGATCTTCACTGCCTGAGCCCGTAACGTGTCCTTCCCACCTGCGAGACGCTTCATGAGCAGCATTTCTTACAATCAGTCGGCGGCTTCTGCGCTGTTATTGCTGACCGGCTCCGCCAAGGCGCTGGAGCGTAACACGATCCAGGTGGCAACCGGGCGCAACGTCAATACGGCATCCGACAACGCCGCCTATTGGTCGATCGCCACGTCGATGCGTTCCAGCGGCATGTCGCTCTCGGCAGTCGAGGACGCATCGGGCCTTGCCGCCGCGTTGACCGATACCGCATCGCTCGGCATGGAGGCCGCAACCGGCCTCGTTTCCGAGATCAAGGCGAAACTCATCCTTGCACGCTCGCCGGGCGTGGATCGCGACGCCATCAATGCGGAGATCAGCCAGCTCAAGGAGCAACTGGGCACGGTCACCGAATCGTCCTCCTTCAACGGCGAGAACTGGCTGCGCTCCGCCGGGACGCCGGGCGTCAAGTCGCTGCTGGCATCCTCGTCGACTAACTCGGACGGCACTACGGCCCTCAACACGATCGATTTCGATACCGCCTCGACGACGCTGGCAAGCAGCGGCGACGCTGCGGACGGCCTTCTGACCAAGGCCTATTCGGGCACGACCGACAACGGCACCGCCTACGAATATTACCTCCTCGATACGGGATCGCAGGGTTCGGCCACCGCCAGCGAAATCAAGATCTCGAATTCGACCACCGAAGACGAACTGGACGGCATGATCTCGGCCACCGACAGCATGCTTTCGAGCCTCACCTCCGCCGGCGCCAAGCTCGGCTCCACCTCGAGCCGCATCAGCGCCAATACGGAATTCCTCTCCAAGCTGCAGAATGCGATCGACCGCGGCGTCGGGCGCCTCGTCGATGCCAACATGGAAGAGAGCGCCGTAAAGCTCGCCGCCACGAAGGTGCAGCAGCAGCTCCAGACGATCGGCCTCAGCATCGTCAACGAACAGTCGAAACGTATTCTCGACCTCTTCCGCTGATACCTCCCCGATATCCGACCCTTGGGTATGCTCGGGGGCCGGATGTTTCGTTCACCCGCAGGGTGAAGACCTAGTGGCGGCTCGCATGCAGTGGACGCGGCATGTCGGAATGGGTGATCCAGACGCGGCCGTCGAACGCCACTTCGCCGTGATCGAGCTTGCTGCTGGCGATGCTTTCGATAAGGCCGAGCTTGGAGCAGACGTCGCCGATCCTGCCGTCGTTGACGACGCAGACGGCCTGGCATGTGCTGCCGTCGCGCATCACCAGAACGGTGTGGTGGCTGTTTCGCACGATCTTGTTGGGCAATGTCACGAGCGTCATGCTCCTCTCCCTGCTGTATCCAAGTTACGGCTGGCGTGCCGACAGAGGAGGCTCGACCAATATGGTCAACAAAAGGTTAACCGAGCGGGATCGGGTGCGCAGCTTGTCTGGCAGCCGAGGAGCGCCTTGCTCGAAGCGGCGTCCGTAGCGGGTCATGTGGCCGGCTTGGCCTTGGCGGTGTCCGAAACCTCGCGCAACGGTGCGCGGCTCAACTCGTTGCCGGCGGCAATCGCCTTGCGCAAAAGCCGCAGCAGTTCGTCGCCCTCCTCTGCCGTCAGCCCGCGCAGCATGAGTTCCTGCGCCGCCTCGACCACCGGCGCGACGCCGCTCAACGTCTTGCGACCCTCGTCGGTGATCTGCAATTCGCGGGCGCGCCTGTCCCTGGTGCTGGCATTGCGCACCAGCAGGCCTTTCTGCACCAGCCGGTCGATGACCCCGGTAATGGTCGTGCGGTCGTAGGCGATCAGCCCGG
Source organism: Neorhizobium sp. T25_13 (assembly GCF_002968675.1). Classification (NCBI taxonomy): domain Bacteria; kingdom Pseudomonadati; phylum Pseudomonadota; class Alphaproteobacteria; order Hyphomicrobiales; family Rhizobiaceae; genus Neorhizobium; species Neorhizobium sp. T25_13. The sequence continues at coordinate 301,900 of NZ_PVBI01000005.1, forward strand.
CGAGCGTCACCTGATCAATCCCGGGATTGGTGCTGATCGCCGCGAGCGCCGCATATTGGACAGGTGTCAGGTCGTACCCGGCTTGCTCCACCTCGGCATGGAAGACCGCCACCGCGATCTGCTGGAACCGGCGGGCCAGATGCCCCGGCATGTCATCATTGTCTTTCACCAGATTCTCCAAAATCGCAGCAAGCTTGACACGTATACTGATGATCAGCATACTGATCAATATGGAACCCGCCGAATCCGTTTCCGCGGGCGCCCAACGAAACATGCGGAGGAAACTGGTTCCATGCAATTCCATCTGAATGGGTTCGAGCCCGGCGACCCGGAAATCTTTCACCCGGAGGACCGTCAGAGCACGCCAGCCGACAAAGGACCGCTTCCCGCCGAAGTCGATGTCCTGATCGTCGGCTGCGGTCCGGCGGGCCTGACGCTCGCGGCGCAACTGTCTGCCTTTCCCGACATCAGGACCTGCATCGTCGACCAGAGATCCGGCCCCTTGCTGCGCGGCCAGGCGGACGGTATCGCCTGCCGCACCATGGAAATGTTCCACGCCTTCGGTTTCGCCGAGCGGGTGCTCCAGGAATCCTACTGGGTCAACGAGACCTCGTTCTGGAAGCCCGACGACGCAAAGCGGGAAAACATCATCCGCAGCGGCAGGATCGACGATACCGAGGATGGGCTTTCCGAATTCCCGCATGTCATTCTCAACCAGGCGCGGGTGCAGGATTTCTTCCTCGATGTCATGCGCAAATCGCCCTCCAGGCTCGAGCCGCATTATTCGCGGCGCCTGATCGACGTCGAGACAGACCCGGTCGCTTCGGATTATCCGGTGACCGCGAGGCTGGAGCGTCTCGACCCCTCCCATGAAGGTGCGATCGAAACCGTCAAGGCACGCTACGTCGTCGGCTGCGACGGCGCGCGCAGCACGGTGCGCAAATCGATCGGACGCGCACTGCACGGCGATTCCGCCAATCACGCCTGGGGCGTCATGGATGTGCTGGCCGTTACCGATTTTCCCGATATCCGGCTGAAGGCGCTGATCCAGTCCGCTGGCGAAGGCAGCATCGTGCTGATCCCGCGCGAAGGCGGTTACATGGTCCGCATCTATGTCGAGTTGGACAAGCTCAACGAAAATGAGCGGGTTGCGAGCCGGAACATCACCGTCGACAAGCTGATCGCAGCCGTGCAGCGGATCCTGCATCCCTACACATTTGAGGTGAAGGAGGTCGCCTGGTGGTCGGTGTACGAGATCGGGCAACGGCTGACGGACAAGTTCGACGACGTGCCGGAGGACGGGAGTGGCGACCGGTTGCCTCACGTCTTCATCGCCGGCGATGCCTGCCATACACATAGCCCGAAAGCCGGCCAGGGCATGAACGTCTCGATGCAGGACGGGTTCAACCTCGGCTGGAAACTGGCCGCCGTGCTGCAGGGGCGGAGCGGACCGGAGCTGCTGCACAGCTATTCCGCCGAACGCCAGACCATCGCCAAGGAACTGATCGATTTCGACCGCGAATGGTCGGCCATGCTGAGCGCACCGCTGAAATCGCCGGATGATCCGGACGGCGAGGGCGTCGAGCCGGCGGAAATCCAGAGATATTTCGTCCGGTCCGGACGCTATACCGCGGGCACGGCGACCCGCTACATGCCGTCAGTGCTCACCGGCCAATCGACCCACCAGCATCTCGCCAGGGGGTTGACGATCGGCACGCGGTTCCATTCGGCGCCGGTGATCCGGCTGGTCGATGCCAAACCGATGCAGCTTGGTCACGTCGCGAAGGCGGACGGCCGCTGGCGCATCTATGCGTTTGCCGGAGCGGAGGATCGTGCGGCACCCACCTCGCGCCTGCGGGCGCTTTGCGATTTCCTGGCGGACTCCCCCTCCTCGCCGGTGAAGAGGCATACACCTTCCGGTGCCGACATCGACGCGGTGATCGATTTCCGGGCCATCTTCCAACAGGCCCATCGCACGCTTGCCGTCGAAACCATGCCGACTTTCCTGCTGCCCCGGAAGGGCCGCTACGGGCTCCGCGACTACGAGAAGATGTTCTGCCCCGACCTCAAGAGCGGCCATGACATTTTCGACTTGCGCGGCATCGACCGGGAACAGGGCTGCATGGTGGCGGTGCGGCCGGACCAGTATGTCGCGCACGTCCTGCCGCTCGATGCCCACGCGGAGCTCGCCGCCTTTTTCGGCGGCTTCATGCTTCCACAACGCTAGCTCGTTTCCTCGGAAGCATCGGTTCCCGGAGCCCGCGCCCGGCGCAAAATTGTCTCGGCCGTCTCGGTGCGCGATTTCGATTGACGCCCAATTTGTACAACTGTACAAATTGGGCGTACAGTTGATAATGGATGCTCGATGCGACCGAACCTGAGGGAAGCCTTGCTCAGAAACGCCGTCACCCTGTTTTCCCGCAGCGGCTACAATGCCGTCTCGCTGCGGGACATCGCCAAGGCGTCCGGAGCCAATGTCGGCAGCCTGACCTATCATTTCGGCTCGAAGGCGAAATTGCTTCGGGAGGTTTACGAGCGCCACACGGTGCCGATGAACGCCCGCCGCCGCGAGCTGCTGGGCGAGGCCCTGCGGATCAGCGATGCGGATCAGCGGCTGATGGCGATCCTGCGCGCCTATGTCGTGCCGGCCTTCGTCTCCTCCTCGGAGGGAGATGGCGGCGGTGCCGAATTCACCCGCATGCGGGCGGTCCTGTCTGCAGAGGGAAATCCAGATGCGCAGGCGATCATCGCAGACGCGTTCGACGAGACCAGCCGGGCCTTTATCAAGGCTCTCGCCGACTGCGTGCCGGGTGCGCCATTGGAGGGGCTTGTCTGGCGCAGCCAGTTCCTGCTCGGCTCCCTCTATTACGCCCTCATCAATCCCGACCGCGTCACCCGTCTTTCGGGTGGAACGGTCGACGGAAACGACCGGGAAGCCGCCGTCGATCAACTCGTCGAAGCAAGTTATGCGAGCTTTCGAAGCCTCAGCGTCGGAACCAGGCAATCCGCAGCAATCTGAAATACGCATGGGAGGAGAAATTGAACGAACATCGCCAGGAGAGCGGTCACGGGACGCCAACCGCGCGGCGGAAACCGAACTTCATACTGCCTGTAAATAGCTGCGACGCGCATTGTCATGTGTTCGGCCCGGGCGCCGTGTTCCCCTATGCCCCCAGCCGCAGTTATACGCCGGACGACGCACCGAAAGAGGCGCTGGCAAAACTCCATGACCGGCTTGGCATCGACCGTGCGGTCATCGTCCAGGCGAGCTGCCACGGGACCGACAACCGCGCCATGCTCGACGCGATCGCCTGGCGGCCGGATCGTTACCGCGGCGTCGCCATCGTCGACGACAGCTTTGACGACCGCGCCTACCAGACGCTCGACGATGGCGGCGTGTGCGGCGTGCGGTTCAATTTCGTCCGCCACCTTGGCGGTGCGCCGGATATGGACGTCTTCAACCGGGCGATCGACCGTATCAAGGGCCGAGGCTGGCATGTGGTGCTGCATCTCGACGCCGCCGACATCATGCCGCTTTCCGACATGATCGCCCGACTGCCGGTGCCCTTCGTCATCGACCACATGGGCCGCGTCGACACCAGCCTGGGCACCGAACAGCCGGCGTTCCAGACGCTGCTGGAACTGGTGCGGCGGGAAAACTGCTGGATCAAGGTCTGCGGGTCGGAGCGGATTTCCCGCTTTCCGTTCGATACGGCCGTGCCTTTTGCGAAGGCGCTGCTGGCGGCAAGCCCCGACCGGTGCCTCTGGGGCACGGACTTTCCGCATCCGAACCTCAAGGAGCCGGTCGACGAGGCCGACCTCGTGGATCTCGTGCCGAAGTTCGCGCTGACGGAAGAGGACCGGCAGCGGCTGCTGGTCGACAATCCCGCACGTTTATACGGTTTCGCCGCCTGAGCGGCCTTAGAGGAGGAGGAGAGAATGGATTACAAAATTACGGGGAGATCGGCAGGCCGGTTCCGACAGCCAGCGCGATGGATGAGATCTCTGGCTGTCGCCCTGACCCTGATGCTGCCGGCCGGCGCCATGGCGCAGGACGCCTATCCGTCGAGGGACATCACGCTGGTTCTGCCGTTCGGGCCCGGTGGGATTGCCGACATTACGGCACGCCTGGTTGCCGAGTCGCTCGGCAAGAAACTCGGCAAACAGATCGTCATCATGAACCAGCCGGGTGCCGGCGGCTCCGTTGCTGCCCGGGCGGCGCTGAACGCGCCGGCAGACGGCTACACGCTCGCTCTGCTTTCGAACGGCACCGCGATCAGCGTTCCGCTCTTCAAGAACCTGCAATTCGATCCGGTCACCGATTTCGTGCCGGTATCGAGCCTTGCCTATTTCGATTTCGTGTTCGTCACCAAATCGGACGGCAAGTTCAAAACCCTCAAGGATGTGCTGGAAGCCGCGAAGGCCAAGCCGGGCGCGCTCAATGTCGGGACGATCAACGTCGGCAGCAGCCAGAATCTTGCGGCTGAGCTCTTCAAGTCGACATCCGGGATCGATTTCACGATCGTCCCCTACAAGGCCACGCCGGATCTTCAGGTCGCCTTGCTCGGCGGCGAACTCGACGTGATCGTCGACAGCCAGACGGCGCTGAAAGCTGCCCTGCAGCAGAACCAGGCGACCGCTATCGCCTCATCCGGCCCGGCGCGCTCCAGCCTCTCGCCGAACGTCCCGACCGCCGCGGAAGAAGGCGTCAAGGGATTCGACGTGACCTCCTGGAACGCCATCTTCGCGCCGAAGGGCACGCCGCCGGAAGCGGTGAAGAAGCTGAACGCCACGCTGGTCGAAGTCCTGGCCGACCCTGCCCTCAAGAAACGGTTCGCGGATCTCGGCGTCGAAGCCCGATCCAGCACGCCGGAGGAAATCGGCAACCGCCTGAAGGCCGACATCCAGAAATGGTCGGACGTGATCCAGAAGGCGGGTATCCCCAAGCAATAACGCTCGATTGGTCCCGGAGCCGATCCGGGACTAATCCCCGCCTGACTTGGGCGCCGCCCAGGGCATCGGCCGCCGATTGAGGAACGCCTCGATGCCGGCACGGCCTTCGGTGCTTTCCCAACGGTCGGCAAGCAAGCCGGTGCTGTAGCCGACCGGATCTTCGATCGCCTGGCGGGCGAGATTTTGCACAAGGCCCTTGGCGCTGGCGACGGCGCCGGGAGCGCAATCGAGGAAAGCCGAGACCTCCTCTTCCACCGCCGCAGCGAGTTCGTCGGCGGTGCGAACGATTGAAACGAGACCGATCTCGCGGGCCGTGGCCGCATCGAAACGGCGGGCGTTGAGGAACAACCGGCGAGCATTGCCTTCACCGATCCGGCGCACGACGTAGGGTCCGATCGTGGCGGGGATCAGGCCGAGCCGCGTTTCGGTGAGCGCAAACCAGGCGCTGTCAGCCGCGACCACGATGTCGCAGACGGCCATCAGGCCGATACCGCCACCGAAGGCATTGCCCTGCACCCGGGCGATCAGCGGTTTCGGCAGGTCGTCGAGCGCCTTCAGCATGAGAGCAAGTTCTGTCGCCCCCTCGATCTTGCCGGCACGATCCCTCGCCGCCTGGTCGCGCATCCATTGCAGATCGCCTCCGGCGCAGAATGTGGAGCCGGCGGATGCGAGAACCACGACGCGCACCGCATCGTCGGCTGCGAGCTTGCCGGCCGCGTCGGCCAGGTCGGCGATCATCCGTGCGTTCATGGCATTGTGCTTCTCGGGCCGAGCGAGCGTCAGTGTCACCACCCCGCGGAGATCCCGTTCCAGCGTCAGCGTGTCGTAAGCGCCCATCAGCGTACTCCCCTCAGGCTGCGGGCAAAAGCCTCTGCCTCGGTCAGTCGGTCGCGGTCGATGCGGGTTTCGAACCCCAGCGCATGCAGATGATCGACCGTCTTGCCGGTCGCGACATTGCCCTCGGCGCCGGGCGCATAAGGGCACCCGCCGAGCCCGCCGGCCGCAGCGTCGAAAACGCGCAGACCTTTTTCGAGCGAGACGGTGATGTTGTCCAGCGCCCGGCCGTTGGTGTCGTGAAAATGCCCGGCGAGATGTGCCGCCGGCAGGTGCTTCAAGACCGCATCAAGCATGGCTGCGACCCGATCCGGCGTGCCTGTGCCGATCGTATCGGCCAACGCCACCTCGCTGCAACCCAGCGCATGAAGCTCCGTTGCCACCCGCGCCACTTGCGCCGGCGGCGTCGGACCATCGAAGGGACAATCGACGGCGCAGGAGACATAGGCGCGGACCGGGATGCCGTCGCGGCGGGCACTGTCGATCAGCGGCGCGAACCGCTGAAAACTCTCGGCGATGCTGCAATTGATGTTGCGGTGGCTGAAGCCTTCGGAGGCCGAGGCGAAGACGGCGACTTCATCCGCTTTGGCCGAGACGGCCGCCGCATATCCCCGCACGTTCGGTGTCAGCACTGTGTACAGCGTCCCCGGACGGCGGGTAATGCCGGCCATGACCTCGGCGGCGTCGGCCATTTGCGGCACCCAGTCGGCGCGCACGAAGCTCGTCACCTCGATTTTTTCAAAACCGCAGGCCGAAAGCAGGTCGACCAGCCGGATCTTATCGGCGGTGGAAATGAGCCCCTTCTCGTTCTGGAGCCCGTCGCGCGGCCCCATTTCGTGGATACGGACGAAATCAGCCATCCTTCGGCTCCCCAGCTTCGGGCTCCGGCTCAAGGATCAGCAGCACTGCGCCTTCGATCACCTGTTCGCCCTGCGACACCAGGACATCGGCAAGCGTCCCGTCGCGCGGGGCGGCAAGCGTCAATTCCATCTTCATGGCTTCCATCACGACAAGGGCCTCGCCCTTTGTGACCGAGGCTCCCGGCGTGGCACGAAGGAGTTTGACGAGGCCCGGCATGGGCGCGACGATGCGATCGCTGCCGGCGGCAATCTCATCCTCGCCGGCAAGGGGATCGATAAGGCCGAAGTGCCAGCTTTCGCCATCGCCGAAGATCGTCACGTCACGTTCGCCGGAGACCAGATGGACCCGATGTTTCCGGCCGGCGGCCTCCAGAAGACAAGCCTCGGCGCCCAGGCGAGAGAGACGGAAATCGACCGGCTTGCCATCGACGATGGCCGCATAGACACCCTCTCCGATCGATCCGAACGACACCGGCACGTGCTGGCCGCGGTAGTCCAATTCGACGAAATCGGCAGCTTCGGCCCATAACCGGAATCCGGATAAGCGGTCCCAGGGATCGCTGCCGTGCTTCGGTTCGAGGGCACCGGAAAGTTTCAAAGCGGCCAAGGCCATGGCCTCGCGAGACGGGGACTGACCGATCGTCAATTCCGCCAGATGCCTGTCGATCAGGCCGGTATCGGGCAAGCCCTCGACGAAATCCGGCTGGATCGTTAGCCGGCGAAGAAATGCAGCGTTGGTGGTCACGCCGGTGGCGCGAACTTCGGCAAGGGCGGCCGACAGCAGCGAGAGCGCTGTCTGGCGATCCGGCCCGCGGGTAATGATTTTGGCGATCATCGGATCGTAGAAAGGCGAGATGCGGTCACCGGCGCGAACGCCGCTGTCCACCCGCGCCAATTCCTCCGGCAGGTCGAGATGGGCAAGCCTGCCGGTGGCGGGCAGAAAACCCCGCTCGGCATCCTCCGCATAAAGCCGCGCCTCGAAGGCCCAGCCGCTGATGAAAAGTTCGTCCTGCAGGCGCGGAAGAGGCTCGCCGGACGCGACGCGAAGCTGCCATTCGACGAGATCGACGCCGGTGATCGCCTCGGTCACCGGATGCTCCACCTGCAGCCGGGTGTTCATCTCCATGAACCAGAAACGGTCGGCCTTCAGCCCGTCGGAGGCGTCGGCGATGAACTCGATCGTGCCGGCACCGGAATAGGAGATTGCCAGCGCCGCCTTGACAGCCGCCTCGCCCATGGCGTGGCGCATCTCCTCCGGCATGCCGGGGGCCGGTGCTTCCTCGATGACTTTCTGGTGGCGGCGCTGCAGCGAGCAGTCGCGTTCGAAGAGGTGTACGACATTGCCGTGGTCGTCGCCAAAAACCTGGATTTCGATATGGCGTGGATGGGCGATGTATTTCTCGATCAGGCAGGCGGGATCGCCGAAGGCGGCCAGAGCCTCCCGCTGCGCCGAGGCGAGTGCTTCCCTGAAGTCGTCCGCGCTTTCGACCCGCCGCATGCCCTTGCCGCCACCCCCGGCGCGCGCTTTGATCAGCACCGGGAAGCCGATGCGCTCCGCTTCCCTGGAGAGGAAGTCGGGATCCTGTTCGGCACCGTGATAACCCGGGACGACCGGCACGCCCGCCTTTTCCATCAGCGCCTTGGCGGCGTCCTTGAGGCCCATGGCGCGAATGGCATCGGACGATGGGCCAATGAACCGGATGCCGGCGGATGTCACCGCATCGGCGAAATCCGGGTTCTCCGAGAGGAAGCCGTAACCGGGATGGATGGCGTCGGCGCCGGTGCGCAACGCCGCCTGGATGATCGTCTCGCCGCGCAAATAACTTTCGGCGGCGGGGGACGGGCCGATATGCACAGCCTCACCGGCAAGCGACACATGCAGCGCGTCACGGTCGGCGTCGGAATAAACGGCGACGGTCGCGACACCCAGGCGGTGGCAGGTGCGGATGATGCGGCAGGCGATCTCGCCGCGATTGGCGATGAGGACTTTTCTCAGCATGGGGCAGCCCCGAGATACCAGGACGAGTAAACCCCTCCCCAACCCCTCCCCACAAGGGGGAGGGGCTTACCCCGCCGCACCGGTGGTGGATTTGAAGCGAGGCCGTGCCGCGAGTCTTCTCCCCCCTTGTGGGGGAGATGGCCGGCAGGCCAGAGGGGGTCTTTGGATGTGCTCTGCTGCATCAAGCCAACCCTCACATCCGGAACACGCCGAAGCGTGTATCCTCGATCGGAGCATTGAGGGCGGCGGAGAGGCTCAGGCCCAGGATCTGACGGGTCTTGGCCGGGTGGATGATGCCGTCGTCCCAGAGGCGGGCGGAGGCATAAAGCGGATGGCTCTGCTCCTCGAACTGGTCGAGCACCGGCTGTTTGAAGGCCGCTTCCTCGTCCGCGCCCCAGGTCTTGCCGCCGCGCTCGATCGCCTCGCGCCGGACAGTGGCCAGTACGCCGGCGGCTTGCGGGCCGCCCATCACCGAAATCCGGCTGTTCGGCCAGGTCCAGAGGAAACGCGGCGAATAGGCGCGGCCGGCCATGCCGTAATTGCCGGCGCCGAAGGAACCGCCAAGCAGGATCGTGACCTTCGGCACGGACGTGGTCGCAACTGCGGTCACCAGCTTGGCGCCGTGCTTGGCGATGCCCTCCGCTTCATATCTGCGGCCGACCATGAAGCCGGTGATGTTCTGCAGGAAGACAAGCGGGATTTTTCGCTGCGAGCAGAGTTCGATGAAATGCGCGCCCTTCTGGGCGCTTTCGGAAAACAGCACGCCATTGTTGGCGATGACGCCGACAGGCATGCCGAAGACATGCGCGAAGCCGCAGACCAGCGTCATGCCGAAACGCGCCTTGAACTCGTCGAACCGCGAGCCGTCGACCACGCGGGCGATGACTTCACGGATGTCGTAGGGCGTGCTGAGGGAGGACGGGACGATCGAGGCGATCTCTTCGGGATCGTAGAGCGGTTCCTCGGACGTTGCCAGCGCGACAGTGTCGGGCTTGCGGGTGTTGAGGCCGGCGACGGCGCGGCGGACCAGCGCGAGCGCATGGGCGTCGTCGCGGGCGAGATGATCGGCGACGCCGGACAGCCTTGTGTGGACATCGCCGCCGCCGAGATCTTCGGCCGAGACTTCCTCGCCCGTAGCAGCCTTCACTAGCGGCGGGCCGGCGAGGAAGATCGTGCCCTGGTCCTTGACGATGATCGCCTCGTCGGACATCGCCGGTACATAAGCGCCGCCGGCGGTGCAGGAACCCATGACGGCCGCGATCTGGGCGATGCCCTTCGCCGACATTCGGGCCTGGTTGAAGAAGATGCGGCCGAAGTGATCACGGTCGGGAAATACCTCGTCCTGGTTCGGCAGGTTGGCGCCGCCGGAATCGACCAGATAGACGCAAGGGAGACGGTTCTCCTCGGCGATCTCCTGGGCGCGGAGGTGTTTCTTGACGGTTATCGGGTAATAGGTGCCGCCCTTCACCGTGGCATCGTTGGCGACGATCATGACCTCGCGACCTTCGACCCGGCCGATGCCGGTAACGATGCCGGCCGACGGGCTCGCCCCGCCGTAAAGCCCGTGCGCGGCGGTGGCTCCGATTTCGAGAAAGGGCGAACCGTGATCCAGCAGACGCGCAATGCGTTCGCGGGGAAGCAGTTTACCGCGCTTCACATGCCGCGCCCGCGCTTCCTCGCCACCGCCGGCTTCGGCGAGCGCTACCGCCGCCTCGACCTCGGCAAGCTTTGCCTGCATCGCAGCGCGGTTCGCTTCGGCGGCTTCGCTCCTCAGGTTGACCGCAGACCGGATGACAGCCATCAGGCGGTTTCCTTGAAGAGCTCGCGGCCGATCAGCATACGGCGGATTTCGGACGTGCCGGCACCAATCTCCATCAGCTTGGCGTCGCGCAGCAGCCGGCCGGTCGGATTGTCGTTGATATAACCGTTGCCGCCGAGGATCTGGATTGCCTGCAGGGCCTGCTGGGTCGCCTGCTCGGAGGCATAGAGGCAGCAGGCGGCGGCATCCTGGCGCGTCACGGCGCCGCGATCGCAGGCAGCGGCGACGGCATAGACATAGGCGCGGGTGGAATTCATCGCCGTGTACATGTCGGCGACCTTGGCCTGGATCAGCTGGAATTCGCCGATCGGCTGGCCGAACTGCTTTCGCTCGTGGACATACGGCATCACCACATCGAGGCAGGCATGCATGATGCCGATGCCGATGGCCGAAAGCACAACGCGCTCGTAGTCGAGCCCCGACATCAGCACGCGCACGCCGCCACCCTCGGCGCCCATGACGTTTTCGGCCGGCACCTCGCAATCCTCGAACACCAGCTCACAGGTGTTGGAACCGCGCATGCCGAGCTTGTCGAGCTTCTGGGCGGTCGTGAACCCTTTGAAATCCTTTTCGACGAGGAAGGCGGTGATGCCTTTGGAGGCGGCGGCCGGATCGGTCTTGGCATAGACCACCAGAACATCGGCATCCGGACCGTTGGTGATCCACATCTTGGTTCCGTTCAAGACATAGCGATCGCCGTGCTTTTCGGCGCGGAGCTTCATCGAGACGACGTCGGAACCGGCGCCGGGTTCCGACATGGCAAGCGCGCCGACATGCTCTCCCGAGCAGAGTTTCGGCAGGTAACGCGCCTTCTGGTCGGAATTGCCGTTGCGGTTGATCTGGTTGACGCAGAGGTTGGAATGGGCGCCGTAGCTGAGCGACGTGGAGGCCGAGGCACGAGCCAGTTCCTCGACGGCCACGACGTGGGCCAGATAACCGAGCCCCGAGCCGCCGAAATCCGGGTCGGCGGTGATGCCGAGCAGGCCGAGCGCGCCGAGTTCAGGCCAGAGGTCGCGGGCAAATTCGTTGCTGCGGTCGATTTCGTCGGCGCGAGGCTTGAGTTTTTCCTGCGCGAAACGGTGGACCGTCTCACGAACAGCGTCGACCTCCTCGCCGAGCGCAAAATTCATGCTTGCGTGGAACACCCTGCATCCTCCCGGTGTACCAAGTTCAGTATGTGAGAAAGTAGTGGGGCAGCGGCGGCGGGTCGTCAATGGGCCAAGAGCGCCCATGCCCGACATCGCAAGATACGGTCTTCCGCTGCGCCGCCTTTGAACAAAGATTGCCTTATTCGGGAAGATGGTGCGGATGGAGACCGGGGACCCACTGAGTGTTGGGCATGCGCGTGCCGGTATAGGTTACGCCGCTCGGCGTCTTGCAGCGATAGATCCGGGTCGGCATCACGTCGCCATAGAGAATGTCGAAACTGCCACGGCTGCGATAGACGTTCTCGATATCGCTGGTGCATTCATAGGCCTGTTTCTTCGCGTGTTCCTCCTCCGGCACGACGCCGGGCAGGTTACGGAAGTAGGTCTGCACATCCTTCGGGAAGGCCCGGGGCTCGGCCGCGAATACCTCAGCCGGAACCACCGCGGCGACAAGCAGCGCCACGAGCATCACGACCGGCAGTATCCATGCACCTTTGAGCATCAATCGACTCCTCATCCACGTAAACGGCGGATGATTCACAGATATGGACGGCAGGAGGTCCAATCCATGGGCCGGGGACCACGTTTGCGTGATCATCGGCGGTTATCCAGGCGGCGATAGCCGCTGGGCTGCTGGTAAAGCCAGCCGATCCGCTGAACGGCCGCCTCGAAATTCTCGCGGGCGACGCTCATCGTGTGGCCGTTGGCGTGGAGAAGCGTCTCGGCATTCTCCATGATGCCGACATGACCTTTCCATAAAACGAGGTCGCCGCGGCGAAGTTCCCCTTGGCCGATCTCTTTGCCCATCGACGCCTGCATATCGGAGTCGCGCGGGGCAAATTGGCCGGTCATCATCAGGGCCAGCTGCACGAGCGATGAGCAATCAAGACCGAAACCGGAACGGCCACCCCAGAGATAGGGCGTCTCGATGAATTTTTCGGCGACGGCGACGTAGTCGTCACCCAAGGTCTCGGCGATGGGGAGGCAATGGCGGGCGATCACCGCTTCGCCGCTCGCCAAGACGAAATAACGCGTGCCGCGGGTTTCCGCCTCGCCGACGACGGTGACGCGGCTGCCCATGGACAGAGCGCCGACCGGCGGCTTGCGGAGCTCCGGTTCCGGGTACAGGAAGGTGCGGGGCACGGCGATGCGGTGGGTGGGTTCGTCCAGGCTTCCGAGCATCGCCTCCGGCAGGTAGCCGACATAACCGTCCTGATCGGCCTGCACCCAGGCGAAACCATCGGCGCGGTCGAAAACGCGGACAGTTTCGCCCCACAAAAGTTCGGTATCGATGCCTCGGGCAAGGTCCGGTGCCGGGCGAAGCTGGGCCACCGGCACGGTGATGCGTGCCGGTTCGCCGCGGACGAACTGGCCTGCCTCGACGCTGCCTTTCAGCGTCTCGTCCGCGAGGTCGGGCCGGAAGGCATGCAGGCGTCTGTCGAGCAGCTTGGTCATCTCAAAATTTCCTCCGGGCGCTTCGCGGCAAACCCTTCACTGGCGGCCCTCCCGGATGATCAGGTCGCCCAGCTTTTCCAGATAGAGCGCACCCGCCACCGTGCGCTTGATCACCACGTTGCGGCGGTCCCGCTCGTCGCGCTGGCGGTCCACCAGGCCCATTTCGCCCATCGTGTCGAGCGCGCGGGTGATGACCGGCTTGGTAACGCCAAGCGTCGCCGCCAGCCCACGCACCGTATGCGGCGGCGGCACGAGGTAAATATGCAGCAGAATGGACATCTGGCGCAATGTCAGATCGCGGCCGTCGTGGCGCACCTGCTCCAGCGATACCCGGTGCCAGAGGCCCAGCGCTTCCGTGGCGGTCAGTTCAACCGGCATCACCACCTCGGTTCAAAAATCCGGCCTCGCTTCACAATCCGACGGATTTTAGGCCGAAGTTCTTACCGGTTTGTTTCGGAGCCGGTTTATTTCGCTGCCATGTCGCGGATCGTGCGGTAGAGCGCGCGGATCGCAAACGCCTCGCCGCCGACCGGTGCCTGTGGCTTTTCGGCCGCCATCCAGCCGTAGATATCGAAATGCACCCAGCTCCTGGTGGCGGTGACGAAGCGCTTGAGGAAAAGTGCCGCGGTGATCGCGCCAGCCATCCCGCCCGAGGGCGAATTGGTGATATCGGCGGCGCGGGAGCGGATGTCCTTGTCGTAGCCCATCCAGAGCGGCAGGCGCCACATCGGATCGGCTTCGGTGCGTCCCGCGTCCATCAGCTTGCCGGCAAGCGCTTCGTCGTCGGTGAAATAGGGCGCAAGCTCGGTGCCCAGCGCGACGCGGGCGGCTCCTGTCAGCGTCGACATGTCGACCATCAGGTCCGGCGGGTTTTCGTCCGCATAGGCAAGCGCGTCGGCAAGGACCAGCCGGCCTTCCGCATCGGTATTGTCGATCTGCACGGTGATGCCCTTGCGGCTCCTGTAGATATCGCCGGGGCGGAAGGCATTGCCGGAAATGGAGTTCTCGACCGCCGGCACCAGAACCTGCAGGTCGACCTTGAGACCGGCATCCATGATCATCAGGGCAAGTCCCATGACGTTCGCGGCACCGCCCATGTCCTTCTTCATCAGCGCCATGTTGGCAGCGCCCTTGATGTCGAGGCCGCCGGTATCGAAGCAGACGCCCTTGCCGACAAGGGTGACCCGCGGATGGCCCTTCTCTCCCCAGCGCATTTCGAGCAGGCGCGGGGGCGAGACACTGGCGCGGCCGACCGTGTGAACGAGCGGGAAATTCCGGGCGAGCAGGTCCTCACCGACGATCGAGGTGACGGTTGCGCCGTAGTGTTCGCCAAGCGCCCGGAAGGCCGCTTCCAGCTCGATCGGCCCCATCTCGTTGGTCGGAATATTGATGAGGTCACGGGCCAGGAAAACGCCAGCCAGCTGGCGCTCGACATCGGCGGCATCGGCCGTGCCCGGGATCGCAAGCCGCACATCCTTCGGCTTGTCTGATTTGTAGCGGCTGAAACCGTAGGTGCCGAGGCCGTAACCGAGAGCAAGATGTGCATCGCCAAGCGCCGAGGTCTCGACATGCCAGTCACCCGCCGGCAAGAGCTTCGAGAGTTTTCCGGTAACGAACGGCGCCTCGGCAGGATCGCTGCCAAGGCCGAACAGGGCGCTGCCCACCTCACGCCCGGCCGTTGGCAACAGAAGCACTGCCCCTGCTTCCGCCTTGAAGCCCGCCGACTTCGCCCAGGCGAGTGCCGCCGAATCGAGCTTTCCAGCCTCCAGGTCAGAGGGGGTCACGGCATGGACCGGCCTGGTCGCCGCCCCTTTCGCGCTGAAGGGAGAGGGGCGTTCGATATACTGATAAGGAGTCATGGGGAGCCTTCGGAAGCTGCTGGAATCGCTCGTCTTAACGATCTGTTAGGGTTAACAGTTTATTGCTTGAGTGGAAATGCGCCATATGCCCGCTCCCTATTCGGAAGGCGTGGCACCGGACCGAACGAGACCGCACCCCATGACCGCTTCCGCAGCCGTGACGCTTCGCAAGACCCGCCTCGCCCAGACCGCCGCCCTCGCTATTCTCGCCGTTCTCTCGGTCACCGGCTGCGCGACGAAGCGGGATGTAGAAACGACGGGCTCGATCCCGAGGGCCTCGGCCACCTCCATGGACGGCATGAACGCGAACGATCTCGCCAGCACCGAGAAGTCTGTCGGTACGAGCTATGCCCGCGATCCCAAGAACAAGCAGATCGGGCTGCAATACGCGACAGTGCTCGGCATGACGGGCAAGAATGGGCAGGCGCTTGCCGTGATGCAGCAAGTGGCTATCGCCCACCCGGCCGATCGGGACGTGCTGGCGGCCTATGGCAAGGCGCAGGCCGGTGCCGGCCAGCTCGAACAGGCGCTCGCGACCATCAACCGCGCCCAGACCCCCGATCATCCGGACTGGCGGCTCTATTCGGCCGAAGGCGCCGTGCTCGACCAGCTCGGTCGCTCGGCGGAGGCCCGCCAGAAATACCGCATGGCGCTCGAGACCCAGCCGAACGAGCCGAGCGTGATGTCCAATCTGGGAATGTCCTACGTGCTTTCCGGCGACCTGAAGACGGCGGAAACCTACATGCGCAATGCCGCCGGTCAGCCCGCCGCCGACAGCCGCGTCCGCCAGAACCTGGCGCTGGTGGTCGGCCTGCAGGGCCGTTTCGCGGAAGCCGAACAGATCGCCCGCCGGGAACTCTCGCAGCAGCAGGCCGACGCCAACGTCACCTACCTGCGTTCGATGTTATCCCAGCAGAATGCCTGGGCAAAGCTCGCCGACAAGGACGGCAAGAGCAAGCCCAAGACGAATTGACCAGGCTACCATTATCCCACCAAAAAACCGGCCTTGCGCCGGTTTTCCTGTTTTCGGGATGGTCCTCCATCGGTACGCCTTCAGATGAGGCGCGAAATCACCGTGATGATTCCGCCGATCAGGACGAGGTTCACGCAGAGTCTTGCCAGCATCGGGTATCCTCCAAAATCACGTGAGCGCTCCGATCCGCGTTCGTTGACGGACGGGACTTTCGCTCGATGGGGGGATATTGATCGATCGCCGCTGAATGCGGTCTGAAGCTGGAATTCAGGTGCCGTTCACCGTCGCCTCGGCGCTTGCTGCCGACGTCATCAAAACTTGTCGGCGACCTGGATACCGGCGGGGCCGAGGATGACGGCGATCAGCACCGGCAGGAAGAACAGGATCATCGGCACGGTCAGCTTCGGCGGCAGGGCCGCGGCCTTCTTTTCCGCCTCGTTCATCCGCTCGTCGCGGCCTTCCTGGGCAAGCACACGCAGCGCCGAGGCAATCGGCGTACCGTAGCGTTCCGCCTGGATCAGCGCCTGTGTAACCGCCTTGACGATATCGAGCTGGGTGCGGATGCCGAGATTTTCGAGCGCGGTGCGGCGGTCCTGCAGGAAGGAGAGTTCGGCCGTCGTCAGCACCATTTCCTCGGCCAGAGGCGGCGACGCCTGCGCCATCTCCTCGGCCACGCGGCGCATCGCCGCCTCCATGGAAATCCCCGATTCGACGCAGATCAGCATCAGGTCGAGCGCATCGGGCCAGGCCCGCTTGATGGAAAGCTGGCGTTTCTTCACCCGGTTGGAAATGTAGATGTTCGGTGCATAAAAACCGATATAGGCGATGACGATCGCCGCCAGCATCCGGATCGGGAACGGCCGGGTGGCGAGGTTGCCGAGCACGAAAATCCAGACGATGGCGCCTGCGAGAAAAACGAAGGGCAGCAGGAAACGGGCCAGCAGGAACATGTTGAGGGCGTTCTGCGACCTCAGGCCGGCGGCACGAAGCCTGTTGACGGTGTTGTCGTCCACCAGCGCCTTGCGCAGATTGAAGCGCTCGACGATCTGCCGGACCGACTGATTGTTCTGTGCGCGCAGCGACGTCTTCGACTGTTCGGAATTCATGCGGGCGCGTTCGCGGGCGCGGATCTGTTCGCGCTCGGTGGAGACCGCCTTCATGCGCTTGTCGAGGTCTCCCTTTTCGAGGAACGGGCTCGCCAGCGTGTAGAGGGTCGCGAAAACCGCCACGGCCACCAGGATGGCGAGCAGTGTGGTCGGGTCGGTGAGCGTCGTTGCCAGTCCCATCGCTCAATCCCCTCAGATGTCGAAGTTGATCATGTTGCGCATGACGAAAATGCCGATCGACATCCAGACGCCGGAAAATAAAAGGATCAGGTGCCCGCGCGGATCGGTGAAGATGATCGAGATGTACTGAGGCGAGGTGAGATAGACGAGCAGCGAGACGATGAAGGGCAAAGCGCCGATGATCACCGCCGAAGCCTTGGCTTCCATCGACAACGCCTGCACCTTGGCCTTCATCTTCCTGCGCTCGCGCAGCACCTTGGAAAGATTGCCGATCGCTTCGGAAAGATTGCCGCCGGCCTGGCCCTGGATGGTGATGACGATCGCGAAGAAATTCACTTCCGGCAGCGGCATGGTCATCATCATGCGCGTGCAGGCTTCCGGAATGCTCAAGCCCACTTGCTGGGATTCGATCACGCGGCGGAATTCCGTCTTCACCGGTTCCTGGCCGTCGGAAGCGATCAGCCGCATTGAATCGTTGAGCGGCAGGCCGGATTTGATCGATCGCACCATGACGTCGAGCGCATTCGGAAATTCATCGAGAAACTTCTTCTGGCGACGCTTGACCAGGAAACCGATGATCCAGCGCGGCAGCCCGACCGAACTGACGAAGGCGGCACCGACGGCGCCGAGCAGCGGCAGGCCGGCGATCAGGGCCACGAGGAAAACGAAGACGCCGAAAAGGACGCTGAACATATAGAAGCGGCCCATCGTCAGGGACAGGCCGGTCTGGGGCAGCTTGGCCTTCAAGCTGCCGTCGGCCATCTTCTTGTTCTTCTCTTCCTGCTTCTTCTCCAGGTCCTTGATCGAATCCTGCATGGACTTGCGGCGCTTGGAAAGCTCCTGCACGCGGTCGCGCGCGGCCTTGACCTTGTTGAGATCGGTTTCTGCCGATTTCACCCGGTTGAGCCGGCTGTCGGCCTTCTTTTCCACTTCCATGCGGGAGAACAACAGCGCGTAACAGACCGCCGCCGCGGCGACCGCCACGAGGGCGATGATCGCCACGACATTGATATCCAGCCCGAACATGGAACCCTGCTCCTCAGCTCTTGGTTTTTTCCATCGCGTCAAGCGCGGCAGAAAGGCGCTTTTCCTCGTTGTAATAACGGGCGCGATCCCAGAAATGCGGCTTAACGATACCGGTCGACATATGCTTGCCGATCAGGCGGCCATTGGCGTCCTCGCCGTCGATCTCGTAACGCATCAGGTCCTGGGTGATGATCACGTCGCCTTCCATGCCCATCACCTCGGTGATCTGGGTGATGCGGCGTGAACCGTCGCGCAGGCGGGCCGCCTGAATGATGACGTCGATCGAACCGCTGATGATCTCGCGCACGGTCTTGGCCGGCAGCGAATAGCCGCCCATGGCAATCATCGATTCCATACGGCTCAGGCATTCGCGCGGCGTGTTGGCGTGGATCGTGCCCATCGATCCGTCGTGGCCGGTGTTCATCGCCTGTAGCAAGTCGAAGACTTCAGGTCCGCGCACTTCGCCGACGATGATGCGCTCAGGCCGCATGCGCAGGCAGTTCTTGACGAGGTCGCGCATGGTAATCTCGCCCTCGCCCTCGATGTTCGGCGGGCGGGTTTCGAGCCGGACCACATGCGGCTGCTGCAGCTGCAGTTCGGCGGTGTCCTCGCAGGTGATGACCCGCTCTTCCTTGTCGATATAGTTGGTCAGGCAGTTCAGCAGCGTCGTCTTGCCCGAACCGGTACCGCCGGAAATGACGATGTTGCAGCGGACGCGGCCGATGACCTGCAGAAGCACGGCGCCTTCCGGGGTGATCGCGCCGAACCTGACGAGCTGGTCGAGGTTCAGCTTGTCCTTCTTGAACTTACGAATGGTGAGCGCCGGTCCGTCAATGGCGAGTGGCGGCGCGATGACGTTGACACGCGATCCATCCGGCAGGCGCGCGTCGCAGATCGGCGAAGATTCGTCGACGCGGCGGCCGACCTGGCTGACGATGCGCTGGCAGATCGACAGGAGCTGGGAATTGTCGCGGAAGCGGATTTCGGATCCGATCGTCTTGCCGGCGACTTCGATGAAGGTCTGCCCGGCGCCGTTGACCATGATGTCGGAGATGTCGTCGCGGGCGAGCAGCGGCTCCAGCGGACCGTAACCCAGAACGTCGTTGCAGATGTCCTCGAGCAGTTCCTCCTGCTCGGAGATCGACATCGCGAAGTTCTTGATGGTGATGATATCGTTGACGATATCGCGGATTTCCTCGCGCGCGCTTTCCGCATCGAGCTTGGCAAGCTGGGAAAGGTCGATCGTATCGATCAGCGCCGAGAAGACCTGGCTTTTGGTGTCGTAATAGAGTTCCGTGCGCGCCGGACGCTTGCGGGCCGTGGATTGCGGCGCAAGTGGCGGCGGCGAAGAGATCTGCTGCCGCTGGGTGACCGGATCGCGCACCGGCTCGGCAAGGATTTCCGGAGCGGCGGGCCGCGCCGCGGCAGGCGCAGGTGCAGCCGGCAGCGGCGGCGCTACGCTGCCGCTCTTCCCAAATCCCTCGTTTCCGCGTTTTCCAAACATACCGGTTTCCTGGTGTTATGCCTTTTTGCGCCCGAGCATGCCGAGCATCTTGCCGAGGCCACCCTTCTTCACCTTCTTCATGGCAACGCGACCCGTGACGATGTGGGCGATCTGGGAGAAGGTTTCGGCGACAGGCGACTTGGCGTCGATTTCGGAGATCATGCGGCCGCTATTGGCAGCATTGCCGAACAACTGCACGTCGAACGGCAGGATGGCGATCGGCTCGATCTCCAATGGTTCGATGAAATCGTTCGGAGCGATCTCCGGACGCTTCGGCATGCCGACCTGGTTGAGGATCAGATGCGGCGCACGGTCGTTCGGGCGAAGCTTCTTCAACGCATCGATCATGTTCTTGGTGTTGCGCAGGTTGGCGAGATCGGGAACCGCGCAGATCACCACTTCGTCGACTTCCGAGAGAACCGCCCGCGTCCATTCCGTCCAGCCATGCGGGACATCCAGGACGGCCATCGGCGCGCTGCGCTGCAGGAGCTCGATGATCGGCGTGAAGGCGTTGCGATCGAAATCATAGGCGCGATCGAGCAGCGAAGGAGCCGCCAGCAGCGAGAGATGCTCGGAGCACTTGGTCAGAAGACGATCGAGGAAGACTTCGTCCAGGCGTTCCGGCGCGAAGACGGCTTCCGCGATGCCCTGGGCCGGATCCTGATCGAAATCGATATTGGCGGTGCCAAAGGGAAGATCGAGATCGGCCAGGATGGTTTCGGTCGAGAACAGGTTCGAAATGCCGAAAGCGCAGTTATGCGCGATGGTCGAGGCACCGACGCCGCCCTTGGCGCCAATGAAGGCGACCGATTTGCCAAGCGGTTCGGCTTCGGGATCCACAAAGATCGCCGAGATCGAAGCCAGCATGTCAGGCATCGGCACGGGGCCGACGAGGTATTCGGAAATGCCGTTGCGGATCAGCTCGCGATAGAGCGAAATGTCGTTGTAGCGGCCGACGACGATGACCCTGGTCGAGGGGTCGCACACTTCCGCAAGCGGCGTAAGCTCATGGAGCAGGTTCTTCGGCTCGGCGTCGGTTTCCAGGATGATGAGGTTCGGGGTCGGGGTGGACGAAAACATGTTGGCGGCAGCACTGGTGCCGCCGATCGTCACACGCAGGTTGACCTTGGCCATGCGGCGATCGCGGGCCATGCGGTCCATCATGCGCTGCATTCCGTCGCTTTCGCAGAAGGAATGGATAGAGATGCGCGGCAGCGGGCGCAGCGCATCGAAATCGCCCGGGCGATCGGCGTCCTCGGCAAACCCTTCACCCTGGCCGGGAGTGCGGATTTCGTAGTTGATCGCGCTCATCGTGTTCTCCGGTTCACTGGCTTACGGCGTCGTCGTGGCGGTGCCGCCGGTGCGGTAGTCGCTGATGACCTTGGCGCGCTGGGTGGCGTCGATCGGCGTTATGGCGCGTGGTGCGATGAGGTCCGTGGGATTGGCGACCTGGGCTGCAAGATTGTTCTGGCTGGCGCAGCCGAAATTGTACCAGTTCTTGTTGCCGAACGTGTTGTCCGACAGGTCTGCCGGCCATTCGCCACACTGGCCGGTCATCGCCTTGGTCGTCACGTAGGAAAGCCGGATCGGCGCGGCATCGCCATTCGGCGAGGCAGCGTAGCTGCTCATCAGGATCCGCTGCGGCTTGATGCCGGAACGCGTCAGCTCGCGGCGGATATCGCCCGCCAGATGCTGGGCTGCACCGGAATTATACGAGCCGGATGGCACCTGGATCTGCATCACGCCGGCCGGCGACGCCATGAAGTTCTGCGCAAATCCTTTGACCGTATCCCGCATCCCGGTCGTCAGGCGGACATCACCCGAGGCGATCGGAATATCGAGGGTCGACTGACCTTCCGCCAACACGATCGGATGACGGGTGCGATAATCGTCGGGGATGGAGCCGGTGGTGAGCTGGCTGTTGCCGCAGGCCGACAGGAGCAGGCCGGATACGGCAAGCGCCAAGGCTGCGGCGACCCCGCTGCGACGGGACCTGGTTATACCCTTGGTCATGGCATCCTGTCCTTCGGCCGGTATTTTCTGGGTTTCAATGTCCATGACCGCTCACTTGTAGATAAAGCCTACGGCGCCGTGATACTGGCCCGCCGCGACGGGTTCCTTACGGCCGTAGATCTTGTTGACGCGGTTCAGGAAGAAGGTCGCTGCATCGTTTTCCGGATTGAAATTGTCGTCCGGCCGGGCGATCTCGTTGCGCGCAACAGGACGGACCAGATAAGGCGTCGCGATGATCACGAGTTCGGTTTCGTTGCGGATAAAGTCCTTGCTGCGGAAGAGCGTCCCGAACACCGGAACCTTGGAAATACCAGGAAGGCCGGACATTGCCTGTCGGACGTTGTCCTGCACCAGGCCGGCTATCACGATGGAGCCGCCGGATGGCAATTCGACCGTGGTCGAAGCCTCGCGCTTGCGGATCGACATGTAGGTATTGCCCGGAACCCGCAGCGAGGCGCCGTTACCCGTCACGGCAGAGCCTTCGTAGGTCGGCTCCGACACGTTGGTCTCGATCACCAGGCTGATGCGCCCGGGGGACAGAACGACAGGCTTGAAGTTCAGTTCGATGCCATAATCAACCGTGTCGACCGTCTGGGTGACAGTACCCGCCTGGCCATCGACTTCCTGCTGGCCAGGCAGGCGGTATTCACCGCCCACATAAAATTTCGCCTGCTGGCCGGAAATGGCGGTCAGGCTGGGTTCGGCAAGCGTGCGCATGACGCCGGCCTGTTCCATGGCGTTCATGTAAGTCGAAAGACCGACATTGCCGATGTTGCCGGACATGATGCCTTGAGCAGCCAGGCCGACGGCATTTCCGAGATTGGCGGGGTTTGCGAAGGAAATCGAGCCTTTAGGACCGGTCACGGAGCCATTGAAACCGAGCTGCTTCAGCACCTGCCGGCTGACTTCCGCAACAGTCACCTTCAGCGTGACCTGGTCCTCACCCTCGATCGTCAGGAGGTTGACGATCTGGGACTGCTGTCGGATTTCGGCGAAGATGTCCGCATCGCCGTTATTGCCCTGAGCCGTGATATTCCGGGTGGTCGCCTCACCACCCTTGAGGAAGGCGGTGGTGAGCTTTTCCGCCTGCGCCGAATCCTGCGGCGTCCGGACGCTGCCGGACAGAACAATGTTGTCCGAGATGATCTCGACCTTGATGTTCGATTCCGGCAGGAACCGGCGAAGGTTCTGCTCGAGACCGGAAATATCGCGCTCGATTGCCACGTCCAGGCTGATGATTTCCTCGCCGTTGGGTCCGAAGACGAAGATGTTGGTCTGGCCGACGGTCTTGCCAAAAAGGTAGATACGGCGGGAGGTGCGCGTCACCGCGTCAGCCATGCTCGGGTCGGCGACCAGAATGTCGTGGGCGTCGGACGGCAGATCGACAACCAGGGCCTTGTTGAGGCCGAGTTGGAGCCGTTTGCGTATGCCAGGGCCGCCTTCGGTGATGCGGACGACGCTGTTTTCGGCCGCAAGGGCTTGCGCCGGCTGAAGGCTGATCGGGGTGATATTCAGCGAAACGCCGGAAAAGGCGAGGCAAAAAGCCATGCCTGCCGCTGCCGAGCTACGAATCTTGAGTTTCAGACTGTTCACTTGAACGCTCCGTTCATTTCGCCTGCTCCGCCGTCGCCGTGCTCTTGACGATCGCCCCCGACTTGATGACCTGGATATCCGCCTTGCCATCCCCCCCATGCAGCAAATAGTCCGGGGCTACCGTGTCGCTTTCCTGCGAGTCGGCGACCGAGCGCAGCGCGAGCGTCAGCCGCTGAGCCATCTGCTGGGCGACGGCGATGACCTTTGTCTGGTCCGGCGTCAGTTCCAGCGTCGCCGTCGTGCCGACGACGGATTTCTTGCCGTCCTCGCTCTCCTGGACCTGCTGGTCGATTGCGAGGACACGAACGTTGCTCAGGATGTTTTCGGTAATGTAATTGCCGTTGTCCTTGTTCTCGCGCACCATGATGACGTCGACACGGTCATTCGGCAGCACGAAGCCGCCGGCGCCCGTCGCAACCGAAATTTCGGTAGCGACTGCCCGTTTTCCGGAGGGGAGCAGCGAGGACATGATGCGGCTGGATGAATCGGCGATCTTCTCGGCGCGCATCGGCTCGCCCTTGAACATCGGCATGCGGACGACGACGCCCTGAAGCTCGGTCATGGCATTCGGGCGCGTGGAATCGGTGATGAACCCGTCGACGATGCCGCTTGAGGGCCAGGACACCCATGCCATCGACTTGTCGTTCAGCCGGCTGCCCACGGGCAGGTTCTCAGCCGTAACGAGCACCTTGACCGTCGGCTCCTTCTGGATGACGGTTTCCACCAGTTCGGGGGCCTTCGTGCCGGAAAGGCGCATGGCGAGCATGCCGGCGAGACCCGCCGCCACCACGGCAACCGCTAGAATAATGATACGGGTGGGCTTCATGGCCATTCCTTGGGGGAACACTAACTTCCCGGAGAATGGCCTCCAATGGTGTAATTATAGTTAATGAGAAGCTTACAATTCTGGTTAACGCGATCTTTCAATCACTGAAACCTCTATTGAAACGCCTTCACGGCCAGGAGATGGATAGGCGCAAGTTCGAGGGTCAGGAAGCCGGCGATCGCGATGGCGATACCGTAGGGAATCTTCTTGGCGTTGACGAGGGATGAGGGGAGCGGGATGCCCATGGCCATGACCGACTCCGCCTGCGAGCGCAGGAGCAGAAAAACAAGCGTCACCGCGCCGCCGACATAACCGACGGTGACGAGGAAAACGAGAAGCGAATGATTGAAGCCGAACCAGACGGCTGTCGCGGTCAGGAGCTTGGCATCGCCGCCGCCCATGACATTGAAGGCAAACAGCGCGAAACACACGCCAAACACGGCGAGACCGGCGACCAGATTCATGCCGATTTCCGGCCAGGTTAGCCCCGCGAGCGGCGCTAGGACCAGAAAGGACACCAGAACAACCGCCGATACCCGGTTCGGGATCGTCATGCTGACGAGATCGGATATGGCGGCAAGCGCCAGGCAAAGCGGCAGGATTGTAAGAATGGCCAGAGTGATCACGATCATTGCTGAATCCGCCGCCATCAGTCAGGATTTGCACGGGCAGAATGCGCGATCCGCAATCCCTGCTAAACTACGAAATAAGACGAAGCCGCCTCGATGGTGATCGAGCCGGCTTCTGAGATTTGTCGCCTGCAATCAGCAGGCGGCGGTGCCGGCGCCGCAGTTAAGCTTCGCGGCGATGTTGGTGAACTGGGTGTTCAGTGCGCCGCCGAGGGTGGTCGCACCGGCGATCAGAGCAACGGAGATGAGTGCTGCGATAAGACCATACTCGATGGCAGTCGCACCAGATTCATCTTTCATAAAACGAGCGAAAATCTTGGTCATGGAACTCTCCTACTCCACATTTGTTGTTCAGCACTTCCCGACAACTGTTTTCCGTTGTTCGGATGACTGAAACCTACAGAGGGACGATTGCCATCGGCTTAAGGAACATCGTTACCGAGCCGTTAACGGAGGATTGCCGGTTGCGTGGTAAACGAAGAGGAAAGAACAAAACTTGCATTCGAGCGACCACCCGCTTCTGCTCATAATCTGCTAATGTGCATTTTTTTACAGAGCCTTAATTTGCATGCAGGAAGTCTGAAATTCGCTTCCATGGGTTGCAATCCCGGTCAATTGCCAGTGGTTAAGACAAGACCAAGAACAGCCTTCTGTGCCACTTAACCCTTCATTCACCAATCGCGGCCATCCTTGCGCAGATAACAATCTCACCTGAAGGCCCCTCCAATGCTGTTCCGTAGCGCCATGGTCCGACTCCTCGCCATTTGCGGTGTCGTCTTCGCGGGCGCGGGGCAGTCTGCGGCGCAGGATCAGGAGGGCCTCCTGCGCGTATTCATGAACCACGCGCGCGTGCTGAAACTCGACAGGCCGGTCAGCAAGGTCATCGTCGGCAACTCGAACGTGGCTGATGCCACCGTTGCGGATTCCACCACGATCGTCCTTACCGGCCGCAGCTTCGGCACGACCAATCTCGTGCTGCTGGACGCCGAGGGCAATGCGATTGCTGACGAACGCGTCCTCGTTTCGATCGATGAAGGAAACACGGTGCGCGTCTTCCGGCAAACCGAACGTTCCATCCTCTCCTGCACACCCAATTGCGAGCAGCACGCCGAGTTCAAGAACACCGCTACGCCCTGATCGGGGACAGGTGGTTAAACTGCGGGCGATCGCTGCAACGGAATCTCAATAATCCCCCCATACGATCGGCACGCTCAAGCCGGGCTGTCGGACGGAAACCATGTGCCAGGATTATGACGATACCAGAAGCAGGGCGCCTATGCCTATAAGAGACAAGGGCGCGTGGCGGCGGATTGCCCGCTCCAAGGACGGCGCTGCCGCAATCGAATTCGCGTTGCTGGCCATTCCCTATTTCCTGATCGTCTTCGCGATCGTCGAAACTTTCATCGCCTATACGGGAGAACAGCTTGTCGCCAATGCCGTCGACACGATGGCGCGCAAGCTCAGGACCGGCAATATCACCTATGGGCTCAATCGCGGCACCGACAAGACCCAAACAGAATTCCGCCGCGCCTTCTGCGACGAAATATCGATCATGATCAAGTGCAGCGAGGAGGAAATCGCGACGCCGGATAAACTTCTGCTCGATGTCCGCTCGTTCGCCAGTTTTGCACTGATTCCGACGACAATTCCGCGTTCGACCTCCGGCAGCGCTTTCGGCGAACTCGATACGTCTTCCTTCGCCTATGCGCCAGGCCCCGCGAAAAGCATCAACATGCTGCGCGCCTATTACCGTTGGGACGTCATCACCGATCTGATCCGGCCTTATATCACCAACGTCCGGCCAGCGGGCGGCGGACGCCCGAGCTATTTCCTGATCGTCGAAACATCCGCCTTCCGAGCCGAGGACTATCCGTGATGGAACAGCAAAAGTCCCAGCCCGATAAGCGATATCCGGGCGTGTTGACCCGCCTCAAGCAGCTGGTGGCTGACCGGCGCGGTGTCGGCGCCGTGGAGTTCGCCCTGATCGCGCCGCTGCTTCTCAGCCTTTATATCACGTCCTTCGAGATCACTATCGGACTCAGCGTCTCCAAACGGGTGACGCATAGCGCAAGTACGATTGCAGATCTTGTGACCCGGGAAACGAGCGTCGACAAGACGATCCTCATGACGATGAAGGATGTGACCGCAAGTCTGTTTGCGCCCTATACGCCCAACACGCTCAGCATCAAAGTCACGGGGGTGACACTCGATGCCACTGGCAATCCGACCGTTGCCTGGTCATGGGACGAAAAAGATGGCAGGCCCTATGCGATCGGCTCCGCGGTCCAGGTACCGGCCGATATGCACATAGCCAATTCCTTCCTTGTCCGGGCGGAGGTCTCAGTTCACCACGAACTCCTGATGTTCATGCCGGGTCTTTTGCCGAGCGAGGTACAGGACCTCACCATTGCGCGGGAGTATTTCTACCGCCAGCGCCTCGGAGACAGTGTCAACTGCACCAATTGCTGAAGCGCATCGGACGTTATCCCCTTTGCCAATACGCGCACGCGGCTATATGAATCCCGATTCGAGCCGGCCAGCAGAACCGCCGGCTGGCGATATTCAAACTTCCGGGTGACCGATGGCGCGTGCCTTCCTGTTCGTTCTTGATTCATTCGGCGTGGGCGGCGCCCCGGATGCGGACGAGTATGGCGATCTGGGCTCCAACACGCTCGGGCATATCGCGGAGTTCTGCGCGGCCGGCGTCGGCGACCGGGCGGGCCTCAGGGAAGGTCCGCTGCATCTGCCGAACATGTCGTCGCTCGGGCTTCTGGAAATCGCCAAGCTTGCCAGCGGCGACTATCCAGCCGGCATGCCGATGCCGGAGCGGATCTTCGGCCTGCACGGCGCGGCCAACGAAATTTCCCGCGGCAAGGATACGCCCTCCGGCCATTGGGAAATCGCCGGGACGCCCGTGATGTTCGATTGGGGTTATTTCCCGACCGAAGGCGAGGCCTTCTCTCCCGAACTGGTGGATGCCATCTGCCGTGAGGGCGACATTGCGGGCATTCTGGGCAATTGCCACGCATCCGGCACCGAAATCATCGCCCGGCTCGGGGAAGAGCATATCCGCACCGGAAAGCCGATCTGCTACACGTCGACGGATTCCGTCTTCCAGATTGCCGCCCACGAGACCTATTTCGGCCTCGACCGGCTGCTCCGGCTCTGCGAAACCGTCCGAGTGCTGCTCGATCCGATGAATATCGGCCGTGTGATCGCGCGGCCTTTCCTCGGCGAAACGGCAGAGACGTTCGAGCGCACCGGCAATCGCCGCGACTTCTCCGTGCCGCCGCCGGAGCCGACATTGCTCGACCGGCTGATCCGGGGCGGTCGTTCGGTGCATGCCATCGGCAAGATAGGCGACATCTTCGCCCACCAGGGCGTTTCGCGCGTCATCAAGGCGAACGGCAATGCGGCGCTGATGGACGCGACCCTTGCCGCGATGGACGAGGCGGCACTGGGCGATCTGGTTTTCACCAATTTCGTCGATTTCGACATGCTCTACGGCCATCGCCGGGACGTGCCGGGTTATGCCGCGGCGCTCGAAGCCTTCGACCGCGCCCTACCGGACGTCCATCGGCGGCTGAAACCCGGCGACCTCGTCATCCTCACTGCCGATCATGGCTGCGATCCGACCTGGCGCGGCACCGACCACACCCGCGAGCGGGTGCCGGTCATGGCGTTCGGGCCGGGCATCCGCTCCCGCTCGATCGGGATCAGGGCAAGCTACTCGGACATTGCCGAAACCATAGCCACGCATCTCTCGATCCCGCTCGGGCCCAACGGATGGAGCTTCCTTTGACCAGACACCTCCTCAAGGCCGAGATTCACTGCCATATCGAAGGCGCCACGCCGCCGGCACTGGCGGCAAGCCAAGCCAGGAAATATGGCGTCGATGCGAACAAGGTGTTGCGTGACGGTGCCTATGCCTGGTCGGACTTTTCCGAATTTCTCGTCTGCTACGATGCGGTTGCCAGCCTGTTCAGAACGGCTGACGACTACGCGCTGCTGACCGAGACCTATCTTCTGGAACTCGCCGCCGCCAACACGATCTACAGCGAAATCATCGTCTCGCCCGATCACGGAGACCGGATCGGGCTCGGCGCCGATGCCTATCTTGCCGGCATCTGCGACGGCATCCATGCGGCGCGTGAAAAGACCGGGATCGAGGCGCGGATCATCGTTACCGGCGAACGGCATTTCGGTCCGGACCGGGTGATCTCGGCCGCGGAATATGCGGCACGGGCGAAAAACCCGCTGGTGACCGGTTTCAACATGGCCGGCGAGGAACGCATGGGCCGCGTCGCCGACTATGCCCGCGCCTTCGATATCGCCCGCGATGCCGGACTGGGCCTGACCATCCACGCCGGCGAGGTCTGCGGTGCATTCAGCGTTTCCGATGCGCTCGATCTGGTGAAGCCTTCCCGGATCGGCCATGGCGTCCGGGCGATCGAGGATCCGGCACTCGTGGAACGGCTTGTCGAGCTCGGCACCGTGCTGGAGGTCTGCCCGGGCTCGAACATCGCGCTGAATGTGTTTCCAGATTTCGACAGCCACCCGCTGAAACGTCTCAAGGCCGCCGGCGTGCGGGTCTGCATCAATTCCGATGACCCTCCCTTCTTCCACACCTCGCTCGCCCGCGAATACGAGATCGCTTCGGCGATCATGGGGATGCCGGATGACGAGATCGATGAGATGACGCGCACGGCGATCGAAGCTGCCTTCGTGGACGAAGAGACAAGGGCAAAGCTGATCGCCCGGTTCGACGCACAGGCTGGGTCAGAGGCTGGGGATGAGGCGCCATACGCGCCTGATGGGTTGCGGAACCGGCCTTTTTCCTGAATGAAGAGACAGGCAAACAATAAGGGGAAGCTCATGAACGGCGTCACTGTCATTGATCATCCGCTGGTGCAGCACAAGCTGACGATCATGCGCAAGAAGGAAACCTCGACGGCGGGTTTCCGGCGGCTGCTCCGGGAAATCTCGATGCTGCTCTGCTACGAGGTAACCCGCGACCTCGAGCTGACCATGGAAACCATCGAGACGCCGCTCACGCAAATGCAGGCGCCGGTCGTCGAGGGCAAGAAGCTGGTCTTCGCTTCGATCCTGCGTGCCGGCAACGGGCTTCTGGAAGGCATGCTGGAACTGGTGCCCTCGGCCCGAGTCTCGCATATCGGCGTCTACCGCGACCACGAGACGCTGCAGCCGGTCGAATATTACTTCAAGGCGCCGGACGATATCGCAGAGCGGCTGATCATCGTTGTCGATCCGATGCTGGCGACCGGCAATTCCTCGATCGCCGCAGTCGACAAGCTGAAGGAACGCGGAGCGCACAATATCCGCTTCCTCTGCCTGCTTGCAGCCCCCGAGGGCATCGCCAACTTCCGCGCGGCGCATCCGGACGTGAAGATCTACACGGCCTCGATCGACAGCCATCTCGACGAAAATGGCTATATCGTGCCCGGTCTCGGTGACGCCGGCGACCGCATGTACGGTACCAAGTAATTAATTTAGAGTTCGCTTACCAAGCTTTTAAATGAACGGCCTGCGAAGATTTCGCGGGCCGTTTTCTTATGGTTTTCCGGTTATGCATGAAGCGGATATCCGGTTCATGCCGAGAGGATTGTTCATGCTCCTGCGCACCGTCATTTTTGCCGCCGTTGCGGCGCTGCTGGCGACACAGATCCCAGCGATGATCCAGCGTGCCGATCATCCGCCAGAGGCGATGGCCGCCGTCGAAGCGCCCGCAAAGGCGATCCCTGTCTCGGTGACATCCGGCAGCGTGACGCTGGAAGCGGATGGGCGCGGACATTTCAACGGCACGTTCCGGATGAACGGCAAGTCCGTCGATGGCCTCGTCGATACCGGCGCGTCCCTGGTGGCGATCAACGAGAGCACGGCCCGCAAGCTGGGCTACAGCGCCAACGGCCTGGATTTCCGCTACACGGTCAATACCGCCAATGGCGGCACCGAGGCGGCGCACGTGGTCCTCGACCGGATCGAGATCGGCGGCGTCCGCGTCAAGGACATCGATGCCTTCGTATTGCGCGACAAGGCGCTGACCGGCACTCTGGTCGGCATGAGTTTCTTGAAGAAGCTGAAATCCTTCCAGGTGGAAGGCGGGAACCTGAAGCTGATCCAGTGATCAGCCGACGCGCTTGAGGATTACCGGCGCGGCTGCGACCGGAGCATCAGCGATCGTGTAGAAACGCGCGACATCCTCGGCGATCCGCCTGGCATCCTCTTCAGTTCTGGCATGCACCATGGCGATCGGCTCGCCTTCCGACACCGGGCTACCAAGCGGCAACAACGCGCTGATGCCGACACGATGATCGATCGCATCCGCCGCCCGCTTGCGGCCTCCGCCGAGTTCGACCACGGCCAGGCCGAGGGCGCGGGTCTCGCAGGCGACAAGGTATCCATCGCGCGGCGCCGGCACACGCAACCGCACCGGCGCGCGCTGCAGATAGACATCCGGCCGCTCGCAGAAATCCACTGGTCCGCCGAGCGCATGGACCATGCGGGCGAAACGCTCCATCGCTCCGCCGGAACTCAGGGCCAGTCGCGCATTCTCTTCGGCTGCCGACAGGTCACGCGCCACACCTGCCTGAACCAGCATTTCCGCGGCCTGCGCCAGAACGACGGCTTCAAGCCGCGTACCGGCTTTCAGTCCGGCCAGGAAATCGAGACAGTTGACGATTTCGAGCGCATTGCCGGCCGCATCGGCGAGCGGCTGGTTCATGTCGGTCAGCAGCGCTGCCGTCTTCACGCCCGCGCCGTTTGCCACCTCGACCAGCGAGCGGGCGAGCGTTTCCGCCTCGCCTAGGCTTTCCATGAAGGCGCCGTTGCCGACCTTGACGTCCAGCACGAGGCTGCCGAGTCCGGCCGCGAGTTTTTTGGAGAGGATGGAGGCGGTAATCAGCGGCACGGATTCGACGGTGGCCGTCACGTCGCGAATGCCGTAGAGCCTACGGTCGGCGGGGGCGAGGTCGCTCGTCTGTCCGATAATGGCACAGCCAACCTCGTCGACCACCTTGCGGAACAAAACCTCGTCCGGCGTGACGCTGTAACCCGGGATCGACTGCAACTTGTCGAGGGTGCCGCCGGTATGCCCGAGCCCGCGGCCGGAAATCATCGGGACCGCAAGGCCGCAGGCGGCAACGATCGGCGCGAGCATCAGCGAGACGTTGTCGCCGACGCCGCCGGTCGAGTGCTTGTCCGCTACCGGGCGGCCAAGGCCATCCCAATTCAGGACAGTCCCGGAATCACGCATGGCGAGCGTCAGCGCTACCGTCTCATCGCGGGACATGCCCCGAAAGAAGACAGCCATGGCGAAGGCAGCCGCCTGGCCCTCGGAGATTTCCTCTCTTGTCAGGGCCGCGATGAAGGCTGCGATCTCCTCGCCGGCGAGGACTTTTCCGTCGCGTTTGCGACGGATGATCTCCTGCGGGATCATCCTGTCAGTAGCCGCTTGATGCGCGGACAGTGGTGCCGCCGCCCAGCACGCCGAGAATATCGTCAAGCAGGCTGGATGCGCCGAAGCGGAAGGTGGACGGCATGATCCAGTTGGGAGCCATGATCGTTTCGGCCAGCCGGAAGTAGAGATCGGCGTCGGCAACAGTCGATATCCCGCCGGCAGGCTTGAAGCCGACCCGCTTTTTCGAATCCCGGATCGCCTGCAGCATGATATCGGCAGCTTCGAGCGTCGCGTTGACGGCGACCTTGCCAGTCGATGTCTTGATGAAATCGGCGCCGGCAGCAATCGCCAGTTCGGAACCGCGGCGGATCAGCGCGCTGTCCTTGAGTTCGCCCGTCTCCAGGATCACCTTCAGGCACGCATCAGGGCAGGCAGCGCGGACGGCCTCGACCATTTCGGTCACCGCGGCCTCGTCTCCCGCGAGCAGCTTACGATAGGGAATGACCATGTCGATCTCGTCGGCGCCATCCTCGATCGCCTGCCGCGTCTCTTCGACCACGGTCGCGACGGCCAGATCGCCCGACGGAAAATTCACGACGGTCGCGATGCGGATCGGATGCTCGGGGCCCAAGATCTGGCGCGCATGGGCGACGAAACGCGGCCAGATGCAGATCGCCGCCGTGTTGCCATAAGACGTCTGGGCGCGCAGGCACAGTTTCTCGATCGCGGCGTTGTCGCAATCGTCGCGCAGGTTCGTCAGGTCGAGAAGCGATAGCGCGAAGGCTGCCGCCTCGCGCGGGCTCAGGAGTTCCATGTCGAGTGCCTCCCCGGCTTGGTTACTGCGCCGCGCGACCGTTGGCCGCGTCAGGGACCCAGTAAATTCAAAGGCGACGCAGGTCCGATCAAAGTCTGTTCGACTTCTGGGTCATGCGCCTGATCATATTTACCGTTCAAACGATTAGATGCAAGCCACACCGGCGGGACGCATGGCCGCACGGGACGTATCCGATTGAAATACATCGTGTAATCAGGCCAACATTTCTTTCAGAATAGCCGCCAGTCGCTGCCCTCCGACGGGGGCCATGTCCTTGGTTTCCGCGTGGCTAAGCTCCGCACCGGTCATGCCTGCGCCGAAATTCGTGATGACCGACGCGGCTGCAACCTTGAGCCCGAAATAGCGCGCGAGGATGACTTCCGGTACCGTCGACATGCCGACCGCGTCGGCGCCAAGCGTGCGTGCCATGCGGATTTCCGCCGGCGTCTCGAAGCTCGGTCCGGAGAACCACATATAGACCCCGGAAAACAGCGGGACACCGCAACGGATCGCCGCATTGCGCATGTCGAGCGCGAGGTCTGCATCATAGGCGGTGGTCATGCCGACAAAACGCCCATCGCCTTCCTCGCCGATCAGCGGGTTCATACCCGAATAGTTGATGTGGTCGGAAATCTGCATCACCGATCCCGGCGGCATATCCTCCCTGAGGGAGCCTGCCGAATTGGTCAGGATCAGCGACTGGACTCCGAGGCCCTTCATCACCTCGATCGGAAAACGCATCACCTTGGCATCGCCGCGCTCGTAATAATGAGCGCGTCCGGAAAGCATGATGACCGGCTCGGCTCCGAGATAACCGGCGACGATCTCACCCGCATGCCCGGTGACGCCGCTCGCCGGGAAACCGTCGAGCGCGCCATAGGGGATGCGGACGGCCTCCGTCACCTCGTTCACCAGCGAACCGAGGCCTGAACCGAGCACGACCGCGTGGCGCGGCACCAGGCCATCCAGGCGATCGACGAGCAGATCGATGACTTGCCTCATGTCTGCCCCCTCAGCCGATCGCGTCAGTTTCGAAAGCATAAGGGAGAAGCTCCGCCATGGTGACGGTCTTCTGCACGCCGAGATCGTCGCAGAGATAGATGCGCGTACCGGCGGAGGCGAACTCGGCGATCTTTTGCCGGCAGCCGCCGCAGGGCGAGCAGAGCGCCAGCTTTTCCGCGATCACCGCCAGCTCGACGATCTTCTTGCCGCCGCCCATGATCATTGCGCCGATCGCCGTCGGCTCGGCGCACCAGCCCTGGGGGAAGGAGATGTTCTCGATATTGGCGCCAAGATAGACCTTGCCGTCATCGGCGCGGATCGCCACACCCACCGGGAACTTCGAATAGGGGGCATGAGCCTTGGACATCGCGTCGCGGGCAGCTTCGAAAAGATCGTGAGACATCTGATCAGCGCTCCTTGGTATAAGGCACGCCGCCGGCCTTGGGCGGGCGGGCGGTGCCGATGAAACCGGCGAGCAATACGCAGGTGAGGATATAGGGCAGCGCCTGGAAGATCTGTACCGGCACTTCGCCGATCAGCGGCAGCGATTTGCCCTGCATGAAATTGGCGAACGCATCGAGGAAACCGAAGAGCAGGCAGGCGAGCATGACCGGCACCGGTTTCCACTTGGCGAAGATCAGCGCCGCGAGCGCGATATAACCCTTGCCGGCCGACATGTTGTTGATGAAGGCGGCCGATTGGGCGATCGACAGATAGGTGCCTGCGAAACCGCAGAGGAATCCGGCGACGATCAGCGAGCGATAACGCATCCACGCAACCGAAATGCCGGCGGTATCCACCGCACCCGGATTTTCACCGACGGCGCGCAGGCGCAGCCCAAAGCGGGTGCGGTAGAGAACCCACCAGGAGATCGGCACCATCAGGAAGGCGATATAGGTGAGGATGTTGTTGCCTGAGATCACGTTGGCATAAAGCGGACCGATGATCGGCACGTCGCGCATCATGTCGGCGCCCGGCAGGACGATGGAAGAGAAGCGGCCCTCAGGGGGCACCTGCCCCGTGCGCCCGCCCTGCCTGAACCAGGCCTGGCCGAGCACGATCGTCAGTCCGGCGGCCACGAAATTCAGCGCCACGCCGGAGACGATCTGGTTACCGCGATTGGTGATCGAGGCAAAGCCGTGCACGAACGAAAACACGATCGACACGCCGATGCCGCCGAGCAGGCCGAACCAGGCATTGCCGGTCCAGTAGGCGACACAAGCTGCCGCGAAGGCGGATGCCAGCATCTTGCCTTCCAGGCCAATGTCGAAAATGCCGGCGCGTTCCGAGAAGAGGCCGGCAAGCGCCGTGAACAGAAGCGGGATCGAAAGGCGAACCGCCGAGCCGAGAATGCTGATGAAAATATCGAAATAATCCATGAGCCTACTTCCCGGTGAGCTGCTGGTAGAGCCGGACGATGGACGGGCGCAGCATGTATTCCAGGGCACCGGCGAACAGGATCACCATGCCCTGAATGACGACGATCATGTCACGCGTGATGCCCGGCATGTCGAAGGAGAGTTCGGCCCCGCCCTGATAGAGAATGCCGAAGAGCAGCGCCGCCAGGATGATGCCTGCCGGATGATTGCGGCCCATCAGCGAGACGGCGATGCCGACGAAGCCGGCGCCCCCGACGAATTCGATCTGCAGGCGGGCGGAAGCGCCCATCACCGGGTTCAGCGCCATCATGCCGGCAAGGCCGCCGGAGATCAGCATGGTGATCATGACGATCTTGGAATAGCGGATGCCGGCGTAACTCGCAGCCGTCGGGCTGATGCCGAGCGTGCGCATTTCGTAACCGAGCTTCGTGCGCCAGATCAGTACCCAGACCAGGAAGCACATGATCAGCGCGATCAGGAAGGAGAAGTTGAGCGGTGCCGCGCCGATCTTGCCGCCGAACATGGCGATCAGCCAGTCGAGCTTGGGAAGCTGGCCGCCAGGCAGGAAGGTTCTGGTTTCCGGCGCCATCTTGCCAGGCACGATCAGTACGCGCACCAGCATGTAGTTCATCAGCGACGAGACGATGAAATTGAACATGATGGTGGTGATGACGATATGGCTGCCGCGCTTGGCCTGCAGCCAGGCGGGAATGGCGGCGCAGGCCGCACCGAACAGCGCGGCCCCGATCACCGCGAAAGGCATGGTGACATACCAGGGCACATAGCGGTCCATGGCGAGCGCCACCAGCGCCGCACCAAGACCGCCGAGATAGGCCTGGCCTTCCGAACCGATGTTGAACAGGCCGGCATGGATCGCGACCGCCACCGAGAGGCCCGTGAAGATGAAGCTCGTCGTGTAGAACAGCGTGAAACCGATGCCCTCGCCACGGCCAAGCGCGCCGATCAACAGCAGTTGCAACGCCTCGAACGGGCTTTCGCCGATCGCCCAGACGACCAGACCGGAAAAGAAGAAGGCCAGGATGAGATTGAGCAGCGGAATGAGGCCGTAATTGATCCAGGCGGGAAGCGGAACGGATGCGGTGGTCATGCCCCTGCCCTCGTCCGCGGTGCCGCCACCGAAAGTTCAATCATTCCATGCTCCGGATGGGTCATTGCTGAAAGCGTCATGCGGCGATCCCGGCCATCATCAGGCCCAGCGTCTGTTCGCCCGCCTCGCCCGACTTTTCGCCGACGATCTTGCCCGCGAACATCACCAGGATACGGTCGGAGAGCGAGCGGATCTCGTCCAGCTCCACCGAGACCAACAGCACCGCCTTGCCGGCATCGCGCATCTCGATAATCCGCTTGTGGATGAATTCGATGGCGCCGATATCGACGCCGCGGGTCGGCTGACCGATGATCAGCATTTTCGGATCGCGCTCGATCTCGCGCGCCACGACGATCTTCTGCTGGTTGCCGCCGGAAAAATTGGCGGTCCGCAGCCGCGGATTCGGCGGGCGGATGTCGTATTTGCCGATCTTCTCCTCGGCATCC
Organism: Neorhizobium sp. T25_13; assembly: GCF_002968675.1. Taxonomy (NCBI): domain Bacteria; kingdom Pseudomonadati; phylum Pseudomonadota; class Alphaproteobacteria; order Hyphomicrobiales; family Rhizobiaceae; genus Neorhizobium; species Neorhizobium sp. T25_13. The sequence continues at coordinate 338,843 of NZ_PVBI01000005.1, forward strand.
TTGCGCATCGCCTCGAGGTCCAAGAGCGGCCCTCGGCCATATCTGGGATCGCGGTGATAACCGAGGATCGAGTTTTCGTATTCCTCGAATTTCAGGACCAGGCCCATGTGGTGGCGGTCTTCGGGGATATGCGCAAGCCCGAGATCACGCAGGCCCGCCGGATCGACCCCGGCGACAGGCTTGCCATCGATGAAGATCTCGCCGGACGAAGGCTTGCGGATGCCGGCGATCGCTTCGAGGAGCTCGGACTGGCCGTTGCCGGCAACGCCCGCGATGCCGACGATCTCGCCAGCCCGCACGTCGAAGGAGACGTCATCGACCATGGTGACGCCGCGGCTGTCCTTGACCGTCAGGTTCCTGACCGACATCAGGACCCCTCCCGGATGGGCGGCTCCCTTTTCGACGCGCAGCAGGACGCGGCGGCCGACCATCAGTTCGGCGAGCTCTTCGACGGTCGTTTCGGCGGTCTTGCGGGTCGCGACCATTTCGCCGCGGCGCATGACGGACACCGTGTCGGTGATCGCCATGATCTCGCGCAGCTTATGAGTGATGAGGATGATCGTCTTGCCCTGATCGCGCAGCACGCGCAGGACCTTGAAGAGGTGGTCTGCCTCCGGCGGTGTCAGCACCCCGGTCGGCTCGTCAAGAATGAGGATGTCGGCGCCGCGATAGAGCGCCTTCAAGATTTCGACGCGCTGCTGGCTGCCGACCGGCAGTTCCTCGATGACCGCATCCGGATCAACCTCGAGGCCGTAATCGTCCTCCAGCCGCTTCAGTTCCTTGCGGGCGCTCGCGACGCCCTTGGCGAGGAGCTGGCCGCCTTCGGCGCCGAGCATGACGTTTTCCAGCACGGTGAAATTCTCGACCAGCATGAAGTGCTGATGCACCATGCCGATGCCCGCGGCGATCGCTGCCTGGCTGTCCCGGATCGTCACCGGCTTTCCGGAAATGCGGATCTCCCCGTGGTCGGCCTGGTAGAAGCCGTAGAGGATCGACATCAGGGTCGATTTGCCGGCGCCGTTCTCCCCGATGATACCGTGGATCGAGCCTTTGGCGACCGTCAGATTGATGTTCTTGTTCGCGTGTACCGTACCGAATTTCTTGTCGATGCCGACAAGCTCGATCGCGTGCTCCTTAGGAGAATCGAGGCTCAATGGTTCGCCCTTCCGCCTGATATGCAAAAAGGGCGCATGGCGATCATCATCGCCCTGCGCCCCTCGAAACCCGACCTTACTTGTTGCAGGCTTTGTTCGACATGTAGTCGTGCACCTTGATGGTGCCGGCAATGATGTCGGCCTTGGCCTTTTCAACGGCGGTCTTCATTTCAGGCGTGATCAGTGCCTTGTTGTTGTCGTCGAGCGCGTAGGCAACGCCGTCCTCCTTGACGCCGAGAGCCTGGATGCCGGCCGTGAACTTGTCTTCCTTGGTGTCCTTGAAGGCATTGTAGACGGCAAGATCGACGCGCTTGACCATCGACGTCAGAACCGAACCCGGATGCAGGTGGTTCTGGTTGGAATCGACGCCGATCGACAGCTTCTTGTTGTCGGCAGCGGTCTGCAGCACGCCGAGGCCGGTCGCGCCGGCAGCCGCGTAAACGACGTCGGCGCCCTGATCGATCTGGTTCTTGGTGAGCTCGCCGCCCCGGACCGGGTCGTTCCAGGCAGCACCGGTCGTGCCGGTCATGTTCTGGAAGACCTGCGCATCGGGCTTGGCCGCCTTGACGCCCTGGACATAACCGCAGCCGAACTTGCGGATCAGCGGAATATCCATGCCGCCGACGAAACCGACCTTGCCGGTCTTCGACGCCATGCCGGCGAGAAGGCCAACGAGGTAGGAACCCTCTTCTTCCTTGTAGAGGACCGAACGGACGTTCTTCAGGTCGACGACCGAATCGACGATCGCGAACTTGGTGTTCGGGAACTCAGCCGCGACCTTTTCCATGGCCGAGGTCCAGGCGAACGATACGGCGACCACCGGGTTGAAGCCGCGGCTTGCGAAGTTGCGGATAGCCTGCTCGCCCTGGGTGTCGCTGGTCGGTTCGAAATCCCGGAAGTCGATCCCCGTTTCCTTCTTGAACCTTTCGGCGCCGACGGAAGCGGCTTCGTTGAAGGATTTGTCGAACTTGCCGCCCGTGCCATAGACCAGCGCCGGCTTGATATCCGCGGCAAGCGCGGTTGCCGACATGGCAGCCATGGCAATGAGGCTCAAAAGGGTTTTCTTCATCGTGCAGCCCTGTTTTTTAGCTGTTAGGTCCCCCCGCAATCCCGTTCTCCGGGCATGTCTGCGGCCACCGGCCCTTTTTCTTCAAGGGTCTGGCTTCGTTCACTCTTGCACGGGTTTCGGAAAAATTCACGAGATTTTTTTCAACTGGTAAAAAACAACGAACCTGCTGAAAACTTCGACAATGCTGTGGAAAAACTGCACAAACACGCGGCTTTAGCCGCGGCCTCCGGGGAACTGGTACGGCCAGCCCTTCAGGCGGAAAACCGCCCTGCGAAATGTGGCCTGCTATATCCGGCCATCCAGAAGATCAGGGCGATTGCCAAAAACACCACGAATGCCGGCTGCGCCAGCACCGGTGTCACGAAGGGCCGCCAGATATCCTGACTGAGATATGTGCTCACGACGAATTCCGCGAGCGTCAGGCTTTCCGGATCGAGATTAAGCCAGGCGTTGCCGAGGCTGGTCAGCACCACCGACGAGGACGACACAGACTGGATGGAATCCAGCGTGCCGGCAACGATCGCGGCAGCCAGCGCAAGCCCGCTGAGCAGATGGAAGACGAACCGTATGACTGCCATTCCGAACAAGCCCGCGTCGTTGATCACGGTCGCGCCGCCTGCAGCACGACGGCATTTATGGCAGAAGAAATAGTCCGCGCGCCGAGGCTTGGCAACGCGGCCAGAAAGGTTTTCCCGCCCACTGTCAAAAAACGTTCAGATTCGGGTTGATCCCGGGGAATTGATCGGTATATATCGCGGCCGTTCCAACGTTTTGCTTCTCAGACGACGCAAAGCAACCAAGGACAGGTGGCCGAGTGGTTTAAGGCGCACGCCTGGAACGCGTGTGTGCGTGAAAGCGTACCGTGGGTTCGAATCCCACCTTGTCCGCCATTAAATTTGGCAAGCCATTGTGTTTTTTAGCTTTTTCCATTTGACCGCTTAAGCAACCCTCAAGTTACCCCACATTTCACGAAGCCCGTTTTCATTGAGGGCAACACGCTGCTGCAGCCTAGAATTCTGGGCGGAGCAGTTCCTTCCGATTCGGCGCGGCTTCCATTCTTCGCACCACTCGCAGGACGTAGTGACCACATTGGGGTCATGATAGAGGACCGCCGCTGCATGACCTTGCGGGGTGGGGGCAAGGGCGCGCTCAGCGTACGCGACAGAAGTTAATCATAAAGTGCGGCACACGTAGTTCAATTTCTGATTGCCTGATCAACTCGCTGTTAACTTAAGTTGCGCTATGGAATTCGCTCATGCCAAGGGGGACCTATGTCGCGATACAGTCCATTTCATCCAAATTCTGAGGCCACTTTGGACGCAGCTGCGATGTGGCGCGACCGTTGTCTAAAAAATGACCTCTCGCTCTTTGGTAATGACAAGCTTTGGACGAGCGATGGACTTGCCGAAGTGGACCAGTGTTTCAACGGTAGGCCCGATGCTAGCGCGGATGGTTTCTACGTTAAATTGAAACGACAGTTCAGCGACGCGTCGCCCAGCTGCTGCAAACTGTTAGCCGAGATCCTGTGGATCCTCTATCTGTTTCCAATCAATATGGGGCCAGCGGCTAAACGGGAGCCGATCCGAGATGTCTGGAGCTGGTCTCACGAGGTACTGGACGGGGATCAAGTTCAGCACCTTCTTTCCGATGAGGTGCTTCGGGGGCTTGGCTCTGGTGGTCCGGGATTCATGAACCATAGAGCGCGCGAACTAAGTTTCTTGATCAAAGCGATGATCGCTTACAAAGAACTTTCTGACTCTGAGCGGGCCGCACTCCTGGATGATCCTTGGGACTTTGCGACTTGGTTGGACGCGGTGCCGGACAATGGCAGGCGGCAACTTAAACATATCCTCCCTCATTTAGTTTTTCCGGCGACGTTCGAGCGCTTTTCAAGTCCGGGGCATATTCGGCAGGTCCTCTTGGCTCTCGGCAACCTCGACCGAGGGGATTTGCGCAAAATGAGCAAAATCGATCAAGATCGCGAGCTCGCTCGTGTAAGAAGCGAGTTAGAGACTCAACACGGTGGCCCTATCGATTTCTATCAAGGCGACATCAAGGAAATTTGGGCACCCAGCGAGGAAATAGAAGATCTACCGGCTGTCTCAACCCTGTCGGACACAGAGGTCGCGGGCAAAATTGGGCCTGCGGTTCCCCTTAATCAAATCCTCTACGGGCCTCCTGGTACTGGCAAAACTTACTGCGTCGTAGATCGAGCCATTGCAATTCTCGACCCTGAATTCGCGGTCAGTGCTGAGGGTGATCGGGATGCGCTCAAGGAGCGCTTCGATGATCTGATGGAGGAGGGGTTAATACGCTTCGTGACCTTCCATCAGAGTTTTAGCTATGAAGAGTTTATCGAAGGGCTACGTGCGGAGACAACGGATGAAGGCTTGGTTCGGTACACGGTGAAGGACGGCGTATTGAAGTCCTTCTGCGACCTCGCCCACAGACCATTTCAGGTCGGCGACCAATTCTCTAGTGGCTATACGGTAAGCAAGTGCACGGAGGAGGTTCTCTGGCTCGATAAGCCGAATGGGTCGCGGCTACCCTTTGCATTTGAAATGCTGAATGAGTTGGCGGAATTGGTGAGACGCGGCGAATTAACTGTGCAGGATATACGAGATAAACGTGTCTTCGACCTTGTTCCGAACTGCCGATTAGAGAAATTCCTCGTCAACGGCTACAACAACATAATCCCCGTTATTGTTGAAAGAATGTTAGAGCGTCAGACCAGCGACAGAGACGCGATCCTTCAAAAGAAGGTTTTAATCATCGACGAGATCAATCGCGGCAATATATCCAAGATTTTTGGCGAAGCGATTACTCTCATCGAACCATCGAAGCGCCTTGGGGCGGAGGAGGCGCTTACGACCATCCTTCCCTACTCGAAATCTCGCTTCGGTGTTCCGGTAGGACTTCATATCATTGGGACCATGAACACGGCCGATCGCTCGCTTGCTTCGATTGATATGGCACTGCGCCGTCGCTTTGTGTTCGAAGAGGTGGAGCCTGATACATCTCAACTGGAAGGCATCCAAATCGCTGGCGTGGATGTGGCTGAGTTGCTCTCAGTAATGAATGCACGGATTGAGGCGCTTCTTGATCGCGATCACCGACTTGGTCACGCCTATTTCATTCAGCTGAAGGCAGCGGATGATATCGCCCAACTGAAGTACCTGTTCGCTAGGCGGATCATCCCGTTGCTAAAGGAATATTTCTTCGATGATTGGCAGCGCATCCGGCTTGTCTTGAACGATCACCGCAAAGACAATGCTCAAGATCAGTTCATTGTAGAAGGACTGCGCAGCGCAGGATCGCTGTTCGGTACTGAAAGTCTCAGCGTCGCGATCAATCAAACATGGTGCATCAATCAGACAGCATTCGATCGCCCAACGGCTTACAAAGATATCATTGGCCGCCAGAATGTTGACGGTTAGAGAGTTCGCACGCTTAACGACAAAGGACGTACCTGCCTCGCTTGATCGAGTATCTATTTCCACGACGGCCTTCGATTGGCTGTTGCGACACGGAAGAGGCGAATGCGAGACACCCCCGTTGGTGCAGATAGAAGCGCCAGATACCATCAGCGTCCAAAACTACGTCGGCGTGGTCCAAACCCCTTGTGGAACGCAGATCGAAATCCTTCCGAAGTATGTCTCCGAGCAAGATGATGCGGGCGCTGCTCGCCGCCTACTCATCACCATGATAACGGAGAGCATGAACATTAAGCCGCGGCTTGCTGGAAATGCTGAAATTGCGGCCTTCGACCTGCCGATGACAGAATGGCTAGCAACCGCTTTCCTTGATGAAGCGTCGGAGCTGCTTCGCCGCGGCTTAAGGTCCGCTTACACCATATTCGACAGGCGTGAGCGCTTCCTACGAGGGAAGTTGGACGTAGCGACGCAGATCCGCTGTGGGGCTGGTGGACTCCACCAATTTAGTGTCCGGCTCGACGAATTTTCTCTCGATCGGCCGGAAAATCGCATCGTACGATCGGCCACCGAACATGTATTGCGGCATACGGTCTCTAGCCAAAATTGGCGCCGAGCCAGAGAGCTTTCGCTCATGCTTAACGATGTGCCGGAGAGCAATGATATCCGTTCCGATTTGGACAGATGGGGAAAAGGCCGCTATCTGGCGGACTATGGAAGAATTCGATCGCTCAGTGATCTCCTGCTGAATCATCGACTGCCCTTCGCGGTGGCCGGAGGCTATCGTGGCGTAAGCATGCTCTTTCCAATGGAGCGTTTGTTCGAGCGCTACGTTTTTTCCTCATTGAAAGCTGCGGTTCCTGCAGGTTTTCAAGTTCTTTGGCAACAGAATGATCAGTACCTGTGCGCAATGGGTAACGAGAGGTGGTTTCAGTTGAAGCCGGACGTCTTGGTGACCCATGGACCGTCCAGGTGGGTAGTTGATGCTAAATGGAAAAGACTTAACGGTAGCCGCAAGGGGGGCTATGGCCTCAGTCAAGCTGATTTCTATCAGCTTTTTGCTTATGGCCAAAAGTTTTTGAATGGAGTCGGCGATATGTTCCTCGTCTATCCAGAAGTTGAAGGGTTCCCCTCATTCCAAGAGCCCTTCCGGTTGGCCGATGACCTCAGGCTTCATGTCGTACCCTTCGACCTCTGCACAAGGAAAGCTCCGTACTCGTTTATTCAGACGCCGGCTGACCTTCTACCAAAGTGAAGTGATATCCTACCTCAGCAACGTCTTTACCGTGGATCACTCAGACCAGCGAACTCCGCTTCGATACCATGATCTTTTAGCGCAGCCGACCAAACCGGAACGTGTGTAGTTCGGGCAGATCATTGCCACCGGAATTTCTATTATGTATCCCAGCAGGAGTTCGAAGCAAAAGTGCAAGAGGCGCAATTGAACGAAGCAAAAGAAACGATCCAACAATTGCTGGATCGAGGGAAAGTATTCAACTACCATAACTTTTCCGCGAAAAGCAGAAGCGGGTATCCCGAGGCATTGACGGCCGATTGGGTAACGTGGAAGACCCGAGTGACGGGCGCTATTTCGGGACTGTTCGGGCCCGATGCGGCTCCTACTGCGCTACTTCACAGTGCTTCTAAGGTCACCTTGATTGGAAACGACTCTGACAAGTTCGCTCATGCGCTCGCCCATTACCTAGGGGCGCTACAGTCGGCGTTGGAAATATTGGAACATGACGCCTTCGGAGAAATACTTAGGAAGGAGACGGCCGTTGCCCCTCACGACCTTACCAATAAGGTATTTATCGTGCACGGTCATGACGAGGGCGCTAAGAATGAGTTAGAAATCATGCTAAGAGACATGGGCCTTGATCCTGTTATACTGCATCGGCAGGTCGATGGAGGTAGAACTATAATAGAGAAGTTCGAAGATCACGCAGATGTCGGCTACGCATTCATCTTGATGACACCTGACGAAATAGCATACGTGATCGCCGACGACGAAAAGGCTGATGATCAGCGAAAAAAAGAATATCGCGCGAGGCCGAATGTGATTTGGGAGTTCGGTTATTTTGTCGGCCGCCTCGGCCGCAAGCGAACCTGCTGTCTCCATCGTGGAAAGATGACGATGCCCAGCGACCTAAATGGACTTATTTACAAAGCGTTTGATAAATCCGTTGAAGAGATAGGTTGGTCCATCCAAAAAGAGCTGAGGGCGTTGGGCTATAAGCTCAGGTAGTGATATGTAACTTCCCTACTTTCTCCCACCGTCATCAATTCTCAGATGCGCATAGAGCATCTTCACAACCCGCACGCCTGTGTCCTCGGTGATTTCATTGGCGTCTACGATGGGCCGATCTCTGTGCGAGTAAATAGTTGGTTCGCTAGGCGATAGTTTTAGCCCTATTGCGCCGACACGATACATCGTTGAGACCGCGATTTTTATGAACGAAAGTCGGGAGTGTGGGGAAGGGCTGTCGCACAAGACGGCAGCCGCCTTGGTGAGCGGGTCTACAGACGCCTTCCTACTTGCCGAGATCTCCAGTGCTGCATTATCGACAACATGATCATCCAGCTCGCTAATCTTGAAAGTGCTTCGCTTTCGTCGGAGCAACTCCGTGATAGACGACAGATTTGGAAATGGCACCCGCCACTCGTCCAATAACGCCTCATATCGATACTGAGAATACTTTAATTCAGCTGTATAAACGTCACTTGGCGCAATTTCGCTTTTATGATCGGCAACGTCGAGGCATTCATTTGTAAAAGAAATCAGATCCCTAGGTCGCAGGAGGGTTCTGTCAATTATATAGTCAAATGCGGTTTGGCCTCTTACCTTGGACGCAAATAGATCATCAAATAGCACTTGCCTTTGCGGAGAATATTTTCGTCGGAAGGAGAGGCCTATCCGTTTGTCAATCAATTCCTTCAACATCTTGTGGTTCCATTCGATCCCGATCAGCTTGTCACGGAATTTCTCACGCTGAAAGGCGCTGTCCTCGTTTTCTTGAATTGATCGCTCAATCACATCAGTTCGAAGTGCGACGATGATCTTGAGGTTCCTGATTGGCCTGAACTTTGGAAGAGCCTCTACCAACGCGTTAATCAGCCGGTATTTTATTCCCTCGTCCACCCATCTCTCATCAAGATGATCGATAAGAATATATCGGATATCCATAGACGACGCCGAGCCCTCTGCGAGCAGCGAGATTACCTTCGATAAATCCTGAAGCTGCTCCGAGTTCATAATCTTGCGGACGCGAGCAATGTATTCACTTTTAGTCTGCTGACTGAGGTTAACTCCGTACCCCGCCTTGGAAGCAAACTTGCTTACATCGACGCCCAATTCCGCTCTAATTTGACCTTCGTAGCTCTCCGTTAGTTGGCGCACGTTCTCATCTATAGTCACCCAAAGACTTCCAGAATATTTCTCCAGATAAGCGACAGCTTTCGACTTCCCCTTGTCGGTGCTGAATCTTTCAAAAATCGAATTTACCCATTTTCGTGAATTTGTCTCATCTTCAATCCTGTATTTCAGGCGAATATATTCAACCAATAGAACGTGCTTCCAAATAGCTTGAAAGAATAAATTTAGATCTGCGCCGATATCGTTGAGGAAACGCATTACATCTGAGTTCGAAATATGCGTCATCGCCATGTCTATTGGAGACAGGTACGCTGTTTTTTCCCTGCGATGCAGATATTGGATGATGGCGCTTTTTCCTGAGCCGGTCCGACCCGAAATAATGGAAGCATTGCTGTTGGGGTCCATCGCCTCATTGAGCGCACGGCTATCTACGAAGCAGTCGAACAATAATTCGGTGTCCTCTTCCGCTGCATTCTTTCCAACTCGAATATCGCGGGTGATTATATGATTGTTGCGTGCAGCCATTGTACTTCCGCCCCTATGGGCACAACGCTAGTTTGTAACGGAGCTATCGACAAGGCAGACCGGACTTCATCAACAAAAATAGTGATGTGAGAACGTAGTTTAAACTGGCATAGCGGGCTCGCGTGCTTTCGAGTAGGAGTCGCCGAAACACGTGGCGCCCTTCCAGCCTGCAACACTAGCCAAGCACGCGAAGTACGCGATAGACCTGCATCCGCGAGCATCCCACAATCTTTGCAATTGCTGACGGCCGCGCTCCCTTAATATGGAGTTTCCTAATCCAGTCATGATCGAAGCGGGATTTGCCGCCCTTATATACCCCTGCGGCCTTTGCCCGCGTAATGCCTTCGCGTTGCCTCTCCTTTATGAAGCGGCGCTCCATCTGGGCGACCATACCGAGAACAGTCAGGATGACTTGCCCCATTTCGCCGCGCGTGGAAACATGAGGGTCGAGGATCGTTACGAATGCGTTGCGTTGCTGACAATCGTGAACAATGTTGAGTACATCTCGGGTGTCGCGCCCGAGGCGATCAAGCCTCGTAACTATAAGTTCATCGCCTTCACGCAAAAACTCGATGATGGTTTCTAGCTCAGTGCGACCTTCACGGCTAGCGCCCGAAACTTTTTCAGACCGTATGATCTCGCAGCCTTCGCTTCGGAGGCGGTCAAGTTGGACCTGTAAATCTTGATCGATGGTACTGACGCGGGCGTAGCCTATGCGGGCCATGTGTAACCTCAAGCTTTACAGCCGAGGCTACCTTGTCACAAATAGGCGTAGTCAACCCAGATGTTACATAAAGGGCGGTAACGGGTGACGTGTCACGCGAGGGTATACCCCGAGGTGACAGCGGGGGCTGTAGGTGGTTCGACAGCGGACGGTTCACGCAAGCAGCAGTCACTACGGTACCAAAAGCGGTAGAGTTCGCCCCCTCAGGAAGATCGCCTGCCTTTGCCACTCATCGCCTCCAGCTCGCTATTGACGAACTTCTCCACTTTGCGCAGTATAGTTTAGATTCAAGTGAGGAATACAAATGCGAATATTGTTAATTTCCGCTTTTCTATTTTTGACTGCAACAATAGCAGATGCCGAAGAATACAAAATAATATCTCCTTATCAGGGAATCCAAAACAAAATAAAAAGTATTTATCGTCATGAAGAAGGGGCGACGTTGAAGATATGTGGAAGATTTAAATCGGAAGACAACGGGTGCCTCGGGGATCTATTTACCATTGCACAAAAGTATATTCAGGTTGATGACCTGAAGGGTGCAAGGCGTATTGCTCAATACCTGAAAAAATACAACGAAGAGAGCTATCCGGGCATGCCATGCTTTGAAGAGGGGCGGGGTTACGAAAAGTCGGGATATGGAATTTGGTGGGAATACAACGCCCTTGTCTACTACCTAGACAAGCGTGATGATTCCCCCGCAGCAAAGAATAGCGGAATGCGCGCCTTTTTGTGTCAGGCGGGGGGTACGAGGGACCCTCACAATTTTACAAGCGAGCCCCTGGATGCCAAAGAGTTTGCGAAATTTCTGAGGCCCTATTATGGGGAATCTCCCCAATATGACGGGGAACGGTTTATGACCGAAATAATGGACGTGCTTTATAACGTCAGGCAAAGCAAAGTAATAATTAAAGACGGAGTGACCAAGACTGATAAGGCAAAGGTTGAGCGCCTTGCTAAGGAAATATCAGTTTACAGGCATGCGGCTGCTCAATGCCGAAAAGATGGATACGCGGAAGAGTTTTGTAGCTTTCTTGATTCTTGGCGGAAGTACTACGAGTACGCTAAGAGTAGATTTGTGAAAGAAGGGGAACTTTGAGTAAAGCGGTTTTAAGATACAAGAATTTTGACGGCAGGTGCGCGACATGACCTTCTCAAAAACCCTTAGACGGCCCGTGATTTTTATATCGATTGCTTCCCTGTGGCTAACCGTTGGCAACGCTGCAGCAGAGCGTGAATACAAGCCGGATATGATTCACCGTCAGTGCGTAGATGAATCGCAAACACCTCAGGGGCTTGATCCAGATCTGTTGGACCAATGTGTTGCTAGAAAACGTAACCCTCCGAAATCGCCATCGAGACCGGCCGTCCAGATCCCGGCGCCATCTAATACGACGAAATCGGCTACTGATAACAAGCGAATAATAGAGAACTTTCAGTCCAAGGCAGATCGCGACCCAACCCTTGATCCTTGGTCAAGCAAACCCGAAAAGAATGCTGCGAAAGATAATCGAGCGCCGGTAATTCGTGGCGACTGCGCAAAATTTAGCCAAGCTGGCAAAGGAGCGGTCGATTGGGACTACGTTCGTATCGAGAATAGATGCTCTGTACCTATTCAGGTGGTGATGTGTTACCACATGAACGGCGATGGGAACGACTGCACAAGTAAGACATGGGGAACAACCGACACGATTCTTCCGGGCAAGGCGGTAACCAGCGTGGCGGACGTCCGCTCCCACCCCTTCCAAGTCAAGCACATCGTCTGCGACATGTCAGGGGTGAAGAAGCATGAAAAACTTTGCCTGAGACCGTGATGTTTTTTGTGCCGTGTGAGCGAGGCTGAATTAACAGTGCGCGGCTGGCGCCGGACATCACCTTGCAGAAGGCTCCCTCCCTACCATCGCGCTATCAGAGCGGAGAAATGGCAGGTAGAAATTTCCCGCAAGAGGCTAGTTCTCAGGGAGAGCGACCTTTCGCTGCATTGCGCTGCTCATCCTTGCATTGCCAATATTGGCGCAGCAGGGACGCGATGTTCTCCTGTCGAAGAGTACACTAAAGTTTAGACTTGACCTTCCGCTCGCGCCGAACAGGGCGGGGAGTATGCATTTTCCCGTCACAGGTGGGGTATCGAACACAACCGAGGAAAGGGCCGTATCTCCCGGTTCGTTCGATCAACCATCCATCCGAGCATTCGGGGCACGCTGGGTAGCTGGCACCACAGCTACACCGAGCTTCAGTCGATCCCGCCGCGCGACGTAGCGTGCCAGCGCCGCAGGACGGGCAGGCGGGCAGCAGATTGCCGCAATACTGAACGTGCTCGCAGCGATATGTGGTGCGGCCATTTTTTCCTCGTGCACCCAGCAACCGCCCGCTGCATTCACCGCACTGGTAAGCTTCTTGTTCGGCGCCGACCGCCGCAGCAACGCCATAGACGGGATCTTTCTTGAGCTCAGTGACAAAAGACGAGGGTCTCGAATTGGAGGAAAGGATCGTCAAGCTGTGACGCGCCCGCGTCATCGCCACGTACATCACTCGCCGCTCTTCCGCGTTTGGGAACACCTCTTCCTCAGGTGAGACCAAAGCAAGCAAGGGGTCATCGACGATCTCAGAGGGAAAGCCTGTGCGGCCGCTGTCTGCGTTCAAGAGGATGACATGGTCGGCCTCGAGGCCCTTCGAAGCATGGATGGTTTTGAAACTAATACGCAGTCCTGGAAACCGCCGCTGGAGATTCGGCATGTCCGGCTCGATAAACCGATAGCGCCCCAGAAGGAGCACGCTGGCTGTATGCCCGGCGTCCAACTTAGCGGACATCGCGGCCAGTACTTCCCCCAGTCCTTCCTCGCCCTTCGATGTCATCATGATCTTGATCGCCGGTTCTGTCGCAATCCCGGCGGGAATTATTTGCTTTTGGATCTGCGCCGGATTCCTGAGAACGAAGGCTTGAGCCGCGAACGCGATCTTATCAACGGAACGGAAGGTGCGACCAAGGTCGACCGTCCGGTGTATGCCGGATTGCCCATCGAAGCTTCCCCCGAACTCACCGCCGAAGTGGCGCATGAGATGAATATCGGACCCGGCAAAGCGGAAGATAGATTGCCAATCATCGCCCACGGCAAAGATGCGAACGTCTGGGTGCTGGGCTTTTAGAGCCTTCACTAGCCGGGCTCGGCTTTGCGAGATATCTTGGAATTCATCGACGAGGATATGGCGGAACGGGCTCACGTACCGGCCTGTTTCAACGTAGTGCGCGGCCCTGAGAATCATGTCCTCGAAGTCGATCCGCTTGCCAAGCCGTTGCTGATATTCCTGAAAGACAGGCTCAAATACTGCAAGGAACGCCTTGCCTCGCTTGCTTAGTTTCATGCGCTCGGACTTGGCGTCGCAGGCCGCGAGGCTGTAGCCACCGCCTTTAAACTTCCGCAGGAATGTCCCGAGCAACTGCGAGAACGCATCGATCTGATTGAGCTCGACAATGTGGTCGTAGAGAGTTTCAGCCGAGCGAGGGTTCAGGAGATTTACATGCGGGGCTAGCTTTTCGGCTAGGGCCGCCAGCAGGCGGCCCTCCTGCCGTTCGTAGCTGTAGGTTTCGATGAGGGTCGTCTCATGTGCGGCGTGGGTCTGACGCTTCCATTCCATGCCTGCAAGGTAATCTTCGCGGTTAACGAAGGGAGCTGTCGTCAGCCGCTCGCTACCATCAGACATTTGCTGGCGTCGCACACCGAAATGCTCGATATAAATGCCGCTTTCCGTAAGGCGGAAGTCCGGACAATATTCACGGCGCCCGGTGTCGTAAGTCTTGTGCTCGTAGACGGGTTCGTACTCATACTCCACGCCGTTTTCGTAAAGCCAGTTAGCTATCTGCAACTCTTCGTAGCTCTTGACCTTTTCCCCTTGCAGCGTACGCAGGTCTTGCTGCTCCATGTGGGTGTGGAAGTCGTGTTTCGTCTGAAAGTCCCATTCGGTCTTGGGCTCCACCAGAAAGTGGGCGAACCATTGGATGATTGCCTTAGACACCTCCGGTCTCGTGAGAACGAGGTCTTTCAGTATCTGCTTGATCATATTGTTCAACGCCAAGTCATCGGTGGCGTGATCGGCCAGCGCGGGCTTTGTCCCTTCCACTATCCCGATGATGTCATAGGCAATTGCGTGAAACGTTTGTGCCGCGATTGAAACACCTGAGCGCGCTTCCACTCGTTCAGACATCTCCTTGGCGGCATTTTTCGCGAAGGCCAACAGCAGGATTTCCTCCGGCTTGCGTATACCGGCCTTGACCAGATAGGCTGCCTTCGCGGTGATCACGCTAGTCTTGCCGGACCCGGCACCGGCGAGGACCAATGTTGCATCCTCGTCCACCACGACCGACAGACGCTGTTCCGGCGTCAGAGGCTTGCTCTCAATCGTATCAAAGAAGTCCTTCCACCGGTCCAGCGCAGCCGTCACGAATATTGCAATGGCACTTGCTCTCCCTAATCGAGGTTCGCTTGCAAACTTTCTGACCAATGCGACACCAGCGGCCGCCTCGGAGCCAATGGCATCTGGCTGGAGCTTCGATAGAAGTGCGTCATCGAGGGCTCTCGCTTCGGCAAGAAAGGGTGCAACATGGCAGGCCGCCGGATAGGAGGTTGGATTGAAGAGGTTGGCGACAACGGCATGAACTCGGGAGAAGCGGTCCGCCTCGCGAGCAAAAGCCGAAAGGTTGAAGTCAATCCAAGCTTTTTTGACCTCAATGGAGAAATCACGGGCTTCAGGGTGTCCGGCGCAGCGCAGGATAATGTTCCCGCTTCCTGCTGTTGAGAGCGTCAGCGTTGCACCAAACAAGCCCTTTCGCACCGATGGTGGCGACGTCATGGCTTCCAAAGAGATGGACGACGTCTCGCCCAATCTCGTGACCCGAAGGTGGTGCCCATCAAGTTCTATTATTCGGGCAGTCGAATTGAAGGGATTTACCAGAAATCCAAGTAAGCCCCGCTGTTGCAGCCGTATCATGGGTGTGAGCCTTGTCGTCTTATCGAGCCAGCTTGTAGCACAACCGTGGCATCTGCCCAGCAGACCGCATACGAGGGAGCTCGCTGACAACAAACCGCACGCGTGGATAGACTCATGATAGGGTCAGAACTAGTGAAGAAATGTAGTGCTAGACCCAATACCGTTAGTGCCGGCCACGCGTTTAAATTTACGTTCGGCGGGAATTGACTGTAGTAATAAATTGTGTCCTCGATAGGGTTCTTACGGGGGGATTGAAAATGAAGCGACTAACCTATCTTTTTTCAGCTGTTGTCGCCTTTTCATCCTGCGCCACGTCAGAATTCGCCTTGGCGGATTCGGTTTGCGGCCCGGGAAAGCAACTTGCTACAAATGCTTGGGCCTGCGTATCGGGGAACGGAGGTTCGGGAACCAGAAATTCCGGTCAGGTCACCGGCGGGCAGATCGCAGCGGGCTTGGCAGTAGGCGGAGCAATTCTTTCCATCGTCCAATCCCTAGCCAGCCAAACCCAAGCCACCGATAATGTCGGAAGGGCAGATCTGGACGAACAACGACATGGCACGAATAGCCGACAGCTCAATCGACAAGCAATTGCACTTCAGCAGGCCGGGAAGTTTGATGGCGCGCGCATTGCCTTTCTAAAGGCCGCGGACGAAGCGGTGATTGCGGGAAATCAGCGAGAGGCAAAGATCAATCAGAAAAATGCCGAGATAGCGGATGCCTTGCATTGGCTGCGCAGTGGGTACGACGCCGAAAAAGCAGGAAAGCCGACGCGGGCGAACATTGCCTACCGGATGGGGATAGATGCAGCGACGCGTGCAGGAAATGAAAGCCTAGTCTCCAAATTACGGAAGGCAAACGACGCGTTGATCAAGAATAATTCAGGTAGCAGTATGATACCTTCTCAAAAGAACAACTGCATGCTCGTTAACGGCAAATATGCCTGCTACTGAGAAACCTATGCGACCCATCTGGCCCCTTATGTCGAATATCAGCTCGTCAGCCATCATCGCAGCGTTGCTGGCGGCAACACAATTTGTGCCTGCCAAGGCAGAGTCGGTTCTTCCGGTACGGTACGGAATTGAAATCCCAAATGTAACCGTCCAGACCGAAAGGCGCTATCTTGAGGTTTTGACAAATAGGCCCCTCGTCCAAAGAGATAAGATATCTGCTCCCGCAATGATAACTGCTACGCGGATAGACGGGAAAACCTTTTATACGCTTGGGTACTCGACGCCCTGGAGTGCCGGTTGCAAGGTTAACGGGCGTTTTTCTCACGCCACGCCGCTGTATGACATCGGATCCAAAACATCAGATCGTTTAGTTTGTAGAGATTCAATCGAGCCCGGCTCTACGACCGAAATCACGATGGCGTCTTCAAGTAATCATAGTGGCGACACGATTTCCCTTTCAAGCACTATGAAAACCAAGCAACGCACATCGCATTGGGGCAATGATGTAGTAGCGTCGGTTCATGTAGTAATAAAAATCGAAGGAGGCAAATGCGCGGTGCTCGAACTTAATCTCAGTGCGGCGGATAAGTCTTTCACCTCCAAAGATTATACAAGTTACAGGACAGTCTCGTATTCGAAGAATTGCGCGCTACGCTGAAATAGATCACACCCCCTCAGAGCAACGAATTTCGGTATGGGCAAGATGAAAAAATCGATATTATTCATCCGCACGAGAATATTCTGCGTCACCCTTACGGCGCTTGCGGTCACGACGTCCGTCGCCCAAGCTGATACTGCGAAGCCAGCGTTTCAATATATTCAGCTATCGAATATCACCACCCACACCGATAAATATACATGGAACACGCTGAAAAATAATTTCAACGCCTACAAACACCCAATTTCTGGCGGAGCATATATTCAGCCCGTTCGATCCGAGGGGAAAACATTCTACACTTTCGCATATGGTGGACCATTCGGACGAGGCTGCAAGGTCAATGGCAGGTGGTCATCTATCAGCCCCTTGTTCGACATCGGCAAAACTACCTCGGACCGCATTTCATGCAGCGACCCTTCTAAGCCCGGCGAGACGAACAAGATTACAATGTCTACCTCAAGCAGTTTCAGGGACGGAATTTTGACGCTCTCCAGCGTTCTGCGCGACGAGCAACGCCAGCCGTTTGAGTGGATGGGGAAGTACTCTACTATCGGTACCGATTATGAGGTCCGGGTGGATATCTCCATCGAAATCCAGGGCCCGTCATGCAAACTTATAAAAGCAGACCTCAGGGAGAAGGGAAAAAATATCCACGACAAGGGCTTTGAGCAAACAAAGACCGTGTCATTCAAGCCGGGATGCTCGCTTCAATGAAGCTCTATCTCGCGCAGCGAAGCAGAATTAGCACGGATATCTTTCGACAAGGGCAGAGAGGAGATGCATGGGCATATTCGATGATTTGTCCTTGCGGATCCACTCTGAGTCTCGGACTTGGGATGCGATAATTGCAAGAGCGTCGTTCGCTGTTATCGCTGTACCC
This sequence comes from Neorhizobium sp. T25_13, assembly GCF_002968675.1. NCBI lineage: Bacteria > Pseudomonadati > Pseudomonadota > Alphaproteobacteria > Hyphomicrobiales > Rhizobiaceae > Neorhizobium > Neorhizobium sp. T25_13. Next base: position 356,593 of record NZ_PVBI01000005.1, read on the forward strand.
CTCGGCTCGCAGAATAGAAGAGGCTTTTTCTCTTCACTGAGCCTAGCGTTCACCCACCGGAGTGTTTGAGCTGACATCGATATCATTTGTTTCAGCGTGGAGTTCTGCTTCGCATCCCTGACAAGATCCTCCATCGTAGGCTCTTCTTCCGCAAGAACTGCCATGGGAAAGACTAGTATAACGGCCAGAATTACGAGATATCTCTTCCTCATGTGCGCCCTGTCGTTTGGCATATGTTGCAATCTTACTAAGTCTTAGGCAACAATCCACGCTTTGACAACGACCGCGATGAAGCTAGTACGGTCTCTTCCGCGCGTTGATAGAGAGTATTGATCTCCTCCGCTTCAAACAGGGGAAGACGCTTGTTTGCCACAATGTACTGGCCAATCCAGTCCAGTGTATCCCCGGATAGGTAATGGTCCGAAAGTATCAACGACCATGCGACATCGGGAACTCCGAACGGCTGGTAGCGGCACTCTCGACAGGGTGTCCACGAGCCATGTTTCTCATTCCCGCATTTGATGCAGATTGCACGCGTCATCTCAGACCCCCGAATAGTAGCCAAGGAAACGTGCGGCGCGTTGGCTTGTGGAACAATATCCGATATGACAATTGCCAGAATGTCAAGACAATGCCGGGCGACGATGATGTCACAACAAGAACCTGTCCGTGATCAACGATAGGGTCGTTATTATGCACTGCCTGCAATATTATTTCACCAAGGAGGTTTAAGTAATATGTATAGATATATCTTGCTTTGCTGTGAGGATCAACATCCAAGATAAGTAACGTTCGCTATATTTCTGGTAACTCCGCGTCATCTCTAGAACAATAGACACTGATGTCGGAAAACTACTGCGCGAAGGGTGAGGTTTTGCCGTCAGCTTTGCCGCTGCCGCGCCTGAAGAGATCAGCCGCTTTGCCACGAAGGTCGGCTATACAGCCGTTGAGATTGGCATTGACCTGATACGTTTCAAACTGGCCCATTGGCGGAACATGCCATTCCGGCTCGCTACCGGCGAACGTGATGCGTGTGCTGATGCCCTTGCGGCGCGAGTCCAGCATGTAGGACAGGGCAACTTCGACACTGAAAGACTTGTCCTTCCCGACGACCTTGGGGTCGGTTGAGCCAGTCAGGGAATTGTTGCTCTCCGCCGCCAGCTCGAAGCTCAGCCGTCCGGCAATGGTTATGAGATCGACGTTCGTCTTGTTGCCGATCGGTAGCTCCCAATTCTCAGAATAAATCTGGAGCCAAGGCTCGATATATTCGGCGCTGGTAAGGACGTACACGAAGTTGAGCCCCCTGTTCGGCCACGTCATGGTTCCCAGCCTGCAATGAGGCTTGTCGTCGGGTTTGGCATTTTTCGGGGGTAGGTGCTGCCACACGCCCCAGACGTTGCCAACGAAATAGGGCAAGTCCTCGCTGCGAACACTGCCTGCCCCGGCCAGCAAGCCAATCGAGATCAGAGCGGCACTGGAGACATTACGCATTGTTCGCCGCTACCTTCCCCTTGCGGGCCGAACGCCACGAGAAAAATGCCCCTACAGCGAGAATAAAGGCCACCACGGCCCAAACTGTCATGTCGCTGAAGTTTCCGCTCGCACCGGCCGCCAAAGCCAGCAGCGAGGCCACCGCGAACACGCCCATCGCCACCACCGGCAGGCCGAACGAAAATGCTCCGCCGACGAAGTAGAGAACACCCACCAGCATGCCGACTGCACCGGCATCGGCCGTGGCTTGCTCCCCAAGCATATGGGAAGCCGTGCCCACGGTGCAGGATTGCAGTAGCACCAGCAGCCCCAAAAACATCGAAATAATACCGATCGCGATTTTCATTGTCCCTCCAAATTTCCGAACTTTTTGATTTCCAAATGAGCACGCCGCCCGAGCGGGCGGCAAGGCAAAGGTCCGCAGCGTCCGTCAGCGAGCTATGCCGCTCAAGATCTGGTTCTTCAGCTGTGCGTACTCCGCGTCATCGATCGCACCAGACGCACGCAGCGCGGCTATTTTCTCGATGCGATCGACCACTGACCCGTTGGCGGCTTGAGATGCTGCTGGGGCGGTAGCAGGGGCGGATTGCGAGTGAGGCTGAAGGGGTAGGCCGTACCGGTTCGGCCCCGGGGTCGGTGTGAAGCAGCCGAACGCGATGAAGGCCACGATCCCGATTCCGGGGATCAGGCACAACAACACCAGCCAGCCGCTGCTGCCGGAATCATGCAGGCGTCTGACGATGATCGCCAGCGACGGGATGTAATGGCCGATCACGACCAGTGCGGAGACCAGCGGCTGCGGCTCACGGCCTCCGCTGATCACGATGTCGATGATGAAGGTGCCCACCGCGATCCCCAGGAGGGCGAGGTGGTAGGACCAAAACTGAGCTCGCGTTGATCGCCCCGAGAAGTCGACGTAGCGGCGCATGGCGTCAATGTAGGCGGTCATCGTGGAATTCCCTTAGATACCTTGCCTAACCGCATATGATCGCCTCCCTCAGAGGCATCTGTTCGGTTGCGAGGTGGAACTTGTAGCAACGAATATGGGACTGACAGTCCGTCGATTGTCAAGCACTCAATGTGGCCTTGTGCGCCATCATGGACGCCCGCAAACTCATCGGCTGGAATCTGCGCGAGCTGCGCGTCGAGCGAGGCCTTTCTCAAGAAAGGCTTGCGCTTGAGGCGGCGATTGACCGGTCGTACGTGGGCCGAATCGAACGGGGCGAGGAGAACGTCACTATTTCGGTTTTGGAAGCTCTGGCAGCGGCCCTGGATGTCAAGGTCGGCCGTTTTTTCGCTGAGGTTGACCCCGCCCGGCCCCGGCCTGCGGCAATGCGAGCAGGACGAAAACCGAGCAACACCTGACAAAAAAGAAGCCGCGAAATGATCGCGGCTTTGGGGGTCAACGTCCACTTGAAGCAGGAGGCTCAATATTCGTCCTCCCGCATGATTGTTATGACGCGCGTCGTCACCGCTGGGTCGGCTGGATCGGGTGATAAGTACTCTAGGTCGCTATCGAAATAGTCGATCTTCCAAAAGTACCCTTGCCCTGCGACCAGCACGCGACCGAAGTCATGTTCGCGTTGCGGATCGTTCGCCGCATCGAAGGCATCAAACTCCCTCACGGCTCGCAGCAACTGCGCCCGCTCATCGTCGGGGAGACCTTGAACGCACCGCGTCAGCATCACCCGCCCGCCGGCGAACGTTTCTCTTAGCCGATCGTTGAGTTCGCTGATCAGCCGGGTCCTGTCGAGGTTCATCGCCGTGCGCTGCCGAAGGTTGCTGTAAGGGCCTGGACCGATATCGATCATCGGCAATATCGTGATCGTCTGCATGAACGCCTCACGCGGCCACATGCTTGGGATGCAGCAGGGCGATATCGGTGATGCCCCGGGTGAAATTCGGAAGATCGGGCCAATCACGCCACTTCAGACGAAATTGCTCGTTAGCAGCCTGTTCGATCACCTCGGCCTCGAACCAGCCTTCCGATGGTGCGTCTTCCGCCAGAACCAAATCGCCAACCACGATCTTCGACCAGTCCTCAGGCTGGCGTGGTGGCACCTCGCCTTTGCTGGCCTTGGCATATCCTTCGGCTGCTGCCGCCTGTGCAGCTTCGACCCGGGCAGCGGTCGAGGCCGCGAACTCCTCATCGAAATACGTCGCGAGCTGGTCGTAGACCGTGCGCTTGACGAACGGCACGAACGCCTTGCCGCTCTCGAACAGTTTGCCACGCGGCAGCTTCGAGGCGATCGCTGCGAGCTCGTCGGAGGCCACGCCGATAAGCGCCATTCCCATAATATCAGCGGCGACTGCGGCGGCGTCGGCTTGATTTTCCTCGAACCACGAGGCATGTGGCTTACCCTGATCATCAAGGCCAACCAGCAGGACATGCGGCGCGCCGCCTGTTTTCGTCGGCGCGGTTGACTTCGCGCGGGGCTGAGCGACGACCAATGTTTGTCGCGGCCCGTTGAGGATCGACACGTGCGGTAGCGACACATTTTTGGAGTTTTGAACGACCGGGGCTGTTGAAGGCATGTGCATGGCGGCTCCTAAACGAATGAGAGCGCCACGGGGGCGCTCAATTGTTGTTTTCATCGGCTGCTCGGCAAAGGTTGAATAAGGTAAGGCCTCAGTGCCGAACAGCCGCCATTATGCACATTTTCTATTGAAAATCAACATCTTAGCGTATTCTGAGTTTTTCGCTCATTCGTTGAACCGCGTTTGAGAGTTGATGGCGGTCACCCTGAACACGTAAAAAACGTCGCGCCTTTCCTCACGACCGACCCTGCGCAGCCGCAGTTTGCTCTGGAGGTTTCCTCCGGCCCGGAGAATCCCGTCTTTCTTGAGTTGCTTGAGCTTGGCAGTCGAGTAGTTCAGCTTGCCGATTGCATGGAGAGGGACAGCGAGGCACAGCGTCTTGTCCTTCGCCGTGAATACGATTCCGTCTATCTTCTTAAAAGCTTTGTCCGAGACCTCGGGTTTTTCGCTTCCCCGCGCATCGGCGAAGACGTGAGAAGGATCGGTCATGTACTCGTTAAAGCGAAGATCGCCATCACTCTCCAGCGCGTTGGCGTGCTCGTTCCAAGCTCGCAGAAGGGTGCGCTTGACGCGGCCCCACTGCTTTTTGTGAAGGGTCTTCGTTTTGAATGCAATCACCGCAGTGGCGTATGCCAGAGCGAATGACTGCACCCGCCGATATGGCAACGTCGCCATCTCAGCTTCACCTTGGCCTGCGGCTTTCATAAACTTGCCGACTGCACCCTTTATCACCTCAAGCAAGCCAGCATGATCTCGGTGAACATAGCGAAGGACTTCAAGGATTAATTTCCGTGCCAACAGCCCGTGATTTGCTTGAGTGACCGTGAAAATCTGCTTCATGGCTGCGCCCAACGATGAAAACCCCTCGGGAACGCTGTCGAAAAACCCAGTTTCGCGGGTCGGAAGTTTGAAGGATATCAACCGCGCTTCCAACGCTTCGGTTACGTCCTCACTGGCGGCTAGGATTGTCCTCATCGGCTCGTTCGAGTTCGATAACATGCTCAGCGAATGTGCCGTAATGGCCTCGCCCGTTCTCGCCCGGCTCTCACCCGACGAAAGCCGATGTACAACGTTCAAGATCACGTCGCCTCGCTTCTTCGGATCCTTGTCAGCGAGCGTGGCCTCGTCCAGAATCAGAAGGTGATTGTCGTGTTCCCTGAAGAACTCCTCGATCTTCTGCGCCGACATATTCCATCTGTGGGCATAGCCACCCACCCGATCAGGCTTACCCCATATTGAACCAGCGACGGTCGATGTAAGAGCCGTCTTGTAGTTCGTGCTCCTGCCGACAAGATCCATCATCATGTTTTCGGCGTTGATCCCCGCGGCTTTCGCAAAGGGCTTGATCACCTGCGACAACCCAAAGAAAAATACGGTGAGGGGGATAGCCTGATCGCGTAGAACAGGCGCGACACCGGTTTCGTAGGCTTCGAGCTCGCCAGCTCTCTCGAAAGCTTGGCTGCCTGTGGTTCGGGGGTGGACTACAAGCCGACGCTCGCCGAGAATCACATGGCCGTCGCCGTAGACAAAATATCGCGGGCGGGTAACTCGCTCGTAGCCCTGGATCGTCGCAACGGTTGATTTATTCGACCCGGCCGCCTCGATTTTTGCGTTGAGTTGGTCCCGGGCAGCTCTACCGTTCACCCGAACTCTGATCTTGGCGAGTTCGACTAGGACTTTCTGCGGGGTAGCGGCTAGTTCCGTAAGAGGTAGCACGAACTTGCCGCCTTTTGCGGCAAACAGATAGTAGAGCAGCCCGTCATCGCCATCCATACACTCAACCACCAAATCTCCTATCGACGGTCGGCTAGGGCTCTCTCCATCATCGAAAACTGGGCCTAGGCCCGACTTTTTTGTGGGTACGGCTTTCGCCTCACGGGCCGCAGCTTTCGTTGCTTGCCCAGAAACTGGGCCTAGGCCCGCTTTCTCGGAAGGACGCGATGACTTTGCAGTACTACTAGGTGCAGTTGGCAACCCCTTTTTGCCGCCGCCGCCCTTAACCCTCCTGGCGTACCTTTGTAGACCTTCGAAGTGACGAGTTACTGCATCTTTCATTTCATATCTCCGATCATGGTTGCCATTTCGCAATGGATGAAGCGCGATGTCATCGACTCGGCGAAGCCGCCGAATTGGATGACCTGCGCAATCGGCGTCGCCGCCATGCAGCGAAGCCAAAGAGTTTCTTGTTCGAGGGTCATGCGGTTCGATGTGCGGTCGCGACGTCCGTCCGAGCGGACGAATTCGACCCGATCCTGAGCTTTCATTTTGGTCAGGTAACCGAGGATGTTCCCGATCTGGGAAGCCGAAACCGATCGTGCGGAAATCGGCTTGTCGCGGCCACGCGCAATGCGCGGGAGCCGCACATTGAATGCAGCTTTCAAGGCCGGTTCGGGGACGCCCCCGATCAGGACATGGGCATGCGGTTCGAAAGCGTAGTTAGCTTCGAGATTGCGGTCGCCAGATATTTCATAGGCGACAACAAAGACCGGCTTGAAGCCTTCCTCGCGAAGCGACTGGATCGCGGCCCGAAACTTGCGTCGAGGACGTTTGAAAGCATCGACGGCGGCCGTTGGCGCTACTCGCCAGCGCTTATCAGCGAGTGTCAGAAAGACTAGTTCGGTATCCAGTTCCTGCAGGCGGGGTAGCACCTCCCCCGCCATGAAGACTTGCAGCCGTGCCCACTCGAAGCGGCATGCCGCGCTGCGGCGACCGCGATCGAGGCTGCTCCACGTGGCGTGAAGCGCAGACACCCGGTTGGCCAGAAGCCGCTTACGGCGGATCTGCTGGCGCGGTATCGACTTGACGCTGAGCTCGGATTTCGGAATTCGTCGTTTGACAGCGCGGTTGATGGAAGCGTCGTGTGCCTCCATCTGTTGGTCCAGTGTTGGTCGGTTTTTCAAGGAAACCATAATCACTCCGTTGGCCTCGGGTCCGCGATCGAAGGCTGAGGGCTCTCCGGCGGCGGCGGCAAAAAGGGGTTGATGTGTATCGGCGCAGAAAGGGGAAGGGACGGTGGATCGCGCCTCAACGCTCATTCCACCGGCGCTTCGTTGCCGATCAGAAGTTGCTGAATTTCAGTGGCTAAGCCGCGCTCTGCTCGATCTTATCAAGCAGCTCATGGATGTCTTCGGCGCGCCAAACCGTCACCCTTGCCGATATTTTACGGGGCTTGGGAAACTTGCCGTCCTTCACCCCGGCCCAGAACCCCGATCGGCTGATAGGCAGCGGTCCGTAGGGGCCGAGAATCTGCCTCAGGCGAACGTACCCGGTGGCGGGGAATTCCACGACTTGGGCGGAAAGTTCGCCGCCCTTCATTACGTTGATTAAGATGCGTGTCATCGTCGTTTCTCCGTGATGTGTGTTGAACACGAAACAAAGATGACAGCAGCCGCGGCTGTTTAAAATTATCCGCCTGTACATAAACAAGCGCGTATTTCGCGGATAAGTTAACTTGAAGTAATTCAACTAGTTGGATGGGTTATTTTTAAATTTCTTACGGAATTGAGATGTCAGAATTTTCGTTTCGAGCGCTGGCAGGGCGGGAGTCTTGAAGGGCTGGGGTTGAATGTCAGCAAGGAGCTGTTCAGTTTTAATTTGAAGTTCCTCGTCGCCCATTTTGCCAAAGACATGATCTGAAACGTACCTTGCTCGCCCAACCCAAACTTGAAGAAACTTAGAGTGGGCACCGTATGAAAACTGCAGGTTCAAGATGATTTGCAGTAAAGTCGTCCTGCCGACCCTTATTGTCGATGCTGCATACACCAACGCGAGCGTCTGCTTCGTCTCGCTCCAGCGCCTGTGGAGCAATGACCGCGAGACAAAATGATCCCTATATGCAAACTCCTCAGGAACCTTTTTCAGTTCGGATAATATAGTTACAGCACGGTTGAGACTTGGCGCAAAATCATATTCTATATCTCTGTATAAATCCGCTCCGTGGTGAAGATATAGCAGCGCACGAACGATGGTTTCGACCGTTTTCTTTTCGACGCTAATAATCGAGTTCATTGTTTCAATATTATTTATACGTGTGAAAGCTTCATATCCACCAAATTCGCTGTATATTTCTTTGAGAAAGTCGAAGCTCGTTAGGACATACCTTGCAACAATGTCGCGTTCTATATTTAATTTTTCCGTTACGAGCCCAGCCCTTCTTTCTGCCCCATCCAAGTGCCACAGAACTTCCTGTATCATCAGGACATACCGTACTTCCTTTAGGTCAGGAAAAAGCACCCAGCCCACAAAACCCGCTGCGAGCACCTCCCGTAAGCCCGGATACACAGGGTGCTCGCCGAGCATGATTCTAAGAATTTCCGATGCGTGAAAACGGTTGCCTAGGGCAAGTTCTCTAAAGGTTTTTTGATCCGAGGCCCCGCGAATAAGGTTTCCCCTCGCAATCAGATCTTCGATCGCTCTTACAGCTTCACGTAATTCGTCAGATTCGAAAATGTCACGTATTTCGTCCATTCGCCCATCATCTCCCGGCGCTTTTCAAGAAGATCACCGCGACGATAGGCTGCTTCGACCTTATTTTCGATAGTGTGGGCAAGCGCCATCTCAGCAATTTCACGGGGAAACGCCGTGGCCTCGGACGCCCAATCGCGAAATGATGAGCGGAACCCATGGGCCGTGGTCTTCGCCTTCATCGTCTTAATAACCTTCAAGAACACCATATTCGACTGCGGCGCCTTGCCAGAGCGGCCCGGGAACGCGAATTCGCTACCGGTTGAGAGGGTTTTCGCGGCTTCTAAGATTTTGACGCAACGGTCACATAGGGGCACCCGATGTTCTCGCTTTGCCTTCATCCTCTCTGCGGGAACGGTCCAAAGCGCCGCCTTCAGGTCGAATTCATCCCATTTGGCTTCAAGCGTTTCGCTAGTTCGCGTCGCTGTCAAAATAAGAAATTCGAACGAGAGCTTCGCGATGTCACCGCTGTCGCTGGCTTTCATGTCCTTGAGAAATTGAGGCACGGCGGAATAGGGTAAGGCCGTGTGGTGACCGTCCTTCTTTGGCTGCTTCGGCAAGCCCCTTGCGACGCCATCGACGGGGTTGTCGCCGACGCGATGACCTGCTGCTTTAGCCCAGTCCATCACCGTGCTAATGCGCTGACGAACTCTTCGCGCTGTTTCGGCCTTTGTCAGCCAGATGGGAGCTAGGATTTTAAGAATGTCGGGCGTGTCAATTCGATCAACCCTCACCTCGCCTATGGTCGGGAAGGCGTATTCAGTCAGCGTGTTGATCCACTGTTGGTTGTGCTTTCCATTTTTCCAAACAGCCTTGTTTTCAGTGTGAACGGTCTCGGCGGCCGCCTTGAACGTCGGCACGACCTTGCTTGCTGCACGTTTGGCCGCCAACGGGTCGCCGCCTGATCGGGCCAGCTTCCGATACTCTAGCGCTCGCTCTCTCGCTTCGGCTAAGGTCACGAGGCCCGCGCCGCCAAGTCCGATGTCTTTCCGCTTGCCATGCACCACCACCCGGAGAAGCCACCGCTTGGCTCCGCTTGGGTCAACGACAAGATAGAGCCCGTTTCCATCGGCATAACGCCCGGGCTCGGACACCTTGTTGACCTTCATCGCATTGAGCGCTTTTTCGGGATGCTTGCCCCTTTTCATAATGCCGTTTCCGCCCCCGTGCCCCACGTTTCACCCCACATTTTGAGCTGGCTTTGGCTGAATTGTAAAGGCACGATTGTACAAACGGCAGTGAAAGGTATATTGATTTCGTTGCATTATTGCACAAAGGCGGTCCAGTCTGGACTGTAATTTGGCGGCCACCTTGTCCGCCATTGGCTTTCTAAATAACTTTTTCTTCTGCGTACCTGCTGGCCGGGGGCTGATGCCCTTGATTGCTCCACATCGCCGCTCGGATGGTGTTCGGGCCGAGCAGTGGCCCCATTCCGCGGAACCATCGCGAAATTTCCGGGAATTGTTCGAGCCATCATCCAAAGAGTTTTCGGTTCGGCCGGCATCGGTTGTGTGTCTGCAGCCGTATCGCCATCCGGGGATGGAAGGCAAAAGACGCAAGGATGCGCATCACGCGATGCTGTCGAACCGAGGCATGTCAGGCCCTTCAACTGGATATACGCCCCGCCCGATACGAACGCCGGGTTGAAGCCGTTTCTTATCAATTGCCACTTTTTCAATAATAGGTTGAGTTAGAAATTCATTATGCAAAGATTTTACTCTTTTTGGTTACTTTCCTCTCAGACGACAACCAGATGGCTCCAACCAGGCTAATCCGGTCATCGAGCGCTAAGTTCACCTTCTGGATAATTCAGCCATGCGCCGTTCGGTTCTCTGCATCGCCCTCCTCTCAGCCGTGTCATTGCAAGGCGCGACCGCTGGCAATCTTGCCGATTTCAAGCGGCCCCTCGCTATCCCCTTCGACAAGGTGACGCCCTATTCGTTGCAGCTGGCGACGCTTGGAAAGATGTTGTTTTTCGATCCGCGGCTGTCGGGCGCGAAAAACATGAACTGCGCCAGCTGTCACAATCCGTCCTTCGGCTTCGAAGTGCCGGTCAAGACGCCGGTGGGTGCAGCCAACACCCATCTGTCCCGGCAGGCACCGACAATCCTGAACGTTGCGTGGACCACCTCGCTGTTCTGGGATGGTCGTTCGCCAACGCTCGAGGCGCAAGCCGCAGGGCCAATCACGGCACCCGCGGAGATGAATGGCAAGCTTGACCAGATCGTCGCCGATCTGCGCTCAATTTCCGACTACGATAGCTGGTTCAAGCAGGTATTCCCGGACAAGGGTGCTACCCAGGAGACGCTGTTGGCGGCGATCGCGACCTATGAACGCACCGTTGTTTCCGCGTGGTCGCCATTCGACCGCTGGGTGGACGGCGACCAGGCCGCGGTCTCAGACAGTGCCAAGCGCGGGTTTGAACTGTTTACCGGCAAGGCAAAATGCTCGGTCTGTCACACGGGCTGGAATTTCACCGACCACAAGTTTCACAATACCGGGCTGCCCACAGGCGACATAGGGCGGGCCAAGGTGGAGCCGAACAATCCCAAAGCCTTGTATGCTTTCAAGACTCCCAGCCTTCGCAACACCCTCTATCGAGGCCCGTATATGCATAACGGCAGCCTGGCGACCATGGAGGACGTAATTGCTCACTACGAAAGCGGCGGTACCGAAAGCCCGTCACGCTCGGATCACATATCTCCATTTTTCGTGACCGATCACGAGCGGGAAGACCTGATCGCTTTCCTCAAGACCCTCACTCCCGAGCAGCAGGATTTGCTCCTGCCGACATTACCAAACTGAGTAGCACGCCATGGCACTTTCAGTCCGATTCCAGATCCTTCTTCCCCTCATTCTCTCCATTCTCGCGGGCCTTGGAGCTGCCGCTCTCGTCGGATCGCAGGCGATCGACGGCCAGGCGCATGTGGAACGCGTCGTGCAAGACGCGATTGCCGCCAAGACGCTCGCTGCGAGGACCGGAGCACAGTTCGAGAATGTGTCGGGCGTGGTCGCAAATCTCCTGGCGATGACGACGTTTGTTTCGGTCGAAGAGGTCAAGAAGCGGTTTGACACGACAAATGGCGCCTTGGAGGCGACGCTTGCCGAATTCAGCCGCAATTCGCTGTCGCCTGGCGTTTCCGACAACGTCAGAAATCTCACCGAACTGCATGCGGCATGGCGCAGCAATGTGCGCATCATGCTCGGACTCGATCGGGCGAACGCTATTCCGACGGCCGAGCAGCTTACCCGCTCGCGCACGGCCATATTGGCAAGGATTCTCGACATCAACACGATCGTGGACAAGGCGGCGTCCGACAGGGTTGTGTCAGCCGGCGACACGCTTGAGACCGAGATACGCAACGAACTGACGACCGCCGCCGCTCTCGCGGTCGTGGGCGTCGTCATTCTGCTGTTCGTCGCCCAGCGGATTGCCGGTCCGATCGTGCGGATCACCGCGTCGATGAAGCTGCTTGCGGGCGGCAACATCGAGGTCGTCGTGCCAAAACGTCGGGGCGCCAAGGAAATTCGCGCCATGATCGATGCCCTGGCCGTGTTCCGTGAAAATGCCCGAATGCGTGATACGTTGAAGAAGGAAGCGCAATCCCAGACCACCAGCCTCGCCAATGTCTCGGCCGAAGCCCGGCTGCTGCAGAGCCAGGTGCGCGGCGTCGTCAACAAGGCCACCGAGGGCGATTTCTCCGGTCGCGTCAACGGCCCGTTCGACCGTCCCGAACATCACGAGCTGGCCCAGAGTCTCAATACGCTGATATCGAGCTTCGAAGGCGGGCTCAACGAAACCAGCCGCGTCCTGAATGCCCTTGCCAATGCCGACCTGACGATCCGGTTCGAAGGTGTCCACAAAGGCGCCTTTGCCGAGCTGCAGGACAATGCGAACGCGGTGACGAGCCGTCTCTCGGCGGTCGTGTCACGACTGGCCGATGCTTGCGCGTCCGTATCGGCATCCAGCGACGAGATTCTGCGCGGAACCACGGAATTGAACGGGCGGTCTACGCGTCAGTCGTCGATGCTTCAGACAACGGCTGTGACAACGAATGCTGTTGCCGAAACCGTCGGCCAGAACTCCAAGCGTGCGGGTGAGGCCACCAGCGTGATTTCGGATACCAGCCAGATGGCTGAAAACGGCAGCCATGTCATGAACGGCGCGGAAAGCGCCATGGCCCAGATCACCGTCTCCTCCGGCAAGATTTCCGAAATCATCGGGGTCATCGAGGATGTCGCATTCCAGACAAACCTGCTGGCGCTCAACGCCGGGGTCGAAGCCGCGCGTGCAGGCGAAAGCGGGAAGGGGTTCGCGGTCGTCGCAACCGAGGTGCGCTCCCTCGCCCAGTCGACTGCCAATGCTTCCAACGAAGTCAAAGCGCTCATTCAGAAAAGCCAGGCGGAGGTGAAGGCAGGTGCCGAACTGGTCCGCCAGGCGAGCGAGCAGTTTTCCCAGATCGTCTCGTCCATCGCATTCGTCTCTTCGCTTTCCAGCCAGATAACCAGCGAGAGCAACAACCAAAGTGCCAACCTTCGGCAATTGTCGAGCGCGATGAAAGATCTCGACGAGCTCAATGCCCATAGCAACCGGCTCGTCGGTGATCTTTCAGCCTCCACCGAGAGGACAAGCCGGGAAATGGAGGCCCTGGCCGAGATCGTCAATCTGTTCCGCATCGACAATCGGGGGCAATCCCGCACCAGATCGGGCCGGGCTGCCTGAGACAGGCGCCGCCGCAGGGCGTTTCGCTGTCGATACGGACGGAGTTTTCATCGGAAAGCTCTGCCGCGGCAGGCAACTCTCACGGAACATGAACGCAGCCCTCAGCCTTCGTTCATTTTCCGCGGCCTACCTTCACGGAAACCGCCAATCAAGCGGCCAATCCGAAGGAGGAGAGAATGAAAAAGTTCATTGCCGCCTGCATCATCGGGCTTGGATGTCTCACCACGACCGCGGCCCCGACCCTCGCCGATAGTTTCAGCATAACGATTGGCGATCGAGGATATCGGCCCGGACACCACTATCGGCCGTACCATCGCTACCATCGCCCCTACTACCGGCAGTATTCCAGGCACCATTACCGTCCGCACTGCAGGGTCCGGAGCGTCGAGTACCGCCATCATGGGCGGTGGGTCACCAAGACCACGCGCGTCTGTCGAGGCAGATAAATCGATCCCGACCCGCTAGACCCCGACATGGCTTGCGGGGTCGGCTGGTTCGCGGCGCACTCTGCATTATTGGGAGATCGAAAAGCTGACCTGCTGCCAACGGCGCAGCTGCGGATCGAAAGCGATCACGAGTTCGAAATCCCTACGGTCCAGGCCCTTGTCGGTGTTGATGTCGGCATGGCCGCCAATGGAGAACCGGCAATTGGCGATCCAGCGAAGATTGCCCCAGGCGACATCGACGATATCGGGGCGTTGTTCAACGAGCTGGCGGGATTTCTCAAACGCGAGGTTTCCCGGGCACGCCTCGTCGGCCGGCTCGCCCACGGCCATGAGAAACGCGAGGCCGGCAATCGGCACCACGAAGGCAACGCTTTTTGCGATATTCGCTCGCATCACGGCTCTCCCAAGCTTCGAACCCGAAGCAGCCGAACTCAAGAACAGGGCCTAAATATCCGGAACAAGGCCTGATCATGCCATAAAGGATAACATCATTTGGACTGGCTCGCCAAGCTTTGCGGAAAGAGCTTATGGCGGTACACCGCCGATTTGGGGTATTGCCAATTTCAACTTTATCTTCATAGGAAATGCACTAGGACGATCATCCCTGGAGTCTCCTTGATGGGTAGCGCATGAAATTCGGAACGAGCGGTCTTCGGGGCCTTGTGACTGACCTGGAGGGGCGGGCTTCATCGCTCTACACCCAGGCCTTTGCCCGGCATCTCCTGGAAACGGGCGCGGCAAAACCTGATGATGCCGTGCTGGTCGGCCGCGATTTCCGCCCGTCTAGCCCCGACATTGCCGCCACCTGCATCGGGGCGCTGAAGCGCGTCGGTCTTTCGCCGATCGATTGCGGCGCGGTGCCGACGCCGGCGCTGGCGCTCTACGGGCTTCAGCTCAAGGCCGCATCGCTGATGATCACCGGCTCGCATATCCCCGCTGACCGCAACGGCATCAAGTTCTATCGACCCGACGGCGAGATCGACAAAAAGGACGAGATGCGGATCACCGCGATCGCTGCCGAACTGGACAGAAGCGAGATCGACACGACGCCCGGCGAAGCGCCGGATCATTCCGTGCAAGCCGAAACGCTGTTCCTCACCCGCAATATGGCAATGCTACCCGCAGGCGCGCTCGCCGGCCTCAAGGTCGGGGTCTATCAGCATTCGACGGTCGCCCGCGATCTCATGGTGCGGGTTCTTGAGGGCTATGGCGCAGACGCCGTGCCGCTTGGCCGTTCCGAAGACTTCATTCCGGTCGACACGGAGGCGGTCTCGATCGAGACGATCGACCTCCTCAAGGGCTGGGCGCATGAACATGGGCTCGACGCGATCATCTCTGCCGACGGCGACGGCGACCGGCCGCTGGTTTCCGACGAGACGGGAGAACCGCTGCGCGGCGACCTTCTAGGCCTGATTGCGGCAAAGTCCCTGAAGGCGCAGGTCGTCGTAACGCCGGTCACCTCCAATTCGGGCATCGAGGCGGCTGGGGATTTCGAGACCGCCCGCACCAAGGTCGGATCGCCGTTCGTCATCTCCGGCATGCTCGCAGCACTCGAAGCCGGCAAGACGGGCGTCATGGGTTTCGAGGCGAATGGCGGGCTTCTGACCGCCTCGCCTTTCGAAACCGGCACCGGCACGCTCTCACCACTTCCCACCCGCGACAGTTTCCTGCCGGTGCTGGCGACACTTGTGCTGGCTGCGCGCGAGAAGAAGCCCCTGTCCCAAATCGCCGCCGGTTTCCGCCTGCCGTTTGCGGCGGCCGACCGGCTGGAGAATTTTCCCGTGGAAACGAGCGCCGCGCTGATGGCGCATCTCAGGCAATCCGACGACAATCTCGCTGCCTTCCTCGCGCCGATTTCGACAGTCGTTGCGAAAAGCGATATCGATGGCCTGCGGGTGGTGCTTGAAGATGGCCGGATCGTGCATTTCCGACCATCGGGCAACGCACCGGAAATGCGCTGTTATGTGGAAGCCGGGACGGAAGACGCGGCGAAGGCCTTGTTGCACGAGGGGCTGAACCTCATCCGCGCCTGGGCTGCAAAAATTTGAACGATAATCGGACGATAACTGCCGGAGATATTGGAATGAATAGCAAGATCATCCCCGTCATCATGGCAGGCGGCAAGGGAACGCGGCTCTGGCCGCTGTCTCGCGCAAGCGCGCCGAAACAGTTCATCCAGTTCATCGGCGACAAGACCCTGTTTCAGGCGACGCTGTCGCGTGTATCGGACAAGACGCTCTATGAGGCCCCGGTCGTCATCACCAACGAGGATTTCCGGTTCCTGGTGGCCGAACAGGCCCGCGAGCTCGGTATCAAGCTTTCCGGCATCCTGCTCGAGCCCGTCGCCCGCAACACCGCCCCGGCAGTCGCCGCCGCTGCCGCCTTTGTCGAAGGCCGCTTCGGCGAGGATGCCATCCTGCAGGTGCTTGCGTCGGACCACGAGATTACCGCGGATGCCGGCTATTTCGATGCGATCGGCATTGCCAGACAGACGGCCCTTGCCGGCAAGCTCGTCACCTTCGGCATTGCTCCGACGGAACCCGCCACCGGGTATGGTTACATCGAGATTGGCGAGGCGCTGCCTTCCGGCGCCTGCAAGGTCAAGCGCTTCGTCGAGAAGCCGGTGCTGGCCGAGGCCGAGAAGATGCTATCGACCGGTGGCTTTGTCTGGAACTCTGGTATCTTCATGTTCAAGGCCGGGCAGGTGCTGAGTGAACTTTCCGCCTTCGCGCCCGAGGTCGAGGCGGCCGCGCGAGCCGCACTTGCCAAGGCTTCGAGCGACCTCGACTTCACCCGCCTCGACGCGCAGGAATTTGCCGCGAGCCCGGATATCTCCGTCGACTACGCCCTGATGGAGAAGACCTCCAACGCGGCGGTCGTGCCCTCGTCATTCACCTGGTCCGATCTCGGAAGCTGGGACGCCGTCTGGAAGCTCGGCGCCCGCGACGAGGCCGGCAACGTCACCTCCGGCAAGACGACGCTGATCAACACCAGGAACTCGCTCGTGATGTCGCGCACCAGCCATCTCGCCGTTCAGGGCCTGGATGGCGTCGCCGTCATCGCCAGCGAGGACGCCGTCTATATCGGCCGACTGGAAGACAGCCAGGACGTCGGCAAGATCGTCAAGCAGCTCGCCGCGGCCACGGCGACTGCAGCGTTGACCGAAACCCATCCGACTTCCTATCGTCCCTGGGGCGGCTATACGTCGGTGCTCAACGGCGATCGTTTCCAGGTGAAGCGGCTGTTCGTGACGCCCGGCAAGAAGCTATCGCTGCAGAAACATCACCACCGCTCGGAACACTGGATCTGCGTCAAGGGTACCGCGGAAGTGACGATCGGCGAGGAAACCCGGGTCGTCAGGGAAAACGAGTCCGTCTACATCCCGCAGGGCGAGGTGCATCGGCTCGCCAATCCCGGCAAGATCATGCTCGAGATGATCGAGGTGCAGACCGGTTCCTATCTCGGCGAGGACGACATCATCCGCATCGTCGACGAGTTCGGACGCGGCTGAGGCGCCTCGGCGAATATCGGCTCAGTCGATCTCGTGGCGATGGTCGAGATACCATTGGACAAAGGCCTTGACGCCTTCTTCCAGGCCGATCTCCGGCTTGCGGCCGGTCAGCGCCACGAGAAGATCGGGGCTGGCGAAGGTTCTCGGCACGTCGCCCTTCTGCATCGGCAGCATCTTGCGCTTGGCCGGTTTTCCCATGATCCGTTCGATGGTTTCGACGAAGTCGATGAGGCCCGAGGGCTGGCCGCCGCCGATATTGACGACGCGGAACGGTGCCTGACGGGAGAGCGTATCGATGTCCGCGACGCGATTGTCCTCACCGGGATAGACCTTGGATAGGTCAATGATCGAATTCACCAGGTCGTCGATATAAGTGAAGTCCCGGCTCATCTTGCCTTCGCCGTAGATCTCGATCTCGCGATCCTCGATGATCGCCTTGACGAACTTGAAGAGCGCCATGTCCGGCCGGCCCCAGGGCCCGTAGACCGTGAAGAAGCGGAAGGCGGTAATCGGCACCTTGTAGAGATGGGCGTAGCTGTGCGCCATCAGTTCCATGGCCTTCTTGCTCGCGGCATAGAAAGTCAAGGGTTCGTCGGCGCGGTCGCTTTCGCGGAAGGGAATATCCGGATTGGCGCCGTAAACCGACGATGTCGAGGCGAGCATCAGATGGCCGACGCCGTAGTTGCGAGCAATCTCCAGGATGTTCCAGGAGCCGATGAGATTGGAATCGAGATAGGCCTTGGGATTTTCAAGGCTGTATCGCACGCCGGCCTGGGCGGCGAGGTGGATCATCACATCCGGCTTGAAGTCCTCGACCGACTTGTCGACCAGCGACTTGTCCTCCAGCATGCCGATGACCGGGCGGAAGGCAGGGAATTGTGTGAGCCCGGCATTGCGGGCTTCCTTGAGGCGCAGGCTGTAATAGGGCGTCATTCCATCGAAGCCTAGAACCTCGTGGCCGTCCTCCAGCAGGCGTCGCGCCAAGTGGAAACCAATGAAGCCTGCCGTCCCGGTGATGAAGTAACGCATGTATGACCCGCTGTCGCTCTGGGGCGATCCCATAGCGCGGATATCCGGCCCTGTCATCTCAGGGACAGAAGTTATTTGAACCGCCCAACAATCAGGCCGCTTTCAGTGAAAGAGCCGCAGCCGCGCCGGCGGCACGCCGGGCCGGCCATTCTTGCGATCGACGGCGAACTGGATGAGGTCCATCGAAGCCTGGTCGGTCAGCGGTTTTGCCATCACGCCGAGGACCCCGGAGACGCCCGCCGCCACAAGGCCCGGATTGCCGGTGATCATGATCACCACGATGCCGTATTCCGCCAGTGCCTTGGCGATCTCGGGGCCGGTCTCGCCGTCGGCAAGGCGCACGTCCACGAAGGCTATATCCGTGTCGCGGGTATAGTTCAGCGCCACGGTCATGTCGGGTGCTATTCCGACGACGTCATGGCCGCTTCGATGGACGGCGTCCTCGATATCCATCGCGACCAGCAAACTGTCTTCGACGATCAGGAAACGATATTCCAACGGCAGATCCTCCCGGACTGAAGGAGGCAAATAGACTCCGATCGTCGCTTGGCAATAGGAGCGGGGCCGGATATCGATTTTTGATCTAGCTCCCCCTGGCGTCGAGCCGCAGCACGGGGCGCTTGGTGATTGATTTGCCGCACAGAGGCGGTGAGGGCCACGTTGCCGGCTCAGGTTCGGCAAGCGGAACATGGCTACACCTCCCGAATACCTCCTCGCTCAAGATTTCAGACACTTACGAAAGGTGACCGGCAGACAGGAACCACGCAAAAACTGGTGGGTTAGCCCTTCGGAAGTTAGTAGAAAAGGAGAAGACCCATGAAGAAGATCATTCTCGCGTCCTGCGCCATTCTCGCCGCTTCCTTCGCCACACAGGCCGGAGCCCAGCAGGGCACCGTCAATGGTGCAGCCGGCGGAGCCGTTACCGGTGCGATCGTCGGCGGTCCAGTCGGCGCCGCAGTGGGTGGGGTCGTCGGCGCCGTAGCCGGTACCGCGATCGATCCGCCACCACGCGAAGTCGTCACTTACGTCGAGGAACAGCCCGCCCCGACCGCTTCCGTAATCGTCGAGCAGCCGATCGTGGTCGGCAAGCCGCTGCCGCAGAGCGTCGTCGTTACACCGGTGCCCAGCAACCCGAGATACGCCTATACGGTGGTCAACAATCAGCGCGTGATCGTCGATCCGCAGACCCACACCGTCGTGCAGGTCATCCGGTAAGCGAAGGTTTCGCATTTCCCTTAAGCCAGCCAACCCAGACAGGCTCCGCCACTTCCGGCGGGGCCTGTTCCCGTTCGAGCAGTCGGCTAGACCAGGACGACCTGATCGACGCGGTCTTCCTGGCCGAAGAACTTCAGATAACGTTCCACCTCGGCCGGATCTCCGGTCGCCTTGCGCGGATTGTCGGAAAGTTTCACCGCCGGACGGCCATTCGCTTCGCTTACCTTGCAGACGATGGAGATCGGCATCAGGCCGGCAATCTCGTGGGGTGCGCAGCCGGCGAAATCGTTGGTCAGGTTGGTGCCCCAGCCGAAGCTCATGCGCACCCGGCCTTCGAAATGCCGGTAGGTGTCGATGATCGCATCGACGTCCAGCCCGTCGGAGAAGATCAGCAGCTTTTCCTTAGGGTTGCGGCCCATCTTCTTCCACCAGGCGATGATCTTTTCGCCGCCCTCGATCGGCGGCGCGCTGTCGGGGCGGAAACCGGTCCAGTCGGCCACCCAGTCCGGCGCATCGCGCAGGAACGCCGCCGTGCCGAAGGAATCCGGCAACACGATCAGCAAGTTGCCGCCATAAAGCCGGTTCCAGTCCTTCAGGACCTGGTAAGGGGAGGCGCGCAGCTGTTCGTCGGTCTCTGCGATTGCCGCAGCCACCATGGGCAGCTCGTGCGCATTGGTCCCCACGGCTTCGAGATCGGAGTCCATCGCAAGCAGGACGTTGCTGGTGCCGGTAAACGCCGGGCCGATGCCTTCCTTGAGCGCCTCGACGCACCAGCGCTGCCACAGGAAGCTGTGACGGCGGCGCGTACCGAAATCGGAAATGCGCAGGCCCGGCAATGCCTGCAGCCGCTCGACCTTTTCCCACATCTTGGCTTTGGCCCGCGCGTAGAGAACGTCGAGCGTGAAGAAACCGAGCGAGCGCATCGCGGAACGCGAGCGTAACTCGTTGATGATCGCGAGTGCGGGGATTTCCCAGAGCGTCGTTTCCATCCACTTGCCGTGGAAGGTCAGTTCGTACTGGCCGTCGCGCTTCGAGAGTTCGTATTCCGGCAGCTTGTAGGTGGACAGCCAGTTCAAAAATTCCGGCTCGAAAATCTGCTTGCGGCCATAAAACGTGTTACCCGCGAGCCAGATCATCTCCTTCTTCGACAAGCCGACCGTGCGGGCATGGTCGAGCTGCTCGCGCAGCGCGCCCTCGTCGATCTCCTCCGCCAGCTTGACACTGGTCGTGCGGTTGATCAGCGAGAACGTGGCGTCCACGTCCGGATAGAGCTTCCAGATCATCTGCAGCATCAGGAGCTTGTAGAAATCCGTATCGATCAGACTGCGGATGATCGGGTCGAGCTTCCAGGTGTGATTATAAACCCTGCTCGCGATATCGGTCTTGGTCATGCCTGCCCCTGCCCCGGCCCTTCCGGGCCGGCTCCGCCGATTTCGATGCGTATGGAGGCAGCGGCTGATCAACCTCCGGGCATTTTTATCGAAAAAAATGCAGAACAAGTCCAGACGCAATTCGGCCGCGAAGGATCGCGGCCGAAAAAATCAGGAATGATGCAGTCAGTTGCCGGATTGCGAGTTGGTTGCCGGTGGCGCGGCGGCCGGCGGCGCAGAAGGATTGGCAGTCGGCGGCGCATTGGGGTTTGCGGGCGTCGTGCTTCCGGCTGGCGGCGTAGCGGTCTGTTCGTCCGGCGGCGCGGTGCTTTGGCCGTACCACTCGGCGCCGGCCCAGGCGACCATTGCCAGAATAAGGCCGGCAATCAGCACCTTCAGGACCGGTGCACCCCAGCTTCCCTGCCGCGCTTCCGTAGCGGTCTCAACAACCGGCGGCGAGCCGATCGGGTTCGGATGACGGGGCTCGGCTTCCTGGGGATCGAAACGAGTGTTCATGATTTCGCTCCTTGTTCGGCCGGAATGCCCGGCTCATGCACAAGAAACGGTCGGCGGAAACGAATGTTCCGGCAGGAGGGCTCAGTAGCCCGCCCGGCGATCCACGACGTGCTGCAAGGGGTCGCCCGCCTCATAGCGCTCCATCTGGGTCTCCGCATTGCGAAACAGCGCCCTCACATCGGACGCGGAGGCCGCGTGGGGGGTGATGATGACGTTGTCCGTCGTCCAGAGCGGGCTATCCGCACCGAGCGGCTCCTTCTCGAACACATCCAGCGACGCGCCGCCGAGGATGCCGTTATCGAGCGCGGCAACAAGATCGCTCTCCACCTGGCTGCCGCCGCGTCCGGCATTGATGAAGACTGGCTTGCCCAAGGCCCCGCCCTGGCGAAGCTTCGCAAACAGCGAGGCATTGAAAATGCCGCGCGTCTCGGGCGTCAGCGGCAGGAGGCCGACAAGAATGTCGGTGCGGGCAAGGAAAGCATCGAGCTCGCCGCCATCGAAGGTCTCGACGCCTTCGATGGTCTTTTTGCTGCGCGACCAGCCGATCACATCGAAACCCATGATCTTCAATTTCCGGACCGCGTCCTGGCCGAGCACGCCAAGGCCCATCACGCCGACGGTCAGGTCCTTTGCTTCCGGCTGGGAGAGTTCGCGCCACTGGCGTTCGCGCTGCTGCCCGAGATAGGCCGGTACCTGCCGCAGGTGGCTCAGGGCCTGCAGCACGACCCATTCGCTCATCCGCGTCGTCAGGCTTTCGTCCACGAAACGAACGATAGGGATATCCGGCAGGCCGGGCATGGTGAGGATATAATCGACGCCGGCGCCGCCGGAAAACAACACCTCCAGCTTCGGCGCCCGCTGGAACAGATCCGCGTCCGGCTTCCAGATCACCGCGTAGCGCGCCTCTGAAATGTCCGCTCCCGGATCGGAAGCGTGCAGCACCGTGCGGCCGGTGAAGGCGCTGGCGAGTGCGGCATCGATCTCGCGGCGCTCGAATTTAAGATCAACGACGACCGGATGTTTGGCAGGCATGGACTGATTGACCTTGATTGCTGTGATTACTGGTTGATGGCTTCGATTTCGACGGCTTCCAGATTGAAGGCGGCGGCCATCAGGGCGCGGGTATAATCCTGCTTCGGCGCCTGGAAAATCTGGTCCGCGGGACCTTCTTCCACCACCTTGCCGAGCCGCATGACGATGACGTGGTTGGCGAGCGCTTTCACGACCTTCAGATCGTGGCTGATGAAGAGATAGGCGAGATCGTGCTTCTTCTGCAGGTCGCGCAGGAGATCGACGACCTGCGCCTGTACGGTCATGTCGAGCGCCGATGTCGGCTCGTCGAGCATCACGAAACGCGGTTTCAGCACCATGGCGCGGGCGATTGCGATGCGCTGCCGCTGGCCGCCGGAAAATTCGTGCGGATAACGCCAGCGGGTCGCCGGATCGAGGCCGACTTCGCTCAAGGCC
Source organism: Neorhizobium sp. T25_13 (assembly GCF_002968675.1). NCBI lineage: Bacteria > Pseudomonadati > Pseudomonadota > Alphaproteobacteria > Hyphomicrobiales > Rhizobiaceae > Neorhizobium > Neorhizobium sp. T25_13. Next base: position 379,363 of record NZ_PVBI01000005.1, read on the forward strand.
CAGGCGACACGCTCGTCGCGGCCATCGGCGGAGAGCGACCGTTCATGCACCTTCAGCCCCTCGGCGACGATATCGCCGACCGACATGCGGGGGCTCAGCGACCCATAGGGATCCTGGAAGACGACCTGAAGACGGTCGCGGAACGGACGCATTTCCTTGAAGGAGAACTTGTCGATGTCCGTTCCGACGAAGGCGATGCGGCCTTTGGAGGAGATGAGCCTTGCGAGCGCCAGACCGAGCGTGGTCTTGCCGGAACCGGATTCGCCGACGACGCCGAGCGTCTCGCCGGCCCGCAGTTCGAGATCGACGCCATCGACCGCCTTCACATGATCGACCACCTTGCGCAAGAAACCGGCCTTGATCGGAAACCAGACACGGATGTCCTTGCCTTCCATCACCACCGGCTTCGAGGGATCGGTCGGCGGCGGCTCGCCGCGCGGTTCGGAGGCGAGCAGATGGCGCGTATAGGCGTGTTGCGGATTGGTGAAGACCTCCTCCACCGTGCCGGTCTCGACGATCTTGCCCTTGGTCATGACGCAGACGCGATCGGCGAATTTCCGGACGATGCCGAGGTCGTGGGTGATGAACAGCATGGACATGCCGTGCTCGCCCTTCAGCCCGCGCAGAAGATCGAGGATCTGCGCCTGCACGGTGACGTCGAGCGCCGTGGTCGGCTCGTCGGCGATCAGCAGTTTCGGGCGGTTGGCGAGCGCCATGGCGATCATGACGCGCTGGCGCTGGCCGCCGGACAGCTCGTGCGGATAAGCTTTCAGCCGCTTTTCCGGCTCGCGTATGCCAACCTGGTTCAGCAGTTCAAGCGTGCGGATGCGCACTGCCTGACCGGCAATTCCGTGATGAAGCTCAAGGATTTCGCCGATCTGCTTCTCGATCGAATGAAGCGGATTAAGCGAGGTCATCGGCTCCTGGAAGATCATCGTGACGTCGTTGCCGCGCACACGGCGCAGTTCCGGCTCGGACGCCTTCAACATGTCCTTGCCGTCGAACAGAATCTCCCCGGACGGATGGCTTGCCGAAGGATAAGGCAGCAGCTTGAGGATGGAATTCGCCGTCACCGACTTGCCGGAGCCGGATTCCCCGACCAGCGCCATCACCTCGCCGGGCATGATATCGAACGAGACCCGATCGACGGCAATCGAGGTATCGCTGCCCTGGTGGAAGGCGACGGAGAGATCGCGGACGGAAAGAAGCGGCTCTGTCATCGGCCAAGGCTTTCGATAAGTTTTTCGATTGTCTGACGATCCGGCTGGAGGCGTGAAAAAGGCAGACTTTCGCCCTGCGCCGGCCCTATCCCTTTGTCAGCGGACAAAAGATGGGAGCAACCGGCAAGACCAGCCGTCGCGATATGGACCGCATCCGGCAATTTTCGCGAGGAATCACCGGCCCTCCGACTCGCGGCCGCGGAGAGAACTTCGCGGGTAACCGACCAAACCTCCAACCAGGGACTGGAAGAAATCAAACTATAGTACAAATCGATCAAGACGGCGTCATGATTGCGATAGGGCCGCACAAGCAGTTCCGCTAAGGTCAACTCGCTGGTCACGAAACGCGGAGGCGTTTGGATCAATGCGGAGGAGAAGAGCATTGCGATCCGTTCTGCAAGGTCACTTCTAGTTTCAAATCCAGCAATGAAAATATTGGTGTCGATATAGATGCGACCTACATCCTCCATCAGTAGTCCCACTCGTCCCGCAACTCGCGAATCTGCGCCACGGCTTCCTCCGCAGACACTGACGGCCTGCCGTCCGAAAGCAGCCGGCGCCGCAGCTCCATGAGGTCTTTTGCCGGAATGGGTTTGCGCTCGGCCATACCGAGATCATCACGTTCTCCGCGCTCCTCCACCTCAACAACGACCCTGACAGTCGCGTCCCTCTCCAATCCCTCCCGCAGATCCTCGGGAAGGTTGGCGACCGGGTAATGCTCTCTGACGATCTTGTTCATGGCGTCACGCTCGCTGATATCCCCGACAATCTAGCCCATCGATCATGCAATTACGACCCGCCATCACCCGAACGTCTTTCTGGGATCGAAGGCGTCGCGCACGGCCTCGCCGATGAAGATCAGCAGCGAAAGCATGAGGGACATTGTGAAGAAGGCGGTGAAGCCGAGCCATGGCGCCTGAAGGTTGTTCTTTCCCTGCGAAATCATCTCGCCGAGAGACGGAGAGCCTGCCGGCAGGCCGAAGCCCAGGAAGTCGAGCGAGGTCAGCGTCGCGATGGAACCCGACAGGATGAAGGGCAGGAAGGTCAGCGTTGCGACCATGGCATTCGGCAGCAGGTGCCGGGACATGATCGTCCAGTTGCCGACGCCGAGTGCGCGGGCGGCGCGGACATATTCGAAATTGCGGGCCCGCAGGAACTCAGCGCGCACCACGCCGACGAAACCGACCCAGGAGAAAAGCAGGAGGATGCCGAGCAGGACGAAGAAGCCCGGCGGCAGGATCGAGGCGATGATCAGAAGGATGTAGAGAACCGGCATGGACGACCAGATCTCGATGAACCGCTGCATCAGCAGGTCCGTCCAGCCGCCGAAATAACCCTGGACCGCGCCGGCCGTCACCCCGATTACTGCCGAGCAGATCGTCAGCACCAGGCCGAACAGGACGGAGATGCGGAAGCCGTAGATCATGCGAGCGGTCACGTCACGTGCCTGGTCGTCGGTGCCGAGCCAGTTCAGGTTGCCGAGGATGCAGTTCGGGTCCCCATCCTTCTGCGGATAGGCGGCGCAGCGATCCGCCTTCTCCATCAGCCAGAAGGGTTCGGTCGGCGCCGAATGGGGGATGTTGGAATTGACCGTCTGGTAGGAATAGCGGATCGGCGGCCAGACCATCCAGCCGTTTGTCTCGATTTCCTGCTGGATATAGTCGGAGCGGTAATCGGTCGTCGCCAGGAAGCCGCCGAACCTCTCTTCCGGATAGTCCACCAGGACCGGGTAGAGGATCTCGCCCTTGTAGGAGGCGACGATCGGCCGGTCGTTGGCGATGAATTCCGCAAACAGGCTGAGCACGAAAAGGACCATGAACAGCCAGAAGGACCAGTAACCGCGCTTGTTGGCGCGGAAATTGGCGAGCCGCCGCCGGTTGGTCGGCGAGATCCAGGGCCGCTTCTGCGGCAGTGCCGTCTGTACGGTGGTCTTTGCGGCGGTCGCCTCCATCAGACATCCCTCCGCTCGAAATCGATGCGCGGATCGATCCAGGTATAGATCAGGTCCGAAATCAGGCTGACGAACAGGCCCATCAGCGAGAAGATGTAGAGCGTGCCGAAAACGATCGGGTAGTCGCGGTTGACGATCGCGAGATAACCGAGACGCCCCAGTCCATCCAGCGAAAAGATGTTCTCGATCAGCAGTGAGCCGGTGAAGAAGGCCGAGATGAAGGCTCCGGGAAACCCTGCGATGACGATCAGCATGGCGTTGCGGAAGACGTGGCCGTAGAGCACCTGCCGCTCGTTGAGGCCCTTGGCGCGCGCCGTCGTCACATACTGTTTCTTGATTTCGTCGATGAACGAATTCTTGGTCAGCAGGGTGGTGGTGGCGAAGGCCGAAAGCGACATGGCGATCAACGGCAATGTCAGGTGCCAGAAATAGTCGATGACCTTTTCCCACCAGGAAAGTTCTGCAAAGTTGTCGGAAACCAGGCCGCGCAGCGGGAACCAGTCGAAGAACGAACCGCCTGCGAAGAGCACGATCAGCAGGATGCCGAACAGGAAGCTCGGCACCGCATAACCGATGATGATGACGCCAGAGGTCCAGACGTCGAAGGTCGAGCCGTCCTTGACCGCCTTGCGGATGCCCAAGGGAATCGAGATCAGATAGGAGACGATCAGGATCCAGAAGCCGAGCGAGATCGACACCGGCATCTTGTCGATGATCAGATCGAGCACCGAGGTGTTGCGGAAGAAGCTCTCGCCGAAGTCGAAGCGGATGTAGTTCCACATCATTTCGAGGAACCGCGTCGCCGGCGGCTTGTCGAAACCGAACTGCTTCTCGAGCTTGGCGATGAATTCCGGATCGAGGCCCTGGGCGCCGCGATAACGGCTTTCCTCGCCTCCGCCCTGTTGCTGGAGCAGGTCGCCGCCACCGCTGGAAAGCCGGTCGCCGGTATCCTGGCCCTGGATCTGGGCGATCACCTGCTCGACGGGGCCGCCGGGCGCGAACTGCACGACGAGGAAGGAAATCGCCATGATGCCGACGATCGTCGGTATCATCAGCAGAAGACGGCGGAGAATATAGGCGCCCATCAGAGCTCCCTGCCCGTGGCTGCCGGGCTTGTCTCACCGCATATCCCAATGCCGATCAAATGGCTCTTTCCTCTTTTCCGGTGCGAATCATACGGGTTCATTTGGAACAGGTGCCGGTCGGCGGCGCAAGTCCGCGCCCAATTCTTCACTTCGCGGCGCTTCTGGCCGACCATGTGTCGGGGAAACCCGTGCTGTATTCCGGCAGTCGCTGCGGATGCGTGATGCGGTTCCAGTAGGCGATCCTCGCTTCGCCGGAATAGAACATCGGGACCACGTAGTGGTTGGCGAGCAGCACCCGGTCCATCGCCTTGACGGCTGCCACCTGATCCTCCCGCTTCTCGGCAAAGGTGATCATGGTGATCAGCTGATCCACCGCTGGATCGGCGATGCCTGCATAGTTGCGTGATCCCGGCCGGCTGACGGACGCCGATCCCCAGTAGTCCGCTTGTTCGTTGCCGGGGTTCATGGTCTGAGCCCAAACCCCGTACATCATGTCGTAGTCGAAGCTGCGGATTCGATTGATATATTGCGAGGCGTCGACGATCCGGAGCCGGACATCGATGCCGATTTTCTTGAGACTTGTCACATAGGGCATCACGGTGCGCTCCTGCGACTGGCTGTTCAGGAGAATTTCGAAACCCAAGGGCTGCCCGGTCTTGGCATTGACCATCCGGTTGCCCTTCAGCTCCCAGCCGGCCCCTTTCAGCAGGCTGACGGCCGTGCGCAGATTGTCACGCACCTTGTTGGGGTCACCACCGACGGGGTTGGTATACGGCGTTGTGAACACCCTTGCCGGAACCTTGTCCTTCAACCCGTTGAGGATCTCCAACTCCTTTCCCTGGGGCAGGCCGGATGAAGCAAGCTCGGTGCCCCAGAAGAAGCTATCGACCCGCTTCAGGCCGCCATAGGCAAGGTTCTTGTTGAGATCCTCGAAATCGTAGGCGTAGTTCAGCGCTTCGCGGACCCGCGCGTCCTTGAAGATGTCACGCCGCATGTTCGGCACGAAAGCCTGCATGACGCCAACGGCCTTGAACGGATTGGTCAGTGCTTCCTTGATCACCCGCCCGTCCTTCACCGCATCGAAATCGTAACGCGTGACCCAGCGGCTCGAGCTGTTTTCCTGGCGGTAGTCGATCGTACCGGCCCGGAAGGCCTCGAATTCCACGTCGGCGTCCGAAAAATAGGTATAGCTGATCGTCCGGAAGTTATACTGGCCGAGGTTGATCGGCAGGTTCTTGCCCCAGTAGTCGTCGCGCAGCTCGTAGCGAATGGTGGAGCCCGGCTGAACGGCACCAATCTTGTAGGGTCCGGACCCGATCGGCGGCTCCAGGGTGGTGCGGGAAATGTCGCGCTGGTTGGCCTGTGCGTCCTTGCCTTCCCACCAGTGCTTCGGCAGGACCGGGAAGTCGCCGACGATCGAGGGCAGTTCGCGGTTGTTCTTTTCGTCGAAGCGGAAGGTGACTTCGCGATCGCCGGTCTTTTCAGCACCGGTGACGTGCCGATAGTAGCCGGAATAGAGGGCGCTGTGCTCCTTCAGCTTCCCCAGGCTGAAGATCACGTCTTCCGGAGTGACCGGCTGCCCGTCCGACCATTTCGCCTCCGGCCTCAACCGGAACGTCACCGAAGACACGTCGTCCGGATAGGACACCGCCTCGGCCAGAAGGCCGTAGGTGCCGAAAACCTCGTCCTCCGAGCGCTTCATGAGCGTGTCGTAGATCAGGCTGACACCTGAAGCCACGGCACCCCGGTCGATCACCAGGTTGAGGTTGTCGAACGTGCCCTCATCACCGAGGCGCAGTTCGCCGGCCTTCGGCGCGTTTACATCGACATAGGGGAGCTGCTTGAAGCCTTCCGGGAGCTTGAGGTCACCGACAACGGCCATGCCATGCCGCCATTTCGGTTCCTGGGCCGGCACGTTCGACGCTGCGAGAACCGTCGCCAGGACGATCGCGAAACCTACCTTCAACCGAGCCAGAACCATTCGTTACCTCTTCCGAGTTTCTGTGTTGCGGTGAAGCATAGGACAAAAGGCGGCGAAAAACAGGAGTTCGGCGCTCACATCCGTTTTATCCGGCGTTTATCTCCCGGAAATCGGCAAGGCTTCCACCATCTCCATTTCACCAAAATCCTGTTTCACGGTAGATTCGAGGCGATCAGGTGATTTGCGGCGGATGGGCATGAAATCGATTTCGGGTACTATTTTGCGGCTGACGGTGACCGCTTTCCTTTGCGGCACCTCTGTAGGGCCGGTGGCAGCGCAGGAAGGCACGCCGGCGAAACAGCTTTTTGGCACCGTAAAGCTCCCGAGCATGGCGGAGGCGGAGCCGCTCGGTTTCTATGCGAAGGGCTGCATGTCCGGTGCCGTGGCGCTGCCGACCGACGGACCGACCTGGCAGGCGATGCGCCTCTCGCGCAATCGCCGCTGGGGTAATCCGGCAATGATCTCATTGCTCGAACGGTTCTCCGGCGATGCCGCAAGGCTCGGCTGGGGTTCTGGCATTCTGGTCGGCGACATTTCCCAGCCGCGCGGCGGCCCGATGCTCACAGGCCATGCCTCACACCAGATCGGCCTCGACGCCGATATCTGGTTCACGCCGAAGCCTGCCCAGCCTCTGAGCCCACAGCAACGCGAAAGCCTGCCGTTCACCTCCATGCTCGACAAGAGCAAGTTCCTGACCGTCGATCCCAGCCGCTGGACCAGCACCCACGCCAAGGTCGTCATGCAGGCGGCGAGCTATCCGCAGGTGGAGCGGGTCTTCGTCAACCCGGCCATCAAGAAGAAGCTTTGCGAAACCTGGACCGGCGATCGAAGCCTGCTCGGCAAGGTGCGGCCGATCTACGGCCATGACGAACATTTCCATATCCGCATCCACTGCCCGGCCGGCGCCACGGCCTGCCAGAGCCAGGCGCCGGTCACCAAGGGCGACGGCTGCGACAATTCCCTCGCCTGGTGGTTCAGCAAGGAGCCGTGGGCGCCGCCGCCGAAGCCAGACCCGAACAAGAAGCCGGTCAAGCCTCGCCAAGTCATGCTCTCGGATCTGCCGAAAGCGTGCGCAGCCGTGCTTGCCGCCCGCGCGCGCTCCGAAGACGACGCCACCTTCGGCGGCAGCGCCGTGGCCTACACGGCTCAGCCTGCCGCGTCGGCACCGGCAAAGACCATCGAGGCGATCGTCAACGATCCGCCGGCTGCTTCCGACGACATGCCGATCCCGACGCCACGTCCACTGCAATAGTTCCGGATGAGGCCGGCAATCGAAAACGCCTGTCTCGACGCCACCTTTCCAAGAGCGAAGCGGCACGCTAGAACGCGTCACAAATCGATTGAATATCGTTCTGGTGAGGATACCCAATCATGTCGGCCAAGCCCTGCATCGCGCTGATCGCGCACGACCAGAAGAAGGACGACATGGCGGATTTTGCCCGCCATCACCAGGTGGCGCTTTCGCGGTTCCGCATCGTCGCTACCGGCACGACGGGCGGCCGGGTTCAGGATGCCTGCCCCGGCCTCGACGTGACGCGGCTGAAGAGCGGCCCGCTCGGCGGCGATCAGCAGATCGGCGCGATGATCGCCACCGGCGAGGTCCACATGCTGGTCTTCTTCATCGACCCCTTGAGCGCGCTTCCCCACGATGTCGACGTCAAGGCGCTGACGCGGCTTGCAACGGTCTATGACATACCGATGGCGCTCAACCGCGCCACCGCCGAAAAACTCATCGACTTTCAGAAGGACTAAGCTTCCCGATGGCCGATAACATGAAGACCGACAAGCTGCCCTTTCCGATCCTGATCGGCGATATCGGCGGCACCAATGCCCGCTTCTCGATCCTCCACGACGCCGATGCGGAACCGAAGCCGTTCCCGAACGTGCGCACCGCCGACTACCCGACGATCGATGACGCGATCCAGAAAATCGTGCTCGACAGGAGTTCGGTAAAGCCCCGTTCGGCGATCCTTGCCATCGCGGGGCCGATCGATGGCGACGAGATCGACCTGACCAATTGCGACTGGGTGGTGCGGCCGAAAGGCATGATCGCCGATCTCGGCTTCGAGGACGTGCTCGTCGTCAACGATTTCGAAGCCCAGGCGCTTGCCATCGCGGCCATGCCCGACGAATACCGCGAGACGCTTGGGCCCAACAGCGAGCCGCATATGGCCTCGCGCGTGGTGCTCGGCCCGGGTACCGGCCTCGGCGTCGCAGGCCTCGTCTATGCGCGGCACATGTGGTTTCCGGTTCCCGGCGAAGGCGGACATGTGGATGTCGGCCCACGCTCGGAACGGGATTTCGAGATCTTTCCGCACCTCAAGCGCATCGAGGGTCGCGTTTCCGCGGAAGAAATCCTGAGCGGGCGCGGCGTCGTCAACATCTACCAGGCCGTCTGTGCGGCCGACGGTCTGCAGCCGGCGTTTTCCGATCCGGCGGATATCACGGCCCACGGCCTGAACCGTTCCAATTCCCAGGCCGTCGAAACGCTTTCGCTGTTTGCCACCTATCTCGGTCGGGTCGCCGGCGACATGGCGCTGATCTTCATGGCGCGCGGCGGGGTCTATCTCGCCGGCGGCATCTCGCAGAAGATCGTTCCGGCGCTGAAAGGCCCGGAGTTCCGCGCCGCCTTCGAGGATAAAGCGCCGCATACGGAGCTGATGCGCACGATCCCGACCTTCGTGGTGACCCATCCGCAGGCGGCGCTGGCCGGCCTTGCAAGCTTTGCCCGCACGCCTTCCGCCTACGGTCTTTCCATGGATGGCCGCCGCTGGCAACGTTAGATGCGGCCCGAGATGATCGTCGCGGGCGAGGCTCGGTTTCCTGGATACGACCTGCAAGAGATGCTTGCGCAGTGCGGAAGCGGCCTTTACGCTCGCCCCGACAAGCTGTAACCGCTCCAAAAGACTGACCGACGAAGCAAGGACTGCGCCGCGCATGACCGCAAATGACATGAAACTCGTGGTGGTTGGTGCTGCAGGCCGGATGGGCCAGGCCATGATCCGGGTCATCCATGAAACAGCAGGCGTGACACTGCACGCGGCCGTTCAGCGCGAGGGTTCGCCCTTCATTGGCAAGGACGCCGGCGAACTTGCGGGTGTCGGAACTCTTGACGTTCCCGTAACCTCCGATCCCTTGAAGGCTTTTCTCGATGCCGATGGCGTCCTCGATTTCACCACGCCGGCGACCAGCGTCGCCTTCTCGGTCCTCGCCGCGCAGGCACGGATCGTCCATGTGATCGGCACGACCGGCTGCTCGGTCGAGGACGAGGAAAAATTCAAGGCGGCCGGCCGTCATGCGCGCGTCGTCAAGTCCGGCAATATGAGCCTCGGCGTCAATCTGCTCGGCGTGCTCGTCGCGCAGGCGGCGAAGGCTTTGCCGGCTGCCGGGTGGGATATCGAGATCGTCGAAATGCACCACAAGCACAAGGTCGACGCGCCATCCGGAACGGCACTGCTGCTCGGCGAAGCGGCAGCGCAAGGCCGCGGCGTCGATCTCGCAAGCCAATCCGTTCGGGTGCGCGACGGCCATACGGGCGCCCGTCCGACCGGCACGATCGGGTTTGCGACGCTCCGCGGCGGCTCGGTCGTTGGCGACCATTCCGTCGTGCTTGCCGGCGAAGGCGAACTGGTGACGCTCTCGCACAGCGCGCGCGACCGCTCGATCTTCGCCCGCGGCGCGGTTGCCGCGGCGCTCTGGGCGCGCGACAAGAAGCCCGGCCACTATTCCATGCTCGACGTGCTCGGGCTTTCCTGAAAATCTTCCCGGAGGAATTCATCCCATGAGCGGAACTCTCGTCCTCGTTCGCCACGGCCAGAGCGACTGGAATCTCAAGAACCTTTTCACAGGCTGGCGCGATCCGGATCTGACGCCGCTCGGCATCCAGGAAGCCGAAGCCGGCGGCGAAGCGCTTGCGGCAACGGGCATCAAGTTCGACATTGCCTTCACCTCGGTGCTGAAGCGCGCCCAGGACACGTTGAAGATCGTCCTCGACAAGGTCGGCCAGCCGGATCTCGAGACGATTCGCGACCAGGCGCTCAACGAGCGCGACTACGGCGATCTTTCCGGCCTCAACAAGGACGATGCGCGCGCCAAGTGGGGTGAGGAGCAGGTGCATATCTGGCGCCGTTCCTACGACATCCCGCCGCCGGGCGGCGAAAGCCTGCGCGATACCGGCGCCCGCGTCTGGCCCTATTACATGACGGAAATCCTGCCGCGGGTGCTGCGCGGCGAAAAGGTCCTCGTCGCCGCCCACGGCAATTCGCTTCGCTCGCTGGTGATGGTTCTCGACCGGCTCAGCAAGGAAGAGATCCTCAAGCTCAACCTCGCGACCGGGGTGCCGATGGTCTACACACTCAAAGCCGATTCGACCGTCGCTTCTAAGGACGTTCTCGGCGACATGTCCGGCGCGCACTGAGCTTTGCCTCCAGAAGATCCATGTGTTACATTGCATTGACAGCGTAACACATGGGTTTGAAGATGACTGAGGCCACATTCACGTTCCGCGTCGAGGAAGAGCTGAAAGCCGCGTTCACCGAGGCTGCGAAAGCGGACGATCAGACAAGCGCGCAGTTGTTGCGCAAGTTCATGCGCGACTATATCAAGCAGCAGCAAGAAGCTGCGGATTACGATGTTTGGTTTCGCCAAAAGGTCCAGAAGGCGATAGATTCGGCGAATGCCGGTGACCTTCTTTCCGAAGAAGACGTCGAAACCGAATTCGCTGCCTTACGGGAAGAGGCGCGGAAATCGTCCGCTCAATGAAGCTTCTCTGGACGCCGCAAGCGCGTCGCGATCGCAGAACAATTTTCGATTACATTCGCCTTGAAAATCCGATGGCCGCAGTCGCCATGGACGATCAGTTTGCAATAGCGGCAGGCCAGCTCTCCCGCCATCCCTATTCGGGGCGTCCCGGCCGTGTTTCTGGAACGCGCGAGCTCCTCGCCCATCCCAGCTATCTGATGATCTACGACGTGCGCGAAGGCGCGGTGCGGATTTTAAGCATCATCCATACCGCCCGCCAATGGCCGCCCGAATAGGCGACTTCAATTTTCGATCGTGAATTGCACCATGTCGGCCGGGAAGCGGCTGACGGCGTATTGGATCGGTACGCCTTCCGTATCGGTGTTGAGCGCGCGGGCCACGAGGATGATGGCTCCCGGCGATAGCTGCAGGTCGGCAAGATCCGCGCCGTCCGCATGAGTAGCCGTCACTTCCGTCGAGACGCGCAGATAATCCGAAAGGCCGAGCATCCGGAATGCAACCGTGATCGAGCCGCTTTTGCCGTAGGCCTCCCCGATGCCGCCGAAACGGTCGGCCGGAAACCAGGTCGTCGAGCGGGAAACCGGGCGGCGATCCGCTTTCCTCAGCGTTTCCAGCCGGATCACCTGTGCACCTTCAGGAATGCACAGCCGGGTCGACAGGTCGACTGTGGCCGGTTCCTGGACCGAATGCAGCAACAGGCCTTCCTTTTCCCGCGCCTGGTCGCCGATGCCCTCGCTGAACCGGGTGCGCCGCGTGATCGGGAAGTTCAGCCGTTCCTTGCGCTCGATCAGCGTACCGCGCCCCTGTACCGAACGAACGATGCCCTCCTGAGCAAGGGCGGCAAGCGCGCTCCTGACCGTATGGCGATTGACGCCGAACCGCGCGGCCAGCGTGAATTCCGGCGGCACCTTGCCGGTCGCGTCGTAGTCGCCATTGGCGATCGAGGCGCGAATGCGGTCGGCGATCTGCCGCCATAGCGCTACGCCGTTTTGTCGGTGAACGTTTGTCTGCCCGGTATCCATGTCACACGCTTGTTATATCAGAAAGTTAGTAGTACATATAACTTGTATGGTTGTCTATATCAATAGACATTTAGGAGCTTGGCAATGGACCTGGCGAAACAAATCGAGCCGAATGCAGAAACCGCCGCGCGCCGTCGCGCCGCTGGGCTTCTTGCGCGCGCAACGACGAACGAACTGCATGCCGCCTGGGAAAAGCTTCCGGCCAAACCGGAGGTGAAGCCGGTGCGCGGCCCCGAGACCGGACTGGTGATGGTCCGCGGTCGCATCGGCGGCGGCGGCGCACCCTTCAATCTTGGCGAGGCGACCGTGACGCGTGCGACCGTGCTTCTGGCATCCGGCACTGCCGGCCATGCGCAAGCGCTCGGCACCGCGAAGGCGAATGTCCGGCTCGCAGCCATTTTCGACGCGCTCTGGCAGGAGGACGCCACGCGCGATTTCGTGGAGGCCACGTTGCTCCGTCCGATAGAGGCCCGCATCGCAACGGAAGATAAACAGAAGGCGGAAGAGACGGCCGCGACCCGCGTCGATTTCTTCACCATGGTACGGGGGGACGACTGATGAACATCAAGACGCAAGCGCTTTCCGGCGGATTTAGAGAACCGGTCTTCGAATCCCAGGACGTGTTCCGCATGCTGATGGACAGCATGGCCCGTCCGGGAACGATCCGTACCGTCGGACCGGATGTCGGCCAGCCGGAGCCGCTTGGAGGAGCGGCCGGGGCGATTGCCGTGACGCTCTGCGACCATGAAACGCCCGTGTGGCTGAGCGCCGGGCTTTTCAAGTCCGCCGTCGGCGAGTGGATCGGCTTCCACACCGGTGCGCCGATCACCCGCGAGAAGGCCGAGGCCCGCTTCGCCTTCGTGGAGGCCGGCGCGGCGCTTGCCTCGTTCGGCCTCTTCTCGGCCGGCACGCAGGAATATCCCGACCGTTCAACGACGCTAGTGATCGAGGTGGCAGCACTTGGCGAAGGCCTGCCGCTGACACTGACGGGTCCTGGCATTCCGCACGCGACAACTGTCCTAGTGAAGGGCCTTCCGGAAGTTTTTCTGCGGCTGTGGGCCGATAACCGGGCGCTCTTCCCACGGGGCGTCGATGTCATCCTGACGGCTGGCAAAAACCTGTTGTGCCTGCCGCGGACCGTACGCATCGCCACCCAATGAACGGTCGACCACTTTTTAAGCTTGGGGCCGCCGCTTGGGGCCAAACGACCAAACCTTCCCGCATCTTGATGGGATGCCGGTAATGGCCAGGAGAATGAACCATGTATGTTGCCGTCAAGGGTGGCGAGGCCGCCATCAACAATGCTCACAGGCTGCTGGCCGACCGGCGTCGGGGCGATCGCTCGCTTCCTTCCGTGACCATCGAGCAGATCGTCGAGCAGCTGGGCCTTGCCGTAGACCGGGTGATGGCCGAGGCCTCGCTTTATGACCGGGCGCTCGCAGCGCTTGCCATCCGCCAGTCGCGCGGCGACATGATCGAGGCGATCTTCCTGCTGCGGGCCTATCGCACCACGCTGCCGCGCTTCGGCTCCTCCGTTCCGGTCGATACGGCAGTCATGAAGGTCGAGCGGCGCGTTTCGGCGACCTACAAGGATCTCCCGGGTGGCCAGCTTCTCGGAGCCACGTTCGACTATACCCACCGGCTGCTCGATCCTTCTCTGCTCACCGACGAACCGGTCGACGAGCCGGAACGTCGCGACACGCCGGCGGAGCACATCATGCGGGTCTCCGACATTCTCGCCCATGAAGGCCTGATCGAGGCGGATGGCGAGTTTTCCGAGGACCATCAGGCCGGCGATCTCACCCGCGAGCCGATGGAGTTTCCGATGAGCCGGGATCTGCGCCTGCAGGCGCTCGCCCGCGGCGACGAGGGTTTCCTGCTGGCGCTCGGCTACTCCACCCAGCGCGGGTACGGCCGCAACCATCCATTCGTCGGCGAAGTCCGCATCGGGGAAGTGGAAGTCGAGATCGAAGTTGCAGAACTCGGTTTTGCCGTCTCGCTCGGCCGCATCCGGATCACCGAATGCCAGATGGTCAACCAGTTCAAGGGTTCGTCGAAGGCGCCGCCGCAGTTCACCCGCGGTTACGGCCTGGTGTTCGGCCAGAGCGAGCGCAAGGCGATGTCGATGTCGCTGGTCGACCGGGCGTTGCGAGCCGAAGAGCTCGGCGAGGACATCACCGCGCCGGCGCAGGACGAGGAATTCGTTATCTCGCATTCGGATAACGTGCAGGCGACCGGTTTCGTCGAGCACCTGAAGCTGCCGCACTACGTCGACTTCCAGGCCGAACTTGCGCTTGTGCGCAAGATGCGATCGGACATCGAGACGGCGCGCAATGGCGGCAATGGCCTGCAGGAGGCCGCCGAATGATGCCGGTTCGGCCGCAGTTCGGGGGCGGATCAGTCGCCTCCGCCGCCTCCCCCGTCACCACCTCCGCCACCATCGCAGGCGCCGCCCGCGTTGGCGCCGTCGCAGCCGCTCCCGTAGGCCCCGACCCCGCCGCCCTCGCTGCTCGCGTTGGCCCGGCCGCGGTTTCTCGGCGGCTTGATGACATAAAAGGGAATGATGATCCCGCAGGCGACGAAGGCCGCGAAGACGGCCACGCCCAGCAATCCGTTCGAAGTGATGGCGTCCATGACAGCCTTTCCTTCTAGTTGGTTCATGCAGTCACAGGATACTCCAAGATGACGGACCTCGCCACTTACAACTTCGCCTATCTCGACGAGCAGACGAAGCGGATGATCCGCCGCGCGATCCTCAAAGCGATCGCCATCCCCGGTTACCAGGTGCCCTTCGCGTCGCGCGAAATGCCGATGCCTTATGGCTGGGGCACCGGCGGCGTGCAGGTGACGGCAGCGATCATCGGCCCGCAAGACGTGCTGAAGGTGATCGACCAGGGCGCCGACGACACGACCAATGCGGTGTCGATCCGAGCCTTCTTCCAGAAGGTCGCCAACGTCGCCGTCACCACCCACACCAAGGACGCGACGATCATCCAGACCCGCCACCGCATTCCCGAGCACAAGCTCGCCGAGGGCCAGATCCTGGTCTACCAGGTGCCGATCCCGGAGCCCTTGCGCTTCCTCGAGCCGCGCGAGACCGAAACCCGCAAGATGCATGCGCTCGAAGAATACGGGCTCATGCATGTAAAACTCTACGAGGACATCGCCCATAACGGCCGGATTTCGAAGACCTATGCCTATCCGGTCAAGGTCGCGGGCCGCTACGTGATGGACCCGTCGCCGACGCCGAAGTTCGACAATCCGAAAATGCACCGGTCGGAAGCGCTGCAACTGTTCGGCGCCGGTCGCGAGAAGCGCATCTACGCCGTGCCGCCTCATACGGATGTCGTCAGCCTCGACTTCGAGGATCATCCGTTCGAAATCCAGACCTTCGACAAACCCTGCGCGCTCTGCGGCGCCGAGAACGTCTATCTCGACGAGGTGGTGCTGGACGACAAGGGCGGCCGCATGTTCGTCTGTTCGGACACCGACAATTGCGAGGACCGCCGCGAACACGGCCATGTCGGCGCCATGCTGGCGCCTGCCAAGGAGGCAGCGGAATGACCGACACCCCTCTTCTCAAAGTCAGCGGCGTCTCGAAATTCTACGGCAGCCGGATCGGCTGCAAGGACGTTTCCTTCGATCTGTGGCCGGGCGAAGTGCTCGCCATCGTCGGAGAGTCGGGCTCCGGCAAGACGACGCTGCTTAACTGCCTGTCGACCCGGCTGATGCCGACGACCGGCAGTGTGGAATACCGGATGCGCGACGGCAAATTCCGCGACCTCTACCATATGAGCGAGGCCGAACGCCGCTTCCTGATGCGCACCGACTGGGGCTTCGTGCACCAGAACCCGGCCGACGGCCTGCGCATGACGGTCTCGGCCGGCGCCAATGTCGGCGAGCGGCTGATGGCCGTCGGCGACCGGCATTACGGCAATATCCGAGAGACGGCGAGCGACTGGCTGACCCGTGTCGAGATCGGCACCGACCGCATCGACGACCAGCCCCGCGCCTTTTCCGGCGGCATGCGCCAGCGCCTGCAGATCGCCCGCAACCTGGTGACCGGCCCGCGCCTGGTGTTCATGGACGAGCCGACCGGCGGTCTCGACGTCTCGGTCCAGGCCCGCCTGCTCGACCTGGTGCGCGGCCTCGTCAACGATCTCGGCCTGTCGGCGATCGTCGTCACCCATGATCTCGCGGTTGCACGCCTTCTGTCCCATCGGATGATGGTGATGAAGGACGGCCATGTGATCGAACATGGGCTGACCGACCGGGTGCTCGACGATCCCCGCGAGCCTTATACCCAGCTTCTCGTCTCTTCCATCCTTCAGGTCTGAGGAGAATACCGATGGCCACCCCTCTCGTCGTTTCCGAAGTCTTCAAGAGCTTCACTATGCACCTGCGCGACGGCATCAAGCTGCCGGTCGTCAGGGATGTGAATTTTTCCGTCGCGAGCGGCGAATGCGTCGTGCTCGGCGGCCCGTCAGGCATCGGCAAGAGCTCGATCCTGAAGATGCTCTACGGCAACTACGCCGTCGATGCCGGGCAGATCCTCGTCGATCACAAGGACCGGATCGTCGATATCGCCCGCGCCGATCCGCGCACGGTGCTTGACGTGCGGCGCCATACGCTCGGGTATGTCAGCCAATTCCTGCGCACCGTTCCGCGCGTCTCCGCGCTGGACGTGGTCGCCGAACCGCTCGTCGCCCGCGGCATCGCAGCCCCGGAAGCGCGTGACAAGGCCGCCGAGCTTCTGGCCAAACTCAACCTGCCGCAGGAGCTCTGGACCCTGCCGCCCGCCACGTTTTCGGGTGGCGAACAGCAGCGGGTCAACATCGCCCGCGGTTTCATCACCAGCCACCGCATCCTGCTCCTCGACGAGCCGACCGCTTCACTCGACGCGGTCAACCGGCGCGTCGTCGTGGACATGATCGCGGACAAGAAACGCGAGGGCGTCGCCCTTCTCGGCATTTTCCACGACGAGGAAGTGCGCGAGGCGGTGGCCGACCGCGTTCTCGACGTATCCCAATTTTCTCCGCGAAAGGCAGTTGCTGCATGAGCGCCAAGGTCGGGCTCGAGCCCGCGATCCACGAAACGGCAAACGTCAGCAATTCGACGCTCGGCCCGTATACCGAAGTTTCCGAGCGCTGCCGCATCAGCGAGGCCGAGATCGGCGCCTATTCCTACATCATGCAGGACGGCTCGATCTGGTGTGCGACGATCGGCAAGTTCGTCAACATGGCGGCTTCCGTGCGCATCAACGCCACCAACCATCCGACGTGGCGGGCGACGCTGCACCACTTCACCTATCGCGCCGCCAGCTACTGGGACGATGCCGAAGACGAGAAGAGTTTCTTCGAATGGCGGCGCGACAATCGTGTCACGATCGGCCATGACGTCTGGATCGGGCATGGCGCCACCGTGCTGCCGGGCGTCACCGTCGGCAACGGTGCGGTGATCGGCGCCGGCGCGGTCGTGTCGAAGGATGTCGCGCCCTATACGATCGTCGGCGGCGTGCCGGCAAAACTCATCCGCGAGCGCTTCACGAAAACGATCGGCGAAGCGATGGACCGGCTTGCCTGGTGGGACTGGGATCACCTGAAACTGAGGGCTGCTCTCGACGATTTCCGGTCACTTTCGGCAGAGGAATTCGTGTCCCGTCATGCCAGGTAACGGAAGCGCGGCGGGCGCTTCCGGAATATAATAAAACCGACATAAATCCGACATTCAGACTTCATCAACCATCGCTATCGAGCTCTCAGAAAAAAAGCTGAATTGGCGAGAGAGCATGAAGTTCGAATTGAGGGACATCACCCGCCGTTTCGGCGATCGTATCGCGGTGAGTGCCGTGAACGTCGAGATTCCCCAGGGCCAGATGGTCGGCATCATCGGCCGCTCCGGCGCCGGCAAGTCTACCCTGCTGCGCATGATCAACCGCCTGCAGGAGCCGAGCTCAGGCTCCATCTATTTCAACGGCGCCGAAGTCTCCTCCCTCAAGGGCCGGGCGCTGCGCAACTGGCAGCGCGACTGCGCGATGATCTTCCAGCAGTTCAACCTGGTCCCGCGCCTCGACGTTATGACCAACGTGCTGCTCGGCCGTCTCAATCACCGTTCGACGACGATGAGTCTCCTGAAGATCTTCAGCCGCGACGAGCGCGTCATGGCGATGGCGGCGCTGGAGCGGCTCGGCATCGAACAGACGGCACTGCAGGCGGCCGGAACGCTGTCGGGCGGCCAGCAGCAGCGCGTGGCAATTGCCCGGGCGCTGGTGCAGGCACCGAAAATGATGCTCGCCGACGAGCCGATCGCCTCGCTCGATCCGCTCAACGCCAAGATCGTCATGGATGCGCTGCGCGACATCAACGAGCGCGAAGGCATCACCGTCATCACCAATCTGCACACGCTCGATACGGCCCGC
Source organism: Neorhizobium sp. T25_13 (assembly GCF_002968675.1). Taxonomy (NCBI): domain Bacteria; kingdom Pseudomonadati; phylum Pseudomonadota; class Alphaproteobacteria; order Hyphomicrobiales; family Rhizobiaceae; genus Neorhizobium; species Neorhizobium sp. T25_13. Next base: position 397,801 of record NZ_PVBI01000005.1, read on the forward strand.
AGCTATTGCGAGCGGATCATCGGCATGGCGGGCGGCCGCGTCGTCTTCGACGGCCCGCCACAGCAGCTCAACGCCAATGCGGTGCGCGAGATCTACGGTTCCGACAAGGATGGCGCCGGCATCGACGAGACCATGACATCGACCAGCCTTGCCCCCGCCCGCCGCGGCGAGGCTCCGGTCGCGATCGACACATCCGGCATGGTGACCGAAGCCGCCGCCATGCGCTGACCCGTTTCCGGCTGCGATCCGCGGCCGGAAGACTGACGCCCTTTCCGGGTTGACCAACCCAATCACCAAAGGAGACTTCCATGTCTGCATTCCGCAAGATCCTGATGGCGACGATCGCCGTCGCCGCCGTTGCTGGCCAGGCCCACGCCCAGAGCGCACCGGTTCTGCGCATCGGCCTCGACGGCGGCGAAAACGAAGCCGACCAGATCCGCCGCACCGAATGCGTCAAGCCGGGCCTGATCGCCGCGACCGGCGCCTCGGACGTCAAGCTCTTCCCTTCGCCGAACTATAACGGCGTCATCCAGGGCCTGCTCGGCGGCACGATCGACCTCGCCGTCATGGGCGCTGCCTCTTACGCTTCGATCTACATCAAGGACCCGAACGCCGTTACCCCGGTCCTGACCACCAAGCAGGCCGACGGTTCGACCGGCTACTATTCGATCATGGTTGCGCGCAAGGATTCGGGCATCAAGACGCTCGCCGACGCCAAGGGCAAGAAGATCGGTTTCGCCGATCCGGACTCGACCTCCGGCTACCTCGTGCCGAACGTCGCCCTGCCGAAGGACGTCGGCATGCCGGTCAAGCAGTACTTCTCCGAAACCGGCTTCGGCGGCGGCCATGAGAACCTCGTTCTCGGCATTCTCGACAAGAAGTTCGACGTCGGTACCACCTTCGGTTCGGCCGTCGGCGATTGGGCACAGGGTTACTCATCCGGCAACCTGCACATCATGGTCTCCAAGGGCTTGCTCGACATGGACGACATCGTCCAGGTCTGGAAGTCGCCGCTCATCCCGAACGGCCCGCTGATGGTTTCCAACAAGCTTTCGGACGACATGAAGAAGAAGGTGACCGCCTACTTCGCCGAACTGCCGAAGAAGGACAAGACTTGCTTCGAGAGCTTCACGGGCGGCGGTTACGTCGACTGGTCGCCGGTCGACCAGAAGTTCTACCAGACCATCATCGACGCTCGTAAGGCTGTCATCGGCGGCTGATCCAACGTCTGATCAATATCTTGGCGGCGGCATCATGACGATGCCGCCGCTCGTTCAACAAGGATACCCAGAATGGCGCACGTGGCCGGACCCGCTCAAGTCAGCGGGCTGCAGGAAAGCTCCCGCACCATCCTCGATCATTATCAGCAACAGGTGCGGACCCGGCGGATCTATACCGTCGTCTCCATCGTCGTTTTCCTGATCGTGCTCGGCGCGTCGCTGGATTTCGCCAACGAAGCCAATTCCGGCAAGTTCTTCGAACGCCTTCCTTATCTCTTCGATTTCCTGAAGAGTTTCGTGCCGAACAGCCCGCTGGAAATCTTCCGCGCCATGTTCGACCTGCCGTCGCCCTATGCGGACGGATCGATCAAGTTCGACTATACGAGCGACCGCGTCTGGATCACCGACAGTTTCTATATTCCGAACTTCTTCTACCAGTTGGCGATCACCATCAACATCGCCATCGTTTCCACCATCCTCGGCGCCACGGGTGCCTTCCTTCTGTGCTTCTTCGCCTCCACCAATCTCGTCGGCGCCGGTCTAACGCGCTGGGTGGTGCGGCGCATCATGGAAATCCTGCGCGCCTTTCCGGAGATCGTCGTGGCAGGCCTGCTGGCCGCAATCCTGTCGATCGGTCCGATCGCGGCGATCATTGCCGTGTCGATCCACACCATAGGCGCGCTCGGAAAGCTGTTCTTCGAAGTGGTCGAGAATGCCGACATGAAGCCGGACGAAGGCCTGCGCGCTTCCGGTGCCAGCTGGCTGGAGCGCGTCCGCTTCGCGATCCTGCCGCAGGTCCTGCCGAATTTCGTCTCCTACACGCTGCTGCGCACCGAGATCAACGTGCGCGCCTCGACCATTATCGGCGCCGTCGGCGGAGGTGGCATCGGGGAAGTGTTCAGCCTGTCGATCGGCCGGGACCATGCCGCCAAGACCTATGCGATCATCATTCTACTTCTGATTACGGTCATCTGCGTCGACCAGTTCTCGGCCTGGCTGCGCCGCCGGCTGATCGGCAAGCAATCGTTCGAATTCGGCCGGGGAGCTGCCTGATGTCCAATCTCGCCGTCAATGCCGCCGATCGCGAACGCCTGCTCGCCGCCTATCCGGAAGTCTTTCACCGCAGCGTCATGCAGCGCTGGGGCCTGGCGATCGCCGCCGTCGCAGTCTTCGTCTACCTCGCTTTCTGCTTTTCCTTCTTCAACGTCATCCCGACCTTCGTCAACGGCAACTGGGATCGCGCGGCGATCTACCTGCAGGACTGGTATTCATGGCGCGCGCAGCCCCGCCTGCGCTTCCAGAACGGCCAGGTCGTGCCGCAGTGGACGAGCCGCGGGCAATATCCGGACGGCGCGGCGATCGACTGGCTGAAGCCGACCTCCAACGGCGGCTACACGGTGATCTTCGGTAGCGACGACCGGCTCGACGTGACCCCGAGCCAGGTCGATGTCTATCTCGACGGCAAGCTCTATCCCGTCGCGATCAAAGGGGACCGGGCGATACTGCCTGCCGGTGCGCCGGCGCGCATGGTGCAGGACGGCAACAAGGTCAATGTCCGATTCGGCTTTGCCGGCCAGGCGGAAATCCGCAACAGCCAGGTCTATGTGCAGCGGCGTTTCCTCGGCTGGGCGAATTTCTTCTTCGACACGCAATCGCCGTTCTGGGGCCGCAGCTTCACCAGCGTGGCCGGGCTGATGCTCTTCGGCGAGCGGCTCGACCCGAGCCAGTCCAATCCCTCGCTGGCGCTCGACAACTTCTTGAACAATAGCAGCTGGCAGCATGGCGATATTCTCTCCAAGCTGATGCAGACGCTGGTCATGGCCTTCGTCGGCACGCTGTTCGCCACCCTCATCGCCTTCCCGCTCGCCTTCGTCGCGGCGCGCAATATCACCACAAGCCGGCCGATGAACTGGGGGATGAAGCGCTTCTTCGACTTCCTGCGCTCGATCGACATGCTGATCTGGGCCCTGTTCTTTACCCGCGCCTTCGGGCCGGGGCCGCTCCCGGGGATCGCCGCCATTTTCTTCACGGATACCGGTGCGCTCGGCAAGGTCTATTCGGAAGCGCTGGAGAATGTCGACGACAAGCAGCGCGAAGGCGTCAAGTCCGTGGGTGCCGCGCCGGTCATCGTGCAGCGTTACGGCGTCGTGCCGCAGGTCCTGCCGATCTTCATCTCGCAATCGCTGTATTTCTGGGAGTCCAACACCCGTTCGGCAACCGCGATCGGCGCTGTCGGCGCGGGCGGCATCGGCCTCAAGCTGCTCGAATCCATGAAGACCAATGCCGATTGGGACAAGGTTGCCTACATGGTCCTGCTGATCCTTCTGGTGGTCTTCGTCTTCGACAATCTCTCCAATGCGCTGCGTTCGCGCGTCATGGGCAAAAAGGGCTCCTGACCGGCCGGATTATCATCATTCTGTCATGGAAATCTTTTAGCCGAGGGTCCTGTTTCGCGGGCCGGCGCACAGGTAAAGTCGGCCGGCCTTCTCCTGATTCCGGAACCCCGTTTTGCGCTACGCTCTCTATTTTTCGCCCGCCGAGAACCATCCGCTGACGAAGGCGGCAGCGCGTTGGCTCGGCCATGACGCCTTTACTGCTGAGACGTTTCCGACGCCCGATGTCGAAGGCCTGTCCCGCGACACCGTCCATGAACTGACTGCCGATCCGCGGCGCTACGCCTTTCACGCGACGCTCAAGGCGCCGTTCGAGCTGCATCCGGACCGGACGGAAGCCGAGCTGATCAGGGCCGCCGAACGCTTTGCCGCAGAGACCACGGCGTTCGACATCCCGAACGTCATCGTCGGCCAACTGGGGCGGTTCTTCGCGCTGGTTCCCGATACCATTTACCCGGAGCTCCAGCATTTTGCCGGACGCGTCGTCGAAGAGTTCGAACATTTTCGCGCGCCGTTGTCTGAGGCCGACATCGCGCGGCGTAAACCTGATATGTTAAGCTCGGCCCAGCGCGCCAATCTCGACCGCTGGGGTTATCCTTATGTCATGGACGAGTTCCGCTTCCACATGACGTTGACCGGGCAGGTTCCGCCCGAGCAGGCGCCCATCATGCGCCGCGAGCTCGACCGCCGCTTTGCCGATTTCGCCAACGCGCCGCTGACCGTCGATGGGCTCGCCATCTTCGTAGAGCCGGAGCGCGGCGCACCCTTCATCGCCCATCGCTGGCTTCCGCTGGCGTCCGCCTTCGAAAACAGAAAGACCGCATCATGACCGCCGAACTCGTGCTCACCAATGCCCGCATCGTGCTCGAGGACAGCGTGATCTCCGGTTCCGTCCAGATCCGGAACGGCAAGATCACCGATATCTCGGAAGGCAATGTCCATGCCGGCGAGGATTTCGAGGGCGATTATCTGATCCCGGGCCTAGTCGAACTTCATACCGACCATCTGGAACAGCATTATTCGCCGCGTCCGGGCGTCCGCTGGAACACCACGGCGGCGATCCAGGCCCATGACGCACAGATCGCAACCTCCGGCATCACCACCGTCTTCGACTGCCTGCGCATGGGCGCCGATGAGGACGGCGGCTTTGCCCATGGCGAAATGCGCGACATGGCGGACGCGATTGCCGCTGCCGCCGCCTATGGCCGCCTGCGCTCAGAACACTTCCTGCATCTGCGCTGCGAAGTCTCCGCCGACAATTGCATGGAGCATTTCGTCGACTTCGAGAACGATCCGCATGTCCGGCTCGTCTCGCTGATGGATCACGCGCCGGGCCAGCGGCAGTTCCAGACGATGGATCAATACACGCTCTACTACCAGAAGAAGCGCGGCCTCAGCGACGAGGCATTCGCCGCTTTCGTGGCCAAACGCCAGGAAGAATCGGCACGCAATGCGACGCCGCACCGCGTTGCGATCTCCAAGATCTGCGCCGAGCATGGCATTACAGTCGCAAGCCATGACGACGCGACGCTTTCCCATGTGGGCGAAGCGATCGACAACGGCGTTCGGCTGGCGGAATTCCCGACCAGTTTCGATGCGGCAAAGGCTTCGCACGAAGCGGGCATGAGCGTGCTGATGGGTGCCCCGAACATCGTTCGCGGCAAGTCGCATTCCGGCAATATCGCCGCTCGCGACCTTGCCGAGCGTGGCGTGCTCGACGTGCTCTCCTCCGATTACGTGCCGCTCAGCCTGCTGCATGCGCCCTTCGTGCTCGCCTCGGAGGTTGAAAGCATCTCGCTGCCGAAGGCGCTCGCCATGGTAACATCGACCCCTGCCCGCACCGTCAGCCTCGACGACCGGGGCCGGATCGCGACCGGCCTGCGTGCCGATATCGTCCGCGTCCATCACGAGGAGGGGGTTCCCGTCTCCCGCGCCGTCTGGCGGGAAGGCCGGCGGGTCGCCTGATGGACGCCAGGCCGACAGCAACGGAACCAGAGCGAAGCGGCTGCATGGTCGCGGTCGTCGGCCCGAGCGGGGCCGGCAAGGACACGCTGATGGCCTATGCCGCCCGGTTCTTCGAGGGCCGCGATGACGTCGTCTTCGTACGGCGCGTCATCACCCGCAACGCGGCCGCCGGCGGTGAAGACCATGATGGCGTTTCCGAAGCGGAATTCGAGGCTCTGGAACAGGCAGGCCGTTTTGCGGTCTCCTGGGGTGCCCACGGCCTGCGATACGGCATTCCCGTCGAGACGAAAGCGGCCATAGCAAGAGGCCAGCTGGTCGTTGCCAACGGCTCGCGTTCCGCGCTTGCCCGGTTCAAGGATGTCTATCCGTCGCTGGTGGTCATCAACATCACCGCCAGCCTGGACGTGCTCGCGGCCCGGCTCGAAGCGCGCGGACGGGAAACGCGCGAGGAGATACTTCGGCGTCTCGAACGCAGCTCGCTGACCGTGACCGGCGACTACGAGGTGGTGACGATCGACAATAGCGGATCGCTGGAAGAGGCCGGCAGGGCCTTGGTCGAGGCTCTCAACGGTTGCCTTGCGAGTCACCCGATTGGTTAGCGAAAAACGTTCGATCCTTCTTTAAAGCCCCGGGTCCGGCTCTATGTTCCTTTCCTTATATTAGGAAAGGCAAAAGCCATGGGCCAGAGCAAGCCGCGCGAAGGGCAACGTCCCGATAGGGCAACTGCCATCGATCTGGAAGCGCGCGTCGTTGTTCTGGAAATCGTCTCCATGACGGCGTTGGCGCTTGCCATGGACACGTCCGAGAACGCGGACATCGAACACGCCCGCGGGATCAGCAACCTCGTTCTCGAAGCCGTGCACCAGCGCTGTCACGAGATGAACATGCCGGAGGATGCGCGGCTCACCGCCTGCACCTATGCGGACGAACTGCTTTCGACCGCGCTTCTGTCTCTCTATCCGCAGGAACACTGAGCCTTAGGCTCAGTGCGCTTCGTCCCAATTGCTGGCGGCGCGAGCATCGACCTTCAGCGGCACCCGCATCGAGATCGCGGGCATGGCCGCGTGCTCCATGGTCGAGATGATCACTGGCAAGGTCTTGTCGATCTCCTCATCCTCGACCTCGAAGATCAGTTCGTCGTGCACCTGCAGCAGCATGCGGGCCTTTCCGTTCAGTCCGGTCGTTTCCAGCGCCGATTCCATCTTCGCCATTGCCCGGCGGATGATATCGGCGGCCGAACCCTGGATCGGCGCATTGATCGACGCACGTTCGTTGAAGGCACGCACCGAAGGGTTGGAAGACTTGATCTCCGGATAATGCGCCCGGCGGCCGAAGATCGTCTCGACGTAACCGTTCTCGCGGGCAAAAGTCTTGGTGCTTTCCATGTAATCGCGGATGCCCGGGAAGCGCTCAAAATACTTCTTGATGTAGTCGCCCGCTTCAGAGCGTTCGATCGACAGCTGATTGGCCAACCCGAAGGCCGAGATGCCGTAGATGATGCCGAAGTTGATCGCCTTGGCGCGGCGGCGCACTTCGCTCGGCATGCCTTCCACCGGAACGCCGAACATTTCCGAGGCCGTCATCGCGTGAATGTCGATCCCATCGGCAAAGGCCTGGCGCAGCTGCGGAATGTCCGCCACATGCGCAAGTACGCGCAGCTCGATCTGGCTGTAGTCGGCCGAGACCAGCTTATGGTCGGGCGTCGAGATGAAGGCGGTGCGGATCTTGCGACCTTCCGCCGTACGCACCGGGATGTTCTGCAGGTTCGGTTCCGAAGAGGAAAGGCGGCCTGTGGTGGTGGAGGCAAGCGAATAGCAGGTGTGGACCCGCTTCGTTTCCGGGTGAACGTAACCCGGCAGCGCGTCCGTGTAGGTGGATTTCAGCTTTGTTAGCTGACGCCAGTCGACGATCTTGCGCGGCAGGGGATGACCTTCGGCAGCCAAGTCTTCCAGCACGCTGGCCGAGGTCGACCACTGGCCGGTCTTGGTCTTGGCGCCGCCCGGCAGGCCCATCTTGCCGAACAGGATGTCGCCGAGCTGTTTCGGCGAACCGATGGTGAATTTTTCTCCTGCCAGTTGGTAGATCTCGTCTTCGAAGGCGGCGGCCCGCTGGGCAAGCTCGCCGGAAAGCCTGGACAGGATCTGCCGGTCGATAGTGATGCCGCGCTCTTCCATGCGGGCGAGCACCGAGACCAGCGGCCGCTCGAGCCGTTCATAGATGCGGGTCAGGCCCGCGGCCGCCAGCTGCGGTTTCAGCACCATCCACAGGCGCAGCGTCACGTCGGCGTCTTCCGCCGCATAGGCGGTCGCCTTGTCGATATCGACGAAATCGAAAGTGACGCCCGCCTTGCCGCTGCCGGCAACTTCCTTGAAGGTGATCGGCTTGTGGTTCAGCCAGCGCTCCGACAGCGCGTCCATGCCGTGGTTCGCCTTGCCAGCCTCCAGCACATAGGACATCAGCATCGTATCGTCGTAACCCTCGACGGTGATGCCATGACGCCTCATCAGCAGGTAGTCGAACTTCAGGTTCTGCGCCACTTTCAGGACCGACGGGTCCTCCAGAAGCGGCTTCAGGCGCGCCAGCGCTTCCCGGGTCGGGATCTGGTTTTCGGCAAGCCCGCCGCCGAGCAGATCGCCCACTCCGGTCTTGTGGATCAGCGGCACATAGGCCGCGCGGACCTCAAGGCCGGACGGATTGGCGATATTATCGGCGAGCGCCAGCGAAAACCCGACCAGCTCCGCCTGCATCGGATCGAGCGACGTGGTCTCCGTATCGAAGGCGACGAGACCGGTTTCCTGGGCCGCGCGGATCCAGTCGTCCAGCACCGTCAGGTCCCGGATGGTCACGTAGCAGCTCGGATCGAGTTTGGCCTTGGCAAAGGCTTCGATGCGGGCCTGTGCAAGTCCGGCCGGCGTTGCCGCCTCCGTGCCCTTGGCGACCGGCGCCTTGGCGGGATGAGCGGGCGCTTCTGCCGCCGCCTCGCCGGTGTCGACCGCTGCCACGCCGCCGGCATCGAGGTCCGGGCCGCGGGCGGCCTGGCCCCATTCGACGTTGACGACGGCGGGTTCGATAGCATCGGCATCGCAATTGCAGGCGGCGGCGACGCGGCGCGTCAGCGTGCCGAATTCCATGGTCTTCAGGAAGCCGACCAGTTTCGGGCCGTCCTGCGGCTCCAGCACCAGCGCATCGAGATCGAGGTCCAGAGGCACGTCCAGCCGAAGCGAGACGAGCCGGCGCGAAAGGCGGGCGAGGTCGGCATTGGCGACGATGTTCTCGCGGCGCTTCACCTGCTTGATCTCGCCGGCGCGGGCAAGCAGCGTGTCGAGATCGCCGAATTCTTCGAGAAGCTGGGCTGCCGTCTTGGGGCCGATGCCCGGAATGCCCGGCACGTTGTCGACAGAATCTCCGACCATCGCCTGCAGGTCGATCATCTTCTCCGGCGGCACGCCCCATTTCTCGATGACGTCCGGAACGCCGATCTGCTTGTCCTTCATGCTGTCGTACATATGGACGTTCGGCGTCACGAGCTGCATCAGGTCCTTGTCCGACGAGACGATGGTCACATCGGCGCCGGTCGCCTCGGCCTGGCGGGCATAGGTCGCGATGATGTCGTCCGCCTCAAAACCTTCGGTCTCGATGCAGGGCAGGTTGAAGGCGCGGGTCGCCTGGCGGATCAGGCCGAATTGCGGGATCAGTTCTTCCGGCGGCGCCGAACGGTTCGCCTTGTAGGCGTCGTAGAGCTCCTTGCGGAAGGTTTTGGCGGAATAGTCGAAAATGACGGCGAAATGGCTGGGCGTCACGCCGACCGACGTGTCGCGCGCATCGGTCAGCAGCTTCCACAACATGTTGCAGAACCCGGAGACGGCGCCGACCGGCAGGCCGTCGGATTTGCGGGTGAGCGGCGGCAGCGCGTGGAAGGCGCGGAAAATGAAGCCGGAACCGTCGATAAGGAAAAGATGATCGCCTTTTTTCATGGCGCAAGGAATAGCGTGGGGCATTTGATCCGTCCATGAAAACTTCGCTGCCGCGAAGCCTCCCGCCCCTCACCGGAACGTTACCGATTTGTAATATGCTTTCTCTTGAAAAGCCCGGTTCGACCCCACATTTCCTACTCACCGGCGATTGATCACGCCGCAGTCTGGCAGCCGGCATGTCCCCCGCCGAACCAGGCCGGACAAAGGCCTATCCCCCTCTCCGGGCCTTTGTCCTTCCATCAGAAACCGCCACGGCTGTCCCCTCCCTGCCGTGGCGGTTTTTTATTGCTCTTTCGCAGGAAAGACTTGTCATTTACCCCATCTTCGCACAGGCTTGGCGAAAGCATGGCGTGCGATATATCTGGCAGATATTGCTCGCAAACGGGCTCGTTCAGGGAGGGATGAAGACCAGCCATGGGATTCGACCGCTCGCATTCTGCGACATACCTGGCGGGCCAACTCGCCAAAGGCTTTGCGCGCTCCTTGCAGAAGCGGGCGATGGTGCTTGGCTTTTCCCCCGGCCAGTTTCCCGTCCTGCTCGAACTCTGGCAGGAAGACGGGCTGACACAGAAGCAGCTCCTCGACAAGCTGGAGGTCGAGCAGGCGACGCTCGCCAACACGCTCGCTCGCATGGAGCGGGACGGCCTTATTCAGCGCACCCCCCATCCGAACGACCGCCGGGCACAGATCATCACGCTGACCTCGCTCGGCCGCGAGCTAGAAGTCCAGGCCGTGGAAGCTGCCTCCGAAGCGGATGCGGCCCTGTTCTCAGGCTTTCGTCGCTTCGAGCGCGAGCTGATGATCGAATACATGCGGATGATCGTCGAGAACGCACGCAAGATCTAAGCCAACGGCGTTGGCGTCTTTGCCATTGTCTCCGCTGCCCCTGACTTGCTAACAAGGTCGGGCATTCGAAACGATGGGCCGTTCTTGCCTCCTGGGCTCGAGGTCTCGCATTTCAAAGACAGGATTTCCCATGACCGATCTTTCCGCTGTCCTCGACCGCGCCGACCAGAACCTTCCCGCAAGCCTCGAGCGCCTGTTCGGCCTCGTCCGCATCAAGTCGATCTCCACCGACCCCGCTTTCAAATCCGATTGCCGCAAGGCGGCCGAGTGGCTGGTGGCCGAACTGAAGGATCTCGGCTTCGAGGCGTCGGTTCGCGATACGACCGGTCATCCGATGGTCGTCGGCCACCACCCGGGCGTCAGCACCGATGCGCCGCACGTGCTGTTCTACGGTCATTACGATGTCCAGCCGGTCGATCCGATCGATCTCTGGGAGGATGATCCCTTCGATCCCAAGGTCAAGGAACTCGGTGCTGGCCGCAAGGTGGTGACGGGCCGCGGCGTTGCCGACGACAAGGGACAGCTGATGACATTCGTCGAAGCCTGCCGGGCTTACAAGGATGTGCATGGCTCGCTGCCCGTGCGCGTCACCATCCTCTTCGAAGGCGAGGAAGAATCCGGCTCGCCGTCGCTCAAACCCTTCCTCGACGCCAATGCCGCCGAGTTGAAGGCCGATTACGCGCTCGTCTGCGATACCGGCATGTGGGATGCGGATACGCCGGCGATCACCGCGTCGCTGCGCGGCTTGGTCGGCGAAGAAATCATCGTCACCGCCGCCAACCGCGACCTTCATTCCGGCATGTACGGCGGCGCTGCGGCAAACCCGATCCAGATCCTGTCGAAAATCCTCGCCGGACTGCATGACGATAACGGCCGCGTGACGCTCGAAGGCTTTTACGACGGCATTGAGGAGACACCGTCCAATATCAAGGCCGCCTGGGAAAACCTGGTCAGCGGTCGCGACGACTTTCTGGGAGAGGTGGGCTTGTCGGAACTGGCCGGAGAAAAGGGCCGTTCGCTGCTCGAACTGCTCTGGGCGCGGCCGACCTGCGAATTCAACGGCATCAGCGGCGGCTACGAAGGCCAGGGCTTCAAGACCGTCATCGCATCTAAGGCGTCGGCCAAAGTGTCCTGCCGTCTCGTCGGAGGCCAGGACCCCGAAAAGATCCGCGAGAGTTTTCGCGCCTATGTGCGCTCGAAGATCCCGGCTGACTGCTCGGTCGAGTTCCTGACGCATGGCGGCTCGCCGGCTATCCAGCTCGGTTACGATTCGCCGGTGCTCACCAAGGCGAAGACGGCGCTTTCCGAGGAGTGGCCGAAGCCGGCCTTGGTTGTCGGCGTCGGAGGATCGATCCCGATCGTCGGCGATTTCCAGAAGACGCTCGGCATGGAATCGCTGCTCGTCGGCTTCGGCCTCAGCGACGACCGCATCCACTCGCCGAATGAAAAATACGACCTGCGCTCCTTCCACAAGGGTATCCGCTCGTGGGCGCGCATCATCGCGGCGCTGGCTGACTGACCTCTGCAGGCCTGAAACGGAGAAGGGCCCGACGCGTCTCCGCGTCAGGCCCTTAAAAACAAAAAGGCCGGGGCAAGCCCGACCTTTCCACTCCCATTCACTGGTGCCAGTACATCCGTGGTCACTCGAAATGGGACAAGCATTTCCGACGCGGCCGCTCTTCGACCTTTTCAGATCACTGCGGCTCTAGCGGTCATCGTCCCTCGGTTAAGTAAACATCCCGTTAACGCGGATATGAAAACTGCCTCAAGACGGCACGGTCGCCCGTATTTGCCGTAACACACATGCTCGCTCAGGCCTTTGGAGCCCCGACCATGCGGTGCGTCGGAAACGCTATTGAACCCAAGATGGGAGCTAAGGTTTCCGTTTACAAGGGGTTAAGTTTAGAATCGCTCTAAACACTGGAGGAGCCTGCTCCAGAAAAGCAGAAAGGCCGGACAAGCCGGCCTTTCGCGAGTTCGACTCTGAGGTCTTCAGCAGATCATGCGCCCTGGAGGCGGTCTGCGGAAACCTTGCCAGAACGCTTGTCGCTGACGAGTTCGTAGGAGATCTTCTGGCCGTCCTTGAGCTGGCCGAGGCCAGCGCGCTCAACGGCGGAGATGTGAACGAAAACGTCCTGCGAACCGTCGTCAGGCTGAATGAAGCCGTAGCCCTTGGTTGCGTTGAACCACTTTACAGTACCGGTAGCCATAACGATGCCTTTCCCTTGCAAATATGACCGACTATTCCACGCTCGAGCGCTTGGAACGTTGAAGTTTCGTATTTGAAGAGAGATCGTCGCAAACGCCGCGAGGCGCATAGTGCTGGCTATCAAACAAATATCGATGGCGAACCAGATAATGGCTCCGGTCAAAAAGGTCAAGATCGGGAAAATTAAGCCGCGCTTTCAAAGGCGAAATAGCCAGCGATTTCAAGGCGCGTAAAACAGAAAACCCGGCGCGGGAGGAGGTGCGCCGGGCTTCCGAAACTGACCAACAACTGGGAGGAGGAGGTGTTGTCGGTCCCATCTGGGGCGCTGGGAGGAGGAGTGCGCCCGTCGATGAATTGAACATACAGGAGCGAAGCTTAAAAAACAGTCACGATATCGCAGTGCAGCATTGCAATTGTCGCATAGCTCCTTTGTCCTCTTGCAGCCCGCGCCGTCCTGAGCCAGTTTGAGTGGCATGAGCCTCGAATCCGTCCGCGCCTTCTTCGCCGCCAACGCCCCCGATGTCCACGTCATCATTACCGAGCAAAGCTCGGCCACCGTGCCGCTTGCCGCCCTCACTCACGGGGTGGCGCCCGAGCAGATCGCCAAGACGATCTGCGTGCGCGCCGGGGAAATCATCGTGCTCGTGGTGATGTCGGGAACCAGCCGCCTGGACAACCGCAAATTCCGGGATCATTTCGGCGCCAAGCCGCGCATGCTCGGCGGTGACGAGACGGCCGAGATCACCGGCCATCCCATCGGCGGCGTGTGTCCGTTCGGGTTGCCTTCCCGGATCCCGATCTATTGCGACGTGTCGCTTCGGAAATTCCCGGAAGTCGTGCCTGCGGCCGGCGCCACCAATGCCGCTGTGCGCATCAGCCCCGACCGTATGGCGGACCTGACCGCAGCGACCTGGATCGATGTCGGTCAGGATCCGGTTTAGAGGCGGCCGCTCAAGTAACGGTCGTACCAGGCGTGCTTGCTTTCCGCCGAAGCGGTTGCAACCACATAGCCAATGGCAAAACCGATCGCGCCGATCAGGGTGAACAGCGTCGTGGTCGCGGCGGGATGTTCGCGGATGGTGCCGGCAACCGAGCTTGCTTCGTTCTGTACGTAATGCGCAGCATTGCCGGCGCGCTCAGTGACCTTGCCATAGGCGGCACCGGTCTTTTCGGAGAGCATTTCGCGCAGGTTGGCAATCTCGGAACGCAGCGTCGCGATCTCGGTCCTGACGTTTTCGCCGGGTTCGTGATCGAAAGAGGGCGTATTCGATTTCGCGGGGGTGTTCAGGTTTCTGACGGGCTCTGCCATTACGGCCTCCTTGCGTTTTTCAAGAGACCGTTCAACTGCCGAAGGACTGATAGGTTCCTCGTTTAAAGCAAGAACCTATCGGCTTTTCGCCAGCGCCTCGGCCAGCGCCGAGAGCTTTTGCTTGTCGTCCGAGCCTTTTTGAAGGGAGTTCACGAGGATCAGCGCGAGTGCCTCGGCATCGGGGCTCGCCTTGTCGATCTGGTGTTCGGCGCAAGCCTGGTCAAAGACCTGCTGCAGCAAGCTGAGCTGGTCCGGATTGACAGGATTTCTAACCATCTGTGTAGGCATATAACCCTCCCGATCATACGGTGCCCGACCGGCGGACCATTCTCCTCGCCCTGCTCTACAATGGCGGCTGGAGAAACTTACCAGCGGCCTTCTATTGCGACAGACTTGCGCCGGCCTTGTCGGCGCCCGAGGAACAAAAAGGTCTACAAGCCACAGGAGGGAGGATTTTGAGCCTTGGCTAATAAATTGACAATAACAATAATAGACGGGTGTAATATAAGGGTGGACCCGTACGGGTTACTACCTATACGGGTCCTCCAGGTGTCTAAGGACGAGGCATGAAGGTCCAATGACGGCTTATGCCATGCCCGCCGGATCGCCGGTCGGCATCAGGGCGGGATTGAGCGTCGGATCCTGCGGGTTCTTGCTGTCGCCCGGATCCTGTGCAGGCGTCAATGGCGGTTTTTCCTGGGTTCGATCGGGTACGCCGCCCGCCGGTGTCGGCCCGCGCGGCTGAGGGCTCGGAGCGGGGATAGGGTCTCGATTGGGCATGATGGCCTCCTTTTCCTGTCAGGAAACCAACGACTGAGGCCAGCCACGGTTCCGCGGGGCGGCCAGTATTCCCGAAGAAAACCTCACTCGCCTTCAGCGATACCGGCGCCGGTCGCGGGAGGCGGACGACATGCCAAGCATGTAGCCTATCGCCAGGCCGAGCAGACCGACGGTAGCAATTGCCGAGCCGGTAGCGGCCGGATGGTCGATGGCGTGGGCGGCGACCATGCCCGCCTCGTCCTTGACATGATGAACGGCAGATTTCGTACGGGCACCAACGCCTGTCTCTTCGGCGACATCACCGGTAAAGCCGGCAGCGAGAGGTTTTTTGGCCATTGAAGTCTCCTTTTCGGAAACAACACCCAAACGGAACGCGAGGTTCCGTCTCCAGCTTCCCATCTGAAAGGGCAGGCCTTTGTCTGAAGGGAATGGAAACCCGCGCCGACAGGGCCGGCGCGGGCAAAACCATTATTCGGTGACTTTAGCCTGTCCTTCGGACTGCTTTAGCACGACGGCTTCCTCGCGCGGGTCCACTTTCGGAGGCGCGATGCTTGCCGTAGTGACTTCCTTGTCCACCTTGGCGGAAGCCGTGACGTCGTGGCCGGCGCATTCCGCAAGGGCTGCGGTGGATGACAGGCCGAGCACGGCGGCGATTACGAGAACTGTCTTCATGCCATTCTCCTTTCGCTGTGGTTGCGGGTGCAAAGGTAACCCGTAGTGCGATGAACCCGAAATCACGAATTCGCGTTTTCAGGTTGCCTCATACGGCCTGTTTCATCGCTTCGCGGCGATTACATCAGTTTTGAAAGGGTTTCGCGATTGACGAAAATATCAGTCTTCCCGGCTTCATAAGCGGGGTGGCTGAACTCCAGCATTCCCCTTTCAGGCATTTCAAGTGCCTGCTTGACGCTGACCAGCCCGACCGGGACGCGCTGGTCGCCATTTCGGACGACTGCCTCGACTATTTTCTGCATGTCCTCCCCTCCTCCAAGGTGGAATCCGTCGTAACGCGGATCTTGCCTCCTTGTTCCATCAGGAATCGGATTTTTTTAAGGTTGGATGCGGTATCGGGCAGCTTTTGTGACATAGGCCAACGCCCGGCCCTCCAGGGCGTTGCGGCATTTCAATGGAGATCCAGCGGCAGTTGAATTCCTTTGGGAATATTCGGGCGTCGCTGGTTGGCGATCTGTATCTTCTGGAACGTCTCGCGCCGACGCTGCGCTTCAGCCTCGCGGAGAGCCTTCGATGCCGCGACTGCGGCCATTGCACGTTCGATCACCTGTTCGGTTCTGCTCATCAGTACCTCCAAATGTTCTCTATTTGTTCTCATAAATGGAGACGGAAGTCAAGCGGTTCAAGACCCGGCCAAATAAGCGCGTCCTTTACGCCTCCTTAAATCGCCGCATTTAGAGTCCAGCCAAAGGCTTGGGCGATCAGACATTCGAGTAACAGCCTGTTTTGACAGGCGCGTAACGGGGGTATGCCGGCTCACCATGGCAGCCAGAGGCAAATCAGACAAACGCGTTGAACCGTCGTTCGAAGGTTCGCGGCCGAGTGGCGATTTGCGGCTCGACGCAGATGAGCGGATCGTGGGCAACGGCCGGCCTGGCAGACGTCCATCGAAAGCCGAAAGCGACGAGCGTTCCGATCGCCCGGAACGCGCCCGTCCCTCCCGCGACAGGAAAGCCTCCATCCGTCGCCAGGGCGGCGGGCTCTTCTCGCCGCTCAAGCGGCTGGTCTACTGGTGTTTCGTGCTCGGCATCTGGGCCGGCATCGCAGTCGGCGGGCTGGTGCTCTATTACGGCGCTAAAATGCCGGCCGCCAGTACCTGGTCGATCCCGGACCGCCCTGCGAACATGAAGATCACCGCGGTCGATGGCTCGGTCGTCGCCAATCGCGGCTCGACCGGCGGCGAGGCCCTGGCGCTTGAGGAGATGTCGCCCTACCTGCCGCAGGCGGTGATCGCCATCGAGGACCGGCGTTTCTATTCGCATTTCGGCGTCGATCCGTTGGGCCTGGCGCGCGCCCTGGTCAACAACCTGACCGGCCAGCCGATCCAGGGCGGTTCGACGATCACCCAGCAGCTCGCCAAGAACCTGTTCCTGTCGCCGGACCGCACGTTCGAACGCAAGATCCAGGAGGTGCTCCTGTCCTTCTGGCTGGAGCACAAGTTCACCAAGGACCAGATCCTCGCCATGTACCTGAACCGGGTGTTCTTCGGTTCGAACGCCTATGGCGTCGAGGCCGCCTCGCGGCGGTATTTCAACAAGTCCGCCCGCGACGCGAATCTCGGCGAAGCGGCAACGCTTGCCGGCCTCCTCAAGGCACCTTCCCGCCTGTCGCCGGCCCGCGATCCGAAGGCAGCGGAGGCGCGCGCCCAGGTCGTGCTCGGCACGATGCGCGAGGAAGGTTACATCACCGACAGCGACCTCAAGAGTGCCATGTCGCAGCCGCCGGCCAAGGCGAAGCGCTACTGGACCGGCGCCCAGCATTATGCCGCCGACATGGTCGTCGACGAGGTGAAGAGCCTGATCGGTGAGCCGAAAGTCGATGTGACTGTTGAGACCACGCTCGACATGCGCCTCGAAGCCGCCGCCGAAAAGTCGCTGAACGATGTCCTCAAGAAGGAGGGCGGCAAGCTCAACGCCTCGCAGGCGGCCCTCGTCTCGGTCGATGCGACCGGCGCGATCCGGGCGCTGGTGGGCGGCCGCGATTATGCGACGAGCCAGTTCAACCGCGCCGTCAAGGCAAAGCGCCAGCCGGGTTCGGCTTTCAAACCCTTCGTCTATGCCGCCGCACTCGAAGCCGGCGCCCGGCCGGACTCGATGGTCAACGATACACCGGTCAAGATCGGCAACTGGTCGCCGGAGAATTTCGACGAGAAATACCGCGGCCCGGTGACGCTCGCCTCGGCCTTCGCGCAATCGCTGAATACGGTTGCCGCGCAGCTGGCCATGCAGGTCGGTCCCGACAAGGTGGTGAGCCTCGCCCACCGGCTCGGCATCGATTCCGACATCCAGGCAAATGCTTCGATCGCGCTCGGCACCTCGGAAGTCTCGCTGGTCGAGCTGACGTCTGCCTACGCATCCTTCATGAACGGCGGCTATAAGGCGACGCCGCATATCGTCAAGCGTATCATCGATCCGGACGGCAAGGTGCTTTACGAGGCCGATTACGCCAACCCGCCGCGCGTGCTCAGCGAGCCGGTGGCGGCGACGATGAACGGCATGATGAACCGCGTCATCAACGAGGGTACCGGCAAGGCCGCCAGGATCGACGGCTGGCAGGCAGCCGGCAAGTCGGGCACCACCCAATCGTTCCGCGATGCGCTGTTCGTCGGTTATACGAGCATCATGACGACCGGCATCTGGTTCGGCAACGACGACGGCGCCTTCATGAAGAAGGTAACCGGCGGCGGTCTGCCGGCAAAGGCCTGGAAGGAATATATGACGTCCGCGATGAAGGGTTATACGCCGACGCCGCTGTTCGGCACCGGCCGCGCCCTTGATCTGCCGCCGCCGGCCGCAGTCCAGCCGGATTCGCCGTCAACGACGATCGGCGATATTATTTCCGGCATCCTGCCCGGTGGCCGCCGAACCCAGGACGAACTCCCCGCCGACTATCCGCCGGCGCCGCGCCCTCCCGCCCAGGATTCCGCCTCGATCGAACGGGAACCCGCCCGCGTGCGGCCCGTCTATGGCGACAACCAGGGATACGACAACAGGAACAACGGACAGATCTACGACAACAGGCCGGTCTATGGCGACCGCGGCCGCCGTGGCGATGTAGTGCCGCCCGGCGACGTTCCGGTCCGTGATTATCGCCAGTATCGCGGCCCCTATGATTCGTCCGCTCCGGTGCCGCCGGGAGCGATCGGCGGCGGCCCCGTTCCGCCCGGCGACGTAGGCGTTGCGGGCTCCAGAGACCAGCCGCGGCAGACAACGCTTTTCGACCTGATCATGGGGCAGTGAAGCGTATTGACAGTATTGCTCGGCAAACTGTTCTTTTTGCTAGGATCCGGGCGATTTCTCGCCTTGCAGTCCTAAAAACCCGTCCTTATATACGCCGCATGACCGCAGCCGATGCTGCGTACCATCCCAGTCGAGGAACTGTCAGTGGAATGCCTTTGAGGGGTTCCGATGGTTCGCTTAAAGGAGAGAGAAGAAAATGGCAAAAGTAATTGGCATCGACCTCGGTACCACCAACTCCTGCGTCGCCATCATGGACGGCAAAGATGCAAAGGTGATCGAGAACGCCGAAGGCGCGCGTACCACGCCCTCCATGGTCGCATTTTCCGATGACGGCGAACGCCTCGTCGGCCAGCCGGCCAAGCGCCAGGCGGTCACCAACCCCACCAATACCCTCTTCGCCGTGAAGCGCCTGATCGGCCGCCGCTACGAAGATCCGACGGTTGAAAAAGACAAGGGCCTCGTCCCCTTCGATATCGTCAAGGGCGACAATGGCGATGCATGGGTCAAGGCCCAGGGCAAGAACTATTCCCCCGCACAGGTTTCCGCGATGATCCTTCAGAAGATGAAGGAAACCGCTGAATCCTACCTCGGTGAAAAGGTCGAAAAGGCCGTCATCACTGTACCGGCCTACTTCAACGACGCACAGCGCCAGGCAACCAAGGATGCCGGCCGCATTGCAGGTCTCGAAGTGCTGCGCATCATCAACGAGCCGACGGCAGCCGCTCTCGCCTATGGCCTCGACAAGAAGGACGGCAAGACGATCGCCGTCTACGACCTTGGCGGCGGCACGTTCGACATCTCGGTCCTCGAAATCGGCGATGGCGTCTTCGAAGTGAAGTCGACCAACGGCGACACCTTCCTCGGTGGTGAAGACTTCGACATGCGTCTCGTCGAATATCTTGCCAACGAGTTCAAGAAGGACCAGGGCATCGACCTGAAGAACGACAAGCTCGCCCTGCAGCGCCTCAAGGAAGCTGCCGAAAAGGCCAAGATCGAACTCTCCTCCTCGCAGCAGACCGAAATCAACCTGCCGTTCATCACGGCCGACGCTTCCGGTCCGAAGCACCTGACCCTGAAGCTGACCCGCGCCAAATTCGAAAGCCTGGTCGACGATCTCGTCCAGCGCACCATCGCACCGTGCAAGGCAGCCCTCAAGGATGCCGGCGTCACCGCCGCCGAAATCGATGAAGTGGTTCTCGTCGGCGGCATGAGCCGCATGCCGAAGGTCCAGGAAGTCGTCAAGCAGCTGTTCGGCAAGGAGCCGCACAAGGGCGTCAATCCGGATGAAGTCGTCGCTCTCGGCGCCGCCATCCAGGCCGGCGTTCTGCAGGGCGACGTCAAGGACGTTCTGCTGCTCGACGTGACCCCGCTGTCGCTCGGCATCGAAACGCTCGGTGGCGTCTTCACCCGCCTGATCGACCGCAACACGACGATCCCGACCAAGAAGTCCCAGGTCTTCTCGACCGCCGAGGACAACCAGCAGGCCGTGACGATCCGCGTATCGCAGGGCGAGCGCGAAATGGCCCAGGACAACAAGCTGCTCGGCCAGTTCGACCTCGTCGGCCTGCCGCCGTCGCCGCGCGGCATGCCGCAGATCGAAGTCACCTTCGACATCGACGCCAACGGCATCGTCCAGGTTTCGGCCAAGGACAAGGGCACCGGCAAGGAACAGCAGATTCGCATCCAGGCTTCCGGCGGTCTCTCCGACGCCGAGATCGAAAAGATGGTCAAGGACGCCGAGGCCAATGCCGAAGCCGACAAGAAGCGCCGCGCCGGCGTCGAAGCCAAGAACCAGGCCGAAAGCCTCGTTCACTCCAGCGAGAAGTCGCTGAAGGAATATGGCGACAAGGTTTCCGAGACCGACCGCAAGGCGATCGAGGATGCGATCGCTTCGCTGAAGACCGCCATCGAAGCCTCCGAGCCGGACGCCGATGACATCCAGGCGAAGACGCAGGTCCTGATGGAAGTATCGATGAAGCTTGGTCAGGCCATTTATGAGGCCCAGCAGGCCGAAGGCGGCGAAGGCTCCGAGGGTGGCAAGGACGATATCGTCGATGCCGACTACGAGGAAGTCAAGGACGACAAGAAGTCCGCCTGATCCGCCGGTTGCCTGATGGCCAGACCTCGACCATAGTTGACTTGAGTATCCGGCTGCCTTCGTGCAGCCGGAATCCTTTCCGGAGCCGGTTACCTCCATGGCAAAAGCAGACTTTTACGAAACGCTGGGTGTCGGCAGGACAGCCGATGAGAAGGAGCTGAAAAGCGCCTTCCGCAAGCTCGCGATGAAATATCATCCCGACAAGAATCCGGGCGACGCAGAAGCCGAAAAGAAGTTCAAGGAGCTCGGCGAAGCCTACGAGACCTTGAAGGATCCCCAGAAGCGCGCGGCCTATGACCGCTTCGGCCATGCCGCCTTCGAACAGGGCGGAATGGGCGGTGGCGGCGGCTTCTCGGGCGCGGGCGCCGGCGGTTTCTCCGACATCTTTGAAGATATCTTTGGCGAAATGATGGGCGGCGGTCGTGCCCGGCGCTCGACCGGCGGTCGCGAACGCGGCGCCGATCTTCGCTACAATATGGAAATCACGCTGGAAGAAGCCTTTTCCGGCAAGACGGCGCAGATCCGGGTACCGACCTCGATCACCTGCGACGTCTGTTCCGGTTCGGGCGCCAAGCCCGGCACCCAGCCTAAGACCTGCGGCACCTGCCAGGGCTCCGGCCGCGTGCGCGCATCCCAGGGCTTCTTCTCGGTCGAGCGCACCTGCCCGACCTGCCACGGCCGCGGCCAGACGATCACCGATCCCTGCGGCAAGTGCCACGGCCAGGGCCGCGTCACCGAAGAACGTTCGCTGTCGGTCAACATCCCGGCCGGCATCGAAGACGGCACCCGCATTCGCCTTCAGGGCGAAGGCGAAGCCGGCACGCGCGGCGGGCCTGCGGGCGATCTCTACATCTTCCTGTCGGTGAAACCGCACCAGTTCTTCCAGCGCGACGGCGCAGACCTTTATTGCGCCGTGCCGATCTCGATGACGACGGCCGCCCTTGGCGGCACGTTCGACGTGGCCACTCTGGATGGAACCAAATCCCGCGTGACGGTGCCGGAAGGCACCCAGCCGGGCAAGCAGTTCCGCCTGAAGGGCAAGGGCATGCCGGTGCTGCGGTCCAGCCAGACGGGCGATCTCTACATCCAGATCCAGATCGAGACGCCGCAGAAGCTCACCAAGCGGCAGCGCGAGCTGCTGCAGGAATTCGAGGAACTGTCCTCGAAGGACAACAATCCGGAATCGACGGGCTTCTTCGCCCGGATGAAGGAATTCTTCGAGAGCTGAGCTTCTCAATCCTAAATTTTGAAGCCGCCCGCAACAGGCCGTTGCGGGCGGCTTTTTCGTTGGGCGCCTAGAAGGTGTCGTGGACACCGCTGCGCGGATCGCTCACCATATGCGGCTCATAGATGCCGGCCCGCGCGGTTCGCCTCCAGGGGCGGGCGATCTCTTCCGGATTGTGCTCGACATCGACGATCGCAAGCGAGGGGGTCAGGCCAGCGACTGGATCGATCCGCTGGCGAGGATCATTGCGAAGAGGACGAGGCAGGCAGCGGCAGCGCGGCGCACGACGATCGGCTTCACCTCGAAACGCTCCGTTCGCCGCATCAGGCTGCCGAAGGCGATCCAGCCATTGGCGGCACAGATTACCAGTCCGGCAAATAGCGCGAGCCAGGGCGCGAGTTCCGGCAGGCTGCCATGCGGCATGATGACGAGCGCGATGATCAGCGCCTTGGGGTTCAGCACCGTCGTGACGAAGACCTGGCGGACGGAAACTTCCACCGCTTCCTTCGCCTGCTTTTCGGACATCCACAGGCGATAGCCGAGATAAAGAACCCAAATACCCGCCGCGAGCTTCGCCCAGACCAGCGCCTGCGGATAGGCATCGAAGAAAGGCGCCGCAAGCGTTGCCGCCGGCACGATCACCAGCAGATAGCCGCCGAGTTCGCCGGCGATCAGGGGCAGGCCCCTCAGCCAGCCGCGCGCATACCCGCCAAGCGCCATCAGCGTGTTGGTCGGCCCCGGCGTGCAGAGAAGCAGGAGGATGGCGAGGGTGAATTCCGGAAGGGTCATGCAACTGCCTGTCGAAGTGGCCGGCACGGTCCGGCCTCTTCCTCTCTATCAGCATTTTCAGCATGCCGATTGACACCCGTCAAACCTGCTTATTTTGTCGGCGAAGGCATGCGGGCCACGAACCAGCCGAAATATCTCTGGATTGCCGGCGAGACGACAAATACGATCGACAGCACCATGATCGGCGCGATCAGGATCGTTCGATGCCACACGGCCCAACCTTCGGTGAGTGGCGCGAGGATATAGAGAAGTACGGTGATCAACGGATAGATGGCGAGGATCATTACGAGGGCGAGACGCGCCTTCGAAGGGTTGACGCGAGCGGGTACGGTCTGCAATTGCGCCTCCATGGCTTGATTTCTGCTATCGGAACTGAGGGTTAAAGTTGCTGTGGTCACTATGAGCTCCATAGAAACGGTCCGTTTCCATGGAGCTCATATAACGAAACGAGCCGTTTCGTTCAAGTAGGACTCTTGTGATGTCGAATAAAATTTTGCTTGGGGGGTCCGCATGACGGGGAAAAAGGCGGCGGAGGCGCGCCGCACGTCGATCGGCGCCCAGCGCAACCCCGCCAGCCAGGACGCCATTCTCCGGGCTGCGGAGGAAATTCTTGTCGAGGGCGGGCTGGGATCGTTTTCGATCGAGGCCGTGGCCCGGCGAGCCCACGCAGGCAAACCGACGATTTATCGGTGGTGGCCGACGCGTACGATCCTGCTTCTGGATGTCTACCACCGCCAGAAATTCGTCGATATCGCACCTGATACCGGCGCGATCGAGACGGATATCTTCCAGCTCCTGAGCGACTTGCTCGAGTTTTGGAACACCGGCCATGGAGGCGCGGTTTTCCGCTCCGTCATCGCCGAGGCCCAGACCGACCCGGCGGCCAGCAAGGCGCTCGCGGGCTACATGGCCGAGCGATACCAGCAGGGCGGCGAGATATTCCGCCGGGCAAAGGCCCGAGACGAAGTGGCCGATTGGGTCGTACCCGAGCTTGCCATGGAGATCATAACGAGCTTCGTGTGGAAACGGCTGCTCACCGACCGGCTGGAGATTGCGCCTGAACAGCTGCGCCTCGTGGTTCGCCACCTCGTGCACGGCTTAAAGGCACAGTAGGTCTCCGGAATATCCGTCCGTCCGTGTCCAATCGGTCGAGGAAATATGTCGCGCTCAGGCGGCGCATGCCCCGCGCCGCCTGAGCGGCAACCGGGCGGTCAATAATGCGGCGGTCTGGTGACGGCCGGCGCTTCCAGCGAGGTCTCCTCCAGCGACAGGAACCGCTCGGTCAGCCGGTCGAGCTTGGCACGTGCCTGTTCCATCACCTTCCATTGCTCGGCGAGCTGATCGGACAATTCCTCGATCACCTTGGCCTGATGGGCGGCCAGCTCCTCGAGCTTAACCAGTCTTTGTTCGTCACTCACCTGAATCTTCCTTCGCGGCCTTCCTGGCCGCTTTTTCGGCACGAACCGCGTCCGGCATGCCGTCATGGGGTCCGAGCGGCCGCACCGGCGCATCATCCCACCAGTCGGAGCGGATCGGCTTCATGTCGAGATGCTTGGGATAAACTATACGGTTCGCATGCGTGGAAGCCTCGCCCACCACCAGCAGCCGTACTTCCGCATCGGTATTGTTGATGAAGGTGTGCGCCAAGCCGGTGCCGGCCGGAAAGCCCACCGAGTCGCCCGGCTTCAGCGGATAGACCTCGCCATCCAGCCAGGCTTCCGGCGTTCCCTCGATCACGTAGACGAACTCCTCCTCGGCGCTTTCGGCATGCGGAAAGGAGGTGCGTCGCCCCGGCGGCAACCGCTCATGATGGATGCCGAGCCGCGTCAGGCCAAAATGGCGGGCCAGCGGCGCGCCGAACCCCATCAGCTCGTCGTCGCCGCGGTAATGCCCTTCCTCGGGCTTTTCCACTTCGGCCCAATGGGCGATGCAGGACGGGCGGTCTCTGTCGGTCATGTCGCGGCCTCCTTCGGAAAACCACAGGACACTAGCCGACCGGCGCCGCCCGGTCCATGTTTCTGGCCGAATTCTGGACCGGATTCCGGGCCGAAGATCAGGCACGCAGCCGCGGACGCTCGGTACGCGTCTCGCGCACGGCCTTCGTCTTGAAGTGGCCGAGCAGCGACGCCAGCCGGCTGCTGATGCCGACGAGGCTCCGGGTCGAGGCATTGGTCTCTTCCATCAGAGCGGCGTTCTGCTGGGTGATCTGGTCCATGCTGCGGATCGCGGAATTGATTTCCTCGATGCCGGAAGCCTGTTCCTGGGCCGAGCGGGCAATCGACGAGATATGGTCGTCGATCGACTTCACCCGCCCGCCGATGCCGACCAGCGCCTGCCCCGTCCTGTTGACCAGCTCGACGCCGCGGTGAACGTCAGACGAAGACTGGTCGATCAGCTCCTTGATCTCCTTGGCGGCGGCGGCAGAGCGCTGCGCCAGTTCGCGGACTTCCTGCGCGACGACGGCAAAACCCTTGCCCTGCTCGCCCGCGCGGGCCGCTTCCACGCCGGCATTGAGCGCCAGAAGATTGGTCTGGAAGGCGATCTCGTCGATGGCACCGATGATCTGGGTCATCTTCTGCGAGGACTGCTCGATATCGCCCATCGCGGCAATCGCCTCTTCGACCACTTTGCCCGATCGAACCGTCTCTGAGGCGGATTCGCGCACGATCTCCTGCACTTCGCGGGTCCGCTGCGCGGCCTGGCCGGAAATCGTGGTGATTTCTTCGAGTGCCGCCGCCGTCTGCTCAATCGCCGAAGCCTGCTGTTCAGCGCGCCTGGCGATGTTTTCGGAAGCCGACGAAATGCCGCCGGCTTCGGCGCGCACCTGTTCAACCGAAGTGCTGATCTCGCGCATCGCCGCGTCAAGCTCGGAGATCGACGAATTGTAGTTCTGCTGCAGCTTGGCGAAGCTCGGCGCCAGTTCCTGCCAGAGTTCGGATGTCAGGTCGCCATCGGAAAGGCTCTTCAGGGCGCCATCGAGCGCGGCAAGCGCCGTGTCCTGCTCGGCCTTGGCATTCTCCCGCTCTGCCTCGGCTTTCTGGCGCTCGTCGCTCAACACCTGAAGATAGACCGAGATGGCGTAGTCCATGTCCACCAGCGCAGCCTTGACCACCGCCGAGAGATGTTCGGACAGAACCTTCGCCTTCTTCGCCTGAAACAATCCGGTCATCTCGCGGGCCACCACGGCGCGGATGATGCCGTCGAGGATCAGCGCGTAACCGCCGATATACCAGCGCGGTTCGAGACCGAGCCGGGCATGGGTGCGGCCGATCGTGGAAACCGCCTCCACATAATTGTCATCGTATTTGCCGGATGCGATGCCTTCCCAATGGGCAGCCTGACGGCTCTTGGCGTGGGCGACATGCGCATCGTTGGAGAAAAATTTGGCAGTGTGCGGGTTGCTCTTCACCTTGCGGTAGAACGCATCGAGCGCGTCGCCGACCGTTTCCTTGATGACGGGCCGGACCTCGGCCAGAGACCGGCGCTGCTCCTGACCAAGGCCGATAAATTCCAGGCGCTCGGCGAGATCGGCTTTGTGGTTCTGGTCTTCCATGGGAGGTCTCCGGAATTGAAAGGGTCCACGCGGCCAATCGGATATGACATGCGTATGCGTGCATGGTCATTTCTAACAGCCAACCTTTAACTTCTTGTTAGCCATAACCCCTCAGTTTTGGGTAGTTATAAATTAGAGTTGCATTGAAAATGCCCATTCTAATGAAATCTTCTCTCAAGATGTTCGCGAGCGAGGCCGCCGCCTGCCCCACCGAAATTTGTCCAGCTTAAGGCGGACAGATACCAACAAGCAGTTAGGCTCGCCAACTCCCCCCGAGAACGGCTTAGGCTGAGGGATGACGCTCTCCAAGCAAAAGCTTGCCATCCAGGCTTCGAGCCCTTAGCTCCTGTTTCACGAAACCCTAAGATTCCCGATGGCACAGAAGACCTCCCTTTCCCGGCTGAAGCTCACCGATTTCCGCAATTATGCGGAAGCGGCGCTGCCGCTCGACGGGCGGCATGTGGTGCTGACCGGCGAGAACGGCGCGGGCAAGACCAATCTCTTGGAAGCCGTTTCCTTCCTGTCGCCCGGCCGCGGACTGCGCCGCGCCGTGCTGTCCGACGTGACGCGCGTTGGCGCCGCCGGCGGGTTCGCCATCTTTGCCGATGTCGACGGCATGGACGGCGAGGTTTCGATCGGCACCGGCATCGAGCCGGGCGAAGGCGAAAGCGTTACCCGCAAGCTCAGGATCAACGGCACCCCGGCCAAATCGACCGAGGAGCTTACCGACCACCTGAGCGTCCTGTGGCTGACGCCGGCGATGGACGGGCTGTTCACCGGTGCCTCGTCGGACCGCCGCCGTTTCCTCGATCGCCTCGTCCTGTCGCTCGATCCCGGGCATGGCCGGCGGGCGAGCGACTTCGAGCGCGCCATGCGTAGCCGCAACAAGCTATTGTCGGAAGGCCGTTTCGATCCTTCCTGGCTGTCGGCCATCGAGGCGCAGATGGCCGGTCTCGGCATCGCCATGGCCGCCGCCCGGCAGGAGATGCTCGGGCTTCTGAGAAGGCTATCGGCAAGTTCCGGCGAGACGCCGTTCCCGACGCCGGTGCTGGCGCTCGAAGGTTTCATGGATGGCGCGATGGACCGCCCGTCAGCCGATCTCGAAGAAGACTATCTCGACATGCTGCGCAACGGCCGCGGCCGCGATGCCGCCGCCGGCCGCACGCTCGACGGACCGCACCGTTCCGACCTGCTGGTGCGCCATCGCGAGAAGGACATGGAGGCCGAGCGCTGCTCGACGGGCGAGCAGAAGGCGCTGCTGATCGGCCTCGTGCTCGCCCATGCGCGGCTCACCGCCGATATGACCGGTTACGCGCCGATCCTGCTGCTCGACGAGATCGCCGCCCATCTCGACGAAGGCCGGCGGGCTGCTCTCTTCGATCTCGTTCACGGTCTCGGCGGTCAGTCCTTCATGACCGGCACGGACCGGGCGATGTTTTCCGCGCTGGCCGACCGGGCACAGTTCTTTACCGTCGCGCATGGCGGCATCAGCGTTTGAAATCCACCTTACGCGGCCCGGCGGCCAGTGATATGATTGCATCATGGAAAGCCTGACCCCGGAAAAATTGAGCCAAGACGAGATCGAGCGGTACCGCCGTCATATCCTGCTGCCGGAAATCGGCGGCGCGGGGCAGCAGAAGATGAAGAATGCCCGCGTGCTGGTGATCGGCGCCGGCGGGCTCGGTGCGCCGATCCTCGAGTATCTGGCCGCCGCCGGCATCGGCACGCTCGGGATCATCGACGACGATCGCGTTTCCCTTTCCAACCTGCAGCGGCAGGTCATCCACGATACCGGCACGATCGGCGAGATGAAGACCAGGAGCGCCCGCGAGGCGATCGCCCGGCTCAACCCGCATGTCCGCGTCGTCGATTTCGAGGAGCGTTTTTCCGCCGAATGGGCGGCCCGCAAGCTCGCCCTGTTCGATCTGCTGATCGACGGTTCCGACAATTTCGACACCCGTTATGCGGCCGCCGATGCCGCGGAAACCACCCGGGTTCCGCTGGTGACCGGCGCGGTCGGCCGGTTCGACGGCTCGGTGACGGTGATGAAGCCGTACGAGACGGGACCGGACGGCGTTCTCAATCCCGGCTATCGCGATCTCTTTCCGGAAAAACCGCCGGCGGGACTGATCCCGTCCTGCGCCGAGACCGGCGTCGTGGGTGCACTGACGGGGGTGGTCGGCACGCTGATGGCGATGGAGGCGATCAAGCTCGTGACCGGCATCGGCGAGCCCCTGATCGGGCGGCTGATGCTCTACGATTCGCTGTCGGCTCGCTTCGACATGATCAAATACAAGCGCCGCACGGCCAAGGCTGCCGCCGAGTGATGGAGCACGCCGCGGTTGAGATTGTCCGCATCGACGACGATTTCGGGCGCTGGGACGAGCTTCTGGCACTCATCCTCTCCTCCTTCGCCTATATGGACGACGTCATCGATCCGCCTTCCTCCGCACATCGCCTGACGCTCGCCTCGCTCGCCCGGAAGGCCCGCGACGAGATCGCGTTTGCGGCGATCGAAGGCGGCAGGCTCGCCGGCTGCGTCTTCTGCAAACCGGAGCCGGGCTTCCTCTATATCGGCAAGCTCGCCGTCGCCCCGGCCAGCCAGGGCAAGGGCATCGGCCGCCGGCTACTGTCGGTGGCGGAAGCGATCGCCCGGGAAAGAGGCCTTCCGGCGCTGCGGCTCGAAACCCGCATTGAACTGACCGCCAATCACGCGGCCTTCGCACGATGGGGCTTCGCCAAGACGGCGGAAAACTCTCATCCGGGCTTCACCCGCATCACCTCCATCGAGATGCAGAAGCGGCTGGGGTAAAAGATCAGTTGCGGCCCGGAAGCACCCGGTTCGGAGGGCGGTGGCCGTCGAAGAAGGCGCGAATGTTGATGATCACCTTGTCACCCATGTCGATCCGGCCCTCGATCGTTGCCGAGCCCATATGCGGCAGCAGCACGACCCGGCCCTGATGGGCGAGCTTGACGAGTTTCGGGTTCACCGCCGGCTCGTTCTGGTAGACGTCGAGACCGGCGCCGGCGATCTTGTTGTCGCGCAAAAGCTGGATCATCGCCGCCTCGTCGATGATGTCGCCGCGGGCGGTGTTGACAATGATCGAGGTCGGCTGCATCAGCGCCAGGCGCCGCGCCGACAGAAGATGGAAGGTCGCCGGCGTCGAGGGACAATTGACCGAGACGATATCGACGCGGGCGAGCATCTGGTCGAGGCTGTCCCAATAGGTCGCCTCCAGCTCTTCTTCCGTCGCGGGGCTGACGCGCTTGCGGTTATGGTAGTGGATCGACAGGCCGAAAGCCTTGGCGCGGCGCGCGACAGCGGTGCCTATGCGGCCCATGCCGACGATGCCGATACGTTTGCCCCAGATCCGCCGGCCGAGCATCCAGGTGGGGCTCCAGCCCGTCCACTCACCCGGCTTGTCGGTCAGGATGCGCGAACCCTCCGCGAGCCGCCGGTTGACGGCGAGGATCAGCGCCACGGTCATGTCTGCCGTGTCCTCGGTCAGTACGTTCGGCGTGTTGGTGACGGTGATGCCTTTCTTCGCGGCGGCATCGACGTCGATATGGTCGAAGCCGTTGGAGAAGCTGGCGATCAACTTGAGTTGCGGCCCGGCCTCCTCGATCAGCGCCTCGTCGATACGGTCGGTCACCGTCGGCACCAGCACGTCGGCTGACTTCATGGCGGCCGCCAGCTCTTCGCGCGACCGGGGCGTGTCGTCGATATTGAGTTCGGCCTCGAACAGCTCGCGCATGCGGGTTTCCACCGCATCCGGCAGCTTACGGGTAATGTAGACCTTGGGTTTCTTCTTCGCCGTCATGAAACTCTCTGCCTGACGCCCTGAAGCACGAACCTGAACGTATCCGGGGTGCGTGCCTCAAGCTTTGTTCGACATATGTCGTTATCCCGAAACCGGCACCCGCTTTCGGGCGACCTGCTTTAGGAGGTCCTTAACCAAGTCGCGCGATATTCAATTCATCCAGGGCGTTTTCTACCAGACCCGTCAGCGAAGACAAACAAAACCTCGCGAGGTTCCCGAAAGCCCGAGATCGCTCAGCCGGAACCAAACACATGCGTCGCGCCATACTCAGCTCCTTCATCGCTCTTTCCTTCGGGCTTGTCGCCTCCCTGTCCGCACCCGCCCCGAGCTACGCTCAGGGTGCCGCCAAGGGTCCGAGTGGCCTGCCGCTGCCGCGTTTCGTCAGCCTCAAGTCGAGGAAGGTCAATATCCGCATCGGCCCGAGCACGGACTATGCGGTGTCCTGGATGTATATGAAGTCCGGCACGCCGATGGAAATCATCCAGGAATACGAAAACTGGCGGCGGGTCCGCGACGCCGAGGGCACAGAGGGCTGGGTGAACCAGGCCCTGCTCTCGGGCGACCGGACTGCGGTCGCCGCCCCGTGGATGCGCGGCAAGGGCAAGGATATCTACGTCAACATGCGCCGCGACCCGCAGGCGACGGCCGCCGTCCTCGCCAAGCTGGAGCCGGGGGTCGTGCTACAGATCAAGGAATGCAACGGCGATTGGTGCCGCGCCGAAACCAACGGCGCCGAGGGCTGGATCGCCCAGGCCGAAATCTGGGGCGCCTATCCCGGCGAGGCCTTTAAATAAGCTCTTCCCTGCGAGGCCTCAAACCTCAAAGGAGGCCTTGCTTCTTCGCAGCTTCAATGAGCGACGCCATCGGGCGCGGGCCGATCTGCTGGATGCAGATGGCGGCCGCAAGGCAGCCGAGCTTGCCGCAATCCTCGAGCGAACGGTCCTGGGTATAGCCGAACAGGAAGCCGGCCGCGAAGAGGTCGCCGGCGCCGGTCGTA
Organism: Neorhizobium sp. T25_13; assembly: GCF_002968675.1. NCBI lineage: Bacteria > Pseudomonadati > Pseudomonadota > Alphaproteobacteria > Hyphomicrobiales > Rhizobiaceae > Neorhizobium > Neorhizobium sp. T25_13. Next base: position 428,951 of record NZ_PVBI01000005.1, read on the forward strand.
TCGACCAGTTCCCTGATCGGATAGGCGTCGATCTTCACGCGCTCGTCGCCGCGAATGATGATCGCGCCTTCCTCGCTGAGCGTCACGGCCGCCAGCTTGCAGTCTTGCGAAATCTTCTTCAGCGCCAGTTCGAAATCCTCTGTCTCGTAGAGCGACAGCGCTTCCTGTCTGTTGGCGAAGACGATGTCGACCGTTCCGGAACACATCAGGTCGAGGAACTCGGCACGGTAGCGGCCGACGCAGAAGGGGTCGGACAGCGTCATCGACACTTCGCGGCCATGCTCATGGGCGATGCGGGCCGATTCGCGGATCGCTTCCTTGGCGCGCGGCGGATCCCAGAGGTAACCTTCAAAATAGGTGACCTTGGCTTCGGCAACGACATCCTCTTCGACATGTTCCGGGCCGAGATCGACGCAGGCGCCAAGATAGGTGTTCATCGAACGCTCGCCATCCGGCGTCACGAAGATCATCGAACGGGCGGTCGGCGGGTGGGTGCCTTCCGGCCTGGTCTGGTAGTGTACGCCCTGGGCACGGATGTCGTGCTGGAAGATGTTGCCGAGCTGGTCTTCCGCAACCTTGCCGAAATAGGCGGCCTTGCCGCCGAAACCGGCAATGCCGGCTGCCGTGTTGCCGGCCGAACCGCCGGACGCTTCCACTGCGGGACCCATCTTGGAATAGAGGAGTTCGGCGCGCTCGGCATCGATCAGGTTCATCGCGCCCTTGGTGATCGCATTGTCGCTCAGGAAATTGTCGTCGCAGCGGGCGAGAATATCCACGATGGCATTGCCGATGGCGAGCACGTCGAACTTGGGCATCCGGTCTTGATCCTCTTGGGAAGCAGTTGGTCGCGAAAACCGGTATTCGGGTTTTGGCCAGATTGGAAGGGAAAATAACCGCGACGCCCGCAATCCGGGGCATTTTGCCCCAAGTCTCCCAAGGCCGATCACGGGCCGTCACTCTGCTGTCACGATCACAGGTTATACACTCGACGATCCGGTTGTGTTGCCGACCACGGATGAACTGGCGGCCGACCACCGGATGTCCTGGACGAGACCAGGAGGGAAAGCGGGGATTGCCCCGCTTTTTTGTTGGGCGCCGTCGCCGCGCCTTCCAGCCGAACAGTTTCTCTGCACCAACGCATTTGTCGCAAGCCGCGACATGCGTTAGACGCATAAAAACGTCTCCACAGAAAGCCTGCCCCTTGTCCTCCGTCTTCCTGAATGTCGTGCCCCTCTTCATCCTGATCCTGATCGGCTGGATGACAGCGAAGACCGGGATCTTGAAGGAGGAGACCGGCGACGCGCTCGGCGAGTTCGTATTCAAGATCGCGGTCCCCATGCTGATCTTCCGGACGCTGGCGGATGCGCATTTCGAAGGAGCCTCGCCGTTCCGGCTGTGGACCGTCTATTTCCTCGGGGTCGCCATGACCTGGGGGATCGGTCATATGCTCACCACCCGCGTTTTTGGCCGGGATGCGAAGATCGGCGTGATCGCCGGCATGTCCGGCTCGTTCGCCAACAACGTCTTCATCGGACTGCCGCTGGTCGCCCAGGTCGTCGGCAAGGATGGCCTAGTGGCGATCTCCATCCTGCTTGCGATCCACCTGCCGTTGATGATGGTGGCCGGCACGATCCTGATGGAGGGCGCGGCCGCCAAGGTCGACGGCGGCGAAAAGCGCGGCATCGCAGCGGTCCTCGGGCAGGTGGGCTCCAACCTTGCCCGCAACCCCCTGGTGATCGCGCTCATCGTCGGCGTCGGCTTCAATTTCCTCGGCCTGCATCTCCCGTCGGCGGCGGCCATCGTCATCGACCAGATTTCCGCCGCGGCGAGCCCGGTTGCACTGATATCGATCGGCATGGCGCTGACCAGATATCCGATCCGGGGCGATATCGGCCTTTCGGGCGCCGCTGCGGTGCTGAAGCTGCTGGTGCTGCCGGCGCTCGTCTTCCTGATAAGTTATCTGTTTGCCCTGCCGAAGGACTGGACCGCGGCGCTGGTGCTGACCGCCTCGGTGCCGACCGGCATCAATGCCTGGCTGATCGCCCAGCGCTTCCGCTCCGGCCATAGCCTTGCAGCCTCGGTGATCAGCATGACCACCGCATTCGGTGTCTTCACCGTCGGCTTCTGGGCATGGCTGCTCGGCTGAGCCAAGCCGCATCTCCGATTACGAAAGCCCAAAACAAAAATGCCCGACTGACGCCGGGCATTTCGATTGAAATTCGTGAGAATTGCCGATCAGTTGGTGGCGGGCGCCGGAGCGGCTGCATTCGGGTCCGGAAGCGGAACCGGCGAATCAGCCAGCGTGCGCAGGTAGGCAATCAGGTTGGCGCGCTCGGCATCGTTCTTCAGACCGGCGAAGCCCATCGCCGTACCCTTCACGAAAGCCTTCGGAGCGGTCAGGAAATGGTTGAGGTTGTCGAAGGTCCAGTGCTCGGCACCGCCCTTGGAAAACTCCTTCATGCCGGCCGAATAGGAAAAGCCTTCATGTCCGGCGATAGGACGGTCGACAATGCTCCAGAGATCGGGGCCGACCTTGTTCGGTCCGCCCTTCTCCCCGGAATGACAGCTCTGACACTTCTTGAATGCGGCTTCCCCGGCCTTGGCGTCGGCCTTCGCCAGCAGCTGCGCGATCGGAACGGCGGCGGCAGCGGGTGCCGCGGCTTCACCGGCTGCGGGCTCTTCGGCGGCGACGATGGCAAATCCTGCCTTCTCGGGTACCTCGGAGTGGAAAATGCCTTCCGAGGCAATGGACACCGACATCAAGACGAAAACAGTAGCAAGCAGGGCGCCTGCCGCCATGTTGACATTGGGGTTCATCCGCAAAAGCTCCTTCGCAACCGCTTGTGGGAAAGCGGACCATCTTGAAATCGCGCGGAACCTATGTCTTTTGCATGGTTGTTGCAACACGATTATCGTCCCGCGCGTGAGACTTTTTGACACTGTTTACGCGGGAATAGAAGGGTCTCTCATGAAGAATTCGGCTTTTGACCGGACGCTGGTGTTGATCCCGGCGCGAATGGCATCGACCCGCCTGCCGGGAAAACCTCTGGCTGATATTGCCGGCCTGCCGATGATCGTGCAGGTAGCAAAACGCGCCGAGGAAGCGCAAGTCGGGCGAATCATCGTCGCCGTCGACCACCAGGACGTCTACGACGCCGTGGCCGCTGCGGGCTTCGACGTGGTGATGACCCGGCAGGACCATCAAAGCGGCTCTGACCGGATTTTCGAGGCCGTCCAGAAGGCCGATCCGGACGCGCAGATGGACTTCGTGATCAACGTTCAGGGCGACCTGCCGACGATCGAGCCGGAAGCGGTGCGCGCCTCGCTGCGCCCGCTCGACAATCCCTCGACCGACATCGCCACCCTCACCGTCGAGATCACCGACGAACACGAAAAGACCAATCCGAACGTGGTGAAAATCGTCGGCTCGCCGATTTCCGCAACGCGGTTGAAGGCGCTCTATTTTACCCGCGCCACCGCGCCCTACGGCAACGGGCCGCTCTACCACCATATCGGGCTCTACGCCTATCGCCGCGCCGCGCTCGAAAAGTTCGTGTCGCTCGGGCCGTCCGTGCTCGAAAAACGCGAATCGCTCGAACAGCTGAGGGCGCTCGAAGCCGGCATGCGCATCGATGCCGAGATCGTTGACTCGGTTCCGTTAGGCGTCGATACTCCCGCCGACCTTGAAAAGGCCCGTGCGATCCTGTTTGCCCGTGCCTCCTCGTAACGGATAACCCCATGAACGCACTCACCAATCGCATCGCCTTCCAGGGCGATTTCGGCGCCAATTCCGACATGGCCTGCCGCGACATGTTCCCGACCATGGAACCGCTTCCGTGCCCGACTTTCGAAGACGCCTTCCAGGCGCTCGAAAACGGCGATGCGGACCTGGCGATGATCCCGATCGAGAACACGATCGCCGGACGCGTCGCCGATATCCATCACCTACTGCCGGAATCGCGGCTGCATATCATCGGCGAATATTTCATGCCGATCCGCTTCCAGCTGATGGTGCTGCCGGGCGTGACCCACGAGGAAATCCGCACCGTCCACAGCCATATCCATGCACTCGGCCAGTGCCGAAAGATCATCCGCTCGAACGGCTGGAAGGCCGTCGTCGCAGGCGACACGGCCGGCTCCGCCAAGATGGTGGCGGAAAAGGGCGACCGGACGATGGCGGCACTGGCGCCGCGGCTTGCGGCCGATCTCTATGGTCTCGAGATCCTGGCGGAGAATGTCGAGGACCGGGACGACAACGTCACCCGTTTCGTGGTGCTCTCCCGCGACGAAAAATGGGTGCAGCGGAACGATCCGGACGAGGTGCTGGTCACCACCTTCGTGTTCAACGTCCGCAATATCCCCGCCGCGCTCTACAAGGCGATGGGCGGTTTTGCGACCAACGGCATCAACATGACGAAGCTCGAGAGCTACCAGCTCGGCGGCAAGTTCGTGGCGACCCAGTTTTATGCGGATATCGAAGGCCATCCGGACGACGCCCCCGTGCGCCGGGCACTGGAAGAACTGCGATTCTTCTCGGAAAAGGTCAGGGTTCTCGGCACGTATAAGGGCCACCCGATGCGCGGGGCGCTGCAGAAGGGGTGAGAGGCGAGCCTGAGAGCGGCCGTAGAAAACGGGACACGCTAATGCCTTCGTGTTGAACCCGAGGATCGGCCTGGACACGTCGGGTTGCGATCTTCCCCTCGAGGGGAGAGTCCCGGCAGGGCAGAGCGGGTGCCACACCCGCCCAACCCCCACGGCTGTTTACGCTTACTGTGCGCTCATCGCATAGACCCGCAGCCTATGCCCGTCCGGATCTGTCACGACGAACGTGTCGCCGAAATCCATCTCGACCGGCGTCTGGAGTACGCGCAGGCCGCGGCCCGACCAGTCGGCATAAGTCTTGTCCACGCCGGCTGCGTCCCCGTGCCTGAAGCAGATTTCCGTGCCGCCGCCGCACTCGCCCTTCACCGGCGGTTCAGCCGTGTGGCGTGACCACAGGCCGAGCTTCATGCCGGTGTTCAGCACGAAGAGCGTAAAGGTCGGGGATCTTTCCACGGGTTCTACGCCGAAGAGGGACTGGTAGAAATCCGCGCTGGCGAGCGGGTTGTCGACGAAGAGGATGGTAAAATCGGGATGGACCATGTCAGTTCTCCTTGTGACGCAATTCCCTCTTCCGGGAACTGCTCCTGGTTGGGACTGACCGTAGATTATCGCAGCCTACTGTCAGATAATGGCAGTAGTGTTCATGGCTGGGCCGGAATTCCTTCAGCCTCTCGCCACTCCTTGAGCAAGACCGGCCGGCGGCGCGGATAACGCGTTTCCGTCCAAGCCGCAGAGGAAATGCGGTCGGTGCGGAAATGCCGGAAGTCCTGCCTCAGTTCGCACCAGGCAACCATCACCCTGACGCTGTCGAAGAAGCCGAGGGCGAAGGGCCAGACTTTTCGATGGGTCAGCGCCCCTTTTTCGTCCTCATATGCGAGCTCAAGGATATGCTCGGCGCGGATTGCCTTTCGGATCAGGCCGAGATCGGCCCTGTCCTCACCTCGCCGCGGCGCTCCGACAAGCAGCGTCGAACTGTCGAGTTCCTGCCTGAGATCTGCCGGCAGGACGGCGGCGATCTTGGCGAGCGCATCAACCGCGCCGGCGGCCAGCCGCGGATCGGCAGTCTTTGCGACCCAGCGGGAGCCGAGCACCAGCGCCTCGATCTCTTCTTCCGAAAACATCATCGGCGGCAGCATGAAACCGGGCCTGAGCACATAGCCGAGACCCGCCTCGCCTTCGATGAAGGCACCTTGAGCCTGAAGGCTGGCGATATCGCGGTAGAGCGTGCGCAGACTGACGCCGGTCTCGGCGGCGAGCTTGGCGCCGCTGACGGGCTGGCGGTAGCGCCGGAGCGTCTGGAGAAGAGCCAGCAGGCGCTCCGACCTCGCGACGGTCATAGTTCTACCGGCTCCACTCGATCCAGTCGCGCAGCAGGCGGTGGGCGATCGCTCCCTTGACCGGCGCGAAAACCGGAGCGTCCGGGCCGGCATCGAGCATGGCGGCGGCTTCGGCCCGCTCGAACCAGCGGACATCGGCCATTTCCTGCGGATCGATCTTGATCTCGGTGGATTTTGCCTCGGCGTAACAACCAATCATCAGCGAATGCGGCATCGGCCAGGGCTGCGAGGCGTGATAGCGGACCCGGCCGGTTTCGATGCCAGATTCCTCGAAGGTTTCGCGGCGCACCGCATCCTCGATCGTTTCGCCTGGCTCGACGAAACCGGCGAGGCACGAATACATGCCTTCCTGAAAGTGGTGGCTGCGGCCGAGCAGGCAGCGGTCGCGCTCGATATCGACGGTCAGCATGATCACCACCGGGTCGGTGCGCGGGAAGGTCATGTGCTGGCACTGGGTGCAGACCCGCTTGTAGCCACCGATCCTGGTTTCGGTCGGCGAGCCGCATTTGCCGCAGAATTTGTTGGCCGCATTCCAGTTGAGCAGTGCAACGGCTTGCGCCACCTCGCCCTGCAGTTCGCCTTCGATGAGTTGGTCGCGAAAGAGCGCCCGCGCCTCGGTCGGCTTGTAGTGGCTTGCCAGTTCCTCCGCCGGGATCAGCATCGGCACGGCGATGCGCGGTTCGCCGGTCTCGCGATAGCCGAGCAGCACAGCGTTGTCGAAATCCGGCGTGAGTTCCGCGAGCTCGTAGGGCGAAAACAGCGGGTCGAGGATCTGGCTGTCGTGCTTCAGGATCAACCGGCTGCCGGTGAAGGCGAGGATATGGGCGCCCTCCACGGCGAGCGCCTTCTCGACGCAATCGTCCTCACGGTATTCGGCGCGGCGATCCAGCTTGTTGCCGGAAAAGGCCGTCAGCTTGCTCGGTTCGGGATGGGGTGCGTCGGTGTCGAAAAGGTTCGCTGTCATGAAAGGGCTTCAACCAGTTTGTTGAGAAAATCTTGTTTCTGCTGCCCGCCATAGGGCACCGGCTGGCCGAAACCCCAGATCGGGCCGGGCCAGTTCGGATCTTCCTCGAACCGGGCGATGACATGGACATGCAGCTGGCGGACGATATTGCCGAGTGCGCCGACATTGATCTTGGTGGCGCCGGTCACCGTCTTCAGGGCAGCGGCCACCCTGTTGACCTCGACCGAGAGCAGCGCCTGTTCGGCTGGCGAAAGATCGAAGATCTCGGTCATGCCGGCGCGTTGCGGCACCAGGACCAGCCACGGCCAGCGGCTGTCGTTCTGGAAGCGCAACTGGCAGAGGCCCAGCACCGTCACAAGATCGGAATCGCGGGCAATCCTGCCATCCAGTTCGAATTCGCTCAAACTTTCCTCCCTTGTTTTTCTGTTCGATAGCAGTTTTTTACAGGGTTGGCTTGCATTTGGAAGCGTTATTGACGATATGGGAAGCGGGAGGTTGGTGGTGGACGAGCCACTCGCCAACCGGGTCAGGTCCGGAAGGAAGCAGCCCTAACGAGCCAGGCACGGGTCGCCGTGCCAGCCTCCCACCCTTTTACTTGTACTACCATCTTGGTCAGCTTCCGGCCCGGTCAAGACCGTGCTCAGGATTGGCCCGCGCAGGCTGGCAGGACTGAATGAGCAATACCGGGCCCACATCTTCAAGCACCTCCGCCGCCAATCCCGCCGCAGGCAGCGGATACCGGGTGCTCGCCCGCAAATACCGTCCCAAGGATTTCTCGGACCTGATGGTCGGTCAGGAGCCGATGGTCCGTACTCTGACCAACGCGTTCGAGACCGGCCGCATCGCCCAGGCCTATATGCTGACCGGCGTTCGCGGGGTCGGCAAGACGACGACCGCCCGCATTCTCGCCCGCGCGCTGAACTACAAGACATCCGACATCGACAAGCCGACGATCGACCTCAGGATCCCCGGCGAACACTGCCAGGCGATCATGGAAGGCCGGCATGTCGACGTGATCGAGATGGACGCCGCCTCCCATACCGGCATCGACGACATCCGCGAGATCATCGAGCAGGTGCGCTACCGTCCGGTCTCAGCGCGCTACAAAGTCTACATCATCGACGAAGTGCACATGCTCTCGACGCAGGCCTTCAACGGCCTGTTGAAGACGCTCGAAGAGCCGCCGGAGCATGTGAAATTCATCTTCGCGACGACCGAAATCCGCAAGGTTCCGATCACCGTGCTGTCGCGCTGCCAGCGGTTCGACCTGCGCCGCATCAGCGCCGCTGACCTGGTTCACCTGTTCACCTCGATCCTGGAAAAGGAAGGCATTCCGGCTGAACCGGAAGCGCTCGCCATGGTCGCGCGTGCGGCGGAAGGTTCGGCGCGTGACGGCCTGTCGCTGCTCGACCAGGCTATCGCCCATGGCGGCGGCCAGGTGATCACGGAGACCGTGCGCGGCATGCTGGGACTTGCCGACCGCGCCCGCATCGTCGATCTTTTCGAACATATCGTGCGCGGTGACGTGACGGCGGCGCTTTCGGAATTTACGGAGCAATACGAGGCTGGCGCCAATCCGGTCGTGGTTTTGACCGACCTTGCCGATTTCACCCATCTGACCACCCGTTTCAAATATATCCCTGACGCCGCCAGCGATCCTTCGATCAGCGAAGTGGAGCGCGTGCGCGGCCGCGAATTTGCCGAAGGCGTGGCGGTGAGTACGCTGTCGCGCATCTGGCAGATGCTCCTGAAGGGCATTCCGGAAGTGGAAAATTCCTCGCGCCCGGCGGGGGCGGCCGAAATGGTGCTGATCCGGCTGACGCATGCGGCCCATCTTCCCTCCCCCGAGGATGCCGCCCGCAGGCTTGCCGAATTTTCCAATGGCGACGGCCAGCGGGCGCCGGTACCGAACGGCAATGGCGGCGGACGTCCCGTTTCGCCGCCGCAATCGCCGGTCAATGCCCGCGGCACCGAAATGTCGAGCCCGCGGATACCGGCCGGTGGGCCGACCGCGATGCTGCAGGCCGTGCCGAATACCGTACCGCGGGAAATACCCGTCGGCCGCGCGGAAGAACAGCCGGCCGAAAAGCCTGTGCCGAAGGTCCCGGTCAATTCGATCTCGGATATCGCCGATCTCTGCTCCAAGAACCGCGACCCGCGGCTAAAGGCGCTGCTGCGCAATTTCGTGCGGCTGGTGAAGATCGAGCCGGGCCGGCTGGAGATCAACCTGTCCGGCGACGCGCCGAAGACCATTGCCGGCGACCTCAAGGCGCGGCTGGAGGAATGGACCGGGATTACCTGGTGGGTGACGCTCAGCAACGAGGCCGGCGAGCCGACGCTGGTCGAATCCGAAAAGAGCGTGCGGGAAGCGCAGTTCACCGACGCCCGCGCCGACCCGGACGTGGCGGCGATCCTCGCCCAGTTCCCCGGCGCCAGGATCACCGACGTGCGTATCCGCGTGACGGAAGAGGATGAGACAGAGACCGAGGACCTGCCGGCGGCGGCGACCGCGGAATCCGAAGAGGGCGACATCCTGCCCGGCGACGACATCGAGCTATAAGAGAAGAGGACGAGACAGATGCGCGACATCATGGGCATGATGGGCAAGGTCAAGGAAATGCAGGCCAAGATGGAGCAGATGCAGGCGGAAATCGCCGCTCTCGACGTCGAAGGCACATCCGGCGGCGGGCTGGTGACCGTGCGGCTCAACGGCAAGGGCGACATGCTCGGCCTCAAGATCGATCCGTCGCTGTTCAAGGAGGACGATGTCGAGATCCTCGAGGACCTGATCGTCGCCGCCCACAAGGCCGCCAAGGAGCGCGCCGAGGCGATCGCCGCCGAAAAGACCAAGGAACTGACCGCCGGCCTGCCGATCCCGCCCGGCTTCAAGATGCCGTTCTGAAAGCACGCAATTCGGTCTTTAAGGCATTCCTGCTTTCTTCGGATTGCGGAAAGGCTCTATCCCTTTGTTTTCAAGCAATTCCCGGCGCAAAACAGCGCCATACTTTTGCTGGAATTGCTCTCATATTTCACCAGTAGTTCCACAGATCTCATAAGGTTTTTCATGAAGATCGCCGGCGTTTTTCGCCTTTGCCTCGCAGCTACTCTATTCACGCCGACGGTTGTCAATGCGAGCCAGTGCGATCGTAACAAGCGTGTTTATGTCTTTGATCAGTCTAATACGGGCGACGACACTAAAATCTTCTATAAGGTGCGCGCTGGAGAACACCCATTCTACGCGGAGCTGGTAAGATTTGAAACTTGGCGAAAATCCAAACTGGTTTGGTCTATCGATGGCGTTGTCATATGCGGCGATGTGATACCCATGTGCAATTTAGACTTGCCTACCGTCAAGAAAAATAGTGACAAATCCGTCGCTTACGAATGCTTTAAAGAAGTCAATGGTCCGGCTACATCCAATGAACAGATGGCACCGTTCCTGATCCCGGTCACCGACATTTCCTCCGGTGATCAAACGCCGTACATTGCCTTCGGAATTTGACCGCCCTCTCCATCGCCTGCAGCAAGCACATGGCCGTCCAAGTTAAGCGGAAGGATCTGCTAACCAAGGACGAGCGGAAAAATGGCTTTCTGTTGCCGCCTTTTGTTCGGCTAGATTCATGCCAGGAATAGATCGCCGTTCGCCAGCGTAAGTACGGGGCGTCATTGTCGCTGTGCATTGCCCTTATATTCCGGGCTCCAACATCGCCCGCAGCTTGTAGTGGATGGGAGCAGCGAGATATCGCGCCCGGTCCGACTCCGAAAGCCGCCGGCCGAAGGTTTCCATTAGCTCCGGCATCGTCACCCTTTCTCCGGGAAAGGGTTGATATTCCACCGGCGTCCCGGCTTCGGCCACGCCATCCGTGACGCCCCGGCAATAGATGCCGTTCTGACCCTGGGTCCGATGGAATAGGGAGGTTCCGATGACGTTGACATCACTTCTGGTTTTCGCGGCGGCACTTTTTGTCGCTGCAGGTTCGCCTGGTCCCAGCATAGCCGCGCTCGTGGCCCGCGTTCTGTCCAAGGGGTATCGCGACGTATTGCCGTTTCTCGCGGCGATGTGGGTCGGCGAGGCCATATGGCTTTCGTTTGCGGTCGCAGGTCTTGCCGCCATCGCCGAGAGCTTCCATGCCGTCTTCGTGGCCATCAAGTGGATCGGCGTCGCGTATCTCCTCTATCTCGCATGGAAGATGTGGTTCACCGAACCCGCCGGCTCCGGCGAAGACCTTCCGGAAAATCGCTCAGCGCTGAAGATGTTTTTCGCCGGCCTCACCGTGACGCTCGGCAACCCGAAGATCATGATGTTCTATGTGGCGCTGCTGCCTTCGATCATCGATCTCGGCGGCGTGACGCTGACCGGCTGGCTGGAACTGGTCGCCGCGATGTTCCTGGTGCTCGTGGTCGTCGATCTCGCATGGGTGCTGCTTGCCGCCAAGGCGCGTCAGTTCCTGAGGAGCCCTCGGGCCGTGAAGATCGCCAACCGGGTTTCGGCAGGCGCCATGGCGAGTGCGGCAGCGGCGATCGCGACCCGCTAGGTCTCGAACGTCGGCCGCCAACGGTGGCCGATGGGTGCGGCCAGGAAGCGGGCTCTTTCGGTTTCCGACAGGTTCCTGCCGACAGCCGCCAGCATTTCCGCGATCATGACGCGATCGCCGGCATAGAGTTCGTGGCGGACGAGATCGCCGGGGGAGACCATGCCAGGCTTAACGACCCGGCAATAGATGCCGGGGCGGGCGGCTTTACTATAGGTCTTCAGGAATTTCGGATCGCCCATCTTCACCGCAAGCGTGTTGCAGGGAGAGCGGGCGCACGTCGCCTCAAGCACGACTTCGCCTATATGAAAACGGTCGCCGACGGCGACATCGCGGTTGTCGAGACCTTCGATAGTCAAGTTTTCGCCGAACGTGCCGGGCGAAAAATCACGGCCGAGCGCGACCGCCCACCAGTCCAGCGTCAGCGAGCCTTCGAGCAGGATCGCCTGATCCTCGCCGCCATGGTGTTTCGTGTTGCAGACCGCATCACCGACGAGGCCGAGGCTGTCGATCATGACGGCGGCATTGACGGCCGACTTGTAGATGCCGGTCTTGAAGCTCTTGCCCGGCAGCCTTTCCGGGCGCCCGAGGCAGACGGCGAGAAGTTTCATAAGCGGCCCTTCCGCGATTCCGTTTTTTGAGCATATGGGCTAAAGGGAGAAAATGGCAAAGCGAGTCACCGGCCCCGAAATCGAAAAACTCATCCAGCTTCTGGCAAAGGTCCCGGGCCTCGGGCCGCGCTCGGCGCGCCGGGCGGCGCTGCATCTGATCAAGAAGAAGGAACAGCTGCTGGGGCCGCTTTCGAGCGCCATGGGCGAGGCCTATGACAAGGTGAAGATCTGTTCGCGCTGCGGCAACGTCGATACCGTCGATCCCTGCACGGTCTGCACCGATATCCGCCGCGACCAGACGATGCTGATCGTCGTCGAAGATGTCTCCGACCTCTGGGCGCTAGAGCGGACGGGCGCGATGAACACCGCCTATCACGTGCTCGGCGGCACGCTCTCGCCGCTCGACGGCATCGGCCCCGACGACCTCAACATCCGCGGGCTGATCGACCGGGTCAACGAAGGCGTCATCCGCGAGATCATCATCGCCGTCAACGCGACCGTCGAGGGGCAGACCACGGCCCATTATATTACCGACCAGCTCTCCGGCATCGACGTGAAGATCACCAGGCTGGCGCATGGCGTGCCGGTCGGCGGGGAGCTCGATTATCTCGACGAGGGCACACTGACGGCGGCGCTTCGGGCGCGGACGGTGATTTAGAGGAAGGCATTGAGTATGTGGAGACGTACCCCCCTCTGCCCTGCCGGGCATCTCCCCCTCAAGGGGGGAGATCGGCCAGAGGCGCCGTTCTCCCGTATCGTTAAACGTATCGAAAGGAGCTTCGGCAGGCTCATACTTTTAATGGGAATGGGGCTTCGCTCCCATCCGATCTCCCCCCTTGAGGGGGAGATGTCCGGCAGGACAGAGGGGGGTATCTCCAGGCGAACGGTAGCGTTGGCTTTCGCTATATTCACAACCCTGCTCCCCCTCCCCGCGCTCGCCCAGAATCGCCCCGACGTCGAGAAGCAGTTCCAGCGGTGGATCGGCAGCGATCTGGCTCCGGTGGCCAAAAAGGCCGGTATTTCCGAGAGGACGCTGAAGGCTGCCTTCCAGGGCGTGACGCTCAATTGGGACCTGCCGGACCTGGTGCCGCCGGGTTCAGAGCCGCCGAAGCAGCAGGACCAGAGCCAGGCGGAATTTTCCTCTCCCGGCGCCTATTTTTCCGAAAAGCGGCTGCAGGGGCTGGCCGCCACCGGGCGCGGGCTGGCGGACACCTATTCGGCGACGCTGAAGAGGATCGAGGCGGCCTATGGCGTGCCGGGCGAGATCGTCGTCGCCATCTGGGGGCGCGAATCCGGTTTCGGCAAGGCGCGGATGCCCTATTCCGCCGTGCAGGTTCTGGCGACCAAGGCCTTCATGTCGACGCGCAAGGACATGTTCCGCGAAGAGCTGATCGCAGCGCTGAAAATGATCGAGCGGGGCGATGTGGATGCGGCGACGATGAAGGGTTCCTGGGCGGGTGCGCTCGGCCAGCCGCAGTTCATGCCGTCGAGCTACCTGAAATATGCCGTCGACTTCGACGGCGACGGTCGCCCGGATATCTGGAACTCGGTACCGGATGCGCTTGCCTCGATCGCCCACTACCTGCAGAAGGAAGGCTGGCAACGCGGCCGCGACTGGGGGTTCGAAGTGACGATCCCCGCAAAGGTTTCCTGCGCGCAGGAGGGGCCGGATCTCGCCAAGCCGATCTCGGCCTGGGCGGCAACCGGCATCACCCGCATTTCCGGCAAGGCGTTTCCCGCGGCAGATCTCAAGGCGGACGGCATGATGCTGGTGCCGGCGGGGCGCAGCGGACCGGAATTCGTCGTCACGCCGAATTTCTACGTGATCAAGGAATACAACAATTCCGACCTCTACGCGCTGTTCATCGGCAATCTCGCCGACCGGATCGCGTCGGACGCAGGACCGTTCCAGGCACCCTGGGGCGATGTCGGCAAGATGCTGCGCTCCGACGTGCTTGCCATGCAGAAGGCGCTGGTCGCCAAGGGTTATGACGTGGGCAATGTCGATGGCCTGCCGGGCTACAAGACCCGCCGTTCGCTCGGCGACTGGCAGGCAAAGAACGGCCTTGCTCCAACGTGTTTTCCCGATCCGTCGCTCAAGGGAAAGATCCGCTAGTCAGAGGCTGCGCTTCAGGCCCTCGTGGCTCGAGGTGAACCCGAGCTTCTCATAGAAGCGGATTGCATCCGGCCGCGCCTTGTCGGAGGTGAGTTGCACCAGCTTGCAGCCGCGCTCGACACACTTTCCCACCGCCCATTCGATGAACTGCGATCCCAGTCCACTACCGCGCTCGCTTGCAGCGATCCGCACGCTTTCAATCTGGCCACGCCACATGCCGGCGCGCGACAGGCCGGGAATGAAGGAGAGCTGTAGGCAGCCCACCACCTTGTCTTCCCGGTTCACCGCGACTGCCAGAAGCTGGTTTCCGTCAGCCTCGATCGCTGCAAAGGCCTGCTCGTAACGCGGATCGACCGGATCGGACACGACTTCGCGAGCCTGGCCAAGCGCATCGTCCGCGAGCAGTTCGACAATGGCGAGGAGATCGGAGCGGTGGGCTTTTCGGAAAGAAACCATGGGATCTAGTGGTGCAGGTCGGGCGGCGATTTATGGAAAATATCGTCGCTCGGAGGGATCGTCTGACGCTCGATCAGCCGGTGGACGCGCGGGCCTTCTTCGCCGCGATGAAGAATGCGGATCGCGTCCCAGACCTCGGCATCCGCCTGGGTGCGGCGCTGGTTGTGGCGCACGTAATCGGCCCAGGTGGCGGTGTGATAGGTCTCCGTCCAGATTTCCGGATGTTCCAGATCGCGCATCAGCGCCCACTGCCGCGCACCATCGCGGATGCGAATACGGCGTCGCTGCGACATCAGCGTGAGGAATTCCGGCACATCCTCGTCGGCGATAGTATAGTCCACCAGGGAGACGATCGGTCCGCTGCGCGGCTGCAGGTCGAGGCTCAGCATCGGCACGTTGAAGCGGTTGAGCGGATCGAGATTGGCATCGCTGAACTGCGGCAGCGGCAGCCGCATGCCGACCACGGCGCCAAGCAACATGACCAGGCTCGACAGTGTCAGCGCGATCGAGACGCCGAACGTATCGGACAGGATACCCCACACCCAGCTTCCGCCGGCAATGCCCCCGAACGTCGCCGTCTGGTAGAAGGAAAGCGCGCGGGCGACCACCCATCGCGGCGTCGAAAGCTGCACCGTCGTGTTGAACAGCGACAAAGCCAGCACCCAGCAGGCGCCGGGCACGAGCAGGACGATCGCGGTCAGCAGCGTGCTTGAACTCATGGCGATGATCGCGGCGCTCGCGGCAAAACCCAGAAAGGACAGGCGGACGATCGCCTCGCTCGACAGCTTTTCGCGCAGCCGCGAATTGCCCATTGCGCCGGCGATCGCACCGACCCCGAAGGCTCCGAGCATGATGCCGTAGGTCAACGGGCCGCCAGAGACCAGATCGCGCGCGACGATCGGCAGAAGCGCCAACACGGCGCTTGCCGAAAGGCCGAAAACAAGACCGCGGAACAGCACGTTGAGAATGTTCGGCGACATGACGACGTAGCCGAGACCGGCCGAAAGCGCCCGCAGAAGCGTCTCGCGCGGCAGCGCATTGTCACGGCCTTCCGGCTTCCAGCGGATCAATGCATAGATCAGAGCGAAATAGCTCATGGAATTGGCAGCGAACGCAGCGGCGGCGCCTGCGGCCGCAACGATCGCCCCGCCGATCGCGGGGCCGACGCTGCGGGTGATGTTGAAACCGACGCTGTTGATCGTCACCGCCGCCGGCAGGACCTCGCGGGGCACCATGTCGCCGACCGACGCCTGCCAGGCGGGATTGTTGAGCGCCACGCCGCAGCCGAGCAGAAATGTGAATGCCAAGAGCAGCCAGGGCGTCAGGAGGTCGAGATAGGCAAACAGCGTCAGCGTCAACGACACGACCAGCATGAAGAACTGCGCCGTCAGCATCAGCGTGCGGCGGTTGACGTTATCGGCAAGCGCGCCGGCGATCAGCGAAAAGAGCATGATCGGCAACGCCGTCGAAGCCTGGACCAGCGCGACCATGTCCTCGGAATCGGTGATCGAGGTCATCATCCACGCCGCGCCGACCGCCTGGATCAGGCTGCCGAAATTGGAGGCGAGGCTGGCGATCCAGATCGTTCGGAAGGTTTGGTGCCTGAAGGGAGCCAGGGTCGATATCCGATCGGGCACTTTGTCCTCGTTCTTTCGTGCGTCGTACCAAACGGTTATAGACCCGACGGAAGCAAATTCCAGTCGCCGGAGCCCCGGAATATGCGACTCTTGCATTCGGGGGCCTGAAAGCGTATATGCACCCCATATTCTTGATCGTCCGATGAAGAGTGGGCCCCACCGGACCCGCTCTTTTTTGTTAGGCGATCACTGTAACCCAGACATTGGGCCCAGCTATGGGGCAATGATTGCCGGAGAGCTTATGCCGCAAACCGAATACGAGCCGCGGCTCATCATCGAGACCGGGCTTGACCTGAGGGTCGCCGAAATCATCGAGCCAGTCCTGACCGCCATGGATTATCGCCTGGTGCGTGTGAGGATGCTGAACCAGAACGGCGCGACGCTGCAGATCATGGCCGAGCGCAACGACGGCACCATGGATGTCGAGGGCTGCGAAGCCGTATCCGTGGCGATTTCGCCGGTCCTGGATGTAGAAGATCCGATCGATCGGGAGTATCATCTGGAAGTGTCCTCGCCGGGCATCGACCGCCCGATGGTCCGCAAGTCGGATTTTACCCGCTGGCTGAACCATCTGGTCAAATGCGAAACGTCGATCATGATCGACAACCGCAAGCGGTTCCGCGGCAGGATCACCGAAAGCGATGCGGACGGTTTCACGATCGAGCGGGACCAGGTCGCCTATGGCGAGGAACCACGGGTAACGATCCCGTTTTCGGCACTGGCCGAGGCAAAGCTCATTCTGACCGACGATCTGATCCGCGACGCGCTTCGGGCCGACAAGCTCGCCAAGGCGCAGGCCGCGAACCAGAACGAAGAAGCAGAAGACGAATAAACCGAACAGAGACTTGTGCCTTTCCCTAGGAAAGGCCTCATCGTTTGACCTACGGAGACCAACGACAATGGCAGTGAGTGCGAACCGGCTTGAACTTCTGCAGATCGCGGATGCAGTGGCGCGCGAAAAGGTCATCGACCGCGAGATCGTGCTGGCTGCGATGGCCGACGCCATCCAGAAGGCTGCCCGCTCCCGCTACGGCTCGGAAACCAACATCCGCGCCGACATCAATTCCAAGACCGGCGAAATCCGGCTCCAGCGCCTGCTGGAAGTCGTCGATCACGCCGAGGACTACGGAACGCAGATCCCGCTGGCACTGGCGCTCGACCGCAACG
Organism: Neorhizobium sp. T25_13; assembly: GCF_002968675.1. Taxonomy (NCBI): domain Bacteria; kingdom Pseudomonadati; phylum Pseudomonadota; class Alphaproteobacteria; order Hyphomicrobiales; family Rhizobiaceae; genus Neorhizobium; species Neorhizobium sp. T25_13. The sequence goes on from NZ_PVBI01000005.1 coordinate 446,373, forward strand.
TCGATGCCAAGATCGGCGACTTCATCGCCGATCCGCTGCCGCCGATGGATTTCGGCCGCATCGCCGCCCAGTCGGCCAAGCAGGTCATCGTCCAGAAGGTGCGTGAAGCCGAGCGCGACCGCCAGTTCGACGAATTCAAGGACCGCGTCGGCGAAATCATCAACGGCACCGTCAAGCGCGTCGAATACGGCAACGTCATCGTCGATCTCGGCCGCGGCGAAGGCATCATCCGCCGCGACGAAATGATCCCGCGCGAAAACATGCGTTATGGCGATCGCGTCCGTGCATACGTATATGATGTCCGTCGCGAACAGCGCGGCCCGCAGATCTTCCTGTCGCGTACCCATCCGCAGTTCATGGTGAAGCTGTTCACCATGGAAGTGCCGGAAATCTACGACGGCATCATCCAGATCAAGTCGGTCGCCCGCGATCCGGGTTCGCGCGCCAAGATCGCCGTGATCTCGAACGACTCGTCGATCGACCCGGTCGGCGCCTGCGTCGGTATGCGCGGCTCGCGCGTCCAGGCGGTCGTCGGCGAATTGCAGGGCGAGAAGATCGACATCATCCCGTGGTCTCAGGATCCGGCGTCGTTCATCGTCAACGCACTGCAGCCGGCTGAAGTCGCCAAGGTGGTTCTCGACGAGGATGCCGAGCGGATCGAAGTCGTGGTTCCGGACGAGCAGCTGTCGCTTGCCATCGGCCGCCGCGGCCAGAACGTCCGCCTCGCCTCGCAGCTGACCGGCTGGGACATCGACATCATGACGGAAGCCGAGGAATCGGAGCGCCGCCAGAAGGAATTCAACGAGCGCACCAACCTCTTCATGGACGCCCTCGACGTCGACGAAATGGTCGGCCAGGTGCTGGCTTCGGAAGGTTTTGCCCAGGTCGAGGAACTGGCTTACGTCGATCTCGACGAAATCTCCTCGATCGACGGTTTCGACGAAGACACCGCCACCGAAATCCAGACCCGCGCCCGCGAATACCTGGAGCGGATCGAAGGCGAGATGGACGCCAAGCGCAAGGAGCTCGGCGTCGAAGACGAACTGCGCCAGATCAACGGCCTGAACGGCCAGATGCTCGTCGCGCTCGGCGAAGACGGCATCAAGACGATCGAGGATTTTGCCGGCTGCGCCGCCGACGATCTCGTCGGCTGGAGCGAACGCAAGGACGGCGTGACGAAGAAGTTCGAAGGCCTGTTCTCGAAGTTCGACGTTTCCCGCGTCGAAGCTGAAAACATGATCGTCCAGGCCCGCCTGTCCGCAGGCTGGATCACCGAGGAAGATCTCGCAAAGGGTGCCGCCGAGCCGGAAGCTGAAGCGGAGGAGGCGGACGCCGTCGAGCAGGAATGATCCCGCTCGCGAATGAGCCGGACGAGAACGAAGACGGACCTGTCGATGATGACCTGGACGAGATCGTCGTGAACGACCGTACCTGCATCGTCACTCGCGAGGCGGGATCACCGGAAACGCTGATCCGCTTTGTGGCCGGCCCGAACGGTCAGGTCGTGCCCGATCTGAAGCGTCAGCTTCCGGGCCGCGGCTGCTGGATCAAGGCCGAACGGTCGCTCGTCGACCGGGCGGTCCAGAAAAAGCTTTTCGCCCGGGCCCTCAAGGCCGAGGCGAAGGCGGATGCGGATCTCGGCGCGCTGGTGGATCGCCTGCTCGCCGCCGATCTCGTCGGCATGATGAACATGGCGCGCAAAGCGAGCCAATTCGTCACCGGCGCGACGAAGGTGGATGCCGCCGTGCGCTCCGGCGCGGCGCTTGCAGTGTTCCATGCGGCCGATGCGGCCGCCGACGGAGTGAGAAAAATAGACCAGGCCCGCAAGGCCTGGAAGCTCGGTTCGAATACCGGGGAAGACATTCCGTCCTTTTCGCTCTTCACGAGCGCTGAATTGGACGAAGTGATGGGCCAGAATGCTTTTATCCATGCCTGCGCGCTTGCGGGGCAGGCGGGTGAGGGTGTAGTGAAGCGCGCAAACCTACTTGAACAGTACCGCATGGGCGGTCTGTCCCAGACAAAAGGTGTCGCTGACATGCCGAAACAATGACGCGGTCACCGGCTTTAGCCGGACGCACATCGATATGTACGGATTAAACGACGGGTTCTGATGGCTTCCATCCGTTCCTGTCCGAAGGAACAGGAACGGAATGACCGACAACAAAGACGATAAGACACTCGGCGTAAAGAAGACCCTTACACTGAAGCCATCTGGGATGAGCCAGGGTACCGTCCGCCAGGACATGGGTCGCGGCCGCACCAAGGCCGTCGTCGTCGAAACAGTCAAGCGGCGGCCGACCCGGCCGCTGGACGAAAAGCCGGTAATCACGCCCGCAGCCCCGGCGCCCGCGCCGCGGGTGGTAGAGGCTGTCGCACAGCCGGCCGCTCCCCAGCGCCCAGCACCGCAGCAGCCGGCCGCTCCGGCGGCGCGCGTCCACCAGCCGGGCTCTCAGAACGCACGGCCGCAGCAGAACCAGCGCCCGCCGCAATCCAATCAGCCGCAGCGCCCGCAGCAGCCTAACCAGCCGCAGCGTCCGCAGCAATCCAGCCAGCCGCAGCGTCCGCAGCAGCGTCAGGGCGGAGCCGTCCTGCACGACCTTTCGGCCGGCGAGATGGAAGCCCGTCGCCGCGCTTTGATGGAAGCGCAGGCGCGCGAAGTCATCGAGGCCAAGCAGCGCGCCGAAGACGAGGTACGTCGCCAGGTCGAGGAAGAACGCCGCAAGATCGAGGAAGCCGCCGAGGCTGCCCGCCGCGCTGCCGAACCCAAGGTCGAACCGGTCGAGGCCCCGGCTGAGACACCTGCACCCGTAGCCGCCGAAAAGCCGGCCGAGCGCGCCGCTGGCGCCCCTGCCGGCCGTCCGGGCGAAACGCGTCCCCAGGCTCCCCGGCCTGCAGCTCCCGGCGCCGCACCTGCGGCACTGCCGGTTGCCGGCCGCCGCAAGGGCGCTGACGAAGAAGACGAAGATCGCGGCCCGCCGCGTGGCGCACCCGGCCGTGGCCGAGTCCCCGTCGCTGCTCCCGCCAAGGTTCCGGCCCGCCCGAAGACCGAAGACGAACGCCGCCGCGGCAAGCTGACGGTGACCACGGTCAGCACGGACGAAGACGGCAATGCCCGTGGCCGTTCGATGGCCGCGACCCGCCGCCGGCAGGAGAAGTTCCGCCGCAGCCAGATGCAGGAAACGCGCGAAAAGGTCATGCGCGAAGTCATCCTGCCTGAAACCATCACCATTCAGGAACTGTCGCAGCGCATGTCCGAACGCGCCGTCGACGTCATCAAGTACCTGATGAAGGAAGGCCAGATGATGAAGCCGGGCGACGTCATCGACGCCGACCTCGCCGAAATCATCGCCGGCGAATTCGGCCATACCGTCAAGCGCGTCTCGGAATCCGACGTCGAAGAAGGCATCTTCAACGTTGCCGACGACGAAGGCGAAATGGTTTCGCGCCCGCCGGTCGTCACCATCATGGGTCACGTCGACCACGGCAAGACCTCGCTGCTCGACGCCATCCGCCATGCGAACGTGGTCTCCGGCGAAGCCGGCGGCATCACCCAGCATATCGGCGCCTATCAGGTGGAGCATAACGGCCAGAAGATCACCTTCATCGACACCCCCGGCCACGCCGCCTTTACGGCCATGCGTGCTCGTGGTGCGCAGGCGACGGATATCGCCATCCTGGTGGTCGCAGCTGACGACAGCGTGATGCCGCAGACGATCGAATCGATCGCCCATGCCAAGGCAGCGGGTGTTCCGATCATCGTGGCGATCAACAAGATCGACAAGCACGAAGCCAATCCGGACAAGGTTCGCCAGCAGCTTCTGCAGCACGAAGTGTTCGTAGAATCGCTTGGTGGCGAAGTGCTCGACGTCGAAGTGTCGGCCAAGAACAAGGTCAATCTCGACAAGCTGCTCGAAGCCATCCTGCTGCAAGCCGAAATCCTCGACCTCAAGGCTGATCCGAGCCGGACGGCCGAAGGCATCGTCATCGAAGCCCAGCTCGACCGTGGCCGTGGTTCCGTGGCCACCGTTCTTGTCCAGAAGGGCACCCTGAAGCCCGGCCAGATCATCGTTGCCGGCGACCAGTGGGGCCGTGTGCGCGCGCTCGTCACCGACAAGGGCGACCATGTGAAGGAAGCCGGCCCGGCCATGCCGGTCGAAGTGCTCGGCCTGTCCGCCACGCCGGCTGCCGGCGATCGGTTCGCCGTGGTCGAAAACGAAAGCCGCGCTCGCGAGATTTCCGAATATCGCCAGCGGCTTGCCCGCGACAAGGCGGCTGCCCGCCAGTCCGGACAGCGCGGTTCGCTCGAACAGATGATGTCGCAGCTCCAGAATACCGGCTTCAAGGAATTCCCGCTGGTCATCAAGGGTGACGTGCAGGGCTCGATCGAAGCGATCATCGGCGCACTGGACAAGCTCGGCACCGACGAAGTCCGTGCCCGCATCGTTCATTCGGGTGCCGGCGGCATCACTGAGTCGGATATCTCGCTCGCCGAGGCATCCAACGCGGCGATCATCGGCTTCAACGTCCGCGCCAACCCGCAGGCACGTGCCTCTGCGGAACGCGAAGGTCTCGAGATTCGCTACTACAACATCATCTACGATCTGGTGGATGACGTGAAGCAGGCGATGTCGGGCCTCCTGTCTCCGGAACGCCGCGAAACCTTCATCGGCAATGCCGAGATCCTGGAAGTGTTCAACATCACCAAGGTCGGCAAGGTCGCCGGTTGCCGTGTCGTCGAGGGCAAGGTCGAGCGTGGAGCGGGCGTCCGCCTTATCCGCGACAACGTCGTCGTCCACGAAGGCAAGCTCAAGACGCTCAAGCGCTTCAAGGACGAAGTCAGCGAAGTGCCGATGGGTCAGGAATGCGGCATGGCGTTCGAAAATTACGAGGACATGCGCGCAGGCGACGTCATCGAATGCTTCCGCGTGGAGCATATCACGCGCACGCTGTGACCTCCGGCGAACAGCCCGAACAATTACAGGAGCCGTCCGTGACATTCACGGGCGGCTCCTGGCATTTTGACCAAGTGCTTTCCGATACGGAACTCGAGGACGGCATCATTTTGTCATGCGATGCCATTTCGAGAGACGGCAAAAGCTGATGGGATTGCCGGGGTTTTCCGATGCCCTCGGGCGAGACGACACCACGGCCGGACATTACATCAGCCATGCTCGTGGCCTGATACGCCGTCGCCAGCGCGCCGGACATCCAACGCTTTTATCCGCTTTCGGCATCGACTTGTGCCGTGGCAAAAATTTTCAGCTTCTATCGGAGAGTTCGCGACGGTAAGCATCTACCATATCCGCATTTTCAGTTTCCGAGGAGGACACCATGCCGATTTCATTCGACCTGACGGGTAAGACGGCGATCGTCACCGGCGCCAATACGGGCCTCGGCCAGGCGATATCCGTGGCGCTGGCGCAGGCCGGCGCGGATGTGGCGCTGGTCGGCCGCTCCTTGATGGCCGAGACGGAAGCCGCGGTCAGCGCGGCCGGCGGGCGCAGCCTGTCGATCCAAGCGGACCTTTCGACGCTCGAGCCGGTCGATCGGATCATCAGCGAAACGGTCGCCTGGACCGGGCGTGCCGACATCCTCGTCAACAATGCCGGGATCATCCGCCGGGCCGACGCGATCGATTTCAGCGAGGCCGACTGGGATGCGGTGATGGACGTGAACCTGAAGACCGTGTTCTTTCTCTCCCAGGCGTTTGCACGCCGGCTGATTACCGAGGGCAAGGGCGGCAAGATCGTCAATATTGCCTCCCTGCTCTCCTTCCAGGGCGGCATCCGCATCCCTTCCTATACGGCCTCGAAGAGCGGTCTTGCCGGCCTGACCAGGCTGCTCGCCTGCGAATGGGCAGGCAAGGGCATCAACGTCAATGCCATCGCGCCCGGCTATTTCTCGACCAACAACACGGAGGCGCTGCGCGACGATCCGGACCGCAACGCGGCGATCCTCAGCCGTATTCCAGCCGGGCACTGGGGCCAGCCGGAAGAGCTGGGCGGAGCTGCCGTATTCCTCGCCTCGCCGGCATCCGACTATGTGCATGGTGTCGTGCTGCCGGTCGATGGCGGCTGGTTGGCCCGCTAACCTCGTCCGACCGCCCTGTTCTCCGGGTAACGGAACGCTCATCCCATGCGCGAAGGGGGCAATTGCCCCAACACGCATAAATTTGATCGGCATCTCGCAGATTTATTAGTTGCCATTTCTACTCATGTTTATTATCCGGTAGCTGCAACATCGCGAACCCGGCGGCAGTCGCCGGCGGCGTTCCGGTGTCCCGTTTCCGTCATTGTCGAACAGCGCCCCCCGGGCGCCGTCCGCGATGCCGAACAGTCCGGAGTATCGCCTGCCATGCCTGCTGCCCTGAAGCCCGCCTTTTCGATGCGCCAGCCAATCAGGAGCCGGTTCCCGATCGTTCTCGCGGCCATGGTGCTGACGGCTTCGACGGTGATGGCGCAGACGCCTGCACCGGACGCGTCGACGCAAGCACCGCCCTCGCCGCAGGCGGCCTCGCCTTCCGGTGCGCAGCCGACCCAGGCGGCCCCCGCCCCTGCCGCGCAGGCCGCGCCGACAACCTCCCGCACGGCGCCGAACGAGCCGGCAGCCTCGCCGACTGCGGTACCGCCCGCCGCGCAACCGAGCAATCCTACCACCCCACAGCCGGAAGCTTCCGCTTCGCAACCCGCCGTTTCGACGCAAGCGCCGCCGAGCAACAGCGCTCAGCCCGCGCCTGCCAACCCGGCCCAGGCACCCACCCAACCGCCGGCGGCACGCCAGCCGATCGACATGTTCACGCAGTTCCTGGAGCCTGAGCAGCGTTCGGACTTGCCGCACAACCTTTCGCCGTGGGGCATGTTCATGGCGGCCGACTGGGTCGTGAAAGGGGTGATGATCGGACTTGCGTTCGCCTCGCTGGTGACCTGGACAGTCTGGCTCGCGAAGACGCTGGAACTTGCAGGCGCCCGCGCCCGCGCCGGGCGCACGTTGAAGGTCATCCGCACCTCGCGCACGCTTTCGGAAGCCGTCGGCGCCGCCGGTGGCCGCGGCGGCCCCGCCGCGCTGATGCTGCGGTCCGCGGCAGAAGAAATGCAGCTTTCAGAAGCAGCCCTCGACCATGCCCATGGCGATGGGGTGAAGGAACGGGTCGGCTCGGCGCTTTCCCGCATTGAGGCCTATGCCGGCCGGCGCATGTCGCGCGGTACCGGCGTGCTTGCGACGATCGGCTCCACGGCTCCGTTCGTCGGCCTGTTCGGCACCGTCTGGGGCATCATGAACGCCTTCATCGGCATTTCGGAATCACAGACCACCAACCTTGCCGTCGTCGCGCCCGGCATCGCCGAAGCGCTGCTGGCGACCGCGATCGGCCTCGTTGCGGCCATTCCGGCGGTTGTCATCTACAACGTCTTCGCCCGTTCGATCACCGGCTACCGGCAGCTGCTGGCGGATGCCGCGGCGGGTGTGGAACGGCTGGTGAGCCGCGACCTCGATTTCCGCAAGGTTCCCCCGGGCAGCCGCAAGGCGCCGGTCTCGCTGGTGGCAGGAGGCTGACATGGCCGGCGGCATCCGCGAACAGCACGGCGACGAGCTTTCCGAAAATCACGAAATCAACGTGACGCCGTTCATCGACGTCATGCTGGTGCTGCTGATCATCTTCATGGTGGCCGCGCCGCTGGCGACCGTGGACGTCAATGTCGATCTTCCCGCCTCGACCGCAAAGCCCGCCGAACGGCCGGACGAGCCGCTCTACCTGACGGTCAAGGAAGACCTGAGCCTCAATATCGGCAATGACGCGGTGGGGCGCGAGCAGCTCGCTGCGACCCTCGACCGCGTTACGGAGGGCAAGAAGGACACTCGCGTGTTCCTGCGCGCCGACAAGGCGGTCGGCTACGGGCAGTTCATGGAGGTCATGAACCTGCTGCGCGATTCCGGCTACCTCAAGATCGCGCTGGTCGGGCTTGAAACGCTGCCGGCACCGGCCGCCCCAGGCGCCCCAGCCGCGATGACGCCCGCTGGAAATGCTCCTGCGGCCGCACCCGCCGTACCGGCAACCGGAGGCAATCCATGAGCCTCGTCGTCTCGCAGACAGGTCCGGGCGGACGCGTCGGCGAGCTGGCGCTGTGGGGCGTTGCCGGACTGCTGATGCTGACGGTGCATTTCGGCGCCGCGGCCTATCTGATGCGCGAACAACCGGAAGTGCCCGCTGACAACGCACCGCCGGCGGCGATCATGATCGAGCTTGCGCCAGAGCCGGAAGCCGCCAATACCGAGGAGGACCAGATTTCTCCCAACACGCAGGAGCAGGAACAGGTGATGAGCGAGCAGCCGGAGCCGGTCGAGGAACCGCAGCCGGAGCCCGTTGCCGAACCCGTCGAGCAGCCGGTCGAACCACCGCCGCAGGAAGTCGCCGAGCCGGTCGAGCCTGAACCGGTGCAGCCGCCCATGGTGGAACCGCCGCCGGAACCGATCGAGGAGATCAAGCCGATCGACGAGCAGATGACGGCGGCGCTGGAAAATGTCGAAGTGCCGTTGCCGGCGATGCGGCCCCTGCCGCCGCCGGTCGCGGAAAAGCCGCCGGAACCGCCGAAAAAGCCGGAGCCCAAAAAGGAACCGGTGAAGAAGGTCCAGAAGCCGAAGCAACAGCAGCAGCAGGCCCGTCCGGACATGGCCGAGGCGAAGGTGCAGGTCAAACAATCTGAGCGGACGGCGGCGAGCCAGAATTCCACCGGTTTCTTCTCGCCCTCCGTCTCACCGGCCAAGTGGAAATCTCGCGTGGAGGGGAAGCTGGCCAGATCTGTCCGTCGCTGCCCCGGCAACGATAAGGGCGTGGCGTGGGTACGTTTTAACTTCGATAGCAGCGGTAACATAACCAGCGCATCACTTTCGCGCTCTTCCGGTAATTCGAAGATCGACGAATATATCCTTTCCGCCGTGCAACGTGCTTCCCCGATACCGGCTCCGCCTTCCATTGTCACCCACCGCCACCTTGATCAGCCGATTGAATGCCAATGAATAGCACGCCCGAGCGCTTTCATGGTTCACCCATGTGACCAGTAGAAACTTGATTGCATTTCCGGCGGCGGGCATAGGTATGGCAACCGCCCAACAACTCTCCGGATTTGCCCGATGCACATGACCCTCGAAGCCGCCGAAACGCTCGTCAGAAGCGTTTTCGAAGCCAATGGCGTTCTTGCCGAGACCGCGCGATCCGTCGCCCATGCGCTCGTGCACGCGGAAGCTGCCGGGCAGTACGGTCATGGCCTGCGCCGCGTTCCCGCCTATATCGGCCAGGCACGCACCGGCAAGGTCGACGGGCAGGCGAGACCCATCGTTACCCGGCCGCGCCCGGCCGTGCTTGTCGTCGATGCGGCGCTCGGTTACGCCTACCCGGCCTTCGATATCGCAGTCGCCGAACTCCCGAAAATCGCCCGGGAACAAGGCATCGCGCTTGGCGCCATCCATCGCTCCCACCATGCGGGCGTCATGGCGCTGACCGTGGAACGGTTTGCCGAGCAGGGGCTCGTGGCGCTGATGTTTGCCAATGCGCCCGCCTCCATGGCCGCCTGGGGCGGCAGGAAGCGGCTGTTCGGCACCAATCCGATCGCCTTTGCGACACCGGTCGCCGGCGAGGAGCCGCTGGTCATCGATCTCGCGCTTTCGACCGTCGCCGCCGGCAAGATCATGGCGGCGCGCCAGAAGGGCGAGAGCATTCCCGAAGGCTGGGCCTTCGACGCCGACGGCAAGCCGACCACCGATCCGCACGCGGCCCACAAGGGCTTGATGGCGCCCTCAGGCGGTGCCAAGGGTGCGGCGCTGGCGCTGATGGTGGAAATTCTCTCGGCGGGCCTCACCGGCTCGAACTTCTCCTACGAGGCAAGCTCGTTCATGGACGAGAAAGGCCCGCCGCCCTCGGTTGGCCAGACGCTTGTTGTCATCGATCCTTCCGCAAGCACGGCTTCGGCTGCGGAGCGGATCGCCGAACTCGCCCACGAGATGGCTTCCGAAGAAGGTGTGCGCCTGCCCGGACGGCGCGGCCAGAACGCGCGTCGGAGGGCGATCGAGCAGGGGCTCGATGTCGAGGACGAGGTGATTTCGGCGATCAAGGCGCTGGTCTAGGCCCGGAGCCCGCTGCCGGCGGCTGGCCGGTCAGGAAGCCGAGGCCGAGGCCGAGCGCCACCAGCAGGAAGAGCTCGGCGGCGGCTACGCAAAAAACAATTTTTTGAAGGGAAATCCTGCTCCAGAAACGGAAAAAGCCTGGCGCGGGAGGAGGGTGCGCCAGGCTTTAAACTTGATCGACAACTGGGAGGAGGAGGATGTCGTCGATCCGTATCGAGCAACACTGGGAGGAGGAGTGCGTCGCTCGATGACCAAAGATATAGGCTAATCGTTTAATCACGCCAACCCAATCTGCCGCAATGCAGCAATGCGCTGAGTGCAGAGCTGAGCAAATGCCCGAGGCCGGTCCGATCGCTCGGCGAAACTTTTGCTCCCCTGCAGCGCCGCCCCCTTAAGATCACCATATCGCTCGGGAAAAACGTGGTTTATAGCGAATTCGCGGCAGACAGACGGATGGAGACGGACATGGCTGAGATCAGGTATCACGAAGGCGATATTCCGGCAGCGGATGCGGCGCGTTATACGGGGGCGATCGCCATCGATACGGAAACCCTCGGCCTCGTGCCCCGCCGCGACCGGCTTTGCGTCGTACAGCTTTCGCCCGGGGACGGTTCCGCCGACGTGATCCGCATCGCTGCCGGGCAGAACGAAGCCCCAAACCTCGTCGCCATGCTTGCCGATCCGACGCGCCAGAAGATCTTCCACTACGGCCGCTTCGATATCGCCGTTCTCTTCCATACGTTCGGCGTGACCACGACGCCCGTATTCTGCACCAAGATCGCCTCGCGGCTGACCCGCACCTACACCGACCGGCACGGATTGAAGGACAATCTGAAGGAAATGCTGGATGTCGACGTTTCCAAGGCGCAGCAGCAATCCGACTGGGCGGCCGAGGTCCTTTCTCCGGCGCAGCTGGAGTATGCGGCCTCCGACGTGCTGCACCTGCATGCGCTCCGCGACAAGCTGACCTACCGCCTGGTGCGCGACAGGCGTGCCGAACTCGCCCAGGCCTGTTTCGAATTCCTGCCGACGCGGGCGAAGCTGGACCTGCTGGGCTGGGAAGAGGCCGATATCTTCGCCCATAGCTGATGTCCACGAAGGACCTCCGCCCAAATATTCGCCCGCCGAATCTGAGAAAGAGCGGCATAACCTCTAGTTGTCCGGTAACGCTCCGTTAACTGTTCGAATCTAATTTTGCCCGCGGTATACCTCTCGACGAGACCGGATTTCGGGCCATGTTGCTTCCTACCCAGCAGACTTATGGGCTTGCCGCGACCAATATGATGCAGTCGATGCTCGACGGCATCGAGGAGCAACGCAAGAAGGACGAAGAGCAGCGGACCGGCAAGAAGAGCGACCCGGTTACCGAAGCCCGTATCAGCGCCAGCGAAGACGCCCGGCGCGCCCGAGACAAGATCACCTCCGCTCTTTTCGGCGTCACCAAGACAGACCCCAACGAACTGAAGATCGAACTCGTCGACCGCCTGGCCGCCAAGCTCGGCATCGATACCGACGAAGCGCGCTCGTCCTACAAGCTCGGAAGAGCGCTGGAAGACACGCTGAAAGAGATGATGCCGGACAAGATCGGCGAACTCGTCGAAGATCTCGGCCTCGAAGACATCGGCATCTCGATGGACACGCTGCTCTCGGCGATCAAGAACCCTTACGGCGACGACAACCAGCGCCTCATGGACGGCCTCAACCGGAAGGCCAATGGCGGCAAGCTCGACACGGAAGTCGAGCGCGTCGTGCAAAGGCTGGAGGATGTCGCCGATCCGAAGACGCTCGAAGAACTGAAAATCGGCCCGCAGGGCTACGATCCCACCCGTGTCGAGGATGCCGAAACCCGCGCCGAGCGCCAGGCCGACATCGAGGCGGCCGAAGCCGGCAGGAAACTCGAAGACGTCCAGAAAATCCAGGATGTCATCGAAAAGAAGAATGACAAGGCGAATGCCGAACCGGCTGCCGATGGCGCGACCGACACGGCATCCGTGGACGATACGGCGCTACTGGCCCTGTTTGCTGCCGCCGCCGAACAGGCTGCCGGTTCCGATACCGGCGACGCTGCCGACAGCCTCGTTTCCGACGATAGCTCCAGCAAGGACGAATCCTCCGACGCCGTGCTGGCGGAAAACGAAGCGCCGACCAATGAAATGGCGGCGAAAGCGATCGAAGAGCTCGCAGCCGAGAACGCCGACCAATCCTATGCCGACATTGTGCCGGTGCATGTGGACGAGATCGGCATCTATGAATTGTTGAAGAAGAAGTTGGCTGCGTGACAGTGCAATAACCCCCAGCCCCACCCTCATCTGCATCGGAATGGATCATTTTCGCTGAGCTGCCAGCGGAAGGCGGAACCCGTTAGCGAGTTGTTAACCTTTTTGCCCCACAGTCATATCTGTGTATCGGCACTGGCGACGCCATGAGGCGTTCCGGTCGCAACGCCGCTCGTTGCGAAAAGACAAGAACCCGTTCAGCCGAGCTGTCCTATCGTCTCTATCAGACATTGGAGCGGACGATGCTGCCCCCGGTTCGTACCAGTTCATTCGTCGACTATCAGACACAGTCGCAACAACCGATGCTGCGCCAGCGGATCGACATGGCCAATACCGCGGCGAATAGCGGGTTGATCGGTTCCTCGCCGATGTCGGCAGGCCGGCTGGATATCCTTTCGCTTTCGGCGCAGCTCCAGCTCGCCCAGGGTTTTTCCATCTTCGCCGAAACCATCGGCAGGCTGATCAAGGTCCCACGCCGCGAAGGCGAGGCATTGGCGGACTATGCCCAACGCCTTTCCGAGGCGGTCAAGGCGATGAACCCGGCCGAAAAGGTGGCCCTCGAGCGCACGCTCAACCAGCTCGTCAAAGGCATTTCGCTGCGCCTGCTCACTGAAATCCTCAACAATCCGGCAGGTCCCGAAGCCGCCCGCGTCGCCATACAGCTGGAGACCGCGCAGCTGCTCGAGCGCGACCTCGTGGCAAAGGCCGTCGTCAGCTCCTACCGGCAGAATGCCGGGGCGGAACAGGTGCCGAGCACCTTGCCGCAGCCGGCAAATGCTGCGCCATCAGCACCCGGCCAGGCTTCGGTGCCCGCGCCCACGCCAGAGGCCGAGGGCCAAGCCGCGCAACCCGGCGCCGAAACTGCGATCGACGGAGCGTCGCCTGAGGTTATGGCCTCGAATGCGGATACCCAGGACCCGGATGTACCGCGTGTTTCGACGGCAACGTCCAGCACCACTCCAGATCCGACCATGCTTTCGGCGGAAGCCGAGGCCCTGCCGACGCCAACCGACAACAATGCATCTCAGATGAGCGTCGAGAACGATCTCGACGCGGCATCCGTGTCGGTATCCGCGCAGGGAGCGGTCGAGCTCCCGGAGAGCGAGATGCCGGAAATTGCAGCCGCTCGTGCCGACGAGACAACGGAGAACCCATCCCCGGCGCGCCCGGACGACGGCCGGCAAACCGCAAGCGCCGCCGCCGGCGATCGGCGCATGTCTCAACCCGTGTTTTACGATGGTCCGGCCCTGGCCCGGCTTTCCCAGCGCGGCCTCGAACAGCAAAACGGCGTTCGCGGGCCGAACGCTGAGAAGATGGCGAACGGGGCGACGACCGTATGGCTCGCGGAAGTGCTTGCCGAGGCCACCAGCGAACTTCTCGAGGGCCTGCCGGTTGCGGCAAGGCAATTGCCGGAACAGCAGGCGCTGCAGCAACTGACCGACAAGGAGCTTTTCGGAAAATCAGCCATGCAGGCGAACGAGGCAGCGAGTGCCGCCGCGGCGAAATCCGTGCCGCCGGCCACCGACGAGCCGGCCAGCACCGGTTCAACGGGCAGCACGACCGGTCCTTCCGCGAACGCAAGCAGCCAGGCCACGGCCGCGACGGTACTCGCCGAACAGCTCGCTCTCCCGATCGCCATGCCGCATGCCTTTCGCGAAGGCGTTGCCCTGCCCTACGTCGCCTATCCACCGGAAGAGCGCGAGCGGGACCCCGAGGAGCGCAAGACCAAGGCGATTTCGGAGACCGACGAAGACGGCGAACAGCAGCATTCGGCCGGCGAGCAAGCGTTCAGCGAAGAGCGTCAGGACGAGGACCACGCCCAGGATGACGAGGGCGACGACGCTTCGAAGGAAGCCGTCGAAGATGCCGACCGGGCCAACGACCTCTACTGGCGCATGGCCGGCTGGACGTAATTCGATCCCAAAAACTGCGCATGAAAAAACCGCCGGACTTGCATCCGGCGGTTTTTGATTCTCAGAGAAGCTTCGATTACTCGTTGCTGCCGCGGTTCTTCAGAGCCGCACCGAGGATGTCGCCGAGCGAAGCGCCGCTGTCGGACGAACCGAACTGAGCGACTGCTTCCTTCTCTTCTGCGATCTCGAGAGCCTTGATCGACAGCATGACCTTGCGGTCCTTCTTGGAGAAGTTGACGACGCGGGCATCGAAGACCTGGCCAACCGAGAAACGCTCCGGACGCTGATCGTCACGATCGCGTGCCAGGTCGTTGCGGCGGATGAACGAGGTGATGTCTTCGTGGTTGACGAGACGAACCTCTACACCACCGTCGTTGACGGCGATGACTTCGCACGAGACGACGGCATTCTTGCGCAGTTCGCCGGAAGCGGCGGCTTCACCGACCGAGTCCTTGCCGAGCTGCTTGATGCCGAGCGAGATGCGCTCCTTGTCGACGTCCACGTCGAGAACGACAGCCTTGACGACGTCGCCCTTGTTGAACTCCTCGATGACCTGTTCGCCCGGACGGTTCCAGTCGAGGTCGGAGAGGTGGACCATGCCGTCAACATCGCCTTCGAGGCCGATGAACAGGCCGAATTCGGTCTTGTTCTTGACTTCGCCTTCGACTTCAGTGCCGGCCGGATGGCTGTAGGCAAATGCCTGCCACGGATTTTCGAGCGTCTGCTTCAGGCCAAGCGAGATACGGCGCTTGGACGGATCGACTTCGAGAACGACCACGTCAACATCCTGCGTCGTGGACAGGATCTTGCCGGGATGGACGTTCTTCTTGGTCCAGGACATTTCGGAAATGTGGATGAGGCCTTCGATGCCCGGCTCCAGCTCGACGAATGCACCGTAGTCGGTGATGTTCGTGACGGTACCGGAAATCTTCTTGCCGACCGGATACTTGGCGGCAATGCCATCCCACGGATCCGACTCGAGCTGCTTCATGCCGAGCGAGATGCGGTGGGTTTCCTGGTTGATGCGGATGATCTGTACCTTGACCTGCTGGCCGATGGACAGGATTTCCGACGGATGGTTCACACGGCGCCATGCCATGTCGGTGACGTGCAGCAGGCCGTCGATGCCGCCGAGGTCAACGAACGCACCGTAATCGGTGATGTTCTTGACGACGCCGTCAACAACCTGGCCTTCTTCGAGGTTCTGAACGATTTCAGAACGCTGCTCGGCGCGGGACTCTTCGAGAACCGTGCGGCGCGAAACCACGATGTTGCCGCGACGCTTGTCCATCTTGAGGATTTCGAAGGGCTGCGGGTTGTGCATGAGCGGCGTGACGTCGCGGATCGGACGGATGTCGACCTGCGAACGCGGCAGGAAGGCAACGGCGCCGTCGAGATCGACGGTGAAGCCACCCTTGACCTGGTTGAAGATGACGCCTTCAACGCGCTCGCCAGCTTCGAACTTGAGTTCGAGCTTGACCCAGCTCTCTTCGCGGCGAGCCTTCTCGCGCGACAGAACTGCTTCGCCCAGCGCGTTTTCGATGCGCTCGACGTAAACTTCGACTTCGTCGCCGACCTTCAGCGAACCGTCCTTGCCCTTGGCGCCGAATTCCTTGAGCGCGATGCGGCCTTCGACCTTGAGGCCGACGTCAACGACTGCCATGTCCTTTTCGATCGCGGTGACGCGACCCTTGGTGACGTAGCCTTCAGCCAGATCGTTGGTAGCGAAGGATTCTTCGAGGAGGGCTGCGAAGTCCTCCCGCGTGGGGTTAGATACTGCCATGAAATCTCCTGAGGTACCCTATACGGGCCCATACAGCGCCGGTGGTTCGTGTTGCACATGCCCAATGTTCAGGTCCGCCTCCCTCATCGGAATGATCCGGGGGAGGCAATCCGGCGCGGGGACCGAACTTCGGGCTATTCTATTCTAACTCGATTGTCTCTTCAGGACGGCGTCGATGATGGTCTTCGCTGCCCGAAACGCGGCCTCTATACTCATTTCCGAGGTATCAAGCAAGTGCGCATCGTCGGCGGGCTTCAGAGGACTGTCGGCCCGGCCCATGTCGCGTTCGTCGCGTTTCTTCACGTCTGCGAAGATCGCACCGTAATCCGCCTCGCCGCCCTTGCCGACGATCTCGTCGTAACGGCGCCTTGCCCTCACGTCCGCCGACGCGGTGACATAAAGCTTCACCGGCGCATCGGGACAGACGACCGTACCGATATCGCGCCCGTCGAGCACCGTTCCGGGCTGCCTCAGGGAAAAGGCACGCTGCGCCTCGACCAGAGCCCGGCGGACCGACGGCATGACCGCGATTTTCGAGGCCGCCTCGCCGATCGCATGGGCGGACAGTATATCGCGATCGAGCCCGGCGAGTTCGACCTCACGCGCCATCTTCCCGGCAATCTCCTCATCGTCGAGCGGCAGGCCGGCATCGAGAAGCGCCTTGGCGGTGGCGCGATAGGTCAGCCCGGTGTCGAGATGATGGAAACCATAGGCGTCGGCGATCAGCCGCGACAGCGTGCCCTTGCCGGCGGCTGCGGGACCGTCGATGGCGATGACGATTGCGGGCTTGGACGTCAAACTCATGCTTCCCGTATCGCCCCGGATGTGACCATCAGACCGAGCAGATGGGCTCGGATCAGCGCATGCTGAGTTCCGAGATCCTCTTCGCGAAAATGCGGCGGCTGGTACATGTTTTTCAACCTCTTATCAGTCCCGAGCGGGGAGGCGGCGAGGCCGGCCCCTTGCGGCGGAAATTTCTCGTCGTGACTAACATAAAGCCTTCGACCGGTCACCGCTTTCGCTCTTATGCGGTCCATGAAAAGTTTGTCTTTGACATCAAAGAGCGCAGGCTTTATGGGGACCGGCTTAGATTTTCACCCTATAAAGCCGCGATACAAGCGGCGCGCCGAACTATTCGGCCATCCCATGAGGCTCTGACTGTGGCAAAAGCGGAACTCGGAACCAAGCGAACCGACCCCGATACCGGCAAAAAATTCTACGACCTGAACCGCGATCCGGTCGTTTCCCCCTATTCCGGCAAATCCTGGCCGCTGTCCTTCTTCGAGGAGCACAGCGCCGCCAAGAAGATGGAACAGGCCGAGGAAGAAGACGTCCAGGAAGTCGATACCGAAAATCCGGAAGTCGAACTCGTATCGCTCGAAGAGGGCGACGAAGCGGCCAGCGGCGACGATATCCCGGATATCGGCGATGACGACGATGTCGATATCGGCGATGACGACGACGATACCTTCCTGGAAGCCGACGAAGATGAAGACGACGACGACATGTCCGGCATCATCGGCGTAACCGGCGACGACGACGAAGTCTGATCCGATATTCCAAGTTAAGGCCCGGCAATTCAATAAAAATTGCCGGGCGCACAAAATACGGCTTGCACTCTCCGTAAACCGGAAGTAATAAGCCGCCACTCCAACGGGGCAGCCCTTACAGGCGCCCGGCGGAGTTTCCCAGGACCGGCAAATACCGGACCACCCTGATGGGGCTATAGCTCAGCTGGGAGAGCGCTTGCATGGCATGCAAGAGGTCAGCGGTTCGATCCCGCTTAGCTCCACCAAATCTCCTCGCATTCGACTTTTTTCATTGAAATCAATGGGATGCGACAAGCCCTCAAGTCGACCAGGTACCCAAGAAAGTACCCACGGGGAGTACCCATCGCTGTGGGTATCGAGGATGTTAACCGGAAGCAGCGTAGCTTTTTGATTCGCGTTAGGCGAAACTTCAGGCCAACCGGAGAGATGAGCATTATGTCATGAGCGGGGGATATGACCCACGGGCTGTAGCGAACCTCATGCTGGATGAGGCGGATAGGCTTGGCATTCAGCTCACGAACCTCTCCCTTCAAAAGCTGCTTTACTTCGCCCATGGCATTTACCTGATGCAGACCAAGGCGCCACTTGTCTCAGGCTATTTCGAGGCATGGCAGTATGGTCCGGTGCATCCGTCCGCCTATCGCGCATTCAAGGACGCCGGTTCATCGGCAATCACGTCTCGGGCTACAGGCCAAGACATCCTCACAGGCCGACCTCGCGCGATAGCGACCCCTAACGATGTTCGGTTGACCGGCTTGCTTCAGCAGGTTCTCAATTCGTATGGTCGCATGCCCACCGGCCGTCTCGTAGACCTTTCTCACGCAAAGGACTCTCCATGGTCGCATGTGGTGGACCGCGCAAAGGCAGAAGTTGCATTCGGTTTGCGAATCTCTGATACTGTGATCATTGATCGATTCCGGCATCACAAGGTCTCGATTGGTGCGGAACCGTTATCTGGAGACCCAAGTGACGACACCCCTTTTGCCTGACACCGATCTGGCGCGGATAGCTCCCCTCTCGGACGACGTGAAGCGGGTTGCTCTAAGGCAAATGAAGTCCGGTTTCTCTACTTTCTCCTACAAGCATGTTCGCTCTTGCTTCAGCGACCTCTTCAACATACAGCCTGCGATGTTCGGCCTCTCCGAGGCGACACCTTACCACAAGATTGATGAGCGTTTAATCCGGGTCTGCAAGGCAGGTGCCGAGCTAAAGAACAATCGACAGATTGCTAAGGCGCTACACGCGTTTGCCACGTCAGGCGGGGTGACAGGTAGGCACCATGATTTCTTCCCGCTGGCGATGGGAATTGGCCGCAAGGTAAGCTTTTGGCTACCTATGGTCTTGGTGCTAGAGCAGCAGCCCTATGCAGTCTTTATAGACCCTCGCCGAACCCGAGGTTTGACCCAAGAAGCGCGGCGCTTTGCATTCTCCATGATGCATGAGCGCATTCGGGCCTCCGATGACGATTTTTCAGACATCAACCTTGCTATCATCCGCTTCGGTGCTGATGACGATGACGGCGACCGGGCGGTAAAGCTGTTCACCGATGATAGCGTTGACCTTTATTCGCTGGACGAGCTGGAAGGCATGGTGGGCTCTACCTATCGCATCTGGCAGGAAGTATGGGATGAGCGTACGGCGGAAGCGCGGCGCAAGGCGACCGGCACAGGCGGGCTCTTTTGAGTTCCCGGGGCGAAAGTAGCGCCATCAATTCACTCAATCGATAGTTTTGTCTCAGCAGGTTACAGTTTTGGATCCCGGTTGATTGTGGGCTCAGGAGCTACGGGTAGAGTCGCGCCATTATCCAAGACTGAATTACATTGTGTCGTACGGCTAGTTGTGATTCAACGTCATTAATGGGCGATTCCATCTCAAGGTTGTTCGATGTCCGCATTTTCTGAATATTTGCATCTTGTCCAACGGTTGGGTGAAGGTGGGATTAATCGAAGTGAAAACGACCTCTCGTCCAACCTAAAGAATGCCCTCGCCAGCTTTGGCTTGTTTGGAGTCATCGATACGGCATCAGGGACGAGTCGATTGAAACGCCCGGACATTGCCCTGTACACTGAGCGGGAAGCAGCGGACGTAGGGTCTGCGGCCGACGTCGTAATCGAATCTAAGAAGCCCGGCGAGATATCAGCCTTCTCATCTTTGAGCGAAGCTCTTGTTCATGATGGATTGTGGCTCGATAAGATGGTCCCGTACGTGAGCGCACACATAGCACGTGTCTCATATTTCATTCTGACCACCTTCGAGAGATTTTTGATCGTTCCGATCTCCGTCGAAACAAGGAACGCAGTTTCTAATGGCCAGACGGCGACAGACCAAGCGCTTCGCCAAACAATCGTATCAAGCGGCATTTCGTTTGACCTTACGGTCCCCGCTCAAGCCACCGCGTTTGAACAATGGTGTGAAAGCCACCTTTCAAAGGCGTCCATCAATCCACCTCGACTATCGAGCATCCTGGATCTTCGGTCGATCGACGGTGCTGACGCTCTACAAGTCTTCGCAAGCGATCTCGCCGATATCGTTGTCGGAACCGAGGGGCGAGGCGGAGCTGGCGCTCTCATCCAGACTATCAATGCGCCCGGAATTTTCGACGACCTAACGCCGGAGATTCAGCGGGCCCTGGTTGTCTTCACCATGGCGGCCCACGGAGGCATGTCTCTTGATGCCGCGCAGGCTTACATCGCGACCCATTGGCAAGATGAATGGTCGGAGTTTGTAACGGCGAGCGCGCATTCCCTCATTGGCCGTTTGTTCGCAATCAAGGCTATCGAAGATAACTTCTGCGTGGGTGTCAATCCGGCGCTCATCCCCGAAAACCATTGGGTTTTTCACTCGCAGGTGTTCGACACGACCTCACTGGCTGATCTTCCTGCGGCTTTCTTCAGTCGGATGGCTGAGCTGTCGAAAGTTGAGAACCCCGCCATTAGAGACCTTGCGGCAACCGGTCGGTTTTACGACTGGTTAGCTCCTCAAATTGATGGAGCAGCTTTCCGCCGTTTGGTCGCGATGTTTTCATCCCACGATTTCGCCAATCTGGACGAAGACCTCTTGGGCCGCTTCGTTGAGCTATACGCTCAGCGAGTAGATCGCCGCAAGAGAAGGCAGCTAGGCCAATACTATACGCCTGTCCCCATCGTCAAACATATGTGGCGCACTGCGATGGAGATCTTGCGAGAGAAGAATGTGGTAAACGACGTTGTCGCTCTCGATCCCGGTGTCGGCTCGGGTACTTTCCTTATTGAAGGTGCCCGGCAGCTCCACCATGCGAAACTCGAGCGTTTTTGGGAGAGGCTCTACGGGTTCGATATTTCGCCGCAAGCAATCGGCATCGCCCAGATCAACGTCTACCTCGCAGTGCTAGCCTACCTGGATCGTCAAGAGGCTGAGGCTGTAGGTACTCTGCATCTTTATCCAACGGACGCTTTGGACCCCCGAAACGGGGCGCGGCTACGAACGATGATGCCCTTGCTGACGGACGAAAGCACGCGGTTATTTGTTCGATCTCGTATCGACCTCAGCGAGACGGTAAAGCAACAAGCGCATTTCCCGCTAGTCATCGGCAACCCGCCGTACCGCAATAATTCAAACCAGACCTTGGCGCAGGTTGCCGAACGTTTCCCAGCTATGCTCCGTTCGTCACGGTTGAATGCCCGCGCCCGGAAGAGAAATATACGAGATGATTATGCCTGGTTTTTTGCGGCAGCTGATCATTACGTTGCCGACCAAGGGCTAATCTCGTTCGTTGTGTCGGACAGCTTTTGCTATGCCAGTTCCTACCGCTTTTTCCGGGAAGATTTGCTGCGTCGCTACAAGATAAGGCAGCTGGTAATTCTTGGTGCTTCGATTTTTCGCGATGTCAGCCCGAGAACCCAGTTCGTGATTATAGTTCTCGAACGGCGACAAGGGGATTTGGCGCGAGCCGACGACGTTGAAAGCTTTGGGGTTTTCGATCTTCGGCCACTCGCAGGAGACACAACAACTAACGGAACGGAACTTGACGGGCGCTTGATCGCTCTAGAGGCTGGGAACTTGCCCGCTCGACTTGAGTTTACGCCGACAAGAAAGCGAAACTTTATTTTGTTTCCGGAAGCCGACATTGTCAGAGATGTCGAAGAATTTCCCAATATCCTCTCGGGGGAAAGCCCCCGCAGGGTTTTCATCAAAAAATGGCCGGGGTTGATAACTGCGTTTGATGAGCTGTTCCGAAGTGACACGCGCGAAGAAATTGCGGAAAAGGCTCAGAGATTCATAGAAATTGCAGATGTCGCCGATTTAGCCCGAAGAGAAGCGCAGCTTGATGACTTCGCAAGCGCAATTCGCGCAAGCTCCGCAAAATCTCGCACGCGTCTTTCACTGATGGCTCAGGACGCCCATGACAGACGGTTAACTTTCGACATCGGAAAAGTTAGGCGAGTGATCACAGGGAGCGCCCCGAATGAGGTCGCGTGGTACCCTGATGAGCGTTTGTGCTCTTGGCTTTATTATGAACCCAGCCTGCGAATTCCCCGAAACGTGCATGAGGGAAGAGACCCCGGTTACGGCACCATGTCGCAGTGGAGAGAACACGAAAGCCATGCAATTGGCCCAAAGTTCGTTTTCACGACGGGCACCAACCCTGACAGCGGCCTTAAATCCTTTATCGTGCCAGCCGACTGGATGGTGAAATCACACGGGGGAGAGAGTCAACAGTTCCACTACACGGGTCTCGATAACCCGCTGAAAGAGCTTAGTCTAACTGGGCCGAACAACCTCGGTGCCGATGCAAGTGGGTTCCATGCTGCTATGGTGGCTGGGGGCTTTTACCGGGACGACTTCTTGTTTTACCTTGCGGGGATTTATAATTCGCAGACGGCGGAGGACTATTTGGAAGGTGGTGGCCAGAGCGTCATGCGGATTCCGCTTTCGGCAACGTCGATCGCGAGCGGAAGCGTTAGTCGAATCGTGCAATATTCAAAGAGGCTAAGAAACCTTCATTGGCTGGCTGCTGAAGGGGGTGATGGTATCGAAGGATCACTCGCCGAGACCCTTGCCGATCGTGCGGAGCTATCTGCCTTTGGGTTTGTCGAGGAGGGAGGCACCGGGGGCCGTTTCCGCCAGCGTCGCCAGTGGAGCTCTACCGACCGGACACAGGGTCTCCTAGACGCTGAGATATCGCGGATCAAGCCACTTCTGGACGAACAGGTTGAAGATATCTACCGCCCTCGGAATGAGTTGATCGCCGTGGCCTGAATGAAATATGGGGGTCGCCCATCTCAGAGGCCACCTACGTGCCAGCGACCGCGCGATTTCCCCCCGGTACCCCTCGATGGGACCCGATTTCGCTTACTTGACACACCCCACCGACCCCGATCGCCTCGCTGCACTCCGGACTGACCAGCCTGCTGTGTTCCGCATCACAAGCGCCTCTGTCACCTATTGCGGGTTATTCGCTATCCGAGATAGAGATATCGGCGAGATATCGAAGATTTGGGGGAGTAAATGTCAGAGTTTTCGCCGAACGCGCTAATAGGTTGGTTGATTACGGCTCTCGTATTTATGGGATTGGCACACATTGCGCTCTATGCTCTCTCAATATACTTGAGATTTCAGCAGAAGACGCGGGAGGACGGCGAGCCGCGACCGGACCAACTGGTTCAATCTTTTGCCAATGATTTATCCTCAGCTATTGGGGCCGTGTGGACTTTTGCCCGCCCGATCATGCAGCTCATAATAATCGCATTCGTCGTTTATTGGTTTGGCAAAACTATTGGCTTCGATGCGCAGTTCACCTCTCAGCTTGCTCAGGTGGACGTGAAAACGGTGCTTGCCTTTTTCGTAGTTGGTGCCTTCTGCGTTGCTGCTTTCTTGAGCGAGAACCCAGCGCTTGTGCTGAAGGACTTGGCTTTAGTGGTAATCGGATTCTATTTCGGGACGAGAGTAGCAGGCTGACGCCCTGTCTCAATAGGCCAAGCCCTTGTGAGTCTGGCTTTTGGTGCCTTCAACCAGTCTCACAAAAATGCACTATTGACTTTTGATACTAATCGTCTCATTTATCGCCCCACTATGACCCTAGTGAGACGTCAAGGAGGGACGATGACGAGTGCAATGATTGGCTACGGCCGTACGTCAACAGCGGACCAAAAGGCGGGCCTTGAATCTCAGCTCCGTGATTTACAGGCGGCTGGGTGCAGCAAGATCTTCAGAGAGGAAATCTCCTCGGTGGCAAGCAGTCGCCCGGAATTGGAGCGCGCTCTGGACTACGTTCGCGAGGGAGACGTTCTGGTCGTTACCAAGCTTGACCGCCTCGCCCGCTCAGTGGCGGACCTCATGGCGATCACGACGCGGCTACGCGATAAAGGCGTCGAGCTGCGGATACTAGCCCTCAATCTGGATACCTCAACGCCAACAGGAAAGCTCATGTTGCACCTCTTGGGGTCGATCGCTGAGTTTGAGCGAGAGCTGATGCTGGAGAGACAGAAGGAAGGAATTGCCAAGGCCAAAGCAGAAGGCAAATACACAGGCAGGGTACCCACCGCGAGACGGCAAGCCGACAAAGTGCTCGCCCTGAAGCGCGATGGCAAAACGCCCGCCCAGATACAAACTGAACTCGGTATAAGTCGTGCCAGTTACTTCCGCATAGTAAAAGACGCCTTAGGCTCGAACGCGGTCAGCACTAACTAGCTGGCCTCGGCGGCCACCGGCTCATCTCGCTTTCGAGGAAGATTTCCCGGGCCTGGTCAATTGTCGGTGGGGCGAATTTAATAGCCATCACCTTCAATTCTGGCATCTGCGAGATCGAGCCGGGTTCAGCGTCTACGAAAACACGAGCGCTACAGCCGGGGAGCGTGCTTGAATAGGCAAGCATCGAGCACACTTCGTCAGCCTGCTCAAAGTCGTGCGGACCGACGCCGGAAATGTCGAGCATCCACGTGTCCTGCGCGATGTTTCTACGAGAGCCGCCTATCTGCCAAGCACTATGCGGAGAGTCGCCATTATCTGTTGGCGGAGCGAAAGTTACCTGCTCGATATCGACGTAGAAATGGGGCGGCAATCCCTCACCGTCTAAGGATGCCGAAATGGAATCCACGTCGCTAGAAAGCTCTGAGTATACGTCGTGGTTGATCCTGCTGACCGATGCTGCCGTGCGCCGAGCCGTTTCCGTCAAGATAGGATAAACGTTCTCCGCCATCCTAGTAGCGATCTTGTCTGCGGCGGCCTTGAAGGTCTGCTCGTCGGCGATGCACTGAGACCTATCCTCCTGACTCAGCACCTCGAACTTAACGTAGTCGGCACAGGCGTGCTTTCGATCCGCCAACTCATCGGCTGAGCACGAAGCTAAAGCCAGTAAGGAAATACAGAAGAGCGGCGCTGTCTTTCTCATTCGTGACCTCCCTGTTGACCGGCTTGCGCGGGAGGGACTGTCTTGAAGGCCCGCTTGTCATGCGCCCAGGGGAAACATTGCGGAGGTTTGAGACCGAACCCAAAGCATGCAGAAAGCTCGCCGGTGGTGGTGTCCATACGAACAACCATCTGGCCATTAGCTGAACCAATCATCTGATACCTGCCGATTGATCCGAACTGAGTAGAGTTGAGCACCAGGGCTAACGCCACGAACCCACCAAGGCTGCTCAGAGCGACTATCGCGAGTGGGGATAACCCCGCACGGGGAGGACCGCTGATGGCGTCCTCTGTATCGACCTTCGGTCTACTAGTGGTGAGCTTATCAGACATAGCCGTTTCCCCTGAGGCATTGGCCTGCGGTCCGCCCCCGCAAGCATTGCCTCCATGACCCCCTGATCCGGGGTTGGAAACCGAGTCTAGTCGGCCCTAAGCTTTTAGTTCGGTGGAACCTGGACATAACCAAGGCCCCCGGACCAACTTAAGGTCAAGGATGGTTCCCTTCCGGTGGGAGCCATTACCGCTAGACTGAGGGTTTCCAGCCCTGGAGCGCCGCGTCTGCGCTCTGCCTCTTCTTAGGATATCCCTTGGAGATTGCCAATATCCCCCACCGATAGTGGCGATGGGTATCACCCAACCGTATCTGGTCACGCGGCCATGCTCGGATGTCGAAGGGGTGTGGCATCATAG
>NZ_PVBI01000006.1:0-419328 GCF_002968675.1 Neorhizobium sp. T25_13
CTGGTGGTCGCGGCGCCCTATCTCTGGCTGCTGCTGTTCTTCGTCGCCCCTTTCCTGATCATCTTCAAGATCTCGCTCTCCGAGACGGCGATCGCCATGCCGCCCTACACGCCGCTCTTTGAAGGGTTCGGCGCATTCGGCGATTTCGTTTCCGAACTCGATCTCGACAACTATCTTTTTCTGACCGACGATCCGCTTTACATAGAGGCCTATCTCTCTTCGCTGCGCATCGCGGTGATCTCCACCTTCCTGCTGCTGCTGATCGGTTATCCCATGGCGCTTGCCATGGCCCGCGCCCCGACCATGCTGCGGCCGACGCTCGTCATGCTGGTCATCCTGCCGTTCTGGACGTCCTTCCTGATCCGTGTTTACGCCTGGATAGGCATCCTGAAGCCCGATGGCCTGCTGACGCTGCTGTTTCAGTCGGTCGGCCTTCTCGGCGCAGACGAGCAGGTGCAGATCTTCCGCACCGACTACGCGGTCTTCATCGGCATCGTCTATTCCTATCTGCCATTCATGGTCCTGCCGCTCTACGCGGCTCTGGAAAAGATGGACAATACTCTGCTCGAGGCCGCGAGCGATCTCGGTTGCCCGCCCTGGAAGGCATTCTGGAAGATCACCTTCCCCTTGTCGCTGCCGGGCGTGATCGCCGGTTCGATGATCTGCTTCATCCCGATCACCGGCGAATTCGTCATCCCGGATCTGCTCGGCGGCGCCGATACGCTGATGATCGGCAAGACGCTGTGGACGGAATTTTTCGGCAACCGCGACTGGCCGCTGGCATCGGCCGTGGCGGTCATCCTGCTGATCATGCTGGTCGTGCCGATCATGATTTTCCAGAACCAGCAGAAGAAGGTGGCTTGAGATGAAATCATCCCGCTTCGACGCCACCGTCCTGACCCTCGGTTTCGCCTTCCTCTACATCCCGATCATCATCCTGGTGGTCTATTCGTTCAATGCCTCCAAGCTCGTCACGGTCTGGGGCGGCTTTTCGCTGCAATGGTATCGCACGATGTGGTCGAACCAGGGGCTTATGGACGCTGCATGGGTAACGGCGCGCGTCGGCGTCATCAGCGCCACGATCGGCACGGTGCTCGGCACGCTCGCGGCCCTTTCCCTCGTGCGCTTCACGCGCTTTCCCGGCCGGATGCTGTTTTCCGGGATGATCTATGCACCGCTCGTCATGCCCGAAGTGATCACCGGCCTGTCGATGCTGCTGTTGTTCGTCGCGGTCGGCATCGATCGGGGTTTCTGGACTGTCATCATCGCGCATACGACCTTCACGATGTGCTATGTGGCGATCGTCGTGCAGTCGCGGCTGCTGACCTTCGACCGGAGCCTGGAGGAGGCGGCCCTCGATCTCGGCTGCCCGCCGGTCAAGACCTTCTTCAAGATCACCCTGCCACTGATCTTTCCGGCGGTCATCGCCGGCTGGATGCTGGCCTTCACGCTGTCGCTGGACGACCTGGTGATTGCGAGCTTCACGACAGGCCCCGGCGCCACCACGTTGCCGATCAAGATCTACAGCCAGGTTCGCCTGGGCGTCACGCCGGAAATCAACGCGATCTGCACCATCCTGATCGGGCTTGTCACCATCGGCGTCATCATCACCTCGATCACCACCAAGCAGGCCGAGATGCGGCGTATCCGCGACGAGCACGTTGCAGCCCGTGGCACGACCTGACGCTCACTCGCCTCCACGCGGCGGCATGAAGATGTAGATGAGCAGCCAGGCCGGCAGCACGATGACGGCGCCGAGCACGATGCGCGGCACCGACCAGACATAGGCGTTCTCGAGCCCGATCCGGATATCGTCCGGCGTCAGGTGCAGGAGCGCCAGCAGCGACGGCATGGTGATGCCGAAAAAGCTTAAGACCGCGCCCATGATGAGACAGGCGAGCAGCGCCTTGCATAGATTGATCAGGAACCGCGCCACCAGATTACCCCCATCCGGTTGATTCGGCTCATTGTAGGGGTTTCGCCGGAGTTTGCGAAACAGGCCAGATGACCGGGTTGGGCCAGGACCCGCCGATGAAGACCATCAGCGGCGCGGTATTGGCACCCTGGGGGATCGTTTCGACGATCGCCGAGAGCGCGAGGCTGTTGTTGATGTAAGGAATGACGCCCGAAAGCGTCAGCGTTTCTGCGGCACCGGTTATCTTCCCCTCGCGGATATCGGCCGAACCGTCCGCTAGACTGGCGGATATGTCGATATGGTCGAATTCCAGGCTGCCGGTGCCGGCATCGCTCAGGGGAAAATAGGGTTTTTGTGCCGCGAGCTGCCGGATGCCGGCAATATTGACGCCTGAAAACGAGCCTCGATCCGCACGGAAGCGCAAGGTACCCTTGGCGTTGCGCCAGGCTTCCGGCTCCAGCGGCCGGTCGACGTCGAGCGCCAGGTCCAACGATCCGCGTGCTGCCGGAAGTGGCCCGGCGAGGCCGAGTTCCCTGACGATATTCCCGAAATCGGCGTCCTGGACAGCAAGGCGCAAGGCGACAGCCCCGGCCACGCCGCCTTTCACGGTGGCGACCCGGCCGGTCAGCCGGCCCGTCTCGAAATCGCTGTCGGCAATGTCGATACGGGATTGCTCGCCGGTGTTCATCACGCTCACGGCGGCCTCCGAAAGCTGGAAAGGTCCGAGCGTCGCCTGCTGGGCGGAAAGCCTCAGGTCGAGTTCCAGATCGGCGAGCTGGCCATCGCTCTCGCTGGCGTCTCCCATGGTGCGCGGCGCAATGGCGGCAAGCGCCGCGGAAAAATCCATCTGGTCGAAGGCAAGCGTGCCGGTCAGTCTCGGTGGCTTGTCCGCGGGCAGCAGCAGATCGAGTACGCCCGTCGCCTTGGCGTCGTTCAGGCTGAGGGAGAGGTTGTCGAAGCGCAGGACGTTGTCGTTGGTAACGAGGTGGGTGGTCAAAGAGAAGCTTTTGACGCGTTCCGTGCCGAAAAAGTTCAGGCCGGCCCAGCTCATCGCCGCCGCAAGGTCGGGGACCGTCAGTTCGGCATCGCCGGAAAGAAATGCCTGCGTCGCAAGGTCGGCGACGCCTCGGAACTGGCCCCGAAAGAGGGAGGACGCCATCGTGCCCGAGATATCGCCGCTTTTGCCCGAGAGCAGCAGCAGGGGTTGGGTCGAGCTTATGTCCAGCGTCAGCGCCCGGCCGTTGAGCTCGGCATCCGCCTTCAGCTCCAGGCCGCGAGAAAGCCAGGGCCAGTCGAGCGTTCCGTCGATCGACTGGAACCGTGTGACGCGGCCGCTGGCGAGGTCGGAGATTTCGAGTGTTCCGTTGGTGATGCCGACATCGCCCATGCGTGCATCGTCATCCGCAGTCAACGCCTGGCCGCTGCCCTCCGGCCGGGCATCGCGCACCGCACGGCTGAGCAGCCCGTCATTCGCCCAGTCGAGCCTGCCATCGGCCTCCCTGATGACGTAGATTTCCGGATCCGTGAGCCGGAAGTCCTTGAACTCGGGCTGGCCGACCAGGGCCTGCACGAGATCGAAGGAGGCCGAAAGCCGCGAGACCCGGCCGAGCACGCGCTCGCCGTCTTCCGCCTGCTTGCGGATGGTGATGTCCCTGAGCGTGACCCGAGGCTCGGGCCAGAAACGGATATCGGGTGTTCCCTCGATCTCCACGTCATGGCCGGTCCATTCGGCGACTGCCCGCTCCATGCTTTCGCGCACGACGGCCGATGAAACGAGGAACGGTGCGATAACCTGGAAAAGCGCGAACAGGCAGAGGGCGACGATAGCGCCGATCAGAACGCGGCGCGACCGCCGGCCCAGCGGGCGGCCCAGGTTCTTCCGCAGATTTCCGATCGGATTGGTGAGCATGATCATCACGCGCATATAGGAAATGCCGGCCCCGTGCAAATCCGGGAAACATCCCCGGCTGTCTCCTTTATAATGCGGTGCAACATGCTATAAAAGCCGATACCCTGCGAGCTCGCAGGGTCTGGCATGATGGAGACGAGGCAGAACCCTGGTTTCCAATGTCGGGGCGGGGTTCTCCGAGGGTGGAGGAATGGGAATGGGCAATGAACAGCCGCTCTGGGAGCCCTCGAAGGAAGTACAGCAGAAAACCCCGCTTTATCATTTCATCAATTGGTGCGCCGAGCGCTTTGGCAAAAGCTTTCCCGACTATGATGCGTTCTACGCGTGGTCGATCAGCGAGCGCGCCGAATTCTGGTCGGCGGTCTGGGATTTCTGCGGCGTCAAGGGCGAGCGCGGCGAACACGCGCTGATCAATGGCGAAGACATGCTCGCCGCGCGTTTCTTCCCTGATGCGACGCTGAATTTCGCCGAAAATCTACTCTCCGGAACAGGCGGCGGAGACGCGCTGATCTTCCGCGGCGAGGACAAGGTGAGCTATCGCTGGTCCTGGGATAAACTTCGCGCCGAAGTCTCTCGTCTGCAGCAGGCCTTCAGGGTGCTCGGTATCGAGAAGGGCGACCGCATTGCTGCGATGATGCCGAATATGCCGGAAACCATTGCCTGCATGCTGGCCGCCGCCTCGATCGGTGCCATCTGGTCTTCCTGTTCACCTGATTTTGGCGAACAGGGCGTGCTCGACCGTTTCAGCCAGATCGACCCAAAGCTGTTCATCACCTGCGACGGCTACTGGTACAACGGCAAGCTCCAGGACGTCGCCGCCAAGGTGAGGGCGGTTTCCTCGGTGCTGAAGACGCCGGTTCTGGTGGTGCCTTATGTCGGCGACGCTCCCGCACTCGCCGCATCGCTTGCCGATGGCCGTACACTTGCCGATTTCACGGCGCCTTATGAAGCGAAGGCCGTCGAGTTCGAGCCCCTGCCGTTCTCCCATCCGCTCTACATTCTCTTTTCGTCCGGTACGACCGGGGTGCCGAAATGCATCGTCCATTCGGCCGGCGGCACGCTGCTGCAGCACCTCAAGGAACATCGCTTCCATTGCAGCCTCGAGGCTGGCGAAAGGATGTTCTATTTCACCACCTGCGGCTGGATGATGTGGAACTGGCTGGCGTCAGGCCTCGCGGTCGGCGCCACGCTCTGCCTGTTCGACGGGTCGCCCTTCGCGCCGGACGGCAATGTCCTGTTCGATTATGCCGAAGCTGAAAAGTTCGCGGTGTTCGGCACCTCGGCGAAATATATCGACGCGCTCCGCAAGGGCGGCATCGTGCCGAAGGAGAGCCACGATCTGGCTGCGCTCAGGCTCATCATCTCCACCGGTTCGCCGCTCTCGCCGGAAGGTTTTTCCTTCGTCTACGAAGGCATCAAATCCGACGTGCATCTCGCCTCGATTTCAGGCGGCACCGACATCGTTTCCACCTTCGTGCTCGGTAATCCGCTGAAGCCGGTCTGGCGTGGCGAGATCCAGGGGCCGGGTCTGGGGCTTGCCGTCGACGTCTGGAACGACGACGGCAAGCCGGTGCGCCGGGAAAAGGGTGAACTCGTCTGCCCCAAGGCCTTCCCGTGCATGCCGCTCATGTTCTGGAACGATCCCGAAGGGCAGAAATACCGGGCGGCCTATTTCGAGCGCTTCGAGAATGTCTGGTGCCATGGCGATTTCGCTGAATGGACCGAACATGACGGCATCGTCATCCATGGTCGTTCGGACGCGACACTAAATCCGGGCGGCGTGCGGATCGGTACCGCCGAGATCTACAATCAGGTGGAGCAGATGGAGGAGGTCGCGGAAGCCATCTGCATCGGCCAGGACTGGGACGACGACGTCCGCGTCATCCTATTTGTCCGCCTCACCGGCGATCTCAAGCTCGACGACGATCTTACCAAGGCGATCAAGGCCCGCATCCGCACCGGCGCTTCGCCGCGCCACGTACCGGCAAAGGTCATCCAGGTCGCCGATATCCCCCGCACCAAGTCCGGCAAGATCGTCGAACTGGCGGTCCGCGACGTCGTGCATGGCCGGGCGGTCAGGAACAAGGAGACGCTCGTCAATCCGGAAGCGCTCGATCTGTTCGACGGCCTTGTCGAGTTGAAAAGCTGAATCGCCGGGTATCACCAACGAGGCGAGATGTATCGATACGGCACATCTTCGGCATAAATTCCAGAAACGGGTCGCTGTTAACGACCCATTAAGCCGCTTTGATCAAAAGTGGAGCAACATGGTTTCGTCTCGTGTATGAACTACGCCTAGCCGCGAGCTTTCATAGACATGACGTCTCCACCGACCCTCGTTGGACAGCATTAAACTTCAAAGGCAGCTTCGGCTGCCTTTCTTTTTAGGTCAAATGCAACCCAAGAGAGTTTTCCGTGCCGTCGCAGCCATGTCGCCATCGGCCAGAGAATGCGAAAACCAATCGCAGTCTCGCGGATCAGTTCGCCAGCACCCGCTGTGAAGGGAAGGTGATTTCCACCAGCGTACCTTCGTTCGGTGCAGAGGTGATCGCGAAGGCGGCGCGGTTTGCATCGACCATCGCCTTGGTCAGCGGCAGGCCGAGGCCCGTGCCGTCGCCGCGCTTGCGGGAGGCGCTGGCAACCTGGCGGAACGGCTTCATGGCAAGTTCCAGCTCCGAGCGGGTCATGCCGATGCCGGTATCGCGGACGCGAAGGACCACGTTGCCGTTGGTCTCGTAGGCGGTGGACACCACGATCTGACCGCCGGAGGGCGTGAAGCGGATGGCGTTCGACAGGATGTTCAGCACGATCTGCTTGATCGAGCGCGGATCGGCGACCACCTGCGGCACGGCATGCGAGAGGGCCGTGCGGATGATCACCCGCTGGCCGTTTGCCTGCGGCTGCACCAGCGAGACGGCTTCCGACACCGCCTCGTTCAGGCCAACGGCGACGAAATCGAGCTCCATCTCGCCGGCCTCGATCTTGGAAATGTCGAGGAGGTCGTTGACGATATCGAGCACATGCCGGCCGGAGCGGCTGATGTCATTGGCATATTCCACATAACGCGCATGGCCGATCTGACCGAAACGTTCGCTCGCCATCATGTCGGCAAAGCCGATGATCGCGTTGAGCGGTGTGCGGATTTCGTGGCTCACATGGGCGAGGAACTCGCTTTTGTGGGCGTTCGCCGTCTCGGCAGCACGCTTGGCGGTGCGCAGCTCGTCTTCGGTGCGCTTCCACTGGGTGATGTCGCGGATGACAGCGCAATAGCCGTTCGAGGAGGTCAATTTGCCGATCGTCATGAACAGCGGCAGAAAGCCGCCGGAAGCCTCGCGGCCGATGACTTCGCGGCCGTCGTTGAGAACGCTCGCCACGCCATGGCCGGCAAGCCCGGCGAGGTAATCGAGGATCGCCCGCTGGCTCTCATGGGCGAACAGGGTGACGAAAGGTTTGCCGTTGATCTCTTCATTGTCGTAGTTGAAGAGCGCGCTCGCCGCCCGGTTCAGGGAGCGGATGTCGCCATCGGCGCCGATGATCACCACGCCGTCGGTGGCCGTCTCGAGGATGGCGCGCAGTTCGGTTACCTCGACCTGCAGCTTGGCAAGCTGGTCGGCTGCGCGGGGCGCGCGCAGGGGAATGACCGCCGCCGCTTCTCCGTCCTCGGTGGAGCTCTGGCTCTCGGCCACGACCGGCATCAGCGCCAACATGAGAACAGTCGAATTGTCCCAGCGAACGGACTGCAGGCGCGCCGTCACCGGCACCAGCACATCGTCGGCGCGCACCACGACCATGCCGCCGGCTTCCGTTGTCTTGCCTTCGAGATCCTGACGCTGCAGCAGCGCATCGAGACCGCCAACTTCCGCCAGCTCGCCGATCGAGGCATAGCCGGTCAGCCGCAGGAATTCGGGATTGCCGTAGATCAAGGTGTCGCCGCTGTGGACGAGAAGCGCCACCGGCATCTGGTCGACGATCTCCGCGGAAAGGCCGATACGCTCGCGAACCGGTATCATCTGGCTCAACAGTTCGCGGTCGGAAAGCTCCGGATGCGGGTCGGCCGGAGCCTCCACAGCGGTTTCCGTCTCTTCGGTGGGCTCGATCGGCCCGTCGGCAAAAGCCTGGTTCGCGTCTTCGGCGAAGGCGATCGCCTCTTCCTCGGAAATCTCTTCCGAAACGGGGGCGACAGGTTCCTCGTGCACCGCCTCATGCTCGAGCTGAGCCGGCTCTATCGCGCTCGGCTCGTTCTGTTCGACAACAGGTAGCTCCGTCTCGGTCGGGGCCTCCGGCGTCTTTTCCTCGTTGCGGCGACCGACGAAATTGTCGAGCTGCCGGGCGATTTCGCGGAAAGCCGCCTGTTCGACGGGGGTCAGTCCGTCGCGGCGGTTGGAGCGGCGCTCTTCCAGCTGGATGACCTTGTCAGAATGGCGGCGGCCGGCATTGTCGACGATCCGCAGTGCCGGGCGTTCGCCGGCCGGCCAGTCGAGCAGCGAAGGGATCTGCCGCCCAGACTTGGACGGCTGCGGCGCGTCCTCTGGCGCCGGCTCCGGCAGCAGGTCTTCGGATGGCGCTGCATCGGCGGATATGTCTTCGGCGGCAGCCGGCTGCTCGGCATCTTCCGCGACTTCCAGCTCTTCGGTCACCGAAGCCGCGGCAGCCGGTTCGTCATACTCGGAACTTCCGGCGATGGCATCCTCGGCCTCGCCCTGCAGAAGGTCTTCTGCCACCATTTCCGGTGCATCGACGGGCACATCGTAGGTTTCGAAAACAGTCTCCGCTTCCGGTTCGGCCACATCCTCCGGCACCGCCCGGGTCAGGGTCAGGCCGACGGCATTCGGATCCTCGGCTGCATCGCCGATGCGCACGATGCCGAAGCCGCGAAAGCCGTCGAACTCGCGGGTGCGCGTATAGGTCGGCAGCGCGGCGAGATCGACCGGCACCATCAGCGACGTGCCCTCGATCGGCCACCAGATCGTCTTGCCGGACCAGGTATCGCGCTTCTGGAGCAGCTCGGTGATCTTGCCCTCGGGATCGAGATGGAAGAGAGCGGCGAGATCGGTAAAGGCCATGCCGTTGATATCGGCGGCGTGTGGGCCGACGGCATCGGCAAATTCGCTCGAAACTTCCCTGAACCGGCCTTCCGCATCGATCTTCCAGACGAAGCGGGTCGCGCGCCCGTCGCCGCGGAAGACGAAACCAGCCGGCTCCGGCGCGGCAGTTTCGGCGGTTGCGGCAGCTGCCTCCACGGTCTCCAGCTGGGCAGCCGATGTTTCCTCGATCGCGGTTGGCGAAACCAGCTCCTCGGCCGTCTCGATCGCGTCATCGGAGGAAAGGGCCTCGACGTCCGCGGCCAGCACGTCCTCTTCAGGCGCGACTTCTTCTGCCGGTTCCTCGAGAGCAGCCGGCTGAACCGGCGCGACATCCCCGCCGGCTTCAAGCGAAATTTCTTCTTCCGGCTCTTCCGTATCCTCGATTTCGGATACAGCGGCGATCACCTCGGCAAAATCGTCCACCGGCTCGGCCTCGACCGTGAAGTCCTCGGCGTCGTTGCTCGCAGCGGGCTCCGAAATTTCCTCGCCGATCTCGGCATTCGCCTGATCGCCTTCGGCGAGCGTCGCTGCCTCGTCGCGGGGCTCATAGCCGTTGGCGACGGCGGCGCGGCCCTGTTCCGTCTCGACCGTGAACAGAAGATGCAGGGCCGGCTCGCTGGAGAGCTTGCCGATCGCCGCCGGCAGGTAGCCCTTGGAGGTCGGGATCGGGCGCTTGACGAGGCGGCTCGGATCGGCGCCCGCCATGGTCGCCATCATCTTGGCCGTCTGCACGGAAACGCCGAGGCCTGCGAATTCGGCCGAGGCGGCAAGCACCTCACCATTTTCGTCGATCACCGCCATATGCGTATCGGGATCGTCGAAGCCTTCAATCATCCGGGCAGCAGAGGCCGAAGGCGCGAGCCTGCCCCGTTCCACCGGCGCGCTGAACAGCACGGCCGTTTCGCCCTGGACCTGGACAAGCTCGCAGATCGCCTGAACGGGAATGCGCTGGAAACCGGAGGCGACGCGGATCGTCAGGTTGCGGATATCGCCGACTTCGCCGAGCTGGCGCGCGGCCGCTTCGATCTGGCGGAAGGCGATATCGACGCGGTTGGGACCCTGGTCGAGGAAATCGTAGATGGAGCCGAAACCGAAAAGATCGGCGCCGCGCCCGTTCGCCCAGAGAGGGCTTTGCATGTCCGGAGAAAACAGCACGATCGCTTCGCCTGCCGCAAAACGATCGCGGACGCGCTCGTGCACGGCAATGTCGATGAACGGGTATTGAACTGCGGACATAGGCAAAACCTACAGAGCGTTTGTGACCGGATTTCTACGTAGTTTAACGGATTGTTAATAACCTCCCCCTGCCTTCGGGTCGAGAGCGGCGCCGTCCAAACCTCCGATAGGGTTAATTCCGGGACTCATTTTATTGTGCAGCGCACAATCATATTGCAATGCACAACGAGATGGTCTATATAAGAGGCATGACATCTTCGGTTCTGCCGAAGAAATCGCCAACGAGGACCTGAAACGATGGCATACAAGACCGACGATATCTTTTCCTTCTCCGCTTTCGATCCGTCCAAGATGACCGAAGGCTTCCGCGACTTCGCCGAAAAGGGTGCCACCCAGTCTCGCGAAGCCTATGCTAAGATGAAAACCGCTGCCGAGGAAGCCACCAAGACGGTGGAATCCACAATGCAGTCGGCTCAGGCTGGTTCTGTCGAACTCGGCCTCAAGGCGATCGACGCCCTGCGCACCAATGCCGAAAACTCGCTGACCCATATGGAATCGCTGCTCGGCGTGAAGTCCTTTGCCGAACTGATCGAACTGCAGACCGGTTTCATCCGCAAGCAGGCTGAAATCACGGTTGAGCAGGCCAAGTCCATGCAGGACACCGCCCGCAAGATCGTCGAAGACGTGACGAAGCCGGGCAAGGAAGCCGCTGAAAAGGTCATGACGACCTTCAAGGCTGCCTAATTCTTAGGGCATGATTTTAAGGAGAAGGCCGGAGCATGCTCCGGCCTCTTCTATTTGCGGGAAAGGACTTTCTATTTGCGGGATAGGACTTGCAAAAAAAGTCCGATCGCCGTATGTGACCCCCCAACGGCGCCCAAGGGCGTTTGTGCGGTTGTAGCTCAGTTGGTTAGAGCGCAGGTTTGTGGCACCTGAGGTCGGAGGTTCGAGACCCCCCAACCGTACCATTTCTTCCAGATCAAGAGTTTTGTCGGGACGGATGGCACTCCGAGTGTTTAGGCACTCGTGCATCGTAGAATCGACCAGGTCTGCCGCCGAATTCCGCACCTTGGATTGCCGCGAACGGGCCGGTTGCCCGGTAAAATTATCGAGCTAAGGCATCTTCCCACCATCTCACCAGCGCAGCAGCCGGGGTCCCAGAAGTGCGCCGAGAATGCCGGTCAGCAGGATGCCGAGCGAATACCAGATGAGCACGAAAGGCATGCCGTTCTCGATGCAGAACCAGGAATAGACCCAGGCGCCGGCGGCACCCGCCGCAATCCCGGCGATGAAGCCGGTAAGCCTCAGGTCCGTCGGCGCGCCGCGGCGCAGCACCCAGACGTTCCCGGCAAGCACCGGCAACGCGAAGAGGAAGATCAGCAAAGGGCAATGCAGCGCTGACGACCCGATGATCAAGGAGCGATAGGTCTCAGCGGGCGACATCATCAGCTGGCCGACAGCAACCACAGCCATGATCGCGACGATCGCCGCCGCGACCTGGAAGAACCGCCCCCTGGAACCGTCGGGCCGCGCCAGATGGTAGGCGGCGAGGAACGCGGCGATCGCTAGCAGCACGTTATAGGCGGACTTGATCCAGAACACCGGCAACATCAGAGCTTCCGCCATGTCTATGCGCAGGCCGAGGATCGCCAGCATCAGCACCAGCGACACGGCGAGCGCCGGCAGGACGCCGGACGCGAAGCGGCGCGCCAGTGCATGGCGCGGCACCGGCTTCAATTCGCCCACCAGACTGTCGATGATGTCGTCCGTCTTTCTCACTTTCCGCCTCGCAATTTCTCCGCCAGTGCCTTGATCCCTCTATGAATGCCGACCTTGACGGCCGATTCCGATTGCCCAGTCCGGCTTGCCGTGTCCGCCACGGATTGGCCCTCGAGCTTCACCTGGCGGATCAATTCCCGCTGTTTCGCCGGCAGGCCGTCCAGAAGCCGCTCGACATCCATCCGCGCCGTCAGGCCTTCCTCGTTGTAGTCGCTCTCGAAATCCTCGCCGAGCTCCGTTTCCGCCATCATCCGGCTGCCGCGGCCGCGATGGTGGTCGATCAGCTTGTAGCGGGCGATCGAGAAGAACCATGCGGTGAACGGCCGCGCGCGATCGTAGGTTTCCCGGCGGGAATGCAGCGCCAGCAATGTCTCCTGGACGAGGTCTTCCATGTCCGCTTTCGTCGCAGCAGCCATTCGGCGGCTGTAATATCCGACCAGCAGGACGCGCACTGCGTTGAGCAAACGCCGATAGGCGGCCTCGTCCCCATCAAGAGACAGAAGCATCAGGGCCTTCAGGGCTTCTTCCGAATGGGTGCTCGTCATGCTGTTCAAATGATTATTCGGAGAAGCACATAAACGGTTACATCCGGAATGGAAAATAATCCGGATATTTTCGACCTATCACATAACCGTGACGCTGTAACGACTTTCTGCGTGGGTCGAATTGATGGCTGTGAGCCCTCGGCACGCAGCCGGCGGACACATCGATTGATCCCAGGAGGACATCCCATGACCAAGCTTCTTTCCAGCCTCGCAGCCTGCACCTTTGTTGTCGGCCTTTCGCTCGCCGGTGCGGCGAACGCCCAGAGCAGCACGAGCACCGACACGATGAAGAAGGACTCCATGAAGACCGACGCAATGAAACCGGATGCTATGAAGAAGGACTCGATGGCGACCGGCAGCACCAAGACCGACTGCATGCACAAGGCCGGCATGGAAAAGGACGCGATGAAGAAGTCCGAGATGATGAAGGCCTGCGACGCGATGAAATGACGCCATGAAATGATTTGACCGCGGCCGCTGAAACTTTCTGCCCGGCGGCCGCGTCTATCTTCTGGAGCCCGATTCCCGCATTCGGAGGAAACGCCATGGCCACGATCGACGCCGGCGCTGCGACCGGCCGGACGGTCATATACCGCCACAGCCTGCTGGTGCGCTTGTCGCACTGGATGAATGTGCTTTGCATGACCGTGCTGCTGTTCAGCGGCCTGCAGATATTCAATGCCCATCCGGCGCTCTACTGGGGCCAATACGGTGCGAATAACGATCCTTCCTTCATTTCCACGGAGGCGGTCGAGGATGGCGACAAGGCGAAGGGCCTTACGCATATCGGCTCGCTCACCTTCGACACAACCGAATTTCTCGGCGTTTCCGACGTGGACGGCGAGGCGACCGCGCGAGGGTTCCCCGATTGGCTGACGATCCCGAGCTATCAGGATCTCGCAAGCGGCCGGCGCTGGCATTTCTTCTTTGCGTGGCTGTTCGTCATCAACGGCTCCATCTATCTCGCCTATGGATTGTTGAGCCGTCATTTCCGCCGCGATCTCCTGCCGGCACGGGATGAGCTGACGCCCGCCCATATCGGCCACGAAATCGTCAATCACGCCCGGCTGCGGTTTGCGAAAGGGCCGGAGGCGCGGCATTACAACACGCTGCAGAAGCTCAGCTATGTCGCGGTGATCATCCTGCTCCTGCCGCTGATGATCCTCACGGGGCTCACCATGTCGCCCGGCTTCAACGCGGTGGCACCCTGGCTGCTCGATGTCTTCGGCGGCCGCCAGTCGGCCCGCACGATCCATTTTCTCACCGCGTTTTCGCTCGTCGCCTTCGTTGTGGCTCACGTCGCGATGGTGATCCTGTCGGGCGTCTTCAACAATCTGCGTTCGATGATCACCGGCTATTACGCGATCGACCAAGCCGACATTAAGGGAGACAGGCAATGAGCAGCATCTTCACCCGCCGCCGCTTCCTGATCGGCGCGACCATGACGGCTTCGGCGCTCGGTCTGAGCGGCTGCGACGCGCTTGTCGAAAGCGACCGCACAAAGTCGGTCCTCAAGATCGCCGAGGGGCTTTCGATGAAAACCCAGCGCTTCCTGCTCGGCGACAACGCGCTGGCGCGCGAGTTCACGGAGGCGGATCTGTCCCCGGTCTTCCGGGCCAACGGCACCAGCATGCCGGACAATCCGCAATATCTCGACTGGATGAACCGGCAGTTCTCGACGTGGAAGCTGGAGGTCGGCGGCCTGGTCGAAAAGCCGATGCAGCTGTCGCTTGCCGAATTGAAGGCCCTGCCGGCCCGCACCCAGATCACCCGGCACGACTGCGTCGAAGGCTGGAGCGCCATCGGCAAATGGACCGGCGTGCCGCTCGGCGCTCTGCTCAAGACGGTCGGCCTGAAGCCGGAAGCCCGCTACATCGTCTTCCATTGCGCCGACGAATACGAGAAGTCGCTCGATGGCAGCGGCTGGTACTACGAGAGCGTCGATCTGGTGGATGCCTTCCATCCCCAGACCATCCTCGCCCACACGATGAACGGCCGGGATCTCGAAGTCGCGCATGGCGCGCCGCTGCGGCTGCGTGTCGAGCGCCAACTCGGCTACAAGCACGCGAAATATCTGACCCGCATCGAGGCGGTGGCCGATCTCGGTCGCCTTTATGGCGGCAACGGCGGTTTCTGGGAGGATCGCGGCTACGAATGGTATGCCGGGATCTGAAGAGGCTTTAAGTTCCCGCCTGTGCGGGAGCAACTCTCGGAAGCCGGATGATGAATCGCGTGCCGCGTGCCTTGCCGGCGGGCGGGCTCTCGACGGCGATCGATCCGCCGAGAACCTCGGTGACGATCTGGTGGACGATGTGCAGCCCGAGGCCGGTACCGCCGCTGTGGCGGGCCGTGGAAAAGAAGGGTTCGAATATCTTCTGGATGTCCGTCTCGTTTATCCCGCGACCGTCGTCGGTGAATTCGATGAGGACCTGGTCTGCCAGTCTGCGGACATCGATGGCGATCATGCCGGGTTTGCCCGCATCGAAGGCATGCAGCAACGAATTGTTGAGGAGGTTCGACAGGACCTGGGCAAACGGTCCCGGATAGGTGGTGATCGCCAGATCAGCGGGCACGTTCAACGCCAGGCTGATACCGGCGCTGGCGTCCCATTTGCGCAGGCGCGGATCGGCATCGGGAATGAAAGCGGCGAGATCGATATCCCGTCGCTCCAGCGTCGCGCGGTCGACCGCAACCTGTTTGAAACGCTGAACCAGCGCGGTGCACCGGTGGATGGCGTCGCGGACCAGATCGAGGCTGGTATCGCTGTCTGCGACATAGAGGTCGAGATCCGAGCGGCGCAGCCCCGCTGCAATCCGTTCCTTGAAAAGCCTGAGATCTTTGGCGGCCTTGCTGAGCACGAGTGCCGCACTTCCAAGCGGCGTGTTCATTTCGTGGGCGACGCCGGCAACCATCAGGCCCAGCGACGACAGCCGTTCGGCTCGCGCAAGTTCCCGCTGGGTCACGTTCAGTTTTTCATTGGTGTCGCGCAGCGCCTTGTTCGTGTCCTCCATTTGCCGCGCCCATTCCGCCTCGGCCTCCATGCCGTTGGCCAGGCGGCCGGTTACCGCAAGCGCCACCATGGCGAGGATTGCCGCGACCGCGCCGAGAATGAGTTTCCCCCTCGTTTCCTGGTCGTTGATCGCGGCCGCCGAGTCACGGGCGAGCAGATAGAGGTCGGCACCCGCGGCACGTCTTTCCGCGACTTCGCCTGTCGCCAGCAAGCTCGCAACGGGCTGGAAGCGACGGTAGTTCCAAACGCCGTCCCTGCTGCCGAAAAGCCCTCTGTCCCCCTTGCCGATCGCCCGCAACATCTCCGCCTCAGCCGGGCCGGGCGTTGAGGCCCCAAGCTGCCAGCCCCAGTTCGCATCCGCATTTGGACCTTGGAGCCAGTATCCGGCCTGGTTCATCAGATAGAGCTCGACGCTCCTGTCGAGCCGCTTCAGGCGTTCGAGCAATCGCGTGGCGCGGTAGTTGATGACGATGATGCCCTGCTTGGTCCCATTGCGGAAGACGGGGCTTGCAACGCGCAATGTCGGCAGATGGGGGACCTCGACCACGCCGTTGTCGATGTTCAGATCGAGGGCAGAGAAATAGAGGCCGTTCAGCGGCAGCGGAATCGCATCGCGAAAATAGGGCTGGTCCGCCTTGTTCTGCAACTCCTCGCTGCTCACGACGACCGGTTCCGCGCCGCTGCGGCGGTTGACGCGCAGCCGTTCTTTGCCGTCATTATCCAGCCACCGTACCTGATCGTAATCTGGCGAGCTGGCGGCGAAACTCTGGAAGATCTCAGCGCTCAGCGGAGCAGGCCGAGTGGTCGTTTCGCCGAAGCGCGATTGCAGGTCGGCGAGAAACAGGGCGTCGCGGCCAAGCCGGTCCAGAGCCCGACCGAGGATGTCGTAGCCTTGCGACAGGGTCTCCTCCCTGTTGCGGATCTGGGGTTCCCGCGCGTTCGCGCCGATCTGATGCCAGAGCAATGGAACGCCGATGCCAAGTCCCACCATCCAGGGTATCACGAAGACGGCAAGCCGCCTGCGATGGCGATAAATGGCCCGGAGAGACGGAAACATGCGGAGTGGAGACGCGGGGATCATCGGTCGCTACACCGCCTTGACCGGCGAGTTTTGCAACCGCGCCAGGAATTGCTCGAAGGGCTCCGGGCGAGCGTAGAAATAACCCTGCGCCAGGATGCATTTTCTCGACCGCAGCCATTCCGCCTGCTGCTCGGTCTCGACACCTTCGGCGAGGACACGCATGTTCATGCGCTCGCCAAGCCGGATGATCATCTCGACGATCAGGTCACTCTGGCTGGACTCTCCGAGACCGGCGATGAACGACGGGTCGATCTTGAGCGTGGCGGCCTCGAACGACCGGAGCTTCGTCAGCGAAGAATAGCCGGTGCCGAAATCGTCGATGGCGATCGCGAAACCTTCGCTTCTGAGAATGGAGAGCATGTTGTTGGCGTGCTGGTGCTCTTCCATCGCGACCGTCTCGGTAATTTCCAGTTCCAGCCGATCCGGCGACAGGCCATAACGGCGCGTGGTGGCGATCAGTTCGTCTATGAATTCCTTTCGCCCAAGCTGTATCGGCGAGACATTGACGGCGATCGTGACGCTTGGGAATCCTGCTTCGCTCATGGACCGTAGCGCGCTGCAGGCCTGTTCCAGGATCTGCTGACCCAGGGGCACGATCAGCCCGTTCGCCTCTGCGAGCGGAATGAAATCCGCCGGAAATACGACCGAACCGTCCGGACGCGTCCAGCGCGCCAGGATTTCGGCGCCGACGATCCGATTGTCGGCCAGGTTGATCTGCGGCTGGAATACGATGCTGATTTCCCGGTTGAGCAGCGCCTTGTAAAGCTGCTGCGAAAGAGCGAACCGGCGGCGTGTCTCGTCTTCGACATTGGGGTCGTATTCGATGAGTTGCCCGCTCGTCCCCTTCAGTCCCGCCTTCTTCAGGAGCAGAAGCCCAGTCGCGATGACGGTTTGAGCCGACGTGAAGTGATTGAGATCGAGGGAGGCCGCCTCTGCGCCGAAGAACAGGGCTTCGGGCGAGTGGGCGCCCGCTTCGAGACGGTTTACATAGTCGATCCGCACGAGATATTCCGGTCCGAGCACGGCAAATACGTCTTCGTGCAGACGCGCGATCATGCAGGGCGGCGGAAAGGCCGCTGCCAGGCGCTTCACGAAAGCGCGCAGCAGGTGATCGCCCTGTTCGACGCCGAGCGAGATGCAGCTTCTCGCATACTGGTTCAGTTCGATGAACAGGACCTTCCGTCTGCGCGGCGGGGGAACCTCGAGCGCTGCTTGAATGCCACGCTTCAGCGCGTTGCCGTTCGCGATCTCGAGCAGGCCGTCTTCATAGGCGGTGCGGTCGAGCTGGCTGGTCAGCGCCACATTGATCAGGCCGGTGCCGATATTGGTCGCGAAGACCCGCAGCAATTCCCGCTCCGTGTCGTCGATTCGCCTGTTTGTCGCGATGTACGCCGCTGCAGGCGGTGCGACCGCCTGGCCCTGGAAAAACAGAACCTGCGCTTTCGCGGTTTCGATACTCGCCTGCTCGTCGAGCGAGCGCTGGATCAGGTCGCGAATGGACTCGTCTTGGATGGTATCGAGGGTCTGGTTGAGGACCGAAGCGAACCGCCCTGCCGAGCCGATGATCTTCGGCGGCTGTTCGCGGTCACGCCCGCGGACGCAGACGATGCCGTCCTCGCTGACGCCGAGAAGTGCGGCCAGTTCGTGGATCATTCGGCGGGAGAAGTCCTCGAATCCTGACGACCTCGCC
Source organism: Neorhizobium sp. T25_13 (assembly GCF_002968675.1). Lineage (NCBI taxonomy): Bacteria > Pseudomonadati > Pseudomonadota > Alphaproteobacteria > Hyphomicrobiales > Rhizobiaceae > Neorhizobium > Neorhizobium sp. T25_13. The sequence continues at coordinate 18,190 of NZ_PVBI01000006.1, forward strand.
AGGCTATTGCTCGCCTCCACAATGCTCTGGAGGCCCCGGCGGGCGCGGTTCAGCACATCGATCTGCTCGAAGGTCCTGAGATTTGCGGTGAGAATGCTGTGAAGCCGCTCATTGGTCAGGTCGGTCTTCAGCCAGTAATCGGCGATATCATAAGTCTCGAGCGACGATTGCATCGGCGCGATGCCCGGTTGCCCGGTGAGAAGCACGATACGCAGCTGCGAGTTGCCGAGCACCTCGCGGATCGTGCGAACCAACCTGAGCCCTGCATCGTCCGTCTCCATCACGACGTCGAGCAGCAGGACCGCGACCGAAGGCGTTTCGAGCAGAAGCTTGGCCGCCTCGTTGGCAGAAGCGGCCATCAGTATCCGCGGCGCGATGCCGCGATAGGTGAAGCCTGAAAGCGAGAGCCTGAGGGAGTTCTGGAACATCTCGTCGTCATCGACGCTCAAGATGGTGAAATCCCTCATCTCCGTTTGGAACTGGTCGGGCGAAGCCCCTGTCTGGGCGGCGGGCTCCGGATGAAATTCGAAGAGATCCTGAGATTTCTTTTCTTGTTCGATATCGCCCACGGACACATCCCCCGATTGTCACGCAAGGGTTGCCCCTGCATTTCCGCGAATCCATTAATTCACTCAAAACCAAGTATGTCTCGCAAAAAGATGCAGCGAGGTCGAGATTTTGGTCTTAACCTCGGATCGAGGCCGTTGCGGCGTGGGGATGGTCGCCGTAAAAGGCGGAACCTCTCAAGCGGCGCTTGATCTGCGGCCGTGCGGAAGGCCGGGCGCCGAAAACTTTTCTCCTTTCGGGCCTGCGGCTGCTTGAGGAAGCCCATCGCTTCGGCGAAAAGGTATTGCCGCGTCTCGATGTCTCACGCGAGATGTCGGCAGCGTGTCATTCACCTGGTAGACGCTCTTCGATCGTGATCTTTCCACGGTCAGGACCGCCTGATTCTCCGGCAAAGGTAAGAGCCCGTGGCAGCCAGCCCATCCGACTTTCTAGAGCAGACGGCAGTCCGGGGCGATAGCCTTGTGGCGCGGGTGCTGAAGGGCGTCGAGACCGTGCTCGGCACTATTGCAGCGCTCATCCTCGCCGTTCTGCTGACGGTCGTGCTGGTCAGCGTCTGCCTGCGCTATTTCTTCAGTACCGGCTTCATAGGTGCCGAAGACCTCGGCATCTGGCTGCATGTGGCGCTGATCTCGATCGGTGCGCCGCTCAGCCTCAACAGTGCGCTGGCCATGCGGCTCGATGTCTTCGTGCGTTTGGCTCCCGCCCGGTTGCTGCCGGCGACCCACGTTCTGGCGGACGTGTTCACCGTGCTGGCCGCCATGATCCTGCTCTTCGGCGGTTCCGAAATCATGTCCATGCTCGGCGGTATTTCTCCGGCGCTCGGCGTTCCGGAGTGGATCCGCTTCGGTTTCTTAGGGGTGGGCGGCGTGCTGATCCTCGTCGTGCTCCTCCTGCAAAGGCTTGCCGAGGGCAGGGCGCTGCCGGTGCTGATATCGCTCGTCCTCGGAGCCGCGCTCTATTTTGGCGTTCCCGAAATCTTTATCGACAGCGAACTGCCGCCGAGCCTGTTCCTGGCGCTGGTGGCCGCACTCGGTCTCGTCCTGGCCGCCCCGCTGGCGCATGCTTTCCTGGCGGCAGCCTATGTGGCGATCACCTTCGGCAGCAGCCTGCCGGAACCGGCGATCGTCTCTTCGACGGTGGCCGGCATGTCGAAATTCCTGCTGCTCGCCATTCCGTTCTTCCTGCTGGCCGGTGGGCTGCTGACCTCGTCCGGCGTCGCCAACCAGCTCGTCCGGTTCGCCGCATCCATGGTCGGCCATCGCCGGGCGGGGCTGGCGCAGACGACGCTCCTGACCAGCGTGCTGTTTTCTGGCGCCTCGGGTTCGTCCGTCGCGAACGCGGCCTTTGGCGCCTCCACCTTCCAGCCGGAACTGGTGAAACACGGTTACCCGCCGGCACAGGCAGGCGCGATCATCGCCGCCACCTCGGTGCTCGACAACGTCATCCCGCCGTCGATCGCCTTCCTGATCCTTGCGACGGCCACCAATCTGTCGGTCGGCTCGCTGCTGGTCGGCGGCTTTTTCGCCGGCGGCCTGATGGCGATTTGCCTCGCCTTGGCCATCCATCTGTCCGTCAGAGAGCAGGTTGCCTTGCCGCGCGCGTCGGGACGTGAACGATGGCAGGCGGCGATCTCCGCCATTCCCGCCTTCGGTCTCGGCATCATCGTCGTGGTCGGCATCCGCATCGGCATCGTCACCACGACGGAGGCTGCGGCTCTCGCGGCCCTCTATACGATCATTCTCGCCGTCTGGGGCAGGGTCGGAGCAGGCTCGCTGCTCGCCTCGTTCCGGCAGGCCGCGACGGAGTCCGCTGCGATCGGTTTGCTGATCGGCACGGCCGGGCCCTTCGCCTTCCTGCTCGCCGTCGACAACGTCTCCGGCCTCGTCTCCGAGTTCGTGATGATGCTCGGCGGCAGTGCGCTCGCGGTCCTCATCCTCTCCAACGTCATCCTTCTGGTCGTCGGACTGGTGCTCGATATCGGCGCGGCGATCCTGCTGTTCGGCCCGATCCTGCTGCCGGCCGCCGTCGCCGCGGGCATCGATCCGATCCATTTCGGTGTCATCATCGTCGTCAATCTGATGATCCACGGCCTGACCCCGCCGCTCGGCATGCTGATCTTCGTGGTCAGCGGTGTCACCCGCATTCCCGCGACCGCGCTGTTCAAGGCGGTCGTGCCCTATCTGCTTGCACTTCTGGTTTCCCTGGCGATCCTTTGCGCCTGGGCGATCATCTTCTAATTCTTCCATAATTCCTGGGGACCTGAGACATGGACAACATCAACCGCCGAACCCTTCTGAAGACTGCCGCAGCAACCGGCGCGGCGCTCGCCGCTCCGGTTTTCGTGCGCAGCGCGGCCGCTCGCACGACGACGATCACCACCGCCTCGCTGCTTGGCGACGACAAGCCGGAATCGAAGATCTGGGCGAAGATCGGCGAGCTGGTGGAAGCCAGGCTGCCCGGCCAGTTCAAGTTCAACGTCGTCAAGAACGGTGCGCTCGGCGGCGAGAAGGAAGTGGCAGAAGGCGCCCGCCTCGGTTCCGTGCAGGCAAGTCTTTCCACCGTCTCGTCGCTGTCTGGCTGGGTGCCGGAGCTGCAAGTCCTCGATCTGCCGTTCCTCTTCCGCGACGCAGCCCATGTCCGCAAGACGGTCGATGGCAATGTCGGTGCAGATCTCAAGCAGAAGCTCGCCGCCCAGAATTTCGTGATCGGCGATTTCATAAACTACGGCGCCCGCCATCTCCTGACCAAGGAGCCGGTCACCCGCCCGGAACAGCTGAAGGGCAAGAAGATCCGCGTCATCCAGAGCCCGCTGCACACCAAGCTGTGGGCTGCCTTCGGCACCGCGCCGGTCGGCATTCCGATCACCGAGACCTACAATGCGCTGGCGACCGGCGTCGCCGACGCCATGGACCTCACCAAATCCGCCTATGCCGGCTTCAAGCTTTACGAAGTCGTGCCCTGCATGACCGAAACAGGCCATATCTGGGCGTCCGGCGTCATCTATTATTCCGCCAGCTTCTGGAACCAGTTGAACTCCGAGCAGAAGGCGGTTTTTCAGGAGGCGTCGAAGGAAGGGGCCGCCTATTTCAACCAACTCATCGTCGAGGACGAGGCGGCATCCGTTGCCGTGTCGCTCAAGAATGGCGGCAAATTGCTGAAGCCGGAAGCCTTCGAGGAATGGCAGAAGGGCGCTCAAGGCGTCTGGCAGGATTTTGCCGCGATCGTCGGAGGCATCGACAGGATCAAGTCGATTCAGTCGGCCTGACGCGTTTTTTTGAAAGTTAAGAAAATTTAATGTGGCACCGCAAAAGCGGTGCCATTCATGCTTTTTCAGCTCGATTTAAGGCAAATATGCCCGATTCCGGCCATTTTGACAGCGCCGGGTAGATCGACGTCGCCTTCTTTCGACCCGAAAGCGAACACATTTTTGTGCACTGCAGTAAATGCCCTTGTCTCGGCCGTTAGCATGCCTATGTTTGCGGCAGCCGGTGCCTAATTTTTTAGACTCCTGCGTCTAGGGCGTTCGTCCCCCTTCACCTGACCGGTTTTCGGCAGGCCATTCCAGAAGGAGCATACAATGACAATTTCGATCAATAATTTCGCATCCGCCAATGGAGCGAAGCTTTCTCCGCAGCACATTGCCTCAGCCGTCGCCGAAACGCGACGTTCTGTCGGCTACAGCATCGAAGAGCTTGCCATCACGACCGGCCTCGTCAACGACGAGATCGTTCGCATTGAAAATGGCACCGATGCCGACCCCGCCAAGCTGAAGCGCATTGCCGCGGCACTCAAGGTTCCGGTTACGACCTTCTTGCCGTCTTAATACAAGGTTTTCCGGCCGCTTCGGCGGCCGGACCCTGTTTGGGTCTTCGATATCCTTCTCCGCAAAGACCGTTCGACCCGTCACACAAAGATGTGGCTTTCCCCGTCGACCAGTTCCTTCAGGAATTCCACCACCGTCCTCAGCCGCATCAGGTCCCGCGTCGTTTCATGATATGTGGTCCAGTAGGACCTCCGGATGATGGTCTCGGGCAGCACGCGCACCAGTTCCGGATATTGCCGCGCCACATAGTCGTGCAGGATGCCGATACCGGCCCCGGAACGCACCGCCTCGGTCTGGCCGATGGCGCTTGAAATCTCGAAGCTCGCATCCCAGTCCCGCATCACCTCGCCTGTGAAATTCAGGGAAGGCGAGAAGATCAGGTCTTCGACGTAACCGATGCGCGGATGGCTTTTCAGCGCCTCGACCGTTCGCGGCGTTCCGGCCTGATCGAGATAGGTCTTCGAGGCATAGAGGCCCAGCGTATAATCGGTCAGTTTCGAAGAGACGAGCCGGCCCTGTTCCGGGCGTTCGATGGTGATGGCGATATCCGCCTCCCGCTGGGAGAGCGAGAAGGATCGCGGCACCGGCACCAGTTGCAGCTTGAGTTCCGGATGCCGGCGCGTCAGCCGCCCGAGCCGCGAGGCAAGGAAGGAGACCCCAAAACCGTCGGGCGCACCGATCCGGACCGTGCCGGCGATCGCCGCGTCGATCCGCCCGGTGCTCGCTTGCGCCGCCAGCATCTCGGTTTCCATCCGCTCGGCCGCCCGAAAGAACACCTCGCCTTCGGCGGTCAGTTCGCAGCCATTGGTCCGGCGGATGATGAGGCGGGTGCGTAAATCCTCTTCCAGCGCCGTCACCCTTCGCCCGAGCGTCGCATGGTTGACACCGAGCCGCCGCGAAGCAGACAGGATCTGTCCGGCGCGGGCGACCGCCAGAAACATGCGGACATCATCCCAGTTCATTGTTGGTCGTCTTTCAATGCCTGTTGCTTATTTTGCCCGCATCATCACCGGATCGACGTCGATCAGCCTGAGAGACTTCACCATGTCTGCCGTGCATTTCTTGTATTTCAGAAAATGCGGCGTCCGGAGATGGGCTTCGTAAGCCTCCTGGTCCGCATAGACTTCCAGGATGCGGACTTGTTGAGGCCGTTCCTTTTCGGAGACCGCATGCAACATCAGCACGCCCGGCTCACTCTCCACTGATGCCTCGATTTCCTCGGCAAGCAAGGCTCGATAGGTGTCGATTTGTGCCGGATCGATTTCCAATTCCGCAATCCTGACGATCTTGCAAGACATCATAGCCTCGATCTTGCTTCAATTTCTGCACAACGGATGCTTATTCCACTCCATTGCTTTGTGCAAATCGAAGTGTAGACTCCCGCCACTTACCAAAAATGGAGGAGCATACCCATGCGTGAGATCGGGCATTTCATCGGCGGCAAGCATGTCGCCGGCACCAGCGGCCGCGCGGCTGACGTCTTCAATCCGGCAACCGGCGAAGTCCAGGCGAAGGTTTCGCTCGCCAGCGTTTCGGAGATCCGCGCTGCCGTCGAAAACGCCAAGCAGGCCCAGCCGAAATGGGCTGCCACCAACCCGCAGCGCCGCGCCCGCGTGTTCATGAAATTCGTCGACCTGCTCAACCAGAACATGGACGAGCTCGCCGAAATGCTGTCCCGCGAACACGGCAAGACGATCGAGGATTCCAAGGGCGACGTCATCCGCGGCCTGGAAGTCTGCGAATTCGTGATCGGCATCCCGCACCTGTCGAAGGGCGAGTTTACCGAAGGCGCCGGTCCGCAGATCGACATGTATTCGATGCGCCAGCCGGTCGGCATCGGCGCCGGCATCACCCCGTTCAACTTCCCGGGCATGATCCCGATGTGGATGTTCGCGCCGGCGATTGCATGCGGCAATGCCTTCATCCTGAAGCCGTCCGAGCGCGATCCGTCCCTGCCGATCCGCCTTGCCGAACTGATGATCGAAGCGGGCCTGCCTGCCGGCATCCTCAACGTCGTCAACGGCGACAAGGCGGCCGTCGACGCGATCCTTACCGATCCGGATATCGGCGCCATCTCCTTCGTCGGCTCGACCCCGATCGCCCGTTACGTCTATGGCACGGCTGCCATGAACGGCAAGCGCGCCCAGTGCTTCGGCGGTGCCAAGAACCACATGATCATCATGCCGGATGCCGATCTCGACCAGGCCGTCAACGCGCTGATGGGCGCCGGCTACGGTTCGGCCGGCGAGCGCTGCATGGCAGTTTCGGTTGCCGTCCCGGTCGGCGAGGAAACCGCCAACCGTCTCGTCGAAAAGCTGATCCCGAAGATCGAGTCCCTGCGTATCGGTCCCTATACGGACGACAAGGCCGACATGGGCCCGGTCGTCACCAAGGAAGCGCATGCCCGCATCAACGGCCTGATCGACCGCGGCGTCGAGGAAGGCGCAAAGCTTCTGGTCGATGGCCGCGGTTTCAAGCTGCAGGGTTACGAGAACGGCTATTTCGTCGGTGGCACGCTGTTCGACCACGTCACGCCCGAGATGGACATCTACAAGCAGGAAATCTTCGGTCCGGTCCTCTCGGTCGTCCGCGCCCACAACTATGAGGAAGCGCTCGATCTGCCGATGAAGCACGAATACGGCAACGGCGTTGCGATCTACACCCGCGACGGCGATGCCGCCCGCGATTTTGCCAGCCGCATCAATATCGGCATGATCGGCATCAACGTGCCGATCCCGGTTCCGCTTGCCTACCACTCCTTCGGCGGCTGGAAGGCTTCGAGCTTCGGCGATCTCAACCAGCATGGTACGGATTCGATCAAGTTCTGGACCAAGACCAAGACGATCACCGCCCGCTGGCCGTCCGGCATCAAGGACGGTGCCGAATTCGTCATGCCGACGATGAAGTAAACCGACAATCAGGACAGAGCATCAGGCGGGCCTCTTCGGAGGCCCGTTTTATTTTGGCGGTTGAAAGCTTCGTCGCGATGTAGAGCAGTGATTGAAATGGCATGTCGCGGCCTTACAATGAGGCGAAGAATCGGGCAGGCGGCCGTCTCGACGGTATTCGGCAAGGGGACACGACATCATGGCAATGGCAGAGACGGCGCCTCGGGCGGCGGAAGGACAGTCTTTTGAACGCGCATCCTTCACCGGCAGCGCCAGCGAATATTTCGGCATCTGGATCGTCAACGTTCTGCTGACGATCATCACCCTCAGCATTTATTCGGCCTGGGCGAAGGTGCGGCGCATGCGATATTTCTACGGCAATACGGTCGTTCTCGACCGCGCCTTCGAATATCACGCGACCGGCAAGCAGATCTTTATCGGCCGGCTGATCGTCACCGCGTTCGTGATCGTGCTCAACATCGGCACGGCGATCTTTCCGCCAGTCGGCATCGTGACCCCGATCCTGATCCTGATCGCTCTGCCGTGGCTCATCAAGCGCAGCCTGCGCTTCAACGCCCGGGTGACGAGCTATCGCAACGTGCGTTTCGATTTCGTCGGCACGGCAGGCGGCGCCTTCGTTGCGATCATGCTCGGCAGCTTGGTAGCCTTCATTTCCTTCGGCATCCTGGCGCCGCTTGCGAGCCGCTGGACCTGGCGATACCTCTTCAACAATCTGCGTTACGGCGACCGGCCGTTTTCCAGCGACCCTCAGCTTGGCCGGCTTTATGGCGTCTGGATCCTGCCGGCATTGATCGTGTTCCTGGGCAGCATCATCTTCGGGTTCATTGCCTTCATCGCGATCATGGGTGCCGCGACCGTCATGCGCGAGAGCGCCGAATTGACGAACACGCAGATGACCGTGCTGAGCATCGTCGGTCTCTACGCCGGTCTCTTCATCTATTTCATCCTCTACGGTATTGCTGGTCTCTTCTACCGGGCGGGTGCGCGCAACGTCGCCTGGTCGGCGGCGGAGCTCGACGGCCGCCATCAGCTGGTCAGCGACATCTCCCGGCCGCGTTATGCCTGGATCGCAATCAGCAATGTGATCGTCACCGTGCTGACGCTCGGGCTGATGCGCCCCTGGGCGGCGGTCCGGATGGCGCGGTATGTCAACGAACACACCGGTATCCGCATCAACGGCGATCCGGGCGAGATCCTCTCCTCGATCGAGGCGAGCGGTGCTGCGATCAGCGCCGAATACATGGATATGGAAGGGTTCGACTTTGGTTTCTGACGGAACGGTCATCGCCAAAGGCGAATGGCATCCAGCCAATTCCAGCCGCGCAATCGAGGCCGTCCTGCGCGAGGACGGCACTCTCCTCGTCGCAGCGGAAGAGGGGCGGGTCCTCGCATCGGCTGTGCCGGAGCGGGCCGAGATCAGCGCGCGGGTCGGCTCGATCCCGCGGCGGGTGGGTTTCCCGGACGGTTCCGTGTTCGAGACGCGCGACAACGACGGGATCGACACCTATCTCCACGGCAAGCGCGGCGCCGGAAGCGGCTTGATCCACCGGCTGGAGCAGTTCCATCCGCGACTGATCGTCATGACGATCGCCGTCATCCTGCTTGCCGTCTCGATCTATCGGTTTGCAGTCCCCGTGCTGGTCGAGGTCGCCGTCCTGGTAACGCCGCCCTTCGTGCCGGAACTGATCGGCTCCGGCACGCTGGCATCCCTCGATCGGACGATCCTGAAACCGTCGGAATTGCCGGAAGGCGACCGGCAGGCGATCTCCGAGGGCTTCTCGAAACTCGCCGTCCATTCGAAGGGCGGGCAAAAGGCCTATCAGCTCTACTTCCGGGATGGCGGGGTGATCGGCCCGAACGCCTTCGCGCTGCCGGACGGCAGCCTGATCCTTACCGATGATCTGGTGAAGCTTTCCAATGGCGACCGGGAGATGATCCTTGGCGTGCTCGGCCACGAGATCGCCCACGTCGAAGGCGAGCACAGCCTGCGGCAGCTCTACCGCGCCGCAGGCGTCGCCGCGCTGGTCATGCTGATTGCCGGCGATGTCGGCTCGGGCGTCGAGGATATCCTCACGCAGGGCGGCGCACTGGTGGCACTGTCCTATTCCCGGGCCGCGGAAGCGGAGGCCGACCGCAGGTCTGTCGAGCTGATGCGGGCGGCCGGCTACGATCCGGCAGCACTGGCGCGCTTCTTCGCAATCCTTGAGGACAAGCTTGGAGATCATGAGGATGCAAGCATTCTCTCGAGCCATCCGGGCACGCCGCAGCGCCAGCAGGACATCCGCAATTATGCCGCCGAGCTGGAAGGTAGGCTTCAGGCAAGGTAGCCGTGATCGATAGCCTCCATTGACGTTTCCGCAGACTATTCTAATTTAGCCCGCGGAGTAGGAGTGGGGATGTATGTCCATGGTGTACGAGTGGGATGCGAAGCGCGCCCGCCGCGCGTATCTGGCGAAGATCGGCCTTAGCCTGCTGGCTGCAATGGTGATGGTCGCCGTCCCGGCCTGGATGGCGATCGCGATAACCAGTTGATGCGAGCCGGAACTTTTTCCGGCGAATCGCCGCGGATCCGGAATGGCGATCCGAGGTTGTGGAAAATCGACTCATAATTCGGCGGTCCGTCGTTTCGGCGGGCTGCAAAAGCAAGGTCTTCCCGGGAGAGCCCGCCGGGTTGTCTGCCTATGCCTCCTGATCTAGCTTGTACCTCGGCCTTCCGGGTCTCCGTGTGTGTGGACGAACAATTCGTCGCTTGAATTCCGCGCCGATGAAGACAAGCTGGCGCAGCGCGAAAACTTGATGACAATTTTCTTATTTTGGAATTGTTCAAAACTAGCGGAGCCTTTATATAGGGCGGGTACCAGTCTCGGGAGACCAGCATGCGCTTGACCAAACAGACGAATTACGCAGTACGGATGCTGATGTATTGTGCCGCCAACGACGGCCACCTCAGCCGCATCCCCGAGATTGCAAGAGCATACGGCGTTTCCGAACTCTTCCTCTTCAAGATCCTCCAGCCGCTCACGAAGGCCGGCCTGGTGGAAACCGTGCGCGGTCGCAACGGTGGCGTAAGGCTTGGCCGGGCTGCCGATCGCATCACTCTTTTCGATGTCATCAAGGTGACTGAAGACAGCTTTGCCATGGCGGAGTGCTTCGAAGAGGGCGTTGCGGAATGCCCGCTTGTTGACAGCTGCGGCCTGAACGCTGCGCTTCGCAAGGCGCTCAACGCTTTCTTCGACGTGCTCGCCGAATACACGATCGACGACCTCGTCAAGGCGCGTCCGCAGATCAATTTCCTGCTGGGCATCGATATGCTGCATCTGCCGAAGGCCATCCCGAAGGTCATCGCGCCGGCCGCTTGATCCTGCCCGTTCCTGCTTCTTGAAGGCGCCGCCGTTGAGGCTGGCGCCTTTTTGCTACCCCCCCCGTATGCGGCAGAAGAGGTTGACCCCGCGCGCATTTGCAATAGAAGGGGACTAGGCGTTTTCTGGCTTTTGTCAGTTTTCCTTCCTGTGGCGCCTTCAGGATCAAGCCATGCCCCTTTCGGAATTGCGCACCTTCGCGCTGACTGCGCTGATCGGCACTGCCGGTGCGCTGATCGCAATTCTCATTGCCTTTCCGGCTCCTTACCTCATCGGTCCGGCAATCGCGATCACCGTTGCAGGGCTTGCCGGGTTGAACCTGGCGGTGCCGGCGCAGGTCCGCAACGTTTGTTTCATCGTCGTCGGCGTGTCGATGGGGGCGACTGTCACGCCGGAGGTGATCGTCGCGGCGCGCACCTGGCCTCTGAGTTTCGTCATGGTACTCGTGGCAGTCGCGATCCTGCTTTATGCAAGCTCGTGGGTGCTGCAGCGGTTCTTCCACTATGACCGGATCACCGCGCTTCTCGCCTCTTCCCCCGGCCATCTGAGTTACGTGCTCAGCCTCGCCGCCGAAACCCGCTGCGACCTGCGTGCCGTCAGTGTCGGCCAGAGCGTGCGCGTGCTGGCACTGACGATCACGGTGCCGTTGATCGTGGAAGTCTTCGATCTCGTCGGCGCCGACCCGGGTCTCGCGCCTCTGGCGATGAGCGCGCCCGTTCTCCTGGTCATGCTCGCGGTCTCAGTGCTGTTCGGCTTGCTGTTCACGCGCTGGAATTTTCCGGCAGCCCTGCTGCTCGGCGGCGTCGTGGTGTCGATCGCCACGCACGTGACGGGGTTCGTCAGCGGCGGCGTTCCGGACTGGCTGCTGGTTCCGACCTACGTCATCCTCGGTTCGGTGATCGGCACGCGCTTCTGCGGTGTGTCGATCACCGATTTGCGCACCGCTTTCGTGGCCGGCGGCGTGGTGACCGTGGTCGTCATCGTTCTTGCGGCGGCGATTGCCGGCGGGGTTTCATATTTGACCGGCGTGCCGCTCGACGCGGCGCTGATCGCCTTTGCGCCGGGTGGGCTCGAAACGATGTCGGCGATGGCTGTCATGCTGCATGCCGACCCCACCTATGTCGGCGCCCACCACGTGTTGCGGCTGATGTTCCTGTCGGTGCTGATGCCAATCGTGCTCGGCAAGGACGCCCGGCAGCGTTGAGCGTCAGTTGACGAGGCGCACGGACGTAATCTCGGAGCCGCTTCCACCGGCAGCGCCCGTATAGGGTTCGATCTTCCAGTTGGACGAGTTCATGATCATGGTATTGACCACCAGCGTGATGAGGTTCGTCTGGTTCGTCGTCGAATTGTAGGTGACGTCGCGGTTCGGAAGATGGATCACGCCCTTGAGCGTTTCGCCATTGGAACCGTTGAAGATGTATTGCTGCTTGCGGGCATTGTTGGCGGTATCGCTGGTCTTTTCGAACATCAGGATGCCCTTGTAGGTGCCGCTGGTCGGCGCCGACGCCGTGAAGCTCAAGTTGCCGTTGGCGCGGATTTCGCTGTCGGTGTCGGGAAAATAGAAGGTCACGCCCTCTGCGACGACCGTCGAACCGGAATTGATGATCATCCGGCCCTTGATGATATGGAGGCCGGGTTTGAACGTGATCTTGGGCGATCCGTTGAAGGTGGTGCCGCAATGGACGCCTGGAGCCATGTCCTGCACCGCTCCGTCCTTTGTGCCGCTGGTCGTGCAGGTGGAGGAGACGGTCGGCTCGGCAATGCTGCCGGCATAGGGATCTCCGGAAACCTTGCAGCCGGGCTTCAGGTTGCTGAGCGTCCCGCCGTTCTTGATATACTGGGTGCCGGCAACGCAGAAGCTGGCCGTATCGATCGTCGCCCCGCCGTTCATGATGAAGGCCGGGTTCTGGGTCGAACTGACCTCCACGCCGCATTTCTCCGACTGCACATTGGCGCCTGAATTGATCAGAACCGCCTGTGACGCGTTGCCGAGCACGTAGATGCATGCGCCTGAAGGCTTCGCATTCTTGTTCGCGATGGCGGTGGATCGGACCTTGACGTCAATGGTGTGGATACCGAGCAGGCCGAGGAAATTGGTGGGGACACCTTGGGCATAGGTACCCGTCAGGCTGCCGTCGCTATTCGCGGCAACGACAAGCGCGGTGTCGAGGTCGGTCTCCTCCGGAACCGTATCGGTCAGAAAGCGCAGCGCTTCCCGGCGCTGACTGGCGATATCAGGTTTTGCAACGGCGCTGAGCACAGCCGCATCGAGCGCACCCTGCAGCCGGCTGCGTTCGAAAGAGGCCTGGGTGAAATCAACCGCCCCGCCGGCGGTCGTCAGGAGGACCGGCAGCGCGAGAGCAGTCGCTATCGCAAAATTGCCGCCCGTATCGCGCAGGATGTGATAAACGCGAGGCGCAATAATATTGATGAGTCGCCGCATGATCGTGGATCTCGAGTTGGATTTGGAGGACGGAATTCGGTTGAAGGTGGGTCCTTTTATCGTAGTCTCTCTAAGGTTCCCGTAAGAGAATTGGAAAACCCGAGGTTAACTGCGATCTCCACAATTCGGCCTTGCCGCCTCCTGAACGCGTTATCAAATGGAAGTCAGTTATGCCCGCAATCGAACTCACGTCCCCTCTTGCCGTCGTCGTCATGGGTGTCAGCGGATCGGGGAAGACATCGGTGGGCGAGCACCTCGCCGCGCGTCTCGGCTGCGCTTTCGTCGAGGGTGACCGTCTGCATCCGGAGGCGAACGTCGCCAAGATGGCGAAGGGGATTCCGCTGACCGACGACGACCGCTGGCCATGGCTCGATCTGGTCGGCAACGAACTGGCCGAGGCGAGGGGGAGGGGCGAAAGCGTCGTGGTGTCGTGCTCGTCCTTGAAACAGACCTATCGGGACCGGTTGCGGCGGGAGAGCGGCGGCACGCTCTATTTTGTCTTCCTCACCGGCGACCCCAAGGTGCTTGAGCAACGGATGGGCGCGCGTACCGGCCATTTCATGCCGGCGTCACTGCTTCAGAGCCAGCTTGCAACCCTGGAAAGCCCGGAGCATGAGGCCGGAGTGGTAACTGTCGACATCGACGCAAGTGTCGATACCATTGTCGATAAGGCTTTCGATGGTATTACCGCGCTCACCGGAGCATAGATAATAGGATTTAAGCTCCCGTTTTCTTCGATGTTCTGTCTTGTGCATCGGCGTGGAAAGTATTCTAAAAATTACCGGCCTTCGTGATCCGATGCTCTTCGGGCGTCGTATAAACAAACAGTTTGTGTTCAAGCAATTCTGCCCTCGATTACCGGAAACCTCACCGGCAACGAAGGCAGCGGTTGGCAGGTGTTTGAGGAGACGGTTTGCGGATGCCAGATTCGACGCAAGGACCAGGGCGGGGTTCCCTTCGCCGGGTGCCGAAACAGGAGCGGAGCCGCGAGCGCATCGATGAAATCCTGAAAGTATCCATGGAACTGATCGGCCAGAAGGGCATCGACGCAGTGACCATGAAGGAGATAGCCGCCCTCTCCGGCGGGCCTATCGCATCGGTCTATCAGTACTTCCCCAACAAGTCCGCCATCATCGCCACGCTCTACGAGAGTTACGCCGAAGAGGTCCGTACCCTGGTGACGGAGCAGATCGGAAGGATCACCACGGCGGAAGAAGCTTTGCAGGCACCGGCCGAACTTTTCGATTTGTACTACTACAATATGCGGGAAAGGCCCGCGACCCAGGATCTCCTGAATGCCATCCAGGCGGACAAGGCGCTTGCGGACCTCGATATCGCCGAGACCCGCTTCCAGGCCGACGTCTTTTACAAGGCGACCGAACCTTTCGTTGAGCAGCCTCTTCGAGAAAGTTATGCCCAGACGCTCCTGGTGATGTTTCACATGGCAGGCGCCACCCTGCGGCTGGCTCTCATGATTCCGGAAGACGAAGCCGCCGGAACCGTGGCGCAGTTCAAGTCCATCGTTCGGGCGCAGGCGACCTACTACCTTACAGGCAGCTTCCCGGTCTCTCTGATCCCTTGATCAGATGCCGAGCCGGTCGCGCAACCCATACCACCAGGCGCCGAGCACGGTGAGCGGTACCCGGAAGGTGCGGCCGCCCGGGAAGGGCAGGTTGGGGAGCGACGACCAGATATCGAAGCGTTCCGCGTGGCCGGCGACCGCCTCGCCGAGAATCTTGCCGAGCAGATGGGTGGTGGTCACCCCGTGGCCGCTGTCGCCGTGCGAGAAATAGACCTTGTCCGACAGTTTCCCCATATGCGGGATACGCGTCAGGGTGAGCGCGAAGTTGCCGCTCCAGGCATAGTCGATCTTCACGTCCTTCAATTGCGGAAACGTCTTCAGCATATTGGGCCGGACAACGCCCGTAAGGTCGCTCGGGTCGTGGCCGCCGTAACCGATGCCGCCGCCGTAGAGCAGCCGGTTGTCCGCGGTGCGCCTGTAGTAGTCGAGGATGTAATTGGCGTCCTCGACGCAGTAATTGGCCGGCAGCAGGCTTTCGATCAGTGCCGCGTCGAGCGGTTCCGTCGCCATCACCTGGCTGGACACCGGCATCATCCGGCCGCTGATCTCCGGAAACTGCGGGGAGAGATAGGCATTGCCGCAGACGAGCACATACGAGGCCTTCACCGAACCCCTTTCCGTCCGCACCACCGGTTTTTCGCCCATATCGAGGCCGATCACGCGCGAGGCTTCGAAGATGCGTCCGCCAAGGCTTTCGAACGCCGAGGCTTCCCCAAGCACGAGGTTGAGGGGGTGGATGTGGCCGCCGAGCTTGTCGATCATGCCGCCGGCATATCGATCGGTCTTCACGTATTTGCCGACATCCGCCTTTGAGACCATCTCCAGCCCGCCATGGCCGTATCGTTCCCAATCGGCCTTGTGGTGCTCCATCTCGCGGATCTGCTTGTCCGTGAAGGCTGCGAAGAAGCCGCCATGCACCAGATCGCAGTCGATCCCGTATTTCGCGACGCGGCTACGGATGATCTCGCCGCCTTCGAGCGACATGGCGCCGAGCTTCACCGCCTTGTCGCGGCCATAACGGCCGGCGATGGTTTCGAGATCACGGCTGTAGCCGTTGACGATCTGACCGCCATTGCGGCCCGATGCGCCGAAGCCGATGCGTTCCGCTTCCAGCACCACGACGGAATATCCGCGCTCGGCCAGTTCGAGCGCCGCCGAGATGCCGGTGAAGCCGGCACCGATAACGCAGACATTCGCTTCTATCGCCCCGTCAAGGGCAGGGCGGACACGCTTGTCCTTTGCCGAAGCCGCGTACCACGAATTCGTGTGGCGGGGATTGTCGCTCGTCTTGCCCCGATCTCCGCTGGTCATAAAAGCCATCTCACACCGTCCGGATATAGGCGTCGCATTGGACGTCGGTCACGCGCAAGGCAAACTCCGACCGGCCCTGTTGCCGCAGGCCAACCCGCGCTTTTTAGGTAGAGCTAGGCGTTGAAGCGCTCCGGACGATAAGCCGAAATGTCGATCAATGTCTTCTGCCCCGTGATCGCCTCGGCAATCACCTGGCCGGTAACCGGGCCCAGCGTCAGGCCGTGATGCGCGTGACCGAAGGCGAACCACAGGCCGTCGTGGCGCGGCGCCTTGCCGATCACCGGCATCATGTCCGGCGTGCAGGGGCGGGCACCCATCCAGGGCTCTATGTCGAGCCGCTCTGCGAGCGGGAAGATGCTCCGCGCCACCGCTTCGGCGCGTTCCAGCTGAACAGGCGTTTTCGGCGCATCGCGGCGGGCGAATTCGGCGCCCGTCGTCAACCGGATGCCCTGGTTCATAGGGGCCAGGAAATAGCCGCGCTCCGCATCCATGGTCCAGCCGTTGAGCTTGGCATTGCCCTTGGCCGAATAGTGCATGTGGTAGCCGCGCTTGACGCCGACCAGGAAATTGTAACCGAGCGGTTTCGTAACCGTATCGGACCAGGGGCCGAGCGCCACCACGACATCCTTGGCTTCCACCGTGCCGTCGCCGGCGACGATCCTCCAGCCGGTCTTGGTCTGCGACAGGCTCTTGGCATCACCCTTCAGCACGCGGCCACCGAGCTTTTCGAACAGCGCGACATAGGCGCGGGTCAGCGCCAGCGGGTCCTTGACAGACCAAGGGTCTTCCCACCGCAGTCCGCCAACGAAATCGTTGGAAAGATTGGGTTCCTGCTCGGCGATATCGGCCGGCGAAAGTTCCTTGAAGGCGACGCCATACTCCTTGCGAAGCCGCTCGGCCTCGCCGATCTCGCCATCATGCTTGCCGCGGGTGCGGAACACCTCCGTCCAGCCGTTCTTGGCGATCAGATCCTGGGCTCCGGCTTCCTCGATCAGCTCGTTATGGGTCGCGATCGAATGCTCGATCAGCGGCGCGTAGGCGCGGGCGATCAGCTGATGGCGGGTCAGGTTGGAATGCCACCAGTATTTCGCCAGGAACGAGGTGACCGAGGGAATGGCTTTCCAGTGATAATGCGCATCGATGCGGTTGTTCAGGGCGTAGCGCAGGATCAGGCCGAACTGCTGAGGGAAGCCATAGGGCACGACGCCCTCGCGCTGGATCAGGCCGGCATTGCCATAGGAGGTCTCCATGCCGGGTTCTTTCCGGTCGACGAGCACCACCGATTTGCCGCGCCGGGCGAGCTGCAATGCCGTCGAAACGCCGACAATGCCGGCTCCCAGCACGATCGCATCTGCTGTCATGATCTGAATTCCATTTCCCAAGTCTTTTATCGTTCGAGGATCTCAACATGCCGCCCGGAATGCTGCGGCGCAAACGAAAAATCACGGTTGCTTATATGGATTCCCTATTTCTTCGTCCGCCGTATGCAATCGAAAGCCTATGCGGCCGTCGCTACCTTCTGGATCGTGCATCGGTTTCGATGCGGGCTCCGCGCGGACAATGCCGCGGGCCGATCCCAACAAGGAGTGACTGAAATGTTTGGTCGTCTGGGGAGCGTCTACTTCCTGCATCTTGCTGAAGCCAAAGCCCGGCAGCGCCGGCTGTCGCAGCCAAATCGCCCGGTCGATGCGAACCTCGGCGTTTTCCTGAGGCTCTTCGGCGTCATCGGCCTGGGCTTTTGCGCCGCGGGTCTTGTCTCCGTGATGGTGGCTTGAGGAGAAGCACGATGAGCAAGGCAATGTCGAAAGTCGAACCTCCCTCGCGTGGAGTGCGTTTCACGGTCGGCCGCGATGCCGGCGGCCGCTGGATTGTCTCCGACCGGGAAGGTCTCATCGGGGGCCTCTTCACCGACCGGGCGTCGGCGGTGCATTTCGCCATGTTCGAAAGCGATCATGAGCCTGGTGCCGTCTGCTGCGTGCCGGAAGACGTGACCTTGAGCCTGGGGCCAATTTTTGAGACCCCGGTCAGGGTCCCCAGGGCGATCGATCCCCGCATGAAGATCGTCGGACGGGGATGAGGAGAATGCCGATGTCCAGGGCCGTTCACCACATGCGCGGAGCTGTCTATCCGCGCTCCCGTAATTTCGGGAAGCCGGACCATCTGCGTGCATCGAGCATCATTCTCGGCATGCTCGCGGTGATGCTGATGGTGCTCGTTTTCGCCTATGCCATAACCTTTGCGGCCGCTTCCTGAGGGCAGCCGCCGCCGGAACGAGTGAAATTCCTATAGGATTTTTATTTCTTTCCTCTGCGCTCCGTCTCGAACCCCTATGCGGTCGCGCCGCATATTAACGCCCGGGAGATCGTGAAAGATCGTCTCCAAGCCGAAAGCCTCAAGGTGCCGTCTTTAAAGGATGGCACCCTTGTCCTGTCCGGCCTCGCCTTAACAACAGGAGTCCAGATCAATGTTGGACGTCATTCTACTCGGCACCGCAGTCGTCTTCTTCGGTCTCTGCTTTGCCTATACCCGCGCCTGCGACAGGCTTTGAAGGGAGAAACACCGATGATCCTCGATTATGTCCTGAGCGGTGCCGTGACCGTGTTCCTCACCGTCTACCTCACCTACGCTCTCATTCGCCCCGAACGCTTCTGAAAAAGAACGCTTTTGAAAAGAACTGGCGCTTCCAGCCAAGCAGCCGGGTATTGAAAGTTAACTCCAAATGACCCTCAACGGATGGCTTCAGATCCTGCTTTTTTGCGGGATCATCATCGCGCTCGTCAAACCGCTCGGCGGTTACATGACGCGTATCTTTTCAGGCGAGCGCACGTTTCTGTCACCCATCCTCGTTCCGATCGAGCGGGGACTGTATGCCATGGCCGGCACCAGCGAACGCGAAGAACAGCATTGGACTTCCTATGCTGTCTCGCTGCTGATGTTCAACCTCTTCGGCGTTGTCGTGCTTTACGCGATAATGCGCCTGCAGGCCGGCATGCCTTATAATCCGGCGGGCATGGGTGCCGTTCCGCCCGAGCTTTCCTTCAACACCGCTGTCAGTTTCGTCAGCAATACCAACTGGCAGAACTATGGCGGCGAAAGCACCATGTCGTATCTCACCCAGATGGTCGGCCTCAACGTGCAGAACTTCCTGTCCGCCGCGACCGGCATGGCGATCGCCGTCGGTCTGATCCGCGCTTTTTCGCGCGCATCGGGTAAGGCGATCGGCAATTTCTGGGTCGATATGACCCGCGCCATACTCTATATCCTGCTGCCGATCTGCATCGTGCTGACGCTGGTTTACGTCTATCTCGGCGTGCCGCAGACGCTCGGGCCTTATGTCGAGGCGACGACGCTGGAAGGCGCCAAGCAGACCATCGCGCTGGGCCCGGTCGCCTCGCAGCTTGCCATCAAGATGCTCGGCACCAACGGCGGCGGTTTCTTCAACGCCAACTCCGCCCATCCGTTCGAAAACCCGAATGCGATCTCCAACCTCATCCAGATGCTGTCGATCTTCGCGATCGGTGCTGCCTTCACCAACGTCTTCGGCCGCATGGTCGGCAACCAGCGCCAGGGCTGGGCGATCCTCGCCTCGATGGGCATCCTGTTCATCGCCGGCGTCGGCATCACCTACTGGGCGGAAGCGGCAGGAAATCCGCTGATGCATGCCTTCGGTCTTGAAGGCGGCAACATGGAAGGCAAGGAAGCCCGCTTCGGCATCACCTTGTCGTCGCTGTTTGCGGTCATCACTACGGCGGCCTCCTGCGGCGCGGTCAATGCCATGCACGGCTCGTTCACGGCACTCGGCGGCCTGATCCCGCTCATCAACATGCAGCTCGGCGAAGTCATCGTCGGCGGCGTCGGCGCGGGTTTCTACGGCATCATCCTCTTCATCATCGTCGCAGTCTTCGTGGCAGGCCTCATGGTCGGCCGCACGCCGGAATATCTCGGCAAGAAGATCGAGGCGAAGGAAATGAAGATGGCCGTGCTCGCCATTCTCTGCCTGCCGCTCGCCATGCTGATCTTCACCGCGATCGCCACGGTCCTGCCGTCCGCCGTCGCCTCGATCGGCACGGCCGGCCCGCACGGCTTCTCCGAAATCCTCTACGCCTATACGTCGGCTGCGGCCAACAACGGCTCGGCTTTCGGCGGACTGACGGGCAATACGCCCTGGTACAACGTGACGCTCGGGCTCGGCATGCTGATGGGCCGCTTCCTGGTCATCATTCCGGCGCTCGCCATCGCAGGCTCGCTGGTCGCCAAGAAGACGGTTCCGGCCTCGGCAGGCACCTTCCCGACAGATGGCCCGCTCTTCGTCGGCCTGCTGGTCGGCACGATCCTGATCGTCGGCGGCCTCACCTTCATGCCGGCCCTGGCGCTCGGCCCGGTCGTCGAACACCTGGTCATGATCGCCGGCCAGACGTTTTGAGGCAGCGCCATGTCGCTCATCCGGCCACGGTGGTGCGAGGAGCCCCTCCCCCTTGTGGGGAGGGGTTGGGGAGGGGCTTCGCTCCACATCAAAACCCCCTCCCGCCTGCCGGCCACCCTCCCCACAAGGGGGAGGGTTACGAATGCCGCGCCGCCTCGGCACCATCGAATTGTTTCGCAAACATCCTTTCAAAGCTGGAGTCTCTTATGAGCCAGGCAAAATCCGCGAGTATCATGGATACTCGCATCCTCATTCCGGCCGCAGGCGATGCTTTCAAGAAGCTCAACCCGCGGACCCTTGCCCGCAACCCGGTCATGTTCGTCGTGGCCACGGTCTCGGTCCTGACGACCGTCCTCTTCCTCCGCGACCTCGCGGCGGGCAACGGCAATCTCGGCTTTTCCTTCCAGATCAATCTCTGGCTCTGGTTCACCGTGCTGTTTGCCAACTTCGCCGAAGCGGTCGCTGAAGGCCGCGGCAAGGCGCAGGCGGATTCGCTGCGCAAGGCCCGCACCGAAACCCAGGCCAAGCTGCTCTCGGGCAGTGATCGCACCCAGTACAAGATGGTCGCCGGTACGAGCCTTAAGGTCGGTGACGTCGTGCTCGTCGAACCGGGCGACATCATCCCCTCGGATGGTGAAGTCATCGAGGGTGTCGCCTCTGTGAACGAAGCGGCGATCACCGGCGAATCCGCGCCCGTCATCCGTGAATCCGGCGGCGACCGCTCGGCCGTGACAGGCGGGACGCAAGTCCTGTCGGACTGGATCCGCGTCCGTATCACGGCCGCCGCCGGCTCGACCTTCCTCGACCGGATGATCTCGCTCGTCGAGGGTGCCGAGCGCCAGAAGACGCCGAACGAGATCGCCCTCAACATCCTTCTCGCCGGCATGACGCTGATCTTCGTGCTCGCCACGGCGACAATCCCGAGCTTCGCGATCTATGCCGGCGGCTCGATCCCGATCATCATCCTCGTCGCGCTGTTCGTGACGCTGATCCCGACCACGATCGGCGCGCTGCTGTCGGCGATCGGCATTGCCGGCATGGACCGCCTCGTCCGCTTCAACGTGCTCGCCATGTCCGGCCGCGCCGTGGAGGCCGCCGGCGACGTCGATACGCTGCTGCTCGACAAGACCGGCACGATCACGCTCGGCAACCGCCAGGCCACTTCGTTTCGCCCGGTCCGCGGCGTCTCCGAACAGGATCTCGCCGATGCCGCCCAGCTCGCTTCGCTTGCCGACGAGACGCCGGAAGGCCGCTCCATCGTCGTGCTTGCCAAGGAAAAGTACGCGATCCGCGGCCGTGATATGGCGAGCCTCAAGGCAACTTTCGTCCCCTTCACCGCCCAGACCCGCATGAGCGGCGTCGATCTCGAAGGCTCCCAGATCCGCAAGGGCGCTGTCGATGCGGTGCTCGCCTATGTCGGCTCGGGCACGATGCCGGTCTCCGGCAATGCGGCAATCGCCGCCAGCCCGCAATCCGATATCGTGCGCGAACTGCAGGCGATCGCCGACGAAATCGCCAAGGCCGGCGGTACGCCGCTCGCCGTTGCCCGTGACGGCAAGCTGCTCGGCGTCGTGCAGCTGAAGGACATCGTCAAGGGCGGCATCCGCGAGCGTTTTGCCGAACTGCGCCGCATGGGCATCCGCACCGTGATGATCACCGGCGACAACCCGATGACCGCGGCGGCGATTGCCGCCGAAGCTGGCGTCGACGATTTCCTTGCCCAAGCGACCCCGGAGAACAAGCTGACGCTGATCCGCGAGGAACAGGCCAAGGGCAAGCTCGTCGCCATGTGCGGCGACGGCACCAACGATGCGCCGGCGCTCGCCCAGGCCGATGTCGGCGTCGCCATGAACACCGGCACGGTCGCCGCCCGCGAGGCGGGCAACATGGTCGATCTCGACAGCGATCCGACCAAGCTTATCGAGATCGTCGAGATCGGCAAGCAGCTGCTGATGACCCGTGGCGCTCTGACGACCTTCTCGATCGCCAACGACATCGCCAAGTATTTCGCCATCATCCCGGCGATGTTCCTGACCTTCTACCCGCAGCTCGGCGTGCTGAACATCATGGGGCTGGCCACGCCGCAAAGCGCCATCCTGTCGGCGATCATCTTCAATGCACTGATCATCATCGCGCTGATCCCGCTGTCGCTGAAGGGCGTCAAATACCGCGCCATCGGCGCCGGGGCGCTGCTTTCCCGCAACCTGCTCGTCTATGGTCTCGGCGGCATCCTCGTTCCCTTCATCGGCATCAAGGCGATCGACATGATCATCACCGCGATCGGTCTCGCTTAAGGAGAAATGACAATGTTCAAGCAACTTCGCCCTGCGATCGTTTTGATCGTCGCCACCACGGCCATTACCGGCCTGATCTACCCCTTCGCCATGACCGGCATTGCCCAGGCCATCTTTCCGGTCCAGGCAAATGGCAGCCTGATCGAGAAGGACGGAACCGTTGTCGGCTCGGCCCTGATCGGCCAGGCATTCACCGGCGACCAGTATTTCCATGGTCGCCCGTCGGCCGCCGGCGACGGCTACAACGCCGCCTCGTCCTCCGGCTCCAACCTCGGCCCGACCAGCGCCAAGCTGATCGACCGGGTGAAGACGGACTACGAAGCCGCGAAGGCCACCAACCCGAACGCGGACGTGCCGATCGACCTCGTCACCGCATCCGGCAGCGGCCTCGACCCGCATGTCTCGCCGGAAGCCGCCTACTTCCAGGTGCCGCGCGTCGCCAAGGCACGGCAAATGGACGAGGCAGCGGTTCGCGCGCTTGTGGACCAGTATGTCGAAAGCCGCGAACTCGGGTTCCTCGGCGAACCTGTGGTCAATGTGCTTGCGTTGAATATGGCGCTTGATGCTCCTATGACTCGGTGAAGGGACGGAGCACCCCCTCATCCGCCTGCCGGCACCTTCTCCCCGAGGGGAGAAGATATATGCCGCGGCGTCGCCGTTCCTCCTCTCCCCTTGGGGAGAGGGTGGCCGAGCAAAGCGGAGGCCGGGTGAGGGGGCTGCACTCCGCCATTAGGAAAGACCAAGCATGCCCGACGACAGTCGCGAGAGTGAAAACAGACCTTCGCCGGATGCGCTTCTGGAGCATGCCGAGCGTGAGGCGCGCGGGCGGCTGAAGATTTTTCTGGGGGCGGCGCCCGGCGTCGGCAAGACCTACGAGATGCTGATGTCCGGCCGCGCCCGGAAAGTCGATGGTCTCGACGTGGTGATCGGCGTGGTCGAAACCCACGGCCGCCAGGAAACCGAGGCGCTGGTCGAGGGCTTCGAGATCGTGCCCCGCAAGGCGATCGACTATCGCGGCCAGCAGCTCGATGAAATGGACCTCGACGCCATTCTCGCGCGCCGTCCGGCTCTGGTCCTGGTCGACGAACTTGCCCATACCAACGCCGCCGGCAGCCGCCATCCGAAACGCTACATGGATGTGCAGGAAATCCTCGGCCAAGGTATCGACGTCTATTCGACGCTTAACATCCAGCATGTCGAGAGCCTGAACGACGTGGTGGCACAGATCACCCGTGTCCGGGTACGCGAGACGGTGCCGGACAGCATCATCGACCGGGCCGACGACGTCGAGATCATCGACATCACCCCCGACGACCTCATCAAGCGGCTGAACGACGGCAAGGTCTATGTGCCGCAGACGGCGCGGCGTGCCATCGAGAACTACTTTTCCCCCGGCAATCTGACGGCACTGCGCGAACTGGCGCTGCGCCGCACCGCTCAGCGGGTTGACGAGCAGCTTTTGAACCATATGCAGGCGCATGCCATTTCCGGCCCCTGGGCGGCCGGCGATCGGGTGCTTGTCTGCCTCGACCACGGCAGGAACGGCGCCAGCCTGGTGCGGTACGCGCGCCGCCAGGCCGATCGCCTGCGGGCGCCATGGGCGGCGCTGCATCTCGAAACGCCGCAGTCGGTCAATCTGCCCGAACAGGACAAGGACCGGCTGGCGGCCAACATGCGGCTGGCCGAACAGCTCGGCGGCGAGACCGTGACGCTGCCGGCGCTGCAGCCGTCGCGCGAGATAATCGCTTATGCCAACGCCAACAACTTCACCCATATCGTCGTCGGACGCCCGGCCAGGCCGCGCTGGCAGCAGATCTTGCAGGGGTCGGTCACCTATGACCTGATCCGTTACGCGGGCGATATCAGCGTCCATGTCATCTCCGGCGACACCAAGGAAGGCGAACCGAAACGCGGCCTGAAGGCGGCGCAGCTGCCCAAGGCCTTCCGCTTCAAGCCCTACGTCAAGAGTACGATCTTCGTGGCTCTCGCGATCATCGCCGGTGCCGCGCTCGACCAGACGCTCGACGTCCGCAACCTTGCCCTCGTTTTCCTGATGGCGGTGCTGGCGGCAGCGGTGCGCGGCGGGCTGGGACCGGGCCTATTCGCCTCCGTGGCTGGCGCGCTCTCCTTCAATTTCTTTTTTCTCGAGCCGCGCTACACGTTTACGGTCCGGGATCCGGAAAGCCTGGTGGCGCTGCTCTTTTATCTTGGCGTTGCGGTCGTCGCTTCCAACCTGACGGCGGCCGTCCAGCGCCAGGCTGCCGCCGCCCGTCAGAGAGCGCGCACCACCGAAGACCTTTACCTCTTCTCGAAAAAGCTCGCCGGCACCGGCACGCTTGACGACGTGCTCTGGGCGACCGCCTTCCAGATAGCCTCGATGTTGAAGGTCCGGGTGGTCATCCTGCTGCCGGAAAACGGCTCGATCGCCGTCAAGGCCGGTTACCCGCCGGACGACACGTTGGTGGATGCCGATATCGCCGCCGCCAAATGGGCCTGGGAGCACAATCGCCCGGCCGGCCGTGCCGCCGATACGCTTCCGGGGGCCAAACGCCTTTACCTGCCGATGCGCACTGGCCGCGAAGCGGTCGGCGTCATCGGCCTCGACAACGACAAGCAGGGGCCGTTGCTGACACCCGAACAGCAGCGGCTTTTCGACGCGCTGGCCGATCAGGCGGCGTTGGCGATCGAGCGCATCCAGCTCGTATCGGATGTCGACAAGGCCAAGCTCGCCGCCGAGACCGACCGCCTGCGCACCGCGCTGCTCACATCCATCTCGCATGACCTGAAGACGCCGCTCGCCGCGATCATGGGGTCGGCCGGCACGCTCAAGGATTTCGGCGCCGATATCCCCGAAGAAGCGCGCGCCGAACTGCTGACCAGCGTCGTCGACGAGTCGGAGCGGCTGAACCGCTTCATTTCCAACCTGCTCGACATGACCCGCATCGGTTCCGGCGCCATGGAGCCGAACTATGCCTTCCATTTCGCCGGCGATATCGTCGGCACGGCGTTGAGCCGGGCGGCGAAGATCGCCAACCGGCACAGGCTCAACGTCAACATTCCGGCGGACTTGCCGATGCTCAAGGTCGATCCGGTCCTGTTCGAACAGGTCCTGTTCAACCTCATCGACAATGCCGCCAAGTACGCTCCCGACGAGACCGTCATCGACATCCGCGGTTGGCAGGATGGCGATTCAGTTCTTATCTCGGTGATGGATGAAGGACCGGGCATCCCGCGCGACGATCTGGAGCGCATCTTCGACAGTTTCTACCGGGTTCGGAAAGGTGACCATGTGCGGGCCGGCACCGGGCTTGGTCTTTCCATATGCCGCGGCTTCATCGAGGCCATGGGCGGCACGATCAGGGCCGCCAACCGCTCCGATCGTGCCGGTGCGATCTTTACGATCCGCATGCCGGTGCCGGCCGAAATGCCCATTCTGGGAGAACAGGAATGACCAATACCGCCGTGCGCGTCCTGATCGTCGATGACGAGCCCCCGATCCGCAAGCTCTTGCGCGTCGGCCTCTCCACCCAGGACTACGCCGTCAGCGAGGCGATGAATGCCCGGGTCGCGATCGATCTCGTCAAGTCCGAGAAGCCGGACCTGATCATTCTCGATCTCGGCCTGCCGGATATGGCGGGCCACGATCTGCTCGCCAGATGGCGCGGCGAGGGGCTCGATCTGCCGATCGTCATCCTGTCGAGCCGCACCGATGAGGCTGGCATCGTCAAGGCGCTCGAACTCGGCGCCGACGACTATGTGACCAAGCCCTTCGGCATGAACGAACTTGTCGCCCGCATCCGCGTGGCGCTTCGCCACCGGCTCCAGACCCAGGGCGAAAAACCGATCTTCCAGACCGGCGAGCTTTCGGTCGACCTCGTCAAGCGCATCGTCAAGGTGGCGGACAAGGAGGTCAAGCTGTCGCCCAAGGAATACGATATCCTGCGTATCCTGGTGCAGCATGCGGGCAAGGTCCTCACCCATCGTTTCCTTCTCGAACACGTATGGGACGGTCTGACCGACGTGCAGTACCTGCGCGTCTACGTGCGCCAGCTTCGCCAGAAGATCGAAAAGGCGCCGGACCAGCCGCAATACATCCTGACCGAGACCGGCGTCGGTTATCGGCTGCAGGAAGGCCAGTAGGCCAAGACCCGATCAATGGACATGACCCATGAAACTGCGTGACTACCTCCTGCCGGAGAACATCGTGTTCGATCTGGCGCCGCCGTCCAAGGCGATCCTGATCAAGCAGCTTTCCAGGCTCGCCGCCGAGCGGCTGGCGCTGGATGCCGGCGATCTCGCCCGGGTGCTGACCAATCGGGAAAATCTGGGATCGACCGGCATCGGCGCCGGAATTGCCATCCCGCATGCGGGCATCAGCGGCATCGATCGGCATTTCTGCCTGTTCGCCCGGCTTGCAGATCCGATCGATTTCGACGCGGTAGACGACGAACCGGTCGATCTCGTGTTCCTGCTCCTCACGCCGGAAGGCCGCCCGGACCACCTGAATGTCCTCGCCTGTATCGCGCGCTGCGTGCGCGATGAGGAGACTGCTGCAGCCATACGTCGTGGAACGACGCCGCAGGATGTCTATTCGCGGCTCTGCCCCGTAAATGCATGATTAAAATGCAGGTATGTTGGCTTAGGCGAACGTAAACAACTTTTCCCTAACGTCCCTGGCTGGCGGATCGCGACTCCTGAGCCGCCCTATTGCGTCGGTTTGGGAGAGAGAGATGACTGGTGCAATCAAATACCTGCCGGCCAGGACGTTCGTTGCTGTCGCATTTGCCGTTTTCGGCTTTGTGGGGCTGATCGCGTGGGGAGAATATTCCAGTTGGAGATCCCAGGTCGCCGGCATCGAGGCGGGGCTGGCCCAGACAGCCAAGGCGCTGGTGCAACATGCCGACGATACGGTCGACATGGCGAGGTTTCCGCTGGCGGCCCTGGTCACCCGGATCGAGCAGGAACGCGACGTGGTGGACCTGCCGGCAAAGATCACCCAGGTGATGAAGCGCCAGGTCGACACCACTCCTTGGCTCGATGCCCTCGCTGTTTTCGATGCCGATGGCAGAATGGTCGCGACATCGTCTTCGATCGACGCCAGCGGCATGAATTTTTCGGACAGGGAGTATTTCGTATTCCACCAAGCCTCCGACATGCGGGAACCCGTATTGGGCAGGCCGTTGAAGAACAAGTTGAACGGTCAGTGGATATTGCCGGTCACGCAAAGGATCAGCAACCCGGACGGAAGTTTCGGCGGCGTTGCGCTGGCGGCATTCATCCTCACCGAATTGACCAACTTCTTTCAGGGCTTCAGCCTGGGCAGCGAGGGTTCGTTCCTGTTGGTTCGCCGCGACGGCGTCGTGCTGGCGCGTGCGCCATTCCTCCAGACGCTGCTGGGATCGAGCATCTCGTCCTACGATCTGTTCACGGACCATCTCCGCCAACGGCGTTCAGGCTCCTATCACTACATCTCCCCGATTGATGGCCTGCAACGCATAGGCGGCTTTTATCAGAGCGAGCGCAGCGGCCTGGTCGGGCTTGCTGCCGTATCCCAGTCCGAAGCGCTGGCGACCTGGATGAGGGGCGCGCGGATACGATGGGTCGCCTGCCTTATCCTGGTGGCGATCACCGGCTTCCTGGTCTGGCGCTGGCGGCGGCAGGTAATATTGCGGCGGGCGAGCGAAGCGCTGCTGGTGGCGCGCGAAGCGGAATTCCGCCTGCTTGCGGAAGGGTCAGCCGACCTGATCCAGCGCTTCAACGGCCACGGGATCAGGGAATACCTGTCGCCATCCGTCCGGGAGATATTCGGTGTCGACGCCGAAGCGATGCTTGGCACCCATATCCTTGAGAACCTGCATGAGGATGACCACGACGCCGTCAACCAGGTCATGACCCGGTTGCGGGAAGGGTCGCCCAGGGAAAACATGATCGTCCGCCGCAAGCGGGCCGACGGCAAGCAGATCTGGCTCGAAACCACGCTGAACAGGCTGCCGGGCGGCACCGGCGGCGACGATATCCGCATCGTGGCCGTCACACGCGACGTCACGCGCCAGAAGAACCTCCAGGAAGAACTGGACGCGCTCGCCAACACCGACGAGCTCACCCAACTCGCCAATCGCCGCTCGTTCAACATTCATTTCGAGGACATGGTGCTGCAGGCCGCACAACAGCGCACGCCGCTCTCCATTCTGATGATCGACGCGGACCGCTTCAAGTTCTTCAACGACACCTATGGCCACGCCGCCGGCGACGACTGTCTGCGTGCGGTTGCAAACGTCGTGCGCGGCTCGATTCGCCGGTCGAAGGATCTTGCCGCCCGTCATGGCGGCGAGGAATTCGCCGTCCTCCTGCCGGATACGAATGGTGCCGGTGCATTGAAGGCGGCGGAAAACATCCGCCAGCGCGTCGCCGGGCTTCATTTGCCGCATGAGAAGAACCTTCCCTGGGGTCATGTGACGATCAGCATCGGTACCGCGACCTTCTATCCCGCAGCGGGCGCCAAGCTGACGACTGCGGAACTGTTCGAGCGCGCCGACCATGCGCTTTACCGGGCGAAGAACAACGGCCGCAATCAGGTCGCGGCTGGCGGGGACGAGGCGATAAGGCCAACCCTCCGGTCGGAAATCAAGTCCGTCTGACCGCATGCCCGCGGTCACGGCCTCGTTACATCCTTGATAAATGCCAGATTTCGCCCTTGACGCCGGCCCGCAGGGGAATACTAAGAAACATCCCCCGCCGACGGCCGTTTGACCGCCGAACATCCATCCCCAGCGTGTTCGCCGCGCGGCGTTCCCAGGTGAATCCATGACCAATCCAAGCTCCAACCGGGCGCTCGTCATTGCGGCCGTCATGGCAAGCATGGCGATGATCGCAATCGAGGCGACCATCGTTTCGACGGCCATGCCGCAGATCGCCGCCCAGCTCGGTCAGCTGAACCTCTATAGCTGGGTGTTCTCCTCCTTCCTGCTGGCGCAGACCGCTATGACCGTGGTGTTCGGCAAGCTTTCCGATATCTATGGCCGCAAGCCGATCATCCTGTTCGGCACGGCGATTTTCCTGATCGCCTCGGTGCTCGCCGGTTTTGCCTGGTCGATGCCGTCGATGATCGCCTTCCGGCTGTTGCAGGGCATCGGTGCCGGCGCGATCCAGCCGGTCATCATGACTGTCGTCGGCGATCTGTATCCGGGGGCCGAACGTGGCAAGGTCCAGGGATATCTCGCCAGCGTCTGGGCGCTTTCTGCCGTCGTCGGGCCGCTTCTCGGCAGCATCATCGTCCACAGCCTGCCCTGGGCCTGGGTGTTCTGGATCAACGTGCCGATCGGCATCATGTCGGCGGTCGGCTTCATTATCTACCTGCACGAAGAAAAACAGACCCGGACGGCATCGATCGACTTTCTGGGAGCGGGCCTCTTCGCGGTTGCCATTTCGGCGCTGATGATCGCACTCACCGAAACCGAAGGAACTTCCGCCTACCTGTTCGTCTCGCTGGCGATCTTCCTCGTCAGCTTCGTGCTGTTCATCTGGCAGGAGCGGCGCGCATCGGCTCCGATGGTTTCCCTGGAACTCTGGCTGAAGCGGCCGATCGCTTTTGCCAATACGGCGGTCTTTCTCTCCAGCATGGCGATCATGGGGCTGACGACCTTCCTGCCCATGTACGTGCAGACGGTGCTCAACCGATCTCCGCTGGTGGCCGGTTTCACGCTGACGATGCTGCTGGTTGGCTGGCCGAGCGGCGGGACGTTCGCCTCGCGGATGTTCCCGCGCTTCGGGCTGCGGCCGCTGATGATCGCCGGCAGCGTCTTCGTTCCGGTGGGGGCGTTTCTCCTGGTTCTGCTGACGCCGGAAAGCTCACCCGTCCAGGCCGGCGCCGGTTCGCTGCTGATGGGCTTCGGCATGGGCCTGCTCAATATCTCCGGCCTGGTGATCATCCAGGACAATGTCGGCTGGTCCGAACGCGGCAGCGCGACGGCCTCAAACGTCTTTTCCCGCAATCTCGGCAGCACGCTCGGCGCAGCACTTCTCGGCGCCGTCCTGACCTACGGGCTTGCCAATTCCGTCGCGGGGCCGATCACGTCCGATCAGTTGCGTGATCTGCTGCAGGGCGTCGGCGGCGGACTTGCGGCCGATTCGCCCATCAGGTCTGCGCTCCAGCAGGCGCTGCACATGACCTTCATCGCGATGTTCCTGATCACCGCCCTCATCATCGTCGCCTGCCTCTGCGTGCCTGGCGTGACGAAGCGTACCGAGGCCGTGCAGGAAAGCTGAGGCTTTCGAGACGCCGCTATCGCCAGACGGGCGGCGATAGCGGAATTGTATCCCTTAAGCCTCAGTTGCCGATGCCGGCCTGCGCGACCAGCACCGGCTTGTCGCGGTAATCGCTCGGGAACAGCTTCTTGAGGTTCTCGATCTTCGGCAGGTCGTTATAGACGATATAGGGATAGGTCGGGTTCTGGGTCAGGAAATCCTGATGGTAGGCTTCCGCCGGATAGAAGGCCTTGCCGGGCTCGATGGTCGTGGCAATCGGCGCGTGGAAGACCTTGGCCTTGTCGAGCTGGCCGATATAGGCCTTGGCGACGCGGGACTGTTCCTCGCTGATCGGGAAGACGGTCGAGCGGTACTGGGTGCCGGTATCCGGCCCCTGGCGGTTGAGCTGGGTCGGGTCATGGGCGACCGAGAAATAGATCTGCAGCAGATGCCCGTAGGTGACCTTCTTCGGATCGAATGTCACGCGAACCGCTTCCGCATGGCCGGTCTTGCCGTAACCGACCGTCTCGTAGACGGCGGTTTCCTTGGCGCCGCCGGCATAACCGGAGACGGCGTTCTTGACGCCCTCCACATGCTGGAACACGCCCTGGACGCCCCAGAAGCAGCCGCCGGCGAAGATGGCGGTTTCGGTTGCGGCCGTGCTCGCCGCCTGGTCGATCGCGGGGGCGGGGATGGCAATTCCCTCCTCGGCCGTGGCGCTGCTGGTCGCGCCAAACGTAAGGCCGGCCAGAACCAGCGCGGTGCCGGCAAAGGCGGTGAGGGTATAGGGTGTTTTCGCTCTGTTTTTCATGGCGGTCTCCTCAACCGAAGTGAATGAAGGATAGGGCGGCGGATCAGGCCGATACCGGACGGAATTTCAAGGCTGCGCCGTTCATGCAGTAGCGCAGGCCGGTCGGCTTCGGTCCGTCGTCGAAGACATGGCCGAGATGGCCGCCGCAACGGGCGCAGTGAACGGCGACGCGGACCATGCCAAGCGTCGTGTCGCGCACCGTGCCGACGGCGCCCTTGAGCGGCGCCCAGAAGCTCGGCCAGCCGGTGCCGCTTTCGTATTTCGTTTCCGACGAGAAAAGCGCCTGGTCACAGCCGACGCAGGCGAACGTGCCTTTGCGGTGCTCGTTGAGGAGCGCGCTGCTGCCGGGATATTCGGTACCTTCCTTGCGCAGGATATTGTACTGCTCCGGCGTCAGCAGCTTGCGCCATTCGTCTTCGGTATGGCTGACGGGGAAAGTGCCGGCGGTCGCGGGCGCCGGACGGATGCCTGCTGCAAGCTGCGCAGTTGCGAGCGCCAGCACGCCGCCGGCCAGGAATATGCGTCTGTTCATCATGGTGGAGCCTCCCGGATCCATAATCTGCTTCCTGCATGATTACGGAAGAGGCGCGTGATCGGTTACACACATCGACGCGAAACACCGAAACGTGATCTCACGTCGAAGCCGGGTTCCCGACCCGGAGGCCGGGAACCTTCACGGATACGGCATCAGCGCGCCGGCCATTTCCAGTTCTGAATTTCCGGCATGTCCTCGCCATGTTCGCGGACATAACGGGTATGTTCGCCAAGCTTGCCCTTCAGCATGTCGATCACGCCGGCCGCCTTTTCCTTCAGTCCGGGGACGCGCTCGATCGCCTCGATGGCGAGGTGGAACCGGTCGAGTTCGTTCAGCACCGTCATGTCGAAGGGTGTCGTCGTCGTGCCCTCCTCGATGAAGCCGCGCACATGGATGTTCTGGTGGTTGGTGCGTTTGTAGGTCAGCCGGTGGATGAGGTAGGGATAGCCGTGATAGGCGAAGATCACCGGCCGGTCGACGGTGAACAGCCGGTCGAATTCCTCGTCGGGCAGGCCGTGCGGATGCTGGTCCTGGGACTGCAGGGCGAGCAGGTCGACGACGTTGACGACGCGGATCCTCAAGTCGGGGATCGCTTCACGCAGCAGGGAAACTGCGGCAAGCGTCTCCAGGGTCGGCACGTCGCCGGCGCAGGCCATCACCACGTCCGGCTCGAGCGTGCCGCTCTCGTTGCTTGCCCACTCCCAGATCCCGATACCGGCCTCGCAATGCCGGGTCGCCTCGTCCATCGTCAGCCATTGCGGCTCGGGCTGTTTGCCGGCGACGATGACGTTGACACGGTCCCAGGTCTTCAGGCAGTGGTCGCCGATCCAGAGCAACGTATTGGCATCCGGCGGCAGGTAGATGCGCACGATATCCGCCTTCTTGTTGGCGACGAGGTCCACGAAGCCGGGGTCCTGGTGGGAGAAGCCGTTATGATCCTGCCGCCAGACATGTGAGGTCAGCAGGTAGTTGAGCGAGGAAACGGGCTTGCGCCACGCCAGCTCGCGCGACACTTTCAGCCACTTTGCATGCTGGTTGAACATCGAGTCGACGATGTGGATGAACGCCTCGTAGCATGAGAAGAAACCGTGGCGGCCGGTCAGCAGATAACCTTCCAGCCAGCCCTGGCAGAGATGCTCGGAAAGCACCTCCATCACCCGGCCGTCGCGCGACAGGTGCACGTCATAAGGCTCGATCCGTTCCATCCAGACACGGCCGGTGACCTCGAAGACCTTGCCGAGCCGGTTCGATTCCGTTTCGTCAGGGCCGAAGATCCTGAAGTTGGAATTAGCGTCGTTGAGCTTCAGCACGTCGCGCAGGTATCTGCCGAGTATCTCCGTCGTCTGGACCATTTCGGTGCCCGGCGCCTTCACCGGCACCGCATAGTCGCGGATGTCGGGCACGACGAGTTCCTTGCGCAGGAGGCCGCCATTGGCTTGCGGGTTGGCACCCATGCGGCGTTCGCCTCCGGGCGAGAGCGCGCGCAACTCCTCCTTCAGCCGGCCATTGCCGTCGAAGAGGTCTTCCGGATCGTAGCTTCGCATCCAGTCCTCGAGGATCTTGCGGTGGCCGTCGTTCTCGCGGCAGCCGGAGACCGGCACCTGGTGGGCACGCCAGAAACCTTCGACCATCTTGCCGTCGACTTCCTTCGGCCCTGTCCAGCCTTTCGGGCTGCGCAGCACGATCATCGGCCAGCGCGGGCAGGCTTCGGGCGCCTTGCCGGCGCGGGCGGCCGTCTGGATCGCTCGGATACGATCGAAAACCTCGTCCAGCACGGCGGCCATCTGCCGGTGCATCTTTTCGGGCTCGTGGCCTTCGACGAAGAAGGGTTCATATCCATAACCGCGGAAAAGATGGTCGAGGTCCTCGTCGGCCACCCGCGCGAGCAGCGTCGGATTGGCGATCTTGTAGCCGTTGAGATGCAGGATCGGCAGCACGACTCCGTCTCGGGCGGGGTTCAGGAACTTGTTCGAATGCCAGCTGGCGGCAAGCGGACCGGTCTCGGCCTCGCCGTCGCCGACGACGCAGGCGACCACCAGGTCCGGATTGTCGAAGGCCGCTCCGAAGGCGTGCACCAGCGCATAGCCGAGTTCGCCGCCTTCATGGATGGAGCCCGGCGTTTCGGGTGCCGCGTGGCTCGGAATGCCGCCCGGAAACGAGAACTGCCGGAACAGTTTTCGCATGCCGGCCGTGTCCTCACTGATCTCCGGATAGATCTCGCTATAGGTGCCTTCGAGATAGGTGCTGGCGACCATGCCCGGACCGCCGTGGCCGGGACCGCAGACATAGATCATGCTGAGATCGCGGTTGCCGATGATCCGGTTGAGATGCGCGTAGATGAAGTTGAGCCCGGGCGTCGTGCCCCAATGACCGAGCAAGCGCGGCTTGATATGCTCCGGCTTCAGCGGCTCCCTCAAGAGCGGGTTGTCGAGCAGATAGATCTGCCCGACGGAGAGATAGTTTGCCGCTCGCCAGTAGCGGTCGATCAGCGCCAGTTCCTCCGCCGTCGCCTCATGGTTTTCCGGCTCGATGGTCTTGAGTTGCATCTCATTCTCCTTCGATAGGTCGACCACATCTACCGCGGGCTTCCACCCGGGCTCATGACATGGATCAAGGCTGCGCATTGAGGACGGCGAGGCATTCCTCGGCGATCATCCGTTCCTCGTCGGTCGAGATGACATGAACCGCGACGCGGGCTGCGGGCGTGCTGATCTTCAGGGCGTTGCTACCGTTGGCCGCCGCATCCAGTTCGACGCCGAGCCAGAGCAGGCGGTCGGCGATGCGCTTCCTTACCTCCGGCTGATTCTCGCCTATGCCGGCGGTGAAGACCAGCGCATCGAGACCACCTAGCGTCGAGGCAAGTCTCCCGACCTCGCCGGCGATCCGGAGCGCGAAGAGGTCGATCGCCTCCTGGGCTTGGCTGCCGCCGTCCCCGATCAGTTCGCGGGTATCGCCGCTGATGCCCGAGACGCCGAGGAGGCCGGATTTGTGGTAGAGCATGTCCTCCACCTCCTCGAGCGATTTTCCGAGCGGACCCAGGAAATGCAAGAGCACGCCGGGATCGAGCCAGCCCGGCCTCGTCGCCATCGGAATGCCGTCGAGCGTCGAGAACCCCATGCTCGAATCGCGGCTCTCTCCGTTCTCGATGGCGCAGAGGCTGGCGCCGCTGCCGAGGTGGGCGATGACGATTTTGCCGTCGGCGATATCAGGCGCCGTCCTGGCAAGTGCGCCGGCCACGTACCGGTAGGAAAGCCCGTGGAAGCCGTACCGTTTGATGCCCTGGTCGTGATAGGCGCGCGGAATGGCGAGACGCCGCACGAGATCCGCTTGGGTGGCATGGAAGGTGGTGTCGAAGGAGCCTGTCTGGAAAAGCGCCGGCCGCAGGTGCCTGACCGCCCTGATCATCCGCAGCGCCTGCGGCTGGTGAAGCGGCGCCAGCTCCGTCAAAGACTGGACCTTGGCGATCGTCTCGGCCGTCAGTTCCACCGGCCCACCGAAGACGTCACCGCCATGCACGATCCGGTGGCCGGCGGACGTGACGGCGTCGAGATCGAAATGTTTGCCGAGTTCCCGGAACACCTCGTCCATCAACTCGGCGAGATCGTCGCCAGCCTCGCCCCCCAGTGGCAGATCGAACTGCTCCGGACCTTCCTTCAGATGCAGCGTCAGCGGATAGGTTCCGAAATCGACGACTGCCTTGCCGATCCGTTCCGGCCTGTCGTCGACCACCTCAAAGATGCCGATCTTCACCGTCGAAGAGCCGGCGTTGAACGTCAGGAGAAGGTTGTCCGTCATGGAGGCGTCCTTGCTTCAAGTCGTTTCGCTGCAGTGAACCTCGCAAGAGCGGCCGACGCCTTGGCCGGGACTGCGCGGCTTGTCAGTATGATAGGAACCCCGGCGCCGAGGACCAGTCCCGCAGCGTCGGTACGGGCGAAATAAATGAGCGTCCGCATTGAAATCGCTTGGCGGATGATGGCCTCGCAACGGCCGTGATGTCTGAGCATGATGTCCACGGGATCGACCTGTTCCTCTCGCAGGGAGCGCATGAGGGCGCCTACGATCTGTGTCGCCCGGAACGGCGTCGCTTTCCTTGACGCAGCTCAATGTGCCGACGCAGCGAGCAGCGAACTGTCGAACCGGTGCCGTTCAATATAAGGTGCAGCAGATGATGACAGACGATCAGAGCGCGACGGCAGTCTTTCTGACCAAGCCGGCATCTTATGGGCTAGCTGTCCCCGTCGAGCGCATGGAGACGCATATCTCCATGATTTTCCTCGTCGGCGATCGGGTCTACAAGCTGAAGAAGGCGCTGAAACTGCCTTATGTCGACTTCTCCACGGCCGCGATCCGCGAGGATGCCTGCCGCAAGGAGGTCGCGCTGAACAGCGAGACCGCACCCGGTCTCTATATCGGCGTGCGGCGTATCACCCGCTCGGACGCCGGCGCTTTGGAGTTCGACGGCAACGGTTCGCTCGTCGATGCCGTCGTCGAGATGAGCCGGTTCGAGCAGGGCCAGCTCTTCGACCAGATGGCGGCTACGGGCCGGCTGACGCCGGAGCTGATGACACAGACCGCCCGGATGATCGCATTTTACCACCGCCGGGCGCCGGTTGTCTCAAAGGGAGGCGGGGCGGCCAATATCGAAGCCGTTCTCGATATCAACGATGCCGGATTTGCCACCAGCCGTGTCTTCGGTCCGGCGGAACTGGCCAAGTTTAGCGAGAGCTTTCGGTCCCGACTCCTGCAGCACGGCGAACTTCTGGACCGGCGGGCGCTGGCGGGCAAGGTTCGCCGCTGCCACGGTGATCTTCATTTGCGCAATATCTGCCTGCTGGACGGCAAGCCATGCCTGTTCGACTGCATCGAATTCAATCTCGGGATCGCCACCGTCGACGTCCTCTACGACCTCGCCTTCCTGCTGATGGATCTCTGGCATCGCGGTTTTCCCGACCTCGCCAATCTGGCGATGAACCGGTACTTGGATGAAACCGATGACGAGGACGGGTTCTGCCTCCTGCCGTTCCTGATGGCGATCAGGGCGGCGGTCCGCGCGCATGTGACGGCGACGCAGGCAGAAGAGCCTGGGCAGGATGTCGCCGGGCTGGCGCAGGAGGCAAGGTCCTATTTCGATCTCGCCCATGCTCTCCTGAAGGAGGTGCCGCCGCGCCTGATCGCGATCGGCGGCCTCAGCGGTTCCGGCAAGACGACGGTCGCGGATCGCTTGGCCGCGAAGGTAGGCGCCCCTCCAGGCGCCAGGATCGTCGAAAGCGACCGAATCCGCAAAGCCTTGCATGGTGTCTCGGCCGAGACGAGGCTTCCGGTTTCCGCCTATCAACCCGATGTATCGGAAAAGGTCTATCGCGAGATGGCGAGGCATGCGGAGCTGATCCTTGCCCACGGCGGATCGGTCGCTACCGATGCTGTCTTCGACGATCCCGCCAACCGGCGCCTCATCGAGGATGTGGCCACGAGGACCGGGGCAGGCTTCCGGGGTGTCTGGCTCGAGGCTGATCCGGAACTGCTCTGGCAGCGGGTTCGGGAGCGGGCAGGCGGCCCGTCTGATGCCACCACGGACGTGCTCTCCCGCCAATTGGCCCGCAAGCCCACCGATATAACCTGGCGGGAACTCGATGCATCGAAAACGTCCGAGGCGATCTCCACCGCGATCCTTCGGGCTTGAGAACCCGATGGTCTTCATTGACCCGGCGCAAGCGAAGACAGATGGGCTCCGCCCGCGCCTGTTGACGCGCGTCAATGTCGCTGGCGGTGACGACGCTAAAACTTGAGGTCTTGGGGAGCCGGCCCGACCTGACTTCACGGGCCTTGTGGCGGAGAGAGGATATGGAGACAGATTACGACGTGGGTGTCCTGGACGCGGCAGATGTCTACCGCGCTTTCGCGGTCGTCCAGCTTGTGATGTCAGGTCTGGATCTGCAGACGTGGGAACGGCTGACCGCATCGGCCTCGTTGCGTCGCGATTGGCTGGCCGTTACCGACGCGCAGGGATATGTCCGCGGCCTTTGCCACGTCTTTGCCCGCGAGCATCCGGTTTACGGTCGCCAGCTCGAAATACCAGTTTTTGCATCCATTGGCCTCGTCGATGAGCTGCGTGTCGCGAAACGCCTTTTCGAATTCGCCAAACTGCGCGCAAAACTGGACGGGTGCGAAAAGGTCCATTTCTGGTCCTCCGCATCGAAGGATTGTTACAGCCTCGATACACTCCGGGAGGCAGGCCCCTGGGACGATGGATTGATCTATGATCTGGGCACCGATCGCGGCACCGTTCACTGACGTGGCTTGTGGTTAAGGGTGCAATAGGCGCACCCGGATCAGCCGAGGTCGGCCGCCGTCAGCGTATAGGTAGTGCCCCGACTAGGACGATAAGCCTTCATTGCGGCATCCTGGATACTGGATCGGGCTGCATCGAAAGCCCTCAAGTAATCGGCCTCGGACATGCCTGTCGCAGTGTTATGGGCGAGTGCCTTGGCTTCCACGAAAAACCTGACCTCGAACATGCCGTCATAGCCCAGGAAACGAACGACCTTGCGCGCTTCGTCGAAACTGCGGCTTCTGTTCGGAAATATCAGGGTCATGACGGTTTCAGTTCGAGATGGAAGGCATTTCTTTTGGAAACGGCATTCCGGGGTTTCTGATGATGCGTATTGCCGTGTCAGAACAGATCGCGAAGCAGGATGTAGAGAATGAATGCCATGGATAT
The DNA here is from genome assembly GCF_002968675.1 of Neorhizobium sp. T25_13. Taxonomy (NCBI): domain Bacteria; kingdom Pseudomonadati; phylum Pseudomonadota; class Alphaproteobacteria; order Hyphomicrobiales; family Rhizobiaceae; genus Neorhizobium; species Neorhizobium sp. T25_13. The sequence continues at coordinate 57,212 of NZ_PVBI01000006.1, forward strand.
CCCCGGCACGGCCATGCGGAACAGGCTGCCGTAGCCTGCCCGATGTAATTGCGGGCCTGTCTGGGAAGAAGGTTGGATTCGCCTGATGGAAGACATGTCGTCCTCCTCGTTGGGGCCAGGGCTCACGCCCTTGATCGCAGCGCCCGGTTCTGAATCTGCTACCTACGCTCAATATGGGTCGAACGCGGACAAATACAAGGGGAGGTCTCTCCGCTCCTCAAGAGTTGAGAGATCCGGCGCAGCCGCATTTCATGCGATCCGGCTGCCTGCTGTTGGGCGGCGTAGCGTTGTCGGCTACTTGTTCTTCAGAAGCCAGATCTTGCCGGCCATGGTGATGCCATGCGCGGATTCCTCCGCCGGAACGTCCTCGTTGAGGGTGCGCAGAAGGCCGTATTCCCGCAGTTCGTTCAAGGTCGTGGTGGTCAGGAACTTGATCTTCTGGGGCCGTTCCTTGAACCGGTCGTTCCGCGCATAGGTCACGACCGCATTCAGATGGGTCCATTTCTTGGCTTCCTGCGGAAACAGGTCACCGTCCTTGGCGAGCTTCAGGCCCCTGATCTGGGTCGGCGTCAGCTCGACGGTCAGCGCGTGCGCCGCAGGCGTCGGGGTGGCGGCTGTTTTGGTGTTCTCGGTCGTGTTCAATGTTCGGTCCTTGATCGGTACGGAGGTAGTCTTTGTGCATTCGCTGCGCAGGCGGAGGTCTCAGCCTGGCAGATTGCATCGGTTAAGAAGTCTTTCTCGCCTTGGCGGCGTCGCGAAACGACAGGAGCCGTTTGCTCTTTTCGTCCCAAAGCACGAGCTTGACGCATTGGATGCTCTGCCAAAGCGTTATGCGGCCGATGCCGGCAAGCTCGGGATGATCGCGCAGCACCTCGGGCAGCCGGTAATAGGGGATCCGGCTCGACAGGTGATGGACGTGGTGGATGCCGATATTGCCGGTCAGCCAGCGCAGCGCCAGCGGCAGGTCGTAGTGGGACGCGCCGTGAAGGGCGGCCTCCGGAAATTGCCATTCCTCGGTCTTCGACCAATGGGTTTCCTCGAACTGATGCTGGACGTAGAAGAGCCAGACGCCGGCGGCCCCTGCGATCAGCACGATCGGCAGATGGACCAGCAGGAAGGGCACGATCCCGATCGCCCATATCATCAGTGCCGCCAGAATGGCGACCGCGAGATTGGTCGCCATCGTCGAAATCCAGGGCAGGGAGCCCGATTTCATCATTCCGAACGGCAGGCGCTGCTTGAAGAGGAAAAGCCAGGCGGGTCCGATGCCGAACATCACCAGCGGGTGGCGATAAAGCCGGTAGGCAAGCCGGCGTGACCAGGGCAGAGCCTGATATTCGTCGATCGTCAGCGTGGTGATGTCGCCGACGCCGCGCTCATCGAGGTTGCCGGCCGAGGCGTGATGGGCGGCATGCGCCCGGCGCCAGTAATCGTAGGGCGTCAGGGTCAGCACCCCGAGCACTCGTCCGGTCCAGTTGTCGAGGCGCCGGCGCGCGAAGAACGAGCCGTGGCCGCAGTCATGCTGGATCATGAACAGCCGCAAAAGAAAGGCCGCGGCCGGAAGGACGAGGATCAGCCCGATCGGGTAGCCGAGGAATACGGAAACATAAGCTGCAGCCGAGAAGGCTGCAAACGGCAGTACCGTGACGAGCAGCTCGAAGGTGCTGCGTCCGAAACGGGGCTGCCGGTATTTCGAAAGAATCTTGAGCCAGGCGCCGATATCGTCTTCGGCAACGGGCGCAATCGCATGGGCTGTGGCGTTCATGGATATCGATCCACCTTTTTGGCCTCGGCATGCGGCGCGCCCGAAGCGGGATGTGCCTGCACGTCTTCAGGCACATGCCTCAAATATCAGCCCTGACGGGCCTTGCGTGCAGCGTAACGACGATCGCGCTCCGCCTTGCGGGCGGCTTCATCGGCGATGACCCGGGCAACCCGGTCGTTGGTTTCCGCTTGCCGGGCCTCGGCCTCGGCCTTTTCATCGGCTTCCGCAGCGGCGGCCAATGCGGCCGCTTCCTGGAGCTGGCGCTCGTTCTCGGCAGCCTTCTGGGCCTCGCGCTCGGCGCGGCGGGCTTCCCTCGCGGCCGCAATGGCTTCGCGCTCGGCGCGACGTTCCTGCACGGCAGGATCCGTCGGCTTAGGGGCGGTCGCAAACTTTGCCAAAAGCTCGCGCTTAGCATCCGCTGCGGTTTTGCGGCGCTCGGCAAAGCTGTTGTCGTTCGGGTGTCTCAATGTATCGTCCTTGTCAGATTTGAACTTGTCAGATTTGAAATCTTGTGGCCGAGGCCAATATCGCGCCTAACGGGAGGCCATGCAGATATTCGCGTCAGCCAGATGCCTCAACGGAAAAAGGCCAGACATACGCCTGGCCTTCACATATCTTTGCCGCCATGCCAGTACGTCCGTGGTCATGGGAGGCTAAAGTTTTAGGCAGCCTGGAGCTGGCCTGCGGACATCTTGCCCGACTTGCGGTCACGCTCGAGTTCAAAGCCAAGCTTCTGGCCTTCAACGATCGAGCTCATGCCAGCGCGTTCGACAGCAGAGATGTGAACGAAGACGTCGGCGCTGCCGTCGTCAGGCTGAATGAAGCCGAAGCCCTTGGTGGCATTGAACCATTTAACTGTGCCAGTGGCCATAACGAACCCTTTCATAGCAACATTAATAAACCGCCGGGCGACGCACGGCGGGTGTTTCGACTTTTGAGAGGGAAAGTTCGTCAAGAAGCGCAAAGCGCAGCAAAAACAAAGATCGGCAAACAAAGTATCGATGTCCTCTATCTACCGTATCGGGATTGAAGTGTCAACTTTTTGTTTTGAAATTCGCGAAATACGCAACCATGAGTAGCTTTTCTGGCGGGCGAACGAATATCAGCGGTACCCGCATCAAGGTCTCGCGGGTCAGCGGTCCGACAGCTTGAAATCTAGGCGGAGGCCGGTATTTCTTCGGTTGTCACTTCGAATGAAGAGAGGATTGCCGGGCCGAAGGCGGTTGAAAGCGCCACGTCCGTGGCATCCCGCCCCGTCGCCATCAGGATGCGCCCGATGCGCGGTTTGTTATGGCGGGCGTCGACCGTATTCCAGCGACCGCCGAGATAGACCTGGAACCAGGCGCTGAAATCCATCGGATTGACATCCACCGGGACGCCGATATCTCCGAGATAGCCGGTGCAGTAACGCGCCGGGATGTTCATGCAGCGGCAAAGCGTGATGGCGAGATGCGCGAAATCGCGGCAGACGCCGGTGCGATCGGTAAATCCTCCGAAAGCTGTCCGAAGCGGATCGGCGTTCTGATAGTTGAAGGTGATGTGATTGTGGGCAAAGTCGAGGATCGCCTGCACCCGCGGCCAGCCGAGAGGGGTCGAGGAGAATGTCTTCCAGGCGAAATCCGCCAGGCGGTCGGTGTCGCAGTAGCGGCTGCCGAGCAGGAAGACCAGCACGTCGTCCGGCAGGTCCTTGATCTCGTGCTGGAAGGCATTCTGCGGCACGGGATCGGGCATGCCGTCGTCGTAGATTTCGAATTCCGTCGAGATCGTCGTCAGCCCCGCCGGCGCGACGATCCGGCTGCAGGCGTTTCCGAAGCTGTCGAGATAGCTCCAGGCCTCGATCGGCCGGTCGAAGCTCAGTACCTGATCGCTCAAAAGGTCCGCCCGACGCGAGGGATGGATATTGAGAACCAGCAGCATCGCGGTATCGTGCTGGCATTCATACCCTATGCGAAACCCTGCGCGTATCTTCATGGTCGTATCCCTATGGAAAAACTCTCGCCGGAATGGCAGTTCAGCGGCAACGCCCGAATAATCCGGGTGTTCCGGTCACCCATGCAGTTTCACGCTGTGGTCATCGGTCGTCACGTTAACCTGCACGGACATGCTGTCGAAATCGGTCTCGTCGCCATCGTAACTTCCCGATAGCGGGACCGCCTGCCGCGGATCGCGCGCGACACCCACGCGGATCAGGTCGCGATTGCCGACGATACCGTTGGTGGGATCGAATTCCACCCAGCCGGCGCCGGGAAGATAGACCTGGCACCAGGCGTGGGTCGATCCGCCGCCGAGCGTTATCGATCCGTCGCGGTCGGGCACGTAGATATAGCCGGTGACGAAACGTGCCGCCAATCCGAGCGACCGCGCCGCCTCCATCATCAGCAGTGCGAAATCGCGGCAGGTGCCGCGGCGCAGCTGCAGGGTTTCGAGCGGTGGCTGCGTGCCGTGTTCGGAGCGCCGGGCGTAGATGAAACCCTCGTGCAGCGCAAAACACATGGTCATCAGCAGGTGGCCGGTTTCGGTCGGGTGGCCGACCTTGATGAATTGCTGTGCCCATTTGCCGACCCGGTCTTCTGGATCGGGATAGTGGCGCTGGATCGTCCGCTCCAGATCAAAGACTTCTTCGGGGTCGTATGCGAAAGGATAGGTGAGGGCCTCTTCGTCGATCTGGAAGTCCATCGCCGCCTGAGGTGTGTGGTCGAGACGGATGATCGTTTCGAATCGCAGTTCGGATGAGGGTTTGGATATGCCGACGAGCGCGACGCAATTGCCGAAGACATCGTGGATCCACCGGACATAATCCGGTTTTGGAAAAACGTTGAGCTGGGAACTCAGCAAAGTCTGGTCAAAACTGTCCCGCGGCCTGAACATCAGCCTGTGTTCGCCGAACTCTACCGGCCTCGTATACCGGTAGGAGGTGACATGCCGGACGGAAAATATCGTCATCCAATCACCGCAAAAGCATTGAGGGCGGGATGCGCTGGCGCGGGGCGCGCCTTATCCAACCCTGCATAGATCACCGCTATAGCAGGCGCCATGCGACGGCGACAGGAAAAACCGGCCGCAGTCGGTAAAATACGATAGCCCCGAACGCGGCATCGGAACGCCGGATCGGCGCTGCCTCACTGGTCCCGGCGCTGCAGCGGATAATCGCCGGCGTCATAGAGCCTCTGTATCTGGGTACTGTCGAAACGGGCTTCTTCGACCTCGAGAATGGACCCGCGCAAAAGGGATGCAGGCATCACCTCGATTGCGAAGCGCAGAGCCTCGGCCACGGTGTCGAACCTCTTGTAGCCAAGCCTGCTCGTTCTCTTCCAGTTCTTGCACGGGTAGAGCCCCGCGCCGGCGTTGTAGTTGAAGGCGGCCATGGTGGTGTCCTTGTGGTCGAGGATAGGTGCGAGGGGATGGTCCGAGCGAGCGGCCTCGTCGGAGGTCCCGTGTCAGGCCGGCTGCAATTGCGACGCGCGCCTCTGGAGGCGTTCCTGCTTTTGGGCGAGCTTGAGTTCGCGGCTTCTCAGGGCCTGCCTATGGCGGAATTCCTGGAGCTTGGCGGCGTTGGAGCCCTCTTCTGCATCGGGTTTGCGAAACAGATTCTGGGCGGCATTGCGGACGGTATCGATCATTGATGTAACCTTAAAGGGTAGACTGCGGGACGTGACGACGGCCAACGCAAGAATTCTCCAGCCGACAGGGCGGAGTTCGACGTTCGCAAAATCAAGGGTGTCGCCAAGCAACCGGCAGGGCCGGAAGGATCAGGTAGCCGAAAAGGCTGAAAACGTGAATCATATATGGCGATATAATGCGACACTTTCAAGACTTGTCTCAAATACGGATAGGCGGCGCTTGCCATCGGCGGAAATGAGGCCCATCGTGGCTGGTCGGCTGCAACTGGCAAGGGCGCAGCCGCCTGAGGGACCCGAGCCCTAGCCCCGACGAAAAAGGAGGGGCGCGATGTCTTCACGATCCTCGCATCCGAATTTCCAGCTCTATTTCCAGAAAATGCTGACCAACAGCCAGGCGGACCAAGCCGCGGAAGGCTGCCCGGATGCCCCGACCCTGCATGCGATCTTCCGGGATATGCTGATCCAGGGGCCGCCGCTGACAGGTTCGGAGATTTGGCTTGATGGCATCCGCGCCACCCGCGTTTCGAAAAAGCGCCCCGGGTCCAACTAGATCGGTTTCGGCCTTCTCGGAAAAGACAGTCCGGCATGCGTCGCCGGAAAATCCAGGCGATGCGATCTTTACACGATCAAGGATAAAGTCTGCGTCAGAGGCGCCGTGGTGCGGCGCCTCCTGCTCGAAATATTATTTCGGCTTCTTGCCCAAGGTAAGGCCGCTGCCGGCGAGCTTGACCTGTGCGCCTGCGGGCGCGGCGGTTGCTGCGGCGGCCTTGTCTTTTTTCGGTTTGCGAGTTTCGCGATTACTTCGTACCTGGCCTTTAGCCATTTTGTCCTCCTTGGGCGGCGTCGAATGTCGAGAGTGAAATCATGTTCGGCGACAGGCATGCTAGGCGTGAAATGACGGATTTGCAAAACCTGCCTTTGCCAGCCGAAGCATCAAAGCTGCGGTAGCGCGGTATCTCTGTGTTTGCTCAACGAAGCCGATATTGCGGCCCCAAAGCTCTTTTCGGGATGATCGCCAAAACGGGCAAGCATGAGGGCAGCCCCCGTTGTGCCGACCCGGCCGGCGACAAGCATGTCGCTTGGCTGCGTATGCTCACCGAATTGATGAAGTTCGATATTTTCCCGGTATCCGGGACCGCTGACGCGGACCAGATTGCGGGAGGTGGACTGAGAGAATTCGGAAGACATGACGTCCTCCTTTCATTGGGGCCAGGGCGTGAGAATCCTGAAGCAGCAGTGCCCTTTATATCGCTGCTGAAGCTGCCATCATGCGCCGGACTTGCGCCAAACGCAATGTGCGGGTTGTGAGAAATGCCTTGCTCAAGACATAGTTGACCGGTAGTGGTAACCATCGAAATTGGTTGTCGAGCTTCGTTTTCACGCCTTTTGCGTTCGAGCTGATCTTTCCCTTCAAAATCGATCTCTTTTGTCGCCGGCATCTTGCCGGACGGCGACCTGTGTTCGATCGGAAGGATCATCTTCATGAGCAGCGGAATCGTAAAATTTTTCAATACCTCCAAGGGTTTCGGCTTTATCCAGCCCGCCGACGGGTCGACGGACGTGTTCGTCCACATCTCGGCCGTCGAGCGCTCGGGAATGACCTACCTGGCTGAAGGCCAGAAGGTGAGTTTCGATGTCGTGCGGGACAACCGCACCGGCAAGAATGCAGCTGAAAATCTGCAGATCGCTTAAAGCCAAAGCGAACTTCGGGCTCCGGTCACGGATGTACTGGCGCGGGACCGTAAGCGGTCGCGAGGCACAGTTCCTCTCGGCCTTTTGTTATTGAATAATGAAAGAACTTCCATGAAAAAGACAGATGCAGAACAGCAGGTAAAGCGTGCCCAGCGCCAGGTGATCAACACCAGCGGCGGCGGCCATCTCGGCGGCACCAACCACGGTCAGGGCTACGACGCCAAGACCTCTTCCGCCAAGGGCAAGGCCGACAAGGGCCGCAAGCCCGGCGGCAAGAGCTAACGATCCGATGATGCGGGCCGAGGGGTACTTCGGCCCGTTCCCGCGGATCTGTCCCTTCCGGGCAAGCCCGCGTCTTCCAATTCCATGCCAGCGATTGCACCGTCGGCGCGCGGAATTTGGATCACTTGCGCTTGGGAGCGACCGGCCCTTTCTCCGGTTTCTGGGGATGGCCCGGTGCGATGGGATCGCTTGCCGGAAAAGTCTCTTCAAGCGACTCTTCCAGGTAGTCGTCCTGCTCCTTGGCGATATCCTTGGCAGACGTTCCGGGCGAAGGCGCCTCTTTTCTCGTTCCCATTTTCGATCTCCCTGGTTGGTCGAACCGGATGATCCTACTCCCGTTTCTTCGAAGGCAGAAGGAACGATTGCCTTCTCATGGCTGCTGCGTTTCGGCTACACAAAGGCCTTCCCCATGACGACGGGCTCCATTTTCGATTCCAACTGATCGGCGGACGGCTCCAGCAGTTTCGAATTATCCGCTCCGATTGACGAAGATCATGGCTCGGGCCGGTGCCGATCCTAGACTTTCCTCCATAGGGCCGATCAAGGCCTCGTGCAGAGGAGACAGACAATGTCGTTCAAGACAGTGCTCGCAATGATCGGCAATATGGAACCTGCCGCCGATCTCGCCCGTGCCATGGAGATCGCGACCGAACTCGAGGCGCATCTTTCCGTGATGGTCATCGGCCTCGCGGTTCCGGCAACCATGGGAGATTTTCCGGCCGGCACCGTATGGCTCGACCAGCGGGACCAGGACCTGAGATTGCTCGACGGTATCCAGAAACAGACAGCCGGCGCCTGCGAGGCGAATGGCCTTTCGTTCGACGTCGACGTCGTCTATGCGGATGGCGGTTTCGTCAGTGAGGAAATCCATCGCCGCGCACTTTATGCCGATGTGCTGGTGATCGGAGACGGCGTGCGCGCCGACACCATACTCACAAGGCGGATCGTGGATGGTGGCGTATTCGAAGCGCGGCGTCCCCTCCTGCTGGCTCCGAAGGGCCGCAGGACAACGCTGAAACCGCATCGGATCCTGCTCGCCTGGAATTCCCGCACCGAGGCCGCTCAGGCCGCGCGCGAGGCTCTTGATATGATGACCTGGGCGGAAGAAGTGCATGTGGTGCTCGTGGATCCGGACACCTCCTATTGGGTCAGCGGCGGCGAACCCGGCGCCGACGTTGCCGCCTATCTCGCCCGCCACGGGATCAATGTCGTCGTCGAGCAGCTGCTGAGCGGCGACCGGCTGGTGGAGGACGTGCTCGAAAGACATGCGCTGGAAATCAACGCCGACCTCATCGTCATGGGCGCCTACGGGCATTCGCGGCTGCGAGAGCGGATTTTCGGCGGGGTGACCGCTTCGATCCTGGAGGAAAACAGGTTCCCGGTGCTGATCGCCCGGTAAAATCTGGAAGATCCGGCAAATCCTGACCTGCCTCCTGTCAGTCCGCGGGAGGCGGGTTTTTGTGCGCGTATACTGCAGCGACAGGGTAGGGACGGTATTGGTCCCGGACGCAAGACCCACCCCACGGGACTGAACCAGAAGGGCGGGTCAGATCGCATTTCCTGCTGCCCTATCGAGCGGATTGCATCGGCGGCGTTCGGATCACGACGCCGCCGATGTCGGCAATGCTTGCGGCCAGGATACGTACCGCTTCCTCCGCATCGGAGGCGAGCTTGCCAATGATCTCCACGACCGAATTACGCACCCTGACTTCGACCTTGTCCTTGCCCAGCCCCAGTTCGGTCTGGAGCCGCGTGGCGACGGCCAGCTGCAGCGCATCGTCGCCACGTGCGATCACGTCAGGCATGCCGATGTCGAGCTTGAGGACATCGCGGCGGCTGATGATCCCGACGAGCATGCCATTGTCGAGGACAGGGATCCGCTTGACGGAATGGAGGCGCATCAGTGCGACGATCTCGGCGACGCTGGCTTCCGGCGCCACGCTGACGATCTTGCGGCTCATGCAGTCCTCGACCTTCAACCCGTGCGTCTTGACGTAGTTTTTGAAGAATGCGGGATCGCCGGCGTCCGGAGCGGCCTTCGGCGAGAGGTTGAATTCGTGGCGCTTCAGAATATCTCCTTCGGTAAGCATTCCGCACAATGCCCCACCGTCGTCGATCACGGGCAGGCCGCTGATGTCGTTGTCGATCATCATGCGGATCGCGTGTCTGAGGCTGGCTCCGGGGCTGATGTGAACCACCCTGGTCGTCATCAAATCTTTGGCAAGCATCCTGTGCTCCTGTGGTTGCGATCATCCGTCGCTTGCCCTGAGCTTCCCGCATCGTACCCGCGCCGACCTTGACCTAGCGCAATCCGAGCGCGGGCGGCCTTCAGGCCGGGTTCGTTCTACGGAGGCGCCATTTGTCCAGTTCGGTGACGACCAGGATCGAGGAGGCGGCAAGCATCATCAACGCCCACTCGGCAAACGAGATCGGCGCGAGATTGAGGGTTTCGCGGAACCAAGGGATATACATTGCCGAAATATGGATGGCCTGGGCCGCGATGACAGTCAGGATCAGCAGCGGGTTGCCGAAAAAATTCAGTGAAAAGATCGATCGGCGCTCCGAGCGGCTGGTGAAGGTCTGGACGTTTTCGAACAGCACGAAAAGCAGCAGCAGCAGGTTGCGCGCCTGCGAAATCTCGTAGCCCTGATAGAGCAGATAGGAGAAGATCGCGAAACCGCCGCCGCCGATGACCAGCGTCGACTGGACGATCCGTCGGATCATCAACCGGTCGAAGATCGGCTCCTTCGGGCGGCGCGGCGGTCGTGCCAGTTCATCCCCTTCAGGTTTCTCGCCGGCAAGCGCGACATCCTGGATGCCGTTGGTGACGAGATTGAGCCAGAGCAGCTGCACCGGAAGCAGCGGCATGGGCAGCCCGAGCGGGATTGCCAGCAGGAAAAGCAGCATTTCCGCCGCACCCGTCGCGGTGAGCATGAGGATCACCTTGCGGATATTCGAATAGGCGGTGCGGCCTTCGCGGATGCCGCTGACGATGGACGCGAAATTGTCGTCGGTGACGACGATATCGGCGCTTTCCTTGGCGACTTCCGTTCCCTTGCGGCCCATCGCCACCCCCACATGGGCGTGTTTGAGCGCGGAGGCGTCGTTTATGCCGTCGCCGGTGACGGCCACGAAGTGGCCGTTGCGGGCGAGCGACAGCACGATCGCGAGCTTCTGCGCCGGTGCCACCCGGGCATAGATCCGCGCCCGCCCGGTCAGCTCGTCGAGCGCATCTGGACCGGATTCCTCGGCCTTGCCGACATCGGCACCGCTGGTGATCTGATCGGGCAGGAACCGCAACCCGGCCTCCGCGGCGATGGCGGCAGCGGTCTTAGGGTCGTCGCCGGTCACCATCACCACCGTCACACCGGCCGAGTAACAGTCCTGGATCGCTTGCGGAACTTCCGGGCGGATCGGATCCTGCATGCCGGCAAGGCCGAGAAACACCAGGTCGACTAGGTGATGGTAACCGAAGGTCTCCTCCGAGCCGCTGCGGATTTCCCCTTCCGCGAACGCGAGCACCCGGAGGCCGCGCTCTGCCATCTCCTCCTTTTGTCGGAGAAGCGTCTCGCGATCGATCGGCACGACGCCGTTGCCGCCGTCCATCCGGTCCGCCATGTCGATCAGGGTTTCCGCCGCCCCCTTGACGAAGATGCGTACCCGCCCGCCCCGGCGATGGAAGGAGGCGGCATATTTGAGGTCCGGCTCATAGGGAATGCGCGCGATCAGCGGGTAATCGTCCTTCATCGCCTCCTGCTCGAGCCCGGCCTTGCGGGCTGCAGCCAGGAGAGCGATATCGACCGTATCGCCGACACCTTTCCAGCCGTCCGCCTGGCGGGTGAGACCACCCTCATTGGGCAGAACGGCCGCCTTCAGCAGTCTCCCGGCACGATCACGCGCCTCCGCGGCGCTGAGGTTCGACCCGCGGATCTCGCAGGTATCGAGATCCATGCCGGCATCGAGCATGAGTTCGCTGCCGTCGGGAAGACGGATATCGGTGACGGTGAGTTCGTTGAGGGTCAGCGTTCCGGTCTTGTCGGTGGCGATCATCGTGCAGGAACCGAGCGACTCGACCGCCGGCATGCGGCGGACGATGACGTTACGTTTGGCCATGCGGCGCATGCTGATCGCCAGCGCGATCGAGATCGCGATCGGCAGGCCCTCCGGGATGGCGCTGACCGCAAGTCCGACCGACATCATGAACAGGTCGTCCCAGGCAAGCCCGCGAAACAGGCCAACGGCAACGAGGACGGCGGAAGCGAGCCCGACGCTCCAGGCGATGATATTCGAAAAATGCTTGAGCCGGATCAGCAGCGGCGGCTGGGAGGCCGACGCCTTGCCGATCTCGGCGGCGATCCTGCCGATTTCGGTCGAAAGACCGGTCGCGACCACCAGACCGGCACCCCGCCCGCGCGTGACGAGGCTGCCCGCAAATACAAGGCCGGATTTTTTGTTTTCGGGCGGTGCACCGACGATGGTCACCATCTTGCGCGCCGGCGCGGATTCGCCAGTCAGAAGCGACTCGTCGCAGAGCAGGTCGTTGGCCTCGAAAAGTTCGATATCGGCCGGGATGCGACCGCCCGCCTCGATCCGCACGAGATCGCCCGGAACCAGCAGGCGCGCCTCGATCTCCTGCGCGATCCCGTCGCGGACGACCGTCGCAAACGGTTGTTCGAGATTGCGCAAAGCCGCCGCCGCACGGCCGGCGGAATATTCCTGGATGCCGCCGATCACGCCGTTCAACACCAGTACGATGCCGATGAACACGGCATCTTCCGCCTCGCTGACCAGAAGCGACACTGCTGCCGCGATCAGCAGGATATAGATCAGCGGGCTGCGGAATTGCGCAAGGAAGATCAGGAACAGGGACGAGGCCCTGGGCTCGGGAAGGCGGTTCAGGCCAAACCGCGCCAGACGCTCCGCCGCTTCCGTGGTGCTCAGCCCTTCAGAAGCCGCATCGTTCTCTTCGCGCTCGGATTGGACGAGGACTGAATTTGCAGGCATCGGCGCTCCAGATCAAACTGCGCCCTTGTCGGGAAACGGGAGGCGCTCGATCGAGAAGGATAACCGCCGGTGTTTGCCGGCCATTGATATCCGTCAACGTGGGTGTCCTGGTCGCTGCATCACAGCTGAATTATCTGCTCCATGTTGTTCCCGGAGAATCTGTCGGCCTGGGTCAAATGGAATCGGCGGCGTAGTATCGCGACGCCGCCGAAGCAGTCGCGGGTTTACCTGTCGGTGCTCGCGGTCTTGGAGCCGGCGGTGCCACCATTGTCACTACCGGCGTTGGTCCCGTCGTTCGTTCCTTGGTTCTTTTCCTGTCCCCAGCCGTTGTTGCCTTTGGAGGTTTCAGGCGGCGGTTCACACTCGCCGGCTCCGCACGCATAACTCGCCGAGAAACCCGTCCCGGCAAGGACCATCCCCGCGCTTAGAGTGATAATCTGCAGCAACTTCGTCGACATCACAGCATTCCTCCTTTGCTTGAGACATGACTTTCGTGACGATGAACCGATCACTCCGCCATGTCATGCCAGCACATCGAAGGATGGGCGAAAGGCGTAGCCGATCCAAAGTGGCTAAACATCGAAAAGTATTTGCCGGCCGATCACCGGATAAGGTGATGGAATCTGCTATCGATCGGACAGATTTTCCTGTGCTAAGACGGTAGGGAAAGAGGGAAGCGCCACTCCCATTCAACCGGTACCTTCAATAAGATGAGGGACATGTTGCCGTTTCATTTTTCCGCCTGCCCTACTTCGCTAAAGCGGGATGGCTTCCTAGCCGCGCGGTCAACAAGCGTCAGGATATCCCGACAATCATCCTGCCACTGATCTAATGTAGCAGTTTGACGGATTGAAAGTTGGCGAGAATGGCCTCGGAGGAGGTCACACGCTTTTACGTGCAGTCGCCCCAACGACCCGAGCGGCAGTAATTTCCGCTCGGACGGACGTTGGGCATCGGTCCAGCTTACGAAAAGTTCTCCAGCACAGCCATGAACGTATGCCGGTCGCCCTGGCCCTCGGTGAGCCGCACGCGGCCTTCGATGTCAGCAAGATGATGGTCCATCAACTGCTGCGCTTTCACCAGGTCCTTGGCTTTCAGGGCGGTCACGATCAGGCGATGGTGATCGGCGCCGCAGTCGTCCTGCTTCTCTTCCTCGTAGAGGGCCATCACGAGCGAGAGGCGGGCAACGATCTTCGACAACATTTCGGTCATGACCGCATTGCCGCCGAGTTGGGCGAGCACGATGTGAAACTTGCCGGAAAGGACCGTTTTCGACTTTTCGTCGCCGTGATGATGGATATGTTCTTCCTCGTCCGTCAGCTTTTCGAGAGCATCCAGTTGCTCCGCTTCGGCGCGGTTCATGACGAGTTCGAGGATGACGTGCTCCAGTTTCCGGCGTGATTCGAAAAGCGCCCTGGCTTCTTCGATGCCGGGTTCTGCGACGAAAGTGCCGCGATTTTTCTTTCGCTCCAGAAGGTGGTCGCTTTCCAGGACGCCGAGGGCTCCTCGGACAACCGTTCTGCTGACGCCGAAATGTTCGGCTATCGCATCCTCGAGAATCTTGGTGCCCGGCGTCAGCGCACCTTCGCCAATGGCCGCGGCAAGCGTGGTCCGGATACGCTCCGAAACATCGTCATTGTTGGTTTCGGCCATATCCGCTGTATTACTCGCGTTCGGCGCGGCCTTGGCGCTTTGACGGCGCGTCCTTTTCATTTCCTGCTCCAAATACCCTTACGGCAGCATTATTTTTTCCATGAGAATATTCCTGCGTATATGCCTATCTCGACAAAAATCCAGACTTTCCCATGATTTTAAAGGGCATCGGCAGCTCATGCCGCCGATGCTGATGGACTGGTCGTTCAGGCTGCCTGCCGCTTTGTCGCCGACGAAGAAAGGGGGATGCCGTTTTCGGCGCAAATGCTTTCGACATAGCGCGCCGAGTCCTTGATGAAAGTCACAGCTTCCTTGTAGCCGTAGGACTGCTTCTCATAGGTGGGGTAGCCGTACTGGCTGGCTTCGTACGCTTCCCAATCCGGAATTTCACCAGATGTGACGCGCTTTTCGTATGCGTCCACCATGGCAATATAAGCATCCAGCTCTTCGGCGTTGAGATCTGGGTGACCGGCGCGCCAGATCGGATCGTCGATCTGGATGCACTGGCGTGGATTGGCTTTTCGGGGCTTGTCTTCGACGGAGGCGGCAACTTCGAGCGAAAAGTTCAGTTCTGGGTTCGCTCTTGCGAGGATGGGAAGGATTGCGCCGAAATCGACGATGCCGCCGCCGACCGGGCGGGTCTGGAAATCGAAGCCACCGGGTGCCCGCCCGACATAGGCGTCCTTCACGTGGGTTTGGCGGACATGGGGTGCGACGCGTTTTGCGGCAAAGACCGGATGTTCGGCGCGCTGCAGGCCGTTGGCCGTGTCGAAGACCACGCCCATGCAATCCTCGCCGACCTTTTCGATCAGCCGAAGAATTTCGAAGGAGGTGATCTCGTCATGGGTCTCCATGTTGAGGTGAACGCCGTTGGCGCGGGCGACAGGTGCCAGCTTCAGCAGAACCTTTTCGATGGCGAGCAACTGCTCCTCCCAGGTGACGTCGGTTCGGAACCGGTCATTCGCCAACCTGCCGCGATATTCGGATTTGAAATTGCCGGGTGATACCCAGAGTTCAGGGCAGCCGATAGCGGCGCTCGCTTCGATCATCCGGGTGAAGCCGAGAATGATGTCGCCGTCGCCGATTGCCCTGAACTCCGGCGCCTCGGCGCTGCAATAGGGATTGATCTTGCCGACGCCGCTTTCGAGATAAAGGCCGAGTTCATCGGCCTTCGCCCTGATGTCGCGCAGCTCGCCCTTGTCCAGCGTCGGGCTCATATCGAGGACCGTGGTGAAGAAAAGGCCACCGAGGCCGAGGTCCTTGACATGGTCTAGGCTTGCAAGCGGCCCACGCTTTGTGGCCTCGGGAAGTTTCTGTGCATCAATGCCCAGTCTCATGGTCTGCTCCTTGGGGTTTCCTGATCGGATACGCTGCGCTGGCGATCCTTGCTTGGTTGGATTGAACGATGGCGTCGGGCTGTCACGTCCGTCGCCGGGTCTCCTTTTGCGAGCCGCCAGACCGGCCCTTGGGTGCGAGCTGCTGCTCCAGGAAATGCTGGCCGATCGAGGCGACCGTGGTGATCGCGAGATACCAGAGCGACGCAACGCACAGCAGTTCGATGACGAGAAAGTTGCGCGCATAGATGGCCTGCGCCTGGGTCAGCAGGTCCTGCATGCCGATGACGGAGACGATGGCACTGGCCTTCAGCATGCCGATCGCCTGGTTGCCGGTCGGTGGGACGATGAGGCGGACCGCCTGCGGCAGAACGACCGTCCGCAAGGTTTGCAGTGGCCGCAAGCCGAGGGACGATGCCGCCTCACGCTGTCCACGATCCACCGCCGTCAGGCCGCCGCGAATGATCTCGCTCATATTGGCGGCTTCATGCAGACCGAGCGCCAGGAACCCGGCGACCGCGGGAGTGACCAGATCATTGATCGATATCGTATAGGCGCCGAGACCGACCTCGGGGATAAAAAGCGCAATGTTGAACCAGAAGAAGATCTGGACGATCAGCGGCACGCCCCGAAACCACCAGACGAAGCCGACAGCCATCGTTTTCAGCACGATGTTCTGGCTGGTGGCCATGATGGCCACGATGCAGCCGACGGCGATCCCGGCCAGCATCGCGCCTGCCGTCAGTTGAAGCGTCAGGACGACGCCGCCCAGGATCATCGGATCGATCATGAAACGAGGGATTTCGCTCCATTGAACGCTCTGGCTACGGCCGATGATCATCATAAGGAGAGCCAGCGCGAGGATCGCGCTGGTACCGGTTGTGATTTGCCCCCACCGTATCGGCTTGCCGACGGGAGGTGCCATGGCGATGCTGACGGGTTGAGCAAAAAGGGACATGGGCTCAATCCACCGGCATGCTGGCGGCGTCGTTGACCTTGACCGTCTTCACGGCGAGCGGACCAAGGCTCCATTTTTTCATGATGGCCTCATAGGCGCCACTATCGACCATGTGCTGAAGGCTTGCCACGACCGTGTTGCGAAGCTGCGGGTTGTCCTTCGATACCAGCATGCCGAGATATCCGACTGCGAGGCGGACATCCGGAAGAGCCTGCAGGCCGACGCCTCTGCCGGTCTGGTTTGCCGTGGTGTAGACGCTCGTGGCATAACCGTTGACGGTGGCATCGGCGCGGCCGGTGCGTACTGCCTGCAATACGTCGGGCATTTTCGGGATGGACATGATGTTGATCGGCGTGGTGCACTTGGCCGACGCCGCCTCCACCATGCGCCCTTGGAAAGTGCCGACCGGCACGGCGACCTTCTTGCCGCAGAGATCCGCCATGCTCTTGATGCCGAGCGGGTTGTCCTTGATGGTCATGATCGTGGTCGCATCATACATGTAGTCGATTACGTCGACCTGCTTTTCCAGTTCCGGATCATCGTTGATGCCGGAGACGGTCATGTCGAAACGCTTCGACAGGATCGCAGGGACGATCGCTGCCCCAGCGCCGACGTCAGTCATCTGCACGTCGATGCCGAGAACAACGCCGAGGGCCGCCGCGATATCGGCATCGATGCCGATCAGCTTTCCATCCTCTGCGCGGAAGCTGATCGGCGGGGTGAGGTCGGTTGCGACCTTGAGGACCTTCGACGCCTTGATGGCAGGCGGCAGGCCGTCCGCAAGTTTCTGGTTGAATGCTATGCCCGGCAGCTTCGCCACGTCCGCCTCCGGTATCATCTTCACCGCTGGGCCTTCGGCTGCCTGTGCCGACAGGGAGAGAAAGGCTGCGAATGCGCCGGCAAGTCCGCTTCTCAGAATTCCGTTGATGCTGTTCATGGGATCCCCTTTCGTTGCTTTGCTGTGTTTGAATTCTCGGGGATTTTGAAGCAATCGCCGTGCCAAGTTGACGGACTGATTCCTAAGTTATTGAGAAGAAAGCTAGATATTTCTATCGCCGATATTCGTATGGTGTTTCGAAATTAGTTTCGCGTGTTTGTACGAATGTGAATGCATAAATTTTCATCGGGCTCAACGTTGTTGCCATGGGAAACGCCGCCTCCAATCCAATTTAGCTCCATTTCTAGGAATATTTGCCTAATTTTGAACACGAAAGCTCTGCAATGGGCGAGTTTCCGGTGAAAAGCGGCGTGAATTCTCCCCGCCGGCTACCGAGTTTCTGCTCAAGAACTAAACTATCGAGACCAAATTATATGCAACTACACTGATTTATTCAGATTCAAAACTCTATGATAATAAACTTGCGAATTTCACCTCGACAAAAATAACATATTTAAAACATTGCCTTGCTTCGATTTTTCGGTTGGCAGTTTGGAACTGGCACGGTGCTTGCAATTTGATTGGCATGAACCAGACCGAAACCAGATTTTTTAGCCAACGACATATCCGCTTAGCTCCCGGTCGCTACTCGCGTCCCATCGTTGCGGCAGATCATGGGGGAATTTGCATGCCTCATATTGCGAACTCGATTGAAGGAAAGCAGCTCAGTGTCAAAGACCTCACGCACAGTTATGGCGGACAGAATGCCGTCAGCGATGTGTCCTTTGAGGTCAACGCGGGAGAAATCGTCGCACTCCTCGGGCCAAGCGGCTGCGGCAAATCTACGGTGCTCCGGGCTATTGCAGGCTTGATCCACCCAAAGTCTGGCCGAATGGTGCTCGGTGGGGCCGACCTTGCCAACATATCAGCCCGAGCTCGTGGCATCGGCATGGTCTTCCAGAATTATGCGCTGTTCCCGCATCTGACCGTGGCTGAGAACATCGCCTATCCACTCGCCTGCCAGCAGGTTCCGCGTGCCGTACGAAAGGCACGCGTCGAGGAAATGTTGTCCCTCGTTCGCCTCAACGGTTACGGCAATCGGCTCCCACGCGAACTGTCCGGCGGCCAGCAGCAACGCGTCGCGGTTGCCCGCGCCATAGCAGGGCGCCCTTCGCTGCTTCTGCTCGACGAGCCGTTCGGCGCACTGGACCGGGCGCTTCGCTTCGACCTGCAGGTCGAGCTTCTGCATCTTCAGAAAACGCTCGGGATCACAACGCTGATCGTCACCCACGACCAGGAAGAGGCCCAGAGCCTGGCAAACCGTCTTGTCTTGATGAGCAAGGGTAATGTCGAGCAGATCGATACGCCGATGGCCGTTTACGACCGGCCGAACACGCTGTTCGTCAACACCTTCATCGGGCAGGCCAATATTCTCCGCGGAACGGTCGTGCGTCTGGATCCTGAAGCCACGTTGATCGGCTTGCCCGGCGACAAGGCTCTTCGCCTGCCGCGCCGCCTGAACTTCACCATCGGATCGAAGGTCACCGTCACCTTCCGGCCCGAAGAGGTTCGGCTGACAAGCCAGCCAGGCGAAAATTCGCTTGCGGCACGCGTGACCGTATCCGTGCCGCTCGGCCCGACGCTCGTCCACGACCTCGTCCTCGACGACGGTACCAATCTGCGTGCGTCCGAGGTTCGCGGCCCTTCGACCTTCGTTCCCGAAACCGGGACGCAGGTTTTTGCCGAGATCGACACCGCACGAGCCCATGTCTTTCCGGGTGAACCGGAAGTCTCCCAGTGAATGAAGCCAGTGAATGAAAGCCGTCAATCAATAACCAACAGAGGTGATCGCATGACCAACTTCAATATGACCCGCCGTAATTTTGGCCTGCTCGCTGCCGGTGCGGCCGCAGCCGCAACCATGCCGTTTTCCGCCCGCGCCGCCGGCAGCGTCGTCGCCGCAACCTTCCCCGGCAACTGGGAAGATGGCTACCGCACGGTTTTGACGCCGCTCGTCAAGCAAGCCGGTTTCGACCTGACGGTCGCCCCGGCATTGGCGCAGGACCAACTCGCCAAGGTGATGGCGAGCCCCGGCAACCCGCCTTACGACACGCTGCTGATGTCGCCCGGCCAGATGGCGACCGCCATCGACAACGACCTGATCCAGAAGATCGATCCGAGCAAGCTCAAGAACTGGAGCATGCTCGACCCGGCCTTCCAGGGCGAGTACGGCCCGACCGTGACGATCGAAGTCAACGGCATCGCCTACAATCCCGATCTCGTGCCGGCCCCCAAGGGCTATCGCGATCTGTTCGAAAATCCCGCCTACAAGGGCAAGGTATCCTGGACCGGCTTCGGTTCGAACACCGGCGTCATGGCCTATAGCCAGATCGCCAAGATCTTCGGGACCAGCGCCACGGACATGGACGCCGTCTTCAAGCTGTTCAAGGACAATCCGGAGCAGATCAAGGGCGTCGTCGCCAGCACCAACCACCAGATGACGCTGTTCCAGCAGGGCGAGATCGCGGTCTTCATGTGTTCGACCGGCAACGTCGCGCGTCTGAAGAGCATGGGCCTCAAGGCCGAGTTCGTCCAGCCGGAAACCGGCTCTCCCGCAGCCCCCGTCAACATCCACCTGACCAAGGGTTCGAAGAACGTCGAGGCGGCCTATGCTTACATGGATGCCGCGATCTCCAAGGCGGCGCAGGATCAGTTGAAGATGCCGCCACGCGAGATGTTCCCGACCAACAGGCAAGTTGCCCTGACGCCCGGCATCGAGGCTTTCGTCAAGCGCGACCAGCTTGCCAGCATGATCTATCCGGACTGGGCTTCGATCAACAAGAACCGTGCGGAATGGATCCGCAAGTTCGACGCCCTCGTTGCTGGTTGAGATAAGACAATGAAGGCGAGCGGCTTCCCCTACGTTATCCCGATGCTCCTCTTGTCGGTGGCGTTCTTTGCGACGCCGCTCGCCGTTCTCATCGGGTTCAGTTTCATCGGCCCAGACGGACTGACACTCAACAATTATGGACGCTTCCTCGGCGATGCGTTCAATTATCGCGTGCTGATGAATACCGCTAAGCTCGGTCTGCAGACTGTAGCGAGCACGACGCTTCTCGGCATTCCGATCGCGCTCCTGTACTGGCACAGTGGCAAGACTGCGCGTCAGGTTATCATCTTTCTGACGCTCATCCCGATGCTGACCAGCAACGTGGTGCGAACCTTTGCCTGGATTGTCATTCTCGGGCGGCAGGGGCCGATTAGCGAGACCTTCGTGGCTCTCGGTCTTGCAGGACAACCGTTCTCGCTGATGTCGACCGAACTCGGATTGGTATTGGCCATGTGCCAGATCGATCTGCCCCTTATTATCCTGCCGCTGATCGCGATCCTGTCGCGGACACCCGTGCAGTTTACCGAAGCCGCGCAGGTTTCGGGCGCCGGGCCATGGCGGATTTTCGTGACCGTGCTTCTGCCGATGATGCTGCCGGGCCTGCTGGCCGGCTGGATCCTCGTCTTTGCGAGCACCAGCAGTTCCTTCGTGACCCAGGCGGTCATCGGCGGCGCCCGCAACGTCTACGTTCCGCAACTCATCTACCGTGAGGTTGGCACGCTGTTCGACTGGTCCATGGCATCGGCGATTGCTGTCGTCCTGCTGCTATCGACCGGAATTCTGCTGGTCGCGATGACCATGATTTCCCGTCACAGGAGGCTCGTGGGCCATGCGTAACAAGCGTGAAAATCCGATCCCCGCTTTCCTCTATAAGGCATTCGTCTTCGGCTTCGGTGGCCTCAGCCTGATCTATCTGGTCGCCCCGATCATCATCGCGATCACCATGTCGTTTACGTCAGGGCAGACCCTGAAATACCCGCCGCAGGGCTTTTCGATCCGCTGGTACGAGGCCTTGTTCGATCCGATCCGTTCGGGAACCGAGCACATCGCGGCCGGCAACTCGCTGAAGATTGCCGCTCTTGCGGTTCTGGGGTCCCTGCTCTTTGCGGTTCCTGCCACCATCGGCATGGCGCGGATGAAACGCAGCACCGTGAGTTCCATCGAGCCTCTCCTGCTCGCGCCGCTCGTCCTGCCGAGCCTGGTCTACGGTCTCGCGGCGCTGATCGTCGCCAACTTCGTCGGCTTCCAGCCTTCGCTCTGGCTGACCGTGACCGGACATGTGGTCGTCTTCGGCCCGCTGATGTACCGGGCCGCATCGGTTGTTGCCCAGGGGATCAATCCATCGCTGGCGGAGGCTTCGACGGTGATGGGGGCGACGTGGTTCACGACGCTGAGGCGCGTAACCTTGCCGCTCCTGCTGCCGGGCATTCTTGCCGGTGCGTTTCTCGTCTTCATCCAGTCGCTCGACAACGTGTCCGTCTCGCTCTTCCTCGCAGATGCCCGAACGACGGTGCTGCCGCTCAGAATGTTCGCTCTCATCGAAGAGTCGCTCGACGTCCGCGTTGCCGCCATGTCGGGAGTTTTGATCGCTCTCACGCTCGTGGTGCTGCTTGTCGCAAGACGGGTGCTGGCACCGCAGAAGCAGGCCTGACCTATTTTTAGAATTCTGGAAGGAATACCCAATGAACATGCGTGCAACCAAGGCGGGCTCTTATCGTGTCGGATCGCTGCTCGCCGATTTCCAGCCGGACTTCGATTTTTCCGCACCAGTGCCGCTGCCGGTCGAGGAATTCGAGGATCGCCTGCGCCGCATTCGCCGTCAGGCGGTCGAAGCGGGGCATGACGCGCTGATCGTCCACACCGGCGGTGTCGGCTGGTTTCACACGTCGAACCACTATCTCCGCTATATCTGCGACTGGATGCGCGAAGGCGTGCTGATCATCCCGACAGACACCGACAAGCCGCTGACACTTCTCTCCTTCTTCACCCAATCCGTGCTGCTGCCGCCGGGCGGTGAACCGGTGCTGGTCGAGGATATCTGGCAGATCGGCCCGATCGGCCGCGAATATGCCGATCGGCCGGGCGACTCCGTGATCAAGACTGCCGAGAAATGCGCCGAACTGCTGGCCAGCCTCGGGCTCGCAAACGCCCAGATCGGCCGGATCGGCGACCGCACCTCGCTGACCTTCTGGGCGGCGCTCGAAGAACTGATGTCGAAGAGCAAGTTCATCGCCGACAACGCTCTTCTCGACCGGATGCAGAAGCTGCGTTCACCGCGCGAAATCGAGATGTTCCGGGCTGCCGCGCAACTGGTCAGCATCGCGACCCAGGCCGCCTATCACGTCGCCAGGCCCGGCGTGACCGACCACGAGATCTATGCCGCCTTCACACAGGCCCAGCTATCCTTCGGCGGTGAGACCGGTGACGGCTACCAGATCGGCATCAACGAATTCGGCACCCATTGCGGCAAACCCTACGGCCATGTCGTGCGTCCGGGCGACCTGATCAATCTCTATGTCTCCAACGTCACCTACCGCGGCTACACGGCCCAGACCGCCCGCATGATCGCCGTCGGCGAGATCACCAAGCGGCAGGAGGAGGTGCTCGCCGCCTGCACCGAGGGCGTCAAGCGCGCCGAAAAACTGATCCGGCCGGGGGCGCTGATGCGCGACGTCAACAATGCCGCCTTCGGACCGATGATCGAGCGTGGCATGCTGTCCTCGCCGGAGGCGCGCACCATGCCCTATAACTGGGCGCCGATGGATGACGGTAGCGCGCGGCTGATCCCACGCCAGTATGTGAAGAACATCGACTGGGAGGCGCAGGGCCGCAAGCTGATGCATGTCTATCCGGCGACGGAAGGCCCGCATAATCCCAATCTCGGCCATTCCGTCGGCATGGCTGGGAGCCAAAACAGTTTCAACATCTCCTCCCACAACTACGACCGGATGGAGGAAGGCATGGTGTTCGTGCTGCACACCCAGTGGTTGGAACCGCTCTCCGCCGGCTGCAATGTCGGCGACATGTATGTCGTCACCAAGGACGGGTTCGAGAACCTTTCCCGCCACACCCCGCTTGAAACCCATCGCATCGCAGCCGAGGCCTGACATGACCGACCACACCCATTTCGATTTCGCCAAGCTTAGCGAGCGCGAGCGCTACAAGCTTCTGATCGGCACCGTGATCCCGCGCCCCATCGCCCTGGTGACGACGGTCAGCAGGCAAGGGCAGCCCAATGCCGGTCCGTTCAGCTTCTTCAATGTGCTGACCCATGATCCGGCCATCGTCGCCATCGGCGTCGAGAACTATTCGGACATGCGTTTCAAGGACACGGCGCGCAACATCCGCGAGACCGGAGAGTTCACGGTCCACATCTGTGATAACGCGCTCGTCGACCAGATGGAGGTCTGCGCCATCAAATTCGGCCCCGAGATCGACGAGATGGAGGAGGCGGGCCTTGCGACCGTCCCCGGCCAGATGGTGCGCAGCCCGCGCATTCTCGCGGCACCGGCGGCGCTCGAATGCCGCCGTCACACCACCCTGCAGGTCGGCCCGGCGCGGGAAATCATCCTGGGCGAGGTGCTCGGCGTCTATGTCCGCAGCGACGCCGTCAACCCTTCGAACCTGCATATCGACCAGCAGCTCATGGACGCCGTCGGCCGCATGGGCGGGCACACGTACGCCCGGACCCGTGACCAGTTCGACATCAAGACGCTGACCCCGCAGGAATGGGAAAGCCGGAAGGATGGCGCGAAGGCGGCGGCGGAGTAAGCGCGCTTGTCCGCTTCCTCCGCGTGATCTGTGCCTTCTTATGGTCTGAATAATAAGAAGCCGGCGGCCGGGAGGGCACTGGAAAAACGAGACGGGAAAAGGGTATACTTGGCGGCGCGTCCGGTGGCGGAGGGAGCGCGCCCTCGGTCACGTATGCACCCGTTGTCGACGCTCGAGGCGCGTCTGTGGGTGCCGTCGCGCGACTGGAGCGCGTCATGGAAAAAGACCGAAGCCAATTCAAGTCAAAGGTCGTCGCGCCGGTGGACGACGCTCGAAAGCGCCGCCACTTTTAATTTTAGTAGCAGACGAAAGGCGGACAAGTTATCCGCCGCTGTCGCTCAAAGGTTTAGGCGGAGGGGTGGGGAAATTCCGCACCTTGTGCTGGGTTATACCAGTATCAGGATGATCAGAAAGGCGATCAGCGCGATCGCGATGAAGCGCGCGGGCCTCGCTTCGGCGTGATCATAGTCCTTCTGAGGGTTTCCGGTAAAGTAGCCCCGCTCCACCATCCGAGCATAGTCGCCGTTGCTTTCATCGTAAAGGAAGCTCCGCTTGGCCTCTACCTGTGAGGGGGCAATCTGGCTGAGCACCTCGATCTCTTGGCTGCGAAAATAATCGCGGTACGGCATTTTTGCTCGTGTTGTTATGAGGTAACCCCAGCAAAGGATTGCATTGACGACGTATCCGACTGCTACGACCCTACTTAGTAGACCTAAACCTGCGGACTTCCATATGTCGATCGCAATCATAATCCCTATCGTAAGATAGAAAATGAGGTAGATGACAATAGCAGCACCCCAGCCGAGGTACACCAATGTCGTCACAACACTATTGCTTTTAGCAACCGTGATATGCGGGATGTTCGTGGGAACGAATCGAGGAATATTTTCGTGCGAAAAATACTTCGCCAGATAGATGCTTTGCAACGCCTCCGGTAGCCGGTTTGTAATTACGAACTTGATGGCGCTGTCCATAGTATAAATATTGCTCTGCGCAATTAGAGCTATGGCGCCGACGACACCTGTGAAAAATAATAGGAACTCTCGCACCCCCTTAATATCTTCCACCGCCACGCCGGGGATAGAGAACTTAACGCCCAGCGAGAGATAATCCGCTGCCAAAAGCCCAAAGACGATGAAGTTTAAGAGAGTTAAGCTATTAGCCCTAGCCAGCGCCGCGTCCCTCGCGGGCACTAGGTCATCAATGAAAGCTTTGTCGAGCTTGATCCCATCGTCTTCGCTATCGTAATTCTCCAGATCCAGAGAAATAATCTCTCCAGGTGTTCTCCAAATAATCGGATAGTTGCGATTGAAGCGGCGACGGTGTCTGCGACGAAAAGCGGCTACCGCGAGAGGCTTGGTCAACAATATCCAAGCGCGCTGCAAAGGGGTGCGTTGCTCTGTCGTCAAGCCAGGTGAACTCCCTCGACAAGTAGACCGCTAGGGTCGGTCATAGGTAACCCGTAGCGGACTCGACGAAGTCGCTTTCCGAAAGTTCTCCGTTGCCGTTCATGACCACGGCTCCGTTCGGTTCAATGCGGATCGTCTTGATCTCTATCCCGACTTTCTTCACAGCACGGATGGCGCGGCAGACGCTGTCTTCAGTAAAGGGAATGGTGCGACGGCCCATCCTGGTTATTCCTCATTTATCGCCGAGCCAGCGGCGGACACGATGTCCGCCGCTGCTGCTTAGATCCAATAAGGTCACTAATCCAGACCACTCATCTTTTTGAAAGAAGCAGCTGCACCGCGTCATTCAGTTGCTTATTATCCTGTTTGAGCATGGCAATTTTCTCCACTAGATCGCTTAGAACCAAGCGAACCGCCTGAGCCGCGGCGAGGCATTCCGCGTCGGTCTCGGTATGAATTCCAATGCTCAGCGCTCCATGAAGGGCGTTCAGGGGGTTGTGCCCGTTAATAAGTAGTCCCTGAGGAAGAGCAGTCTTGATTTTTTCCAGTGACTTGGAGAATGAGATCTCTCCTTTTGCAGCATCTAGCTGGTCGATCAACTCTTTGGGGGCCGCGACCGTTCTACATACTTTAATTATCTCGTCAAAAAGATCGTTTCGATGGTTCTCGACGACGCGCCGATAGTATGCGAACGCTCCGATACCATAGCCCAGATCCTCGCACTGCCTCCCTTTGAGGAAGGTCTTCGCATCCTCCCCTCCGAACAACCTCAAGACACGATTTGGAACTGGGATACCAAAGGGCGGCAACTCGCCATATTTGTAAAGCGTGCCTCCGCCGTCGTCACTGAAAACCGCGTACAGGGCGAAGCGTTTCATCTCGTTGTGACAGTCTCCGCAGGTGTAGTCTGGATGAGTGTCTACATCTTCGGAATCTTGTCGGAAATCACCGTTGCTATCACTCCGAAAGGTCCGCTCTCCCTCACAGCCTACGCAATGCAGACGAAGATCTGGCCATTCCACCTTTCTATGCGCGCTACCGCTGTGGATATATCTGGCAGCTCTCCATAAGCCTTTTACTTGCTTAGCCACCGAGGGGTGAGTGGATTCCAAGAACTCTTTCACCGTCAATGCCGGTTCCGCCTCCTCAGGCTCGGCACCCTCGATCACAGCATTCTCCTCAGACCGATCGCGATCGTCAGCCATTGTCGTGGTGATCTCCCATCTCCGCATGTTGCAATCCATGTTGCATGGATTTGCCAAGTGTGCCGGGAAATGCCCGGAATTCAAGGGAATTAGCGCGCAACAAGACGCAACATGAAAGCGTTCAGGTCGGAACGCTTCTTGCGCAAGCAACTGAAAATGTCGAAGAAAAGTTTGGCTGGGGAACCTGGATTCTCACATGATTTCAATAGCTTAGTTTAAAAGCCTTGAAGTTCCCTCTGTTTTCCAATCGCGAGCGACCGTGGATGCCACCTTTGTGCCCTGGCTTTGGGTATCAGTCAACTAGACGGTCTAACGGCAATAATTTCCGCTTTCGGGCCTCAAGTTTGCGGTGAGGCAGCCACAGAGCGCCCGGCAGCTTTGCGCCTCCGTTTCGGCCATTCAAGCAGACCGGGCGAATTCTTGAAAGCTACCGGTCCGCTTAGATTACTGCAATGTCCATGACGGGGTGCAAGGCGGACTCGCAAGTTTTGGTGCTCCGACGCAGAAACATGAGTTGGAACGTAGAAGGTAGCTACGGCCTCCATCCGCAACCCCTATCTTGATTTCATGCCGGTTAATGTCTTTTGTTCGTCTCGGGATATCGACGCCCCTGTACGGAGACGAACAATGGATTTCAAAGAATTGCCCCAAGATGGACAGGCCTTTGAGCAGCTAGTCCGAGAACTGCTGTTCAGTCGCGGCCTCCACGTCGCTTGGAGCGGGCGCGGTGCGGATGGCGGTCGCGACCTAGTGTGCCGCGAGACACTGACCGGTTTGTTCGGGTCGCATTCGCGTACATGGTTGGTGCAATGCAAGCACAATGCCCATTCGGGGGCCAGCGTGTCCCATACCGCGATCGACGATCCTGTCTCTTCGTGTGCCCAACACGGCGCGACCGGTTATCTCCTCGCATGCTCTACGCAACCTTCCTCCGGACTCGTGGCCAGGCTTGAGGGCATTAGCCAAAACGAGAAGGTTGGAATTACTGCGATGTACTGGGACGCAGTGACGATAGAACGCCTGCTGTCTAATCCGCAGGATTGGGCTATCGCACAGCGCTTCATGCCAAAGTCGTGCGACCAGTGGCGTCTGTATGCAACCACAAGCCCAAATCATTTTGTCGCCCACTACAAGGGATACGTCTTCCACCTAACTAATAGAATAGGCTCCGCGACATCCCATCACCTGCCCAGTATTGAGGCTCGGATCGAGGACATTGAAAAGCTCCCCCTGCCGCCGGGCCATTTTGTGAGGCCCCGTGCAGTCTGGTACGACGACAAGAACGGCGGTTACACTTGGTATGTAGATTACATGTACCCTAAAGGCTCGGCGCAGGCAGCAAGCAGTCCCGCTATTAAACGAGCGCTA
The DNA here is from genome assembly GCF_002968675.1 of Neorhizobium sp. T25_13. Lineage (NCBI taxonomy): Bacteria > Pseudomonadati > Pseudomonadota > Alphaproteobacteria > Hyphomicrobiales > Rhizobiaceae > Neorhizobium > Neorhizobium sp. T25_13. The sequence goes on from NZ_PVBI01000006.1 coordinate 85,040, forward strand.
CACGACGGTTGGGCGCTCGACGACGGTCAGGTATACTCTTGGGATGTCCAAATTATTCAGTATTTCGAACACAGCGACCACTATGACAAAGACCACTATGATTACTACACAATGTACCTGCCAAATTTCCTAAACGGCGCAACAAGGGATGACGATCGTAAAATTTCACAATACTACGCGTCGCGTCAGGAAATTGAACAGCTTGAAAAGGAGTCTGAAGCTACTCGAAATGGCCCCTTCGATGCAATGGTAGAGGCCTTGTCCAAACTCCCGTTCATGCGGGTGGTTCGAGCAGTGAATGCGCACATTGAAGACGCTCATCGCTTCTCAAGGCGGTTTAATTGGCAAGACATCGTCTTTGAACTGGGGGTCGAAGCGGAGAGCTTGTTCAATGCTTTTATGATTCTAGACGTTTCCGACGACGATGCGTTCCACCGGTTCATGGCCCGGTTCCCGAACGACTTCGGTGCCCACTTCAGGCTCGGTCGCGTGGCCCTTTATCTCCCAGATCAAGGCCACGTGGACAAGGAAGACTATATATACGATCTGCGATTGAGCATCTTTCCCACGGAGATGGCTAATCAGTGGGACGCAAGAAAGGCATTTAACGATTATTATTTGATAATCGCAGCCGCTGCAGAGGCGGAAAGCGTGCAATGGCCAGCCGAGTCTCTTCGGGCGGCTGAGGCTTAAGGTCGTCTGGAAAACGTCAACTGGGTCAGTAGCTGCCGGACCGTAACGCGCCTTTATTGCGGGCATTGAGGACCTACCCCCCCGATCCCGCAAGCTGCCATTCTGCTCAACCTTTAGACCGAAACAGTCAGGATTCCGTCATATCCGCCTGCAATGCCCCGAGACCAATTGATACGACTCTGATGCGGTGTACGCCGGCTCCTTGGGATTCTAATATTTACTGAAGAGCACAATCCACATTCTGAGGCAGATCGGCTCCGCAATATTCAATGTCTATTCAGTGTATGTATCTAGCTCATTTGCACACGTTGTGCTAAGCGAGTTATGGAAGCATTGGGGGAGAGAATGCAACTGTCTTATTGTCGTAGGCTGCTGTCGGTAACCTGCCTTGCCTTAACTTTGGCGGCAGGGATAGCTTACGTCGCTCAAGCGCAGCAGTTCACAAATAATACCGATCCGAAGCCAATTCTTGGTCAGTTGATTTCGGCATTCCAATATTGTGGTCCTCCGCAAGTCTACCAGTATCTTGGAATTCAACTTTATCAAACGATCGCATTCCAAACCAATAACACTGGCTGCTACGCTAATATTGCGGCAGCGGGACCAATCGCCAGTATGCAGGTTATCAATGTAAACCAGTTACCCGCGGGGCCGGTTTTTGCCGTGCGTGTTAGGCATCAGTCCGGCATTGTGGCAGACTGGTACATCGGCTTGAGCAACTATACTGGGCGTGTCGAGTACTTAACATTTGTCGGGGCAAGCGCTGGTTCGGCATTGCCGGATGCGAATGTAGGGCCGGTTAATGCTCAAGGAACTGACATCTCGGAAATTGCCCAACCGAATGTGACACCTGTCAATCAGTCAAGCGACTGCAAGCTGTACAAGACGATGTGCAAATGAACCCGTTTAATCGCCGACGTTTGTTAAAAGGTGTAGCCGGATCGGGAGCTTACTTCCTTGCCTGTGGTTGTAGTCAGGCGCAGCCCACGGCAGCCGGATGCGAGGTAGCGGACCCGCGCGCGTTGGCGGACGGCAACATGTCTACATTCGCATTCGCTGCTGACAACGTGGTCCGCAAATCAGGTATTGAACACCTCGATGACGACCTGGCCTTCGCTCTTACAACGATAAGAACGGCTTTCTCGATCGACCCCGGCTTCGCGTTTTACAATGATGGACAGGTGGGCAATGCTACCGTTTCGAAGGAGAGTATTGTCGATGGTTCCAAAGGCACAGTGTTGTTTGGGCTCAAACTTCTAAAGGATTTACTCGCAAAGCCAGACGGCGACGCCGCCGTAGTGGCAGTTTGCGCACATGAATTCGCTCACATCCTAGCCTACGACACTGGCCTTCACGATCAGTTGGTTCCGAATCTCTCGCGCCCATTTCGCGGAGAGCAACATGCGGATTACCTCGCTGGCTTTTTTGCCGGGCAGAGAAAACTTATCCATTCCGACTACCCCGCAATTGTGTTTCTGCAGACGCTTCGGTCAATGGCCGGAGGTAATCATGGTACTGCGGAACAGAGAGCCGAGGCAGTGTGGACCGGCTTTCAGGCCGCACACGACGAAAAGATCAGCTTTAATGAAGGGATTCAAAAAGGCTTTGACTGGGCAATGAAGAGGAAGGAGGTTTAATATGGACAGGCGTACTTTTCTGAAATTGAGCGCCGCCTTCGGTGGATATACACTTGTTGGCGCGCCTGGATTCGCAGCGCCGAACGCTCTTGACCTAGATTTCGATGCGGAATTCGCTGAGATTCAGCAGGATCCTGCCGCCGCGCAGGCAACCGTAGCGTTTCGTGATTTCGCGATGGCGGATGATGGAGCGGCGTGTATACCTATCACCCTGAACGGTAAGACCACATGCGTAGTGAGTGCAGCTCGCCAGCCACCGCGCATCCCTCCATCGCAGTTGCAAATTTCTGATGCATCAAGACAATTTATATTGTTCTACGAAGTAACGAGCGAAAGCAACTACAACGCCAAACTCAAGGCGCCGATCTGGCCTGGCGGCGACTCGGGCGTCACGATTGGGATCGGTTACGATCTCGGTTATGCGTCGGCAGACGACATGATTACCGAATGGAGCAAATACGTTCATCCCTTCATCCTGAACCAGCTCAAACCTTTGTGCGGCAAGAAGGCCGCCGCCGCACAATCCGCAATCAGCTCTGTCGGGCATGTGCGAATTGAATGGGACGGTGCGTACCGTCAGTTTACAGAATCGTTGTTGCCGATATTCGTCGCGTTGACAGAGACCTTCTGCCAGAACGTTGAAGATTTGCCTCCGGATTGCCGAGGGGCACTTACTTCCCTGGTTTTCAACCGTGGTACAGCACTGAAGCTTAGAAACGACCCCATCGATAGCCGTCGCGAGATGCGTGAAATCAGGGATCTCATGGCTAGCAAACAGTATGACGCCATTCCGCAGAAATTCATGGATATGCAACGTCTTTGGCTTGACAAGCCCAATGCAAGGGGAGTGGTCAAACGGAGGGCGGGCGAAGCCGCATTGTTTGCAAAAGGATTGAAGTCGTGACTATCTCGAGGCTGCCCATTTAATAGGCGAAAGACACCAAATCGCTGGTCATCGATATTGGCATGGTCGCATCCGACGCCCATTCGTAGCCCTATCCAACGAAGTGGCCGAGGCATTCGTTAAGACCTTTGAACCGTACGGAAAGGTGGGGAGGTGGATCGGAAATTCACTTCCTCAGGGCCTACTTCGTACTAACGTCAACGAGCTCGGTGGCCTGCCAGACCGCTAAACTATTGTCCGCAAATCGTTATGGATCGCGTCGGAGGCGGCTGGCTACGTGGCCTTTGAGCTGACCTCGGACCTTGACGTTGAGAACTGCGATGTCCGGTTTATGTGTTCGCTGTTGGAAAGCCGTCAGACCGCTGATGGCCCCGAAGCGGACATTCCTACACCAGTCCCTGGAACTCTGCGATGGGGCGGGGAGCTCACAGGCAGGTTTCGATAAGCGAATGGCAAATGCTGTCGCTAAAAGCCCTCAATCCTTCACCGTCGATTTTGTTGATCTCGCGGTCTGTCTTTCGGATCACACGTTGACAAAATCGCGTGTATTGCCTCTCTCTGAGTGTCCGGCTCCACGCTCCCTTTCGCCGACAACTTCGTTTCATCGCCTATGGATAGAGATATGCTAATTGCGCCCGTGTGGACCTCCGAGGGGATCGAGACAGTCCAGGTCGACACCGCTAAACTGACCAAGCTTCCATACGGCCACGTCGACTATTTCAAGGTGGAACAGGACCACGTACTGGTGCCGATCAGGAGACTTGTCTCGACGCGGGCTCGGGCCGACGGTGTTCCCAATGCCTGCGGATACATGAAGCGAGCGGCTGCGGGCGAGATAGAAAAGCGCGAGCCTATCGTGATCGAGCGCCGAGGCGACTCGACTGTGGTGGTAGAGGGCAATTCCACCTTTATCAACGCCCTCTATTCGGGATGGCCGGACATTCCCTGCCGGTTGATAGAGAGTGCGCCGAGCGTAGGAGGGATCAGCCCGGGCGGGGTTACGTTGGAGATCGACGTGGCACTGGCCGAGGCCCGCGAGTTCATGCGCAGATACGACACGCCATATCACGAACTTTTGGGCGATGTGGTTTCGGCGGCCCACGAGGCGGCGCGTGCAGTCGGCAAGGAGACCGTGTTCGAGATCTACACTCGCAAGAAGAAGCAAATACATCACGACACAAAGGACGTAATCAAGATCGCGGGCAAACTGATTGAGAAGCGCGCAGAGAACCGCGACTTCCACCTTCGTGAGATGGTCGACATCGTCGGCGCCACCGTGGTCGTCTACTACTCGGACCGGATACGTCTTTTCCTCGATGTGTTCGAGAGCAGGCTCGCCGAGTACAAATTGGCGTTGGAACCTTACGAAGTTACGGGAGGCGGTACCGTCCGCGAGAAGATCCATCGCGAGAAGGGCTACCACGCAACGCATGTCAAGGTTATATCCACAGACTCCATGCGTCCCAGGCTCAAGGCCGAAGTGCAGGTCAAAACCATGCTCCACGACGCTTGGGGCGCCAAGATGCACGACCTGACTTACAAACCCGGCAGCGTCCTCGACCCCAAGCTTAAGGCGCTGATGGAAAGCTTCGGCAACAGCCTTCAGGCGATCGAGGTCCAAAGCGAGACACTCCGCGACGCGATCCTGGAGGGCACCAGACCGTTGGAACGGCTGAGGATCGCCGCTCGGATTCCCTTGATGGAGACCCTCCGGTCGTGGAACGACTTTCCCGATAGCGAAGTCGAGACCAGGTATAAGACCTGTCTCGACTATATCGAGGAGAACTCGTCCTATCTGGCCGTATGCGCACGCGACGACAAGAACATGAAGGTCGCCGTAGAGCTTATCGAATCCGTGAAGCCTGACGCTGCCCAACTCCGGCTGAGCTTAACTGTGTTCCTTGCTTCGTTTAGGATCGACACCGAACTAGGTAACTTGGTGGAACGTGCATTGGAAGACTGGCGCAAAGAAGACGAGCCAGACGACTTCGATTACTTGCATTTCGCTTCTGCCTCCTACCACCAGACCAACCGGATAGACGACGCTATCTCCACCGTACGTCGGTTCCTCGACGAACACGCCGACGATCCGCGCTGCCTGATCCCCCGCCTCAATCTGGCGAACTATCTGATCGAAGCCTCGATCTCGCAGCCAGCGCAGAAAGTCCGAGAGGAGATCGAAGCACTAATAGGCGAGGTGCGTTCGAGAGCCGCCGATCCAGAGGCGCCGGACGAGACCGCGCTAAAATCGACCGAGAGCGCCATAAAGGTCGTCTTCGGCGATGAGAAAGAAGTCAAAGAAGGACTGGAAATCCAGCAGCAGGTCTTTGCAGAGGTGGAAAGCACGTACCGAGGCTTTGCCGAGATGTACTTGGCGCTTGGTTGGCAGCGGCGCTTCCGTGAGTTTTGATCAGGACTTGCGGCCCTTGCGGTTATTTGGCCCCTTGGGGGGGCGGGGAGCCGGCTTCCAAGGAAGGATAGGGTGGCGGACGATTGCTGCGGTCATTACTCATTCCAGTTGTTTGGCTGCCGGAGATAGGCGCTGGAAGCTAAGAGATCAACACATAATCTCCGATTCGCGTTACCAGAATGTTCCGGGAGTAGCACGTTGTCAAATGGAATCCCGAATTAGCGCGCAGTTACAGTCTCTTAGTCAAATGACGGCGAACTTGGAAAAACATCCTCGACCAAGTTTGTTTCCGCCTCGTCTCATTTGGCAATGTGTCGGGGATCGCCGCTCTGGCGCCCAGTTGACTGATGCCCAAAGCCAGGGCACAAAGGTGGCATCCACGGTCGCTCGCGGCAGGAAAACAGAGGGAATTTCAAAGCTTTTCAAATAAGTCATTGAAATCATGTGAGAATACAAGCAAGTCATTTTGGAACGATTTTTCGATCTAAATTGGCAACAATCTCCCCCTAGGAAAAGTGGCCTCTTCTCAATACGTTGGCGATCTCGGCCGCGCCTCCTTGGGCCATCCGTCGCGTTCGAAGGCGGCTAGGTAATTTGGCTGGGGACCCCGATCAATGACCGCAACGGGGCCGATAGCGGACAACATCAACATATCTTCAATGTCAGCGTTACCTTTTTATCCAACGCAATATCCGACAGTCAGATTCCAGCCCCGTTGCGGTCGTTGCTTGCGGGTCCCCAGCCAAATTTTCTTGGGTCGCTTGAGGTTGACTGATGGCTTGAAGGATCGCAGCGGAGACCGCTCAACTTGTTGAGAAGACGTCGATTTTTCGAATTGGAAAGGTCGCCGATTTAGAGCAAAAAAATGGCCTAAAATGGCCCGCCTGGGCGACCTGGATTCTCACGTTATTTCAACGACTTAACGAAATCGCCGTTGAATTTCCCTGTATTTTCCCATCGCGAGCAACCGTGGATGCCATCTTTGTGCCCTGGCTTTGGGCATCAGTCAACAGGACGGGCGAGCGGCAATAATTTCCGCTTCGCGGTCGAAGTTTACCGCCTTAAGACCACCGCGCGCATGGCCGCTATACCCTCCTTAGGTCCGCCGTTCAGCCAAAAGAGACAACACACCAGAAGCGGACGCTCTCTAGTCAACCTTTTGTCCTTGATCACGCGAACAGCAGACGTGTGTGTCCCGCCGACAACCGATAAGATCGCCGCCTCGATGTAATCGGCACTTACCGCTCTTTTTCCAACCGCTAATCTCGCCCAACGCGCGCCTGTTGCGCCGTCGGAGCCAGACAGCCGCCCTAGCTCTCCTGTTCAGCCAGCCACTCGGCCAAAGGAACTTTGATCATGCGCGGCCTCACACTTTCATCGCCGGGCTCTACCAAGGCGACAGGCGCTGCATTCTCATAAAATTCCGGGGGCTTGGATCGCACCCAATCTGCCTGGAATAGATCTTCGAAATATCGCACCGCGCGCGTGTCGTAGATGATCAGGCTTGCATCACGATTGGTCGTCACACCCTGGCTAGACCAGTTATGGCTTCCGATAACGACGACGTCGTCGTCGATGATAATGCCTTTGGTGTGGCAGTGGCGATTGACGCGCACGCGTTCGAGGTCAAAGCCCCGTCGCTGAATATTGGTCGCCACTTGCCGGTCCGTGTCGAAACCATTTCGCCAGATAATTCTGAGGTCCTCGATCGCAGGATCGTTGTGCTTGCGCAGCATGACCTCGATCAGTTCGCGGAAGCCTGGGCGATCGCTCCCGTCTCCGGAGGGCTTAAACGTCTGGTTCTGGAACAGGATGCGCCGCTTCGCCCGCTCCAGCAAATCCAACACGACGTCCGAATAATTGTCCGGTGTGAGCAGCGGATGAACTTTAATCTTGCCGTTGATGGTGACCGATTTACGCTAAACATAAGGTGCTTCGATCTGGGCGACATCGGGCTCCAGATAGTCGATTGGAACCCAGACATATCGCTCGATGATGGGGGCCTCCGGCCGCGCGGTCTGCTTGGCATCTGCTAGATCCTGTTCGATATGCTCTCGGAAAGTTCTGGCAAGGCCGGGGTGATCAACGATCGCGTGCCACTCACGATTAAAGGCATTCCACATTCCGGTGGGCGTTCCTAAGTCTTCACCTTCACCGATAGGTGCCTGATTGGACGATTGCCAGTTTCCCGACGACAGCCAGAATCCGTCATTGTCGCGAACTGCCACTTTGATGTGATAACTGCTTTCGAAAAGTCCGAATGCATTGCTCTTGTAACCCACCGGCCGATAGACCGAAGCCAGAGAGAACGCGAACCGGTCCTTGAGATCTCCCGCAAGCAGGTCGACAACCTCCGCGTCCTTCAAATCATCCTTCTTCGGTCCCTTCTTTTTGAGCGACTCGCCTTCCTGCAACACGAGCGTCATAGTCGCATCTGGTGCCTTCACGCTGGCCCGGACAGCCTCTACGACATGCGGCGCGCCGAAATCATACATGGCAACGGTCAGTGTGCTATTCACCTTCTTGAGGAACGACTTGAGCTCCGGCCATCCGGTATCCGGGCTCGCACACAGCGTTATCGACATGGTGTCCGTGACGGGCTTCAGCTTGCGCTTCTTGTAAGCAGACTGCCAGGGCGCTTCCGATGCCGCCTCCACGTCGATGCCCAAGCTTTCCGATAGCGTCGCCACTGCGACGTCGATCGGATAGCCGTCAATCGAGCCGGGCAACGGCAACAGACCCATCGCGGTGAGTTGGTCCGGTTCGTAGCGCTGCCTGACGGAAACAACGACGACCGGTTCCTTGGTCATTACGCCTCCGGTCACCCTATACCCCGGCTTGACGGCGATCACGTCACGCCGACTGCCGAGCGCCGCGCGGATTGCCGGGACAGCGTCCTCGATCTGCTCCCAAGTCAAGCTGGTGCGGGCCCTCATGTCGGCCGGTCCGGCCTTTGCCGCCATCGTGGCACTGTTCAACATTCCGCTCGGATCGCCAAGTGAGACCGTAATTGTCAAAGGGATCGTAATCTGGACCTCGTTGTTTGCCATTGCGGCTCCTCCCACAGTTGCTACGTCCGGTGTTTGAACAGGCGGCCTTGCTTTAGCTTCGATGATCGGTGGTCGGCGCGCAAAGTCGAGGGCTTGAGTGATGCCCGCCGGCGTGACGGCGAAGTTACGAGACAGGAAAATTCCCGCTCTGTGATGTCCAACGACCTCGCCGCTTTCCAGATCGATGACGGGCGACCCCGAATTGCCTGTCAGCGTCGAGCAGTCGTGCTCGATGTCTGCTGTCAGTTCGTTCATGACGAAACCGGGCGCGATCTGCTTGCGCTCGTAGCCTTTGAAGAAGATCTCGTCCATCAGCTTCTGTTCAGGCAGGAACGGATCGCGGTGCGGATAGCCGATGACGGCGACCGTCTTTCCGACGCTCGACATCTTCGACAGCGGCAATGGGGGTGGTAGAGTTAGCCCCGACCTGCCTTTGATCCGCAAAAGCGCAATATCGGGCAGGTTCATCGGTGCAAGATAGATCACTTCCTCGACACTGAATTCGCGTTCCACGTCGGAGCCGAATTCTTCGGCGAAGTCGACGTCAACCGCTATTGGAATGCGCCGATCGTCCCCCAGCAGAAAGCGCAAGCCGCCGGCCGATCGCTGCACGAAATATTCTGCCACGTGCCGGTTCGTCACCGCGACCTCGGGCGCGATCATCCAAGCTGTTCCGACGGATGGCGCCGCGACATAGTTTGTCAGTTCGACGCGTCCAACCGACGGGATGGTGCGCCGAAGCTGTGACGACGCGGCCACTAGCTTTTCCCGCCACGCGGTGGAAGCCGATTGCGCGAATTCAAGAACGGTATCGCCATCCTTTATCACCAGAACCGGGCGCCCCTGCCGCAACGCAATCGACTCTTCCCGGATACGTGCAGCATCCTGTTCTGCCGAGCGCTCGGATAGTTGTTCGACGACTGGGGTCAATGCAGGCGTGTTCGGAAGTGCTGTTGGTCGAAAGCGATGGTCAAAATCCAGCCGCAGATTGGCCGCCTCAGGCAGCATAACGACGTCGTCAAGGGCTCCGGTTTGTGCAACCCGTTCATCGATACGGCACTGATACCTGGTGACTTGCTGCTCGGCCGCGAGCCGCTTCACCAGCTCCTGGTCGCGCGCATAAGGCGCGCCCAAATTTTTGGCATTCACCTCAACAAGCGTCTTGCCGAGTTCTTTCATGGCGCAGCCCTAACTGGAGAGATACATCATTTGGTTGCATATTCGTACGCGCAAAGTATTTCTGAAGGAAGACACCATTCTAATAAATAATCCTCGACAGCAACGCCTAGACCGGCCGCTGGGTGAAGGCAGCCTTAACCACCCGCGCTATCGCTAGTGTCGGTCTATGTCATGATAAAATAATTGTTTCCGGACGGAATAATTTCGCATCTTTGGGGGGATAGGTAGAATGGTGGATGCAGAGAAGGACAAGCAACAGCTAAAGGACGCCGTTCGTTCCATCATTCTCACGCAGGGCAACGAGTTCATCAAGGAGCTACTGCGCAAGCACAAGATTCAGATCGGCACGAAGAAGGCCGACTTCTCCAAGAACATCTTGGCCGCCATCGACGCTGGCAGTTTGACGAGGCAGATGATCGAGGATTGGCTTTCGGAGGTGGAGGGTTGGGGCAATCAGCACATATACTTGTTTAAGCCGCCAACCCTGCCGAAGGCTGATATCAACGGCAAATTGGAGGCCTCGGACTTCGGCAAGCTCATTGACACGGCCATCAGCTACGGGTTTCCCGAAAGCCTGGAGCTTAGCGCCATTTCGCTGACCGCTGATCACCTGTTCATTGCTTGGCACAAGGGTGCTGGCGGGTGGGAACGGACGCCGTCGAAAGACTTCGAACGGATCGAAGAAGACGAGCGATTCAGGTATCATGCCTACCGAGAGCGGTTTGATCGTTCCGTCGTGCGCTTCGCCTGGCGCTTCACGGACCCATTCTGCGCAGTCATGATCCAACAACCCGTCGAGGGTGACGCACATACAGCTATCCATATACAAGTGCGGGAGGACTTGAAGCACATCGGCCTTTTCGATGCGAATCCCGAGCGTATCCCATTGAGTCAAGCATTCAAGAACATGACCCTGCACAACGATACGGTAGTCCAATCGACCCGAATGATGACGGACGGTGGCCACGTCGATGTCGTCTCTACATTGACCGAGGGCGGCATCGGGGATGTTGAAGCGCTCCTTGAGGCGCGCCGTGGCGTTAACGACCGCAGTTTTGCAGGCGCCGATGGGCAATTCCATTTCCTCCAGACCAAGCATGGTGAACTCAGCCGAAACGTAAAGGTGCAGGGTTACGGCGTTGAGAGCCGCGTGCGCGTGTGGGTGCAGTGTAAACGCGAGGATGTCTATCTGGTACTCGGCGTGATTTGGGCCAATCTATGAGCGAGGCAGAACTACGGAAACAGTTCGGCAGCCGGGCAGTTGACGCGCTGCTGGCTCGGATATGGAGTGGAGCGTCGCCGGAGATCGATCCAAAGCTCTCAGCGGCGCACTTCGGTCTTCAAGAGGAGACAGCGATCGAGCTCTTGGAGGTCGCCTCCATGGCTGGTTTGGTCGAGCGCTGCGAGACTCAACACTGTCCCGCTTGCAACGAGAGGCTTGAGGGGGTGGACTCGGAGGTTGAACTTTGTCCACTTTGCCAAAAGGCATTCTTGGATCACGGCGGGGTCCTGACGAAGGTTTCTTATCGGGTGGAGGCAAATCCCCCGCGCGCGATCCCTTGGGTCATCGTGATCCACGGCTTTAACACCCATGGCGAATGGCAGCAAGATTTCAGTTGGCGCATAGGGAACAAGCTCAAGTATAGTGCCCCAGTCCTGATCTACAAATACGGCCTTATTCGCTTCAGTGTTCTAGTCCGGTGGCGTCATTTCCAACTGGCAAAACAGCTAGGGATGGTTATCCGCTCGGCTATAGCCCATGCCGAAGCAAACCGGATACCTGAGCCGCCGGATGTGATTCTTCATAGTTTTGGGAGCCAACTATTCGTGCAACTGCTCGCTATGCCCGAATTCGACGATCTGAAGTTCGGACGCATAATAGCCACCGGCGCCGTGATCCAACCAAACTACAATTGGGCGGAGCGGGTCTCTCAAGGCCGTCTGGAGGCGGTGCTCTGTCATTGCGGCGGCAAGGATTGGGCGGTTCCTTTCGCGCAATACTTCATTCCGGGGACGGGGCCCGCTGCACGCACCGGATTCACAGACGTCGCCGCGATCAACGTGATGAACGAGGACCACGGTCACGGCGGCTGCTTTGAGCTCAAAGAGTTGGAGGCAAACCTCGCACCTGGAGGTTTGTGGGACCGTTTTTTGCGTCGTCACCCCAGCACGCTCGATGGCGACCCTAAGCTATTTCAACCAGAGGTGTGGCGGCCCATGTGGGCACCCATCCGGGGAGGAGTCCGGGTAGCTGGCGTATGTCTGATGGTCGGGCTCGCAGCCCTTGTATTGACGTGGGTATCTTGGGCATGGCTTGCGGTTATCGGGAGGTTCTTATGACTTCGCTACGCGACAACTTCCGCCTGCTCCTCCGGGAATTTCCGGCATTCCAAGCAATTTCTACGCGTTCGTGGAGGAGTCGGCTGGACCTGAGACGCCAATGTCAGGAATGGGGTCGGCACCCGCCATAACGCCACGACCTGGCAATGGCTGCTTTGCTTAACGCTGCCTGTCTGCCGCCGGCCCTAACACATCGTTGGGCAAGGCTTGTCTTGAGGAAGTCAAACAAGGTCCCCAGTCGTTCCAGGCATCCTTGAGATCTGGACTACGTCACATAGTTTTTAACGCGAAATCGCGCCAAGCATCTGAAAAGGCGTCACGTTTTCCAGTTGGGGATGGTCGTTATCAAAATGGCGGGAAGGGTGCAAAAATGATCGCCTGGGGACCTTGGATTCTCACATGATTTCAAAGGCTTAAAGAAATTTCCTTCAAATTCCCTCTGTTTTCCTGCCGCGGGCGACCGTGGATGCCACCTTTGTGCCCTGGCTTTGGGTATCCGTCAACCAAGCGGGTTTACCGGCAATAATTTCCGCTTGCGGACCTCGCGTTCGGGGCGAGGCGGCCCATAAGGCCCCCGCCAGCTTTGGGCCTTCTGATCGACCGTAGAGCTTGCGTTGGCACTTTCCTGAAAGGAAACATCAGTTCGCAGCGGGCCACCTCGCATCCGTCTGCTTCCAACCACGCTTGATAATTGTCGTGGACGCCGTTGGACGGCTCGCGCGGCGACTGGCCAGCTTAGAGATAACCGGCGGTTGGGAGATATGATCCAGTCAGTCGGCTTGCAGTAACTGTCATATAAGTCGAAATCGCATCAGCGAAACATTGCCCCTTCTACTTCGTTTTCCAGGCATTCGCATGCTCGGCGGTGAAGAAGAGCTTTGCTGAAAACGGCTCCGTGGTTAGCGTCACCGATGCCAATAGGCCTTTGCGACGCTCGACTTCCTTCCCCGACCGGTCCTTGGGAAAAGCCCTCGAGACGCTCTCTGCCACCAAAAGCGCAGCGGATATGGAATCGCGAGAGAGGTCGTCCCCCAATAGGTCGTGGTGGAAGTGGCACAGAATGAGCAGGTTACGAGCGCCGAGATCACCTGCGTTCTGCAGGTGCTGCACATGGTGGGCCTCGATGAGCCGCTTGCGGTATCCCGGCGAGTAAATGTAGGTGCCCGGCGGAGCAACCTTTAGCACGTCATGCGTGCCGAGGCAGGCTTGGCAATGCCAAACGTAATGCTCGTCCTTCAGCGCGCGGATTTGTTCCTGTTCTTCAAGCGAGTTCCGGCGCTCGTCGGTGGCGCTACGCCGAGAAGGCGAATGCCTGAACCGACTGCCGCGGGCGCGCGTGATTGTGGTGATAGGAGTGAAGGGCTTTGGCGACGGGACTTTCGGCGTGATCTCCGACTTGTTGACGCCGTGACCTGGGCGTGGTTCGCCGTTCGCCGGAGTTTCGCCGCCTTGGGAAGCGTCGGGATCCATAGCTCCATCTTCGTCATCGTCATAGAACTCAGGCTCGGCGATCGCCCTCCGATCCCTGGCGGCATTAAGGAGACCCCAGGCGTTCTGCGGACTGGTTCCGGGTTTGAATACATGTCCAGCCAATGCACTATAGAAACCGATCACTGGATCGGTTTCGGCCGTAAGGTAGACGAGGCCCGAGGCGGGATCGACTGCGCTCTGCACTGAAACGGCGAAGCGGCTTCCCGCGACCGAATACGTGGCGGTGAGCGAGTTTCCTATACTCACTCCATTGATGCCGCGTATCAAATTCTTGATGTCATGCTTGACGTCACCAAGAGCCACGCCAAATCTTGGAAGCTTGGCCTTCATGCCGGACGAGACCGACGGGGATTGCAGACGTTGCAGCTCGGTCCGCAGGTGCGTGGGCAAAGGCTGCTGGCCCCTTATCGAGATCGCGATCGGTTGCCCGGCCGCTTGCCGAAGTGAGCGAATGCCTACGCTCTCAAAAGCCGCAAGAACAGAAGGCTGGCTACCTGTCGTGTCGATCGCAAGGCGAAGCTTCTTATCCTTGATTACAGCTTCTCTCAATTCGACAAAGTCGTCCAGGAATACCGATCGTCGATAACTGACCGCTTCATCGACGGTCAGGAGTTCGAACTGTTGGCCTCCACTGCGAACCGGAACACACGGAACGCTTCTCATGGTTTCGGCCCAATTCGCGGGACCACGAGAGTGGTCGCGCCAGTGCCGCAGGATTTGCGGCAAATGTTCGCGTTGCACGGCGGCGGCCTGTGCTCCAAGCCACCTGAAAAACTCCGAGGAATCCCCGGACTTCAACGAGCCCGTAATCACTCCCAGCGCTGCAAGCAGGGTATTGTGACTCGGGACGTCCGAGATTCTATCGATCTTAGTCTTCCAGCGCCCCCAAAGATCGGGTTCAGATTTGAAGGCCAATTCTTCGGCCGCGTGCAGACCAAGACCCACGCGGATGATCTTCTCCGATCCGAGATCGGCGAGGTCGTTTCCGCCGCTCTTGTATTCTTCAAGCCGAATGAACAGTTTCGAGCGGCTAGGATCGGCACGCAACGCCGCGACCAGCGCCTCCGGCAAAGGCCGCGTCCGCGCTCCGAGCGCTCGATACAGATCGATGTACTTGGTCTGGCAGAGTGCTTCCGGAAGCAAGGCGCATTCGGAGACGATTGATGTGGCCGCGTGGAGCGAACTTATCGGCCTCAGTTGGTCATCTTGGGCCAACGTATGATGACCGGAAGCTAACCTGTCGACCGCTATGGCGAGCTTGGTTCGAATTGTTTCCAGATCCTGCTCAAGCCTCATCAAGTCCCCGCGGCAGGAATCAAGATCGCCATCTTCTAAATGCTTTTCCACCTTTCCCGCGAGAAGACGATACCACGCGGCAAATTCCTCATCGGAAGGTCGGGTGCGAAATTTCAGGACGCTCTTTGCCGCCTTGCTCGTGACGAGCGCCATCACCTCTTTGGACGGCTCTTGGCAGACGTCCTTGAGGATTGTGGAGAGGCGGCGGTTCGAAGGACGGCAATAGTCGTCGAGTTTTCTGTGTACTCCATCGATGCCCGGCCAAATCGGGTACCCTGCTATCTCCTTGATGCGCGCCGACTTCACAACGCGCGCATTAGTCCTTAGCCAGTCAAAGAAGCGCTGACGTCCGGCAGGTATGACAGGGTGGAAGTTCCTTTTACGCAGTAGCTCGTCGATGTTGAAAGCGGGGAGTTTGAGTTGCGATGTCGTAAGAATCGGCTCTCGCGACAGCGCTTCGTTCAGGATTTTCGGCTCCTGAATTCCCGGGACCGCAGGAACGCCACCTTCGAGATCTCGACGGATATCGCTCCAGAGATGGAGTTTCCCGTCGCTGGCCGGTAGCTTTCCCCTCTGCCTCAAGTCGGACACGAGATCCTTGGGAAGGGAATCCGCCCTGCGAAGTCGATCGAGAACCTCCAGCGCTGCCTTGTACAGCGAAATCGGCGCGGAAGGTCTTCCCACTTCGCCGTCGATGAAGACCAGATTCGCTGCGACGACTTCATCAAATACATCAATCTCGTCCTTGCAGACACGTGCGACGCGAGAAGCGAGATCCACGGGCGTAGCGGGATGCAATACATCCCGGAAACGCGATGCCAATGCGGACAACTTGTCATCGGGGCGCCCGGCACTTAGAGAGCTGGCGGCGATGGTCAGCCGAGCGCCCGCTTTGGTCGATTTGGCCCCAACTAGCCGACTTCCTGCATTGTAGATACCTTTGGACAGCCCTCCGTGCTCGAAGAGCCAACGCGCCATCTCGTCGGCGCGTGTGCCATCCACGCGTTCGTTGCTTGTGGCAAGGTCGCCCAAAGCCGGACCGTATTTCGCTGCCAGATGTCTACCGGCCGCGATGGCGAATACCCGCCTGCCGGCGTCGACGATGCGGGCGTTACGAGGGTCCTCGCTCAGCGCGTGTCTGGCGCGACCCGCGATGAAGGGACCCGAAATGTCGAACCCGGCCCCGGAAAGCGCTGTGTCGGGAGGAAACGCTATGGGGTATCGCAACAGCCCCAAGGCGGGAATCGGCCGATTGCTTCGCGTGACCCCCCAGGAGACCTCCCCATAAACACGTCGCCCCAGACGAAACAGCCTAGGAATTTTCCCGGCGCCGAGCATATCGTTATCGATAGGAAAGCTGATGCAATGCCGCCGCGAGACAATTTCCGACGGTCCTTCGCCGACCTTCCGCTTGCAGGTCCGCAAGAACACGCCTTTAAAAGCGCCATTCAGCGGTCGGCACTCGTAGGTGAAGGTAACGGGATCTTGGCCCTCACGAGAAAGACAAAGCTCGTACTTCCATGGCTTGCCAGGCGACGATGACGTTATGAAGCGATCGGGCGCCTCGCGAACGGCCTCCTGCCAAAGCGCGTCGAGCTCTTCTACGGAAGGCGGCGTGAGAAAGCTGCTGTCGCCGTCTGGTTTCTTGAGTTTCTCTGTCCGGTAAGCTGTCGTGATGCGTGTGCCTTGAGCGGGCGCGGCGACATCGTCGACCCGGTCCCAGGTCGCGGGATGAAAATGGCCAGGGCGATCCAAATTGCCTCTGACGGTGAGCGATACCTGGGAGCCATCCGACTGCACCACGATCTCATCGCCAAGCAGAAACAGGGCTCTCAGGCCGTGATTTTTCGAACCGATGCCGTCTTTCTTCGCTTCGACCTCGCCTCCCGCTCCAAGGAGATACTCAAGCCGCGCCCAGCCGCCTCCGTCGATGGCCGCCCCGTCGCCCTCCGCGGATATCTTGGACGTATCGAAGGAGATGACAGTGCGCTTTGCTCCAGCATCTAGGTCGTTCTGCACGAGCTCCACCACAAGATCATTCAGGGAGAGATCGGAAAGGAACTGTCCGAACACACCAGAAATGTCGATCTTGGACTTGGGGATACCTCTGTGGATTGATATACTTTCGCCGCTTAAGGTCATCGCGCCCGCCACACTTCCGTCCCTATTCATCCAACATTCTGCCTAATGTCACGAAAGCCAGAGCGGCAATGGTTTCCGCTGTCCGTAACAAAGTATTTGATGAGCCGCACGGCGCGCAGCAACTTTATGTTTGCATTTCGGACCTTCGAGCTAACTGTGCCTTGTAAAGCCGAACATTTGACCGTTCAGCTTCTCGCGAAGCAGTACGAACTCGGTACCAATAGGCGTCGAAGCGGCTCGGTTACGGTTCACAATTTCGTTGCATTTCAAAAATCGCAATCAGTAGCTCGTCAACATTCCCAGCAGATGTAGATATACGCCCGTCCACGAGATGCGGAATATCGTTTTTCTCCTCCCCGTTATAGCTTTCGCGGAACCGTTCGATTGATGCGCCATCCAGTGGAATGACGGCGTCTCTCAAGCGTTCGTAGGCCAATACGACAAAGTTGAAGATGCAAGGATTTATGTTCACCACTGGTCCATACCAATGGAAAAAATCTTGGCAGGCGCGCCGTGTGGCATCTTTATGACGATCCATTGTTTCTTCAATCGCCGCCTCTACGGAGGTGCGTTGTACCAGGCACAAATCCATAAGGTCCGTTGTGACCGGATAGTCACCTATGGGTACCAAAGCAACGAAATGTCTCAATTCCTGATGGTGATGGAAGTAGTTCCGCAGGCATTTCAGTGCCGCAAATTGACCGACATCGAAAAAATCCTGATTGGCGCTAACCTTTAAGCGATCGTTTAGACTGTGGGTCGCCTCCAGAAAGGAGAACAGCGTATCTTCGTCAGGTTCAATGCAGTGGCGTTCATACAGTCGGAAGAAGCGCTCCGACGCAGCGGCTGTGTTTGCAATATCAGTATTTGACATGCTAGCCTTTTTCCTCATCGCTATCATGAGACTGTATGGTCGGCGACTACGTGCAAATCCAGTTACTGATGCCAGCCGGAAATTGTTTCCGCTACCGGGTATCGCGATCAAGTGGCATCATATCCGGGATTGGACGCGAAGGAGAGATCTCTTGAATGAGGTGATGGGAACGACGTTTCATGAAGACGGTAAGTGGTTTCTCAGACATGAAGGAGGAGCAGGCAACAAAGTGCCGTTACTCGGCCCCAAGGATGTCCTAGGTGATTTGCGGGACGGTCAGGCCCAAATATTCGAAGGTTCCTACAGTCGCGATCACCGAGGTGTCGTTGTAGCTGCTCATGTAGTAGCCATAAAACGTCATTGAGGAAGCTGGCGCCGATTCACGAATCACCGTAATCGAGCCTCAAGGCGCTCCAAGAAACCTTCCGGATAGCGCAATCGGCTTTCTTGAGCTCTTTTTACGAAGCCCGAAAGGGCGCGGTTGGACAGATCAGTCCACGAGTATTCTCCATGGGAGATTCGGCCCAATACAAGAGAGCTCGGCGCTTCCTGAACGTTGACGGCGAGGCGTAGGCCTCGTCCATCTCCCCAAGCGGCCAACGGCCAGGTGGGATTGGCGGGCATTGGCGACGATAGCTTTCGATCCCAAGGCGCTGGTGAAGCCATTTTTTCGCCAATCCACCGAATGACGGGTACGCTCACCGCATTGCCAACCAACCCCCAGCGCAGCCGTGGAGGTGCGGCTTCTGTCCAGCCTTCCGGAAATCCCTGGAAACGCTCTGCCGTTTCAATGGAAGGGATCTTCACGCCGCCATCCGGAAAAAGCACGGCCGGCGGCGAAGGAATCCCAATTGATGAGCCCGTCTTTAGAGTGGGTATCGCATCGACGGTTAAGCCGTGGCCGCTTCTGCCCTCCGTCCAGTAGAAGCCAAGCGGCAAGGATTGAATTGGCGTCACCTCAGGCAGAGCCATCCCGGCATCGGAAAGCAGAACCTCACCTGGGTCCATCTCCCGGGAGGCAATGAAATAAAAGCGTCGGCGCCTCTGAGGGAGGCCGAAGGCGCGGCTGTCTAACGTACGGTATGCCCATGCATAGCCAAGCTGCTCCGCCGCGTGCATGAGGTAAAGGAGGACCCGGCCGCCGTGCACGAAACGGATCGACTGCACGTTCTCAAGCAGTATATGCGCGGGACGAGTCGCGGCGGCGAGGCGGAACACATGTTCAACAAGAGCGGATCTCGTGCCTGCAAGCCCTCGCTGCCCGCCGACGATAGAAACATCCTGACAGGGGAACCCTGCTACCAAAGCATCGGCAGCCCGGACGTCGCCTGGGTCGATGTCCTTGATATCTTTAATAAGCGGAATGTCGGGAAAACGGTGCTGGAGGAGCTCTTGGGCGCCGATTGCGACGTCGTTCACCAGAATGGCTTCATGCCGATCGCTGAAGCCTACCTCGAAACCGCCTGCACCGCTGAAGAGACTAGCTATTCGCATCAGGCAAGTTCAATGTCGGGCAGGAGACAATCTTGAACAACCGACACTGGCGTCTGTTTCGTTTGCTTGCCCCATAGCTTTACTATTTCCGAAGCCATAGTTTTCAACCGCCTGAGCTGGGCGTCGCGCAGATTTGCCACTCCATGTGCTCCCGATTGAGATTGTGGCCACGTATGCGGGAAAAATTCTGAGAGCACGAGGTCCATGCAGTCGGTCGGCAGCACCGTTGCTAGCGGGAACCGGGGTACGGCGAGCGGAACTCCGACGTTCCGCTTCATGTATTCTTCCGCCATCTGAAGGTGGACATGCGGACCCAATTGCTTGCCGTCCCTTAGGTCCACATGAAACTGCATGATCGATGCGTTGTCCGAGGCATTCCTCACATTGAACTGTGTACACATCGAATTGACGAGCCAGATCTTTTTCTTTCTCGTGTCTTCGCACCGAGCGAACTCCGCCTCGAACCACCAGTCAATGTAAACAGGGTCGGACGCACTCGGTTTTCTCCTGTCATATGAATCGGCAATAATCGTCGAAACAACATTTCTTGGGATCCATTTAAATGCTTCGCGCTTATTGTCGATGCCGTCTTCCAGCGTTGTCTTCAAATCATTCAATGTGGGCTTGGATGCGTGATCAACAAACTGATCAAATGCCTTTATCCAATGATCGAACTCCTGACGGTAATTCTGCAGGTTTATCTTCATTCTTCGACTTCCAGAAGCTCGCGATCCTCATACACGACCTTGGCGCGAAGCTTCCTGTCGTCACGCGCCGCATCTACGCGCACCCATGCCGGCTCGATGCCGGCTGGAAAGTCTTCGTCGGTTACCCGCACGCAATCACGGGCTTCCGCAATTTCATCAGTTTCGATCAAGTCAGCGTCAGACACGAGCACTGGTTCCGACTGTGTCAGCCAATCAACCGCGGCAGTCTCGGCAAAGGCCTCCAAGGCGGGGCGGAAGCCTTCTGCCTCCTTTGAGAGGTGCCATGCAAAATCATCTATTCCTGCTCGCCACCATCTCGGCCCCAGAAAGTTTGAAAGCGGCCCCTCGTATTTTGACGCGGCAAGCTTTTCTTGAAGCGCGTCACGAGACTTACTTTCTTCCACCACCTGAATAAGCCTCCTAAAGCTTTCGGGTGTCATCTGAAGGCGAAGCGCCGCCTGCCTGTCTGTCAGTAGGAATGATGGAAAAGGCAGAACGTGAACGAGTAGCCAGCTTACGACGGCCTGCGCTTTCATCGCAGCGGACTTATTCGAGACTTCACGTGGTGGCCGGGAGCGATCGATATGGCGCATCGCACTATTCGCCCACTCTGATCCGCTAGGAACACGAAGGACATCAAAGCAAAGGTTGGAAAGATCAACAATCCCGAGGTTGGCCTCGCTCGAATCAGTAAGTATCAAACTTTCCGCGATGTTCAAAGAAGCGTCCGCCAATTGCTTAATGCGATCCGCTGTATCTTTTGTCTTCGGTCCGAGCCACTCAACGCCATGTTTTTGCGCTATCACGTGGCGCCGCTCTTCACGCCCTAAAGGCTCCTTGAGAGCTTTTCCAAGATCGTTGCTCACAACAACCGTCGTCGGCCGGCCCCCCAGCTCCGATGTCCACTTCGGTAACAGACTGAGTCCGTTCTCATCGCTGTAGCCGGCGCGATCAGGATGTATCAAGTAGAAATCAAAAAGCCAGAGCACGGCCGTGTCTGCGACGCCGAACGCTTTTTCAATGCCCCTCCCGTCGTCGAATTCAAAATCCAGTATTCTCTTGCGAATGGTTTCAGCCTTCGCAAGGAATTCTTCAGGTACGTCATCAACGTAAACAATATCGGACATCGGATTACCTAACTGGAATCTTGAAACGAATGGACGTCGCGAAACCAGGCGGAGGCGCGACAAAATCGATGTCACCACCATATTCCTGCACGAAGGCGCGAGTGATGGTGAGGCCCATTCCCATTCCCTGCCCGAGAATGGCATCGGGACGTTCGGTCGTGGACTGGAACGCGTCGAAAAATCGGCGGGCGCGGGAGAGATCCACACCGGTTCCCGTATTGCTCATTTGCACTTCGCAGAACCCGTCTCGGTCTCTTGCCGTGACCTCAATCCGGCCTCCATCATCGGTGAACTTTACTGCATTCGACAGAAGGTTGATGAAGATGCCCGATATTTCGGACGGGAACATTGGCGGCGTCCGGAAGTCGGCGGAAATAGTGTTGACGACGGTAATGCCCTTCTGTTCGATCCTGGTATCGAAGAACAAACGGACGGCCTCGAAGTGTTCGCGCAGCAATATCCGTGCCCGTCGGCTGCGTCCTTCGAAGCTTGTCGCGTCGACCAGATAGATTGCATTGCGCCGGATGCGATCGGCGAGGTCCAGTGCGCGCTGCCTTGTCTTGCGAATTGCCGAGCGCGTGCGTGCGAGATCTTCCATCGTGAGGGCATCTTCCAGCTCGCGTGCCAGGACTGAGATCTGCAGGCCTACAGAATTGATTTCATGCACGAAGGCAGCGAGCTCCGTCCCCAACGAAGCAAGAACCCGCCACTGAACCGCTTCGCTGCCGAACTGATCGGCCATCTCCCTGATCTCGCTTAGGCTTGGCTGAAGTTCCTTCGCCTCGCGCGCCACTGTCTGGAAATCATTGCGCTCGACAGCCTGTGCAATACTAGAGAATTTGCGCTCGATCTCGATTGCATTGTCCCGTACCCGAAATGCGGTCGGTGTCTCGTTGACATCCGAGCGATTGGACGCGTTCCTCTGTGCAAGCTTTGTCTCTGGCCTCACCTCCTTAGGCTTGTTTCGCGCCAAGGACCTGAACCTGACGATGAGATCAACCGCTACCCGCGTCCACTCGGCGATAAAATCCAGGGCTGCTCCCGGCAGGAATCCTTCTCGGCTCACGACCATCTCCAGACCCGGACTGCTGGACCTTTGCAGGAATACAGCCCCTAGATAGGCCTTGTTGCCCTGTGTGCTGACCCCTTCTGTGTCGATGCCCTGTGGCAGATCGTCAGCCCTAAGTATTGCCAATCCGGTCAACGTACGTCTGACTCGCGATAGGTAATCGTGGTCCAATTCGAGCCAGTCATTGCCCTGCTCGCCGTAGGGCGATACGCGAAATCCCTCCATAAACAAACGGACACCCGAGACCTCCGGCGGCCAAATACCATTTGATTTTTGAAGAATTCTTCCGGTGAAAGATGGTCCAGCATTCTTTCCTAGAAGCTTTTCGAATCGAAAACCTTCCGCATCGGGCACGTCGCGAAGCTCTCTTGCCGTAGGCGCCAAAGCGATCGCCAGCTTCCCGGTCTCGCGATCGAAAGAGACCTCCGCAATCCAGTTGGCCGCGGCAGCATCCTCAGGAAGTAGTCGATCCCCGACGCTCAGATCTCCGCCGAAAACCACCTCAAATCCGGGATCACTTGAATGGAGGTCGCGTATCGGCAGCTCATCGAAGAGCAGCATCTCGGACACAGCGCCATCCGGCAGTTTCTTCCAGGTGAGAGGCAAGGGCGCAAGGGTGGCGGCTTCCTTCAAAAAGCTTGAGCGGATGCGTCCGGACCAAGCTGTCCGCAAGGGCGCAATGGACAGCGTCGTGCCGCTTGAAGGCTTTGTGGGTTGGGCGCTCTCGACAACGGTCACAGCACCGGAGGCCGGTATCTGATCTAGTGTTTCCAGCTTCTCGATCGCGCGCCAGTCTATACGAGCCTTTACCTCCGAGATTGCGGGCGGTAGAGCGGTAGCACCTCTTTGCACAGGTCCCGCCTTGCGCGACTGAACCTCTACCTCCATGCCGAGCTTGTGAGAAGCAAGGCGACCGACTCCCTTCTCCCCAGTATATCGGCGCCCGAATACAGGGGAGCGGCGATCGCCGTCGTTCTTCGTACGGCCGGCAATTGTCAGGAAGCCGCGGCGGAATTCGTCCCCATTCATGCCGACGCCGTCGTCGGCCACGATGATGCGGCCATTTTCAGCGTCGCCGAGGTTCAAGCCGGTGACGGTTACCAACGTGGCATCCGCGTCGTAAGCATTCTTGATCAGTTCGACGAGAGCGATGCTTTCCTTCGATACCAGTAGCTGGCCAAGCTCTTGAAACAGCTTGGTATCGACGCTGAACCCCGTCATCTAGACCAATTCCGCCTTGCAAACGGGCACGCTTTCCGGTCGCTTCTCATATAATCAATCCCCAACTCTTCACGCGTCTTTTTGGCTGTCTTCAGCGAGTGGTATTGTTATAAGCTGCCGATGGAAATTGCCAGAGGAATGAGTAATGGACATGCACGCAGCGATAGAGCAATTGCACGATCGTTGCGCGATATACACGTCCAGCCCGACCGCTGCGCGTTTGCTCGATTTGATTGGATGGACTGCAAGCGCAGACCTTTCTAAGGCTGTGCTCCTCGAACCCTGTGCCGGAGAAGGTTCCATCCTCTTGGAAGGTGCACGCCGCCTTCTGCAGTCTTTGCGAGGCAAGGGTCGAATACCTACGTTGGTCGATCTCGAACCTCGGATCAAAAGTTTCGAACTCCACCCGGGGGCCGCAGCGACCTTGCGCCGGCTACTTCGAGAACTGCTGATTGAGGAAAGACTTTCTCTGAAACAAGCGGACCAACTCGTCCTGCAATGGGTGAGTGAACGCGATTTCCTGTTGGAAAATCCCGGCCGCGCTACTCACGTTGCGGCAAATCCGCCCTACGTCCGGTGGAAGAACCTCCCTCCTATTCTGGCGCGTCTGTATCGCGAGAACCTGCCGACGGTGAGCACGCGCGGGGACCTGTCGGTCGCGTTTCTGAATAAGATGCAGCAATGGGCTGGCGATGGCGGTTCAATCGCGGCGTTGACGAGCGACAGATGGATGTTCGCTCAATATGGAGAAGCCTTTCTGAAAGACACCAAATCGAGAGGCTGGAACATCACTGTGGTCGACGAGCGACCGTCCGATCCATTTATGAAAACGGTGGGTGCCTACAGCGCGATCGTACTGCTGACGCAAGAGAACGGTCCCGTTCGTTACCTGCCCTCAACCACAAGAGACAAGGCCCTACGCATTCAGCTCAAGCTCCTTGAGCGACATGGAAGCCTCCACGAGGCTGGCTGTATTGTTCGCGTTGGTCCAGCTTTAGGTGCCGGGCGGACCTTCATACTTGAGCCAGATGACAATACCGAAGTGGAGGCTGATCTAGTTCGCCCTTTCCTTGAGCGAAAGGATTTGGTCGGGTCGACGGTTGATACTGCCCGCCTTAGGGTCGTAGTCCCCTACGATCTCAACGGCGTTCTGATTGACCCGTCGGATTGGCCGGGCTTTGGAAAATGGATCGGCGGCAAACGGGACGCTCTGAGTAAAAGAAGTCATTTTAGAGAGAAAGATCAGTATTGGCGGACGATCGATGCGGTGCCAGATTTGTGGTCCACGGGTCCCAAGCTGTTAATGCCAGAACTATGCAATAGACCGTTCGTTACGATTGATCGAACGATCGCAATTCCGGCCCATTCAATTTACGCGGTATGGCCGGGAGAGTGGCCGATAGAGATTCTTCAGCGTGTGCTGAACAGCGGTTTGCTTGAAATAACCGCGAAAGCCGAGGCTCCTGCTCTGAAGCAGGGATGGATGAGATTCTACAAGCGGTTTCTGCTAAGGACGCCGCTGCCGCAATGGGGGCAATTGTCGCGTGGCGAGCGTGAAGGGCTTGCCAGCGAGGCAACTGGTCAATTCGAACAGATTTTCGAAGACCTGTTTGGATTTGCTCCGGGCGTTATATCCCTGGAATGAAAAGTCCGGACATATTCTCAGATGTCCCTGACCAGCGTCGCCAGTTAATGGCGAAGGTCAAAGGGACTGATACCAAGCCAGAAATGCTAGTCAGGCGAGCGGCACACGGTTTAGGGTTTCGATATCGGCTACATGACCGAAGATTGCCCGGAACGCCCGATCTTGTCTTTCCTCGGCTCAAGACGGTCATTTTCGTTCATGGATGCTTCTGGCACCGCCATACAGGATGCTCAAAAACCACAACTCCGAAGACCCGTACCGATTACTGGCAGAAGAAATTCGCTGATAATGTGCAGCGGGATTGTGTTAGCCAGGCTAAGCTCAAAGCACTTGGTTGGGAGGTCCTCATTATATGGGAGTGCCATACCAAAGATCGTGAGCTGACCAAACAGGTTGGCATGTTACTTTCCCCTCAGACGACGTAAGTGCTCTGTCGTTCGGCCGGAAATCATTTCCGCTTCCTTTTTCTTTGAACACCTGCTTGCGGTGATATCGCAGAAACTGCGAATGCGGCCTCTCGTCCTCACGTGCCGGCACAAGCAGGCGTCGCTCCGGATTAATGAGCCTTGTGATGGTATCCGGAACGCCGCCACCCGCGATCAGCAGGCTGTAATCGTCATCGACCGAAATCAGGCCGCGGTCGAACATCCAGTGCACGGTTCCGGATAAGGCCAGACCATTCCGAACACTATCCGGCCCACCATCTGCTACCGGACGGATGTGTGCTGCTTGGACCTCCGAGCGGCCGCCGCCATTGATCAGCTTCAGGCCGGTGACGCCGCAAGTGTCCTGGTAGGCCGCCTTGATCGCCACAGAAAACGCTCGGTCCCGGAAGGGGCGCTGTAGCACTTGGGAGACGATCCGTCGGTCTGTGCTGTCGACCTCGTAGGGCATCTGCGGATTTTCACCAAACCCAAGACGCGCCTCCTCGGCCGGATCGGGCGCCGGTCGCTCGCGGTCTCGTCGACCAAGCACATGCGCGAAGCCGGCGGCGAGGATCAGGTCGTATTCTTCATCCGGGATGTTGCGGACGGCGCGCCCGAAGGCGCCCTTGTTCGTTGAGCCGTCCTCCTTGCGCAGGCCGCTCTCATAATAGTGGTCAGCCTCCTTGAACGGCACGGCGTGGTCGAACTGCAGAAAGTCCTCGATTAGCGCATAGAAATGGTCGGCCTTTGAGGGGTCCTCGATGATGTCGGAGATCCTGGCCGTCGCGAAATAAGCCTGCTTGCCACCCGTCTTCATGAGATCACCGCTGGGCCGCCGTGGCTCGTAGTAGACGATCCAGTCTCCCCGCGCGGCCTCCACCTGGCGCAGGTAGGTGCGCGGGAAATGATACCGCTGCTCCGGAAGGTCGTCGTAGGTCGGGTCGACCTTGGTCGTCAGGATTGCCTTTGCCATGAGCGCGCTCTTTCATGCTGACGAGTTGCGGCAGTCCGTCCTGGCTACCAGGCCGGGCGGAGTGTTGAAAGGGGGCGCGTGGGGCCACATGGGCCGAAAAACGCCTCAGGTGTCACTCGTATTAAGTGTAGGCTTTTCTTGCCTCAATGAGAAGCAAGATTCCTCTACCGGGGGCTCAAAAGGACCGTTTTTGAAGTATATATAGTATTATTCTGTGTATATTTCCTGGAAACAAATTATTGCAAAACCTTTAGTTGGTTTATTTATTTGGATACCGTGCGATAATAGTTGGGTAAGGTCATCGTATCTTGCGATCGCAAACACATAAGGAGATAGACTGTGAAGAACATCAATAAAGAATCCGCTTTTGCCTCTGCCGCCCGCCCCTTTTATGAAGAGCACGCGATCGGCGATGATCTGAAGATACGGCTTGAGGATGAGGCCAAGTTCCTCATCGGTGCGCGGCGCAGATCGACGGAAGAAGCCTTTGAATTCGGGGAGCGTCTCGAAAAAATCGCCTTGCTTCTCCCGGAAGGCACTGTGGAGAAATGGGCCGTCGAGTGCTGCGGCTACACCGCGCGCCATATCCGCGCTATGCGTGCTGTGTCCCGTAACTTGAGTGCATACAGGCAGATCCTTGTGGCGCTTGCTGTTGGTCCGACCGTGCTTGGAAAACTGAGTGCTGCCACGCCGGAGCAGGTCGAACAGGTCATCGGCTTTGCCAGCACGCGGGATCGGCTGCGGGTTCAGGACGTTACGGCAATGCTCGCCGGGTCGAAGTCGGACGTCGATGAGAACCCGAAACGCGATCCGTATGATCTTGGCGGGCTCGACGGGCTCAAGGCGATCATCGCCATCAAAGTCCGCGACGGCTTGAAGTCGTTCGTTGCGCACCTTGAGGAGATTCGCACGCATGTCAAAGACGCGCTGCCGAAAAACAACATCGTCAAGAAGACGCTTGCCGAACAGACAGCGCTTACGGCACGTCTCGCCCACCGCGAGTTGGAGAGCCTTGCGGAGTTCGTCACTCCGAACGCTCTGAAAGCCTACGTTATTGACGGGACCCGGTTGCCTGCCGGCTCGCGCTGGGCGGCGGTTAGCGCTCTGCTTTACAAGATGGGCAGTGATACCTCGTGGCCTGACAAGGCTGAGCTGCGGACCTGGCTGGAAACTGAGGTGGTGCCGCTGTTGAACTGGGTGGCGCCTGAAAAGGCCGAGCCGACCACGCGGGACGCGAAAACCAAAACTCCCACATTGGTCGCCGACGAACCGGTGCCGGCAGAACCCTTGATCGATTTGGAGCCGGAGGCAGCGAGCGCCCCGACCCTGAATGAAAGGCTTACGTCAATCGCTGAGGCTTTCGGCGCCACCGCCACGATCGACTTGCCCCAGCCCGTGGTGGAAGATGATTTGATCCCGACGGTGACGGAAGCCCTGGCCACGACCGAAACGCGTTTCCAGCGTCCGGCGTTCTTGGGCAAGGCCAAGCCGACCTCGCCACCATCCGCCACGGCTTAACTTTGGAAGGCCGGACTACCGGTCTTGCCATCGAGTTCGAGAGGGCCGCTTGTCGGCCCTTTCTCATTTCCCGGATCCAGGCAGATTTCTGCGGCAACGAAATCCGGTTTGCGATTTTCGATCGCTTCCAGTTCGGGCGCTGTGAGCCCGGTATTAACCTTGTACCGGCTTCGTTCTCTTTTTTGCTGTGGGGCCCTTGAGCCCGGTCCCGGGTCCTGCCAGGTTGAAGGCGTTCCGGATGACCGGAGCAAGCGGCCCAAGGCAGTGTTTGCACCACTGACAAGGGCCTGACCCTCAGCCTTCACGAAAAGGAATCGGGCTATGACTACGTTTATCTCCTCGACCCCCACGGGGGAAGTTCTTCGTTCGACAACCAACATCACCCCGGATGCCGTTGCCCCGGCTTGCCTCTCACGCCCGCGCCCGTTCGGCTTTGGCCGCAACGCGGTCCAGGCTGCGGCTTCGATCCACGAGCCAGCGGTCCTGCGCCGCCACCCGCATCTCGTTCGCTTCTCTGATGTCGAGGCCGATCTCGATCTGCTGATCGATCGCGCCATTGCCGCCATCATGGATGGCGAGCCGACCGAAGACGAGATCCTCGGCCATTACGTCAACATCGCCTCGCTCGTCCGGGCGGTGTCGTTCCGGGAAGGCAAGTTGTTGGAGCAGGCGGTTGACCGTTTGGCGAAAGCCAACCCACACGTCCTGGTCCTGTCGCAGTCCTTGAAGCTGCCGCTGGTCAAGGCGGCGATGGAAGCGCTTTCTGGAAACGACTGGACCTGCCTCGATGGCGTGAAGCTCGATTGCGAGGCACCGGCCAAGGGATCGTACACGCCGGACCTGATCATCGTGAACAGGGCCCGGCACACGGCCTACATTCTCGACCTCAAGCGGTCGCTCGCTTCCTACGGCGATACGAGCCGTCTCGAAGAGCTGAAGATCAAGATGATGGCCTCGGCCATGGTGCTGCCGGACTGGCTCTACAAGAACCACAAACGTTTGATGGTCGATACGGTGGAAGTCGCGATCGTCGATGGTGCCAGCCGCCCAAGCGATCATGCTAATGGGGTCTGGGCCCTGTCCGAGATCGACGACCTTCTGGAGATCGATGGTGTCGCCGCATGCATGGCCGAACTGCGCCTGCGCTTCGGCAGCCGGGTGCAGCAGCTTCTCGAAGTCGAGGCGCGCAGGGCGATCGGGGTGAACGAGCGGGCCATGACCGTTGCGGCCGAGATGGTCGGTCATTCATCAGTCCCCATTCCTTCGCGTGTCAATCTCAACGGGCCGAGCCGGGCCTTCGAGGAAGACCAGGCTGCCTGCTCAGGTGATGACGATCTCGCTCGTGATGATCTCACTTGTGATGATCTGGGCGACGATGTCTTCGGCGCTTGCGATGGGATCGAGGATGACGCGCCGAAGCCGATCTTCTTCCGCGTCGGCTATGCCCGCCGTCCGGCTGCGCACTGATCCAAGTGTCCTGATGACTTGAACGCCGTGCCCTGACGCTCGCCGTCAGGCATCGGCCGTTGACCGCCATGGCCAGAGGCCGTGGCTTCCTCATCCTTCCCTCATCTCTCATTGGCGCCGGACCCGCAGCGGTCTGGCCAAGGAGCCGTCATGTCTTCCGACACCCATCCGGATGTGCCGCCGCGCATCCGTTGCGAGGCAATCTCGTCCTCGATCTCACCGAACGCCATGTGCGATCGTCCGCATGGCGCTGTCCTCCGCTATCCCGGAACCAGTCGTATGAACACACCTGCCGACGACCCGGCACGCTTGATCGGATTGGCGCTCGGTCATGTCCGACAGGGAGAAGGGCTTACCGGCACCGTACCGGACACCATCATCGATCGCCTGCGGGCGCATGCCGACAACGGCAATCCGGCTTGCCGCCTGCTGCTCGACTGGCTTGCCGGGCGCAACCGTGATCTCGTGGCATCGACTTCGCCGGATCCCGTCAAACCGGATCGCGCTGCATCCCGCCCCGGTCGCCGTATGATCCGGGAGCGCCGCCAGGCAGGGCCGGGCAGCTTGAAGCGGCGCAAGCCGACGAAGGGCCATTCGCCCAATCCCAAAACGGCAATTATTGCCGCGACGACGGAGGGCAGGGTCGATGAATAAGCTGTCCCGTCTGCTCGTCCGCCGCCTGGAGCGTATTGCCCGCCGCGAGGTTCAGCGCAACGCGCATCTCAATGGTCTGCTGAACATAAGGATCGTTGAGGTCCGCGGGCATCTGCTGCGGCGCTACGCACCGGTCTTCGATACGTCTCGTCTGTCCGGAGATCGTGATCGCGACCTGGCATGGCTGCGCCGGAATTTTGGCGGCTATCTCATGCCTCCACCACAGCCGTCCGATATCGTCGTCGCCGAAGGCAGGCCTCCAGCATTCCTCGCGCCGTTTCCCTCTGGAGGGACGCAGGCCGGAACCGGTGAACGTATCTCGGCCTCTGATCATGCTCGCCGCGCTTACGCCGTTAGCTTGGTCGGCCGGGCAGGGAGGCCGCCATTGGTCAGCAACATCGTCGCCGCCCTCGTGCTTGCCCGTGCGATCGAGAATGGCCCCGTGCCCTTTGCCAAGATTGTGCGTGCTGCCGCCATGTCGGCGCCCGTCGTTTCCCTGCATGCGCCGATGGCAGGCTTCGAGCAGGCCATGCGGCGGCTGATCGAGGTGCCCGGCTTCATCCCTGGTGGAGCCCCGAACGGCATTGATGGGGATTATGTCTATGACGACTCAAGCTTCGTAGGGTCGGAGAGCACTGGTCGGACCTACATCCAGTTCATCGGAGACAACGTCCGGCGCATTGGCGGGGCGGCACTGCAGCGGCGGTTGGTCAATGCCCTGACGCGGGACTATCCCGTTGTCGCGATCTCAGAGAAGTCGGAGTCCATTCCGTCCGAGATCACCATTGCCGCCGATATTGCTCTCACTACAGGTTGGCTGGATTACGCCTTCATCAGTACGATGATTGGGGCGATGCATGGCGCTGCCGGCATCGCGGCGCTGGAGCAGTGGTCAAATGCCTACGATGCCCACTACCTGACCATCGACGACGTCGTGCTGGCGTTCAGGCCGGGGCGGAGCGCCCATGAGGTGATCGCGGTGCTGGCGTCACTGACCGAGCGCAATCGCATTGCGGCCCGGGACGGCGATGATGGCAAGCCGATCCGGCTACGACCGACGCGGGCAAGCCATCGAAGTCGAAGAAGGATGCGGCATCGCCAGAGAAGACCACGTCCGGAAAGGACGGCGGCGGTGGGTGGAAGCGTGACAAGCCATCGGGCGCCGAGGTCATTCAGCCGGAACCGATGAATGAAACCGTTGCGCCCGGTCGCCCGTCACTGACGGTCGAAACGCTCTCCGGATACGGCAAGGCCAAGACCTGGGCACTGGATCTGAAATTGGATCTCGCCGACTACAAGGCAGGCTCGCTTGCCTGGTCGGACATGAGCACCAAGCTGCTGCTCTACGGTGCGCCCGGAACTGGCAAGACGACCTTTGCCCGGGCGCTGTGCAACAGCCTGCAGGTTCCGCTTTTCGTCACCTCCGTTTCCACTTGGCTGCAGGGAGGCCATCTCAACGATGTGATCGACAAGATGGCCAAGACGTTTGCGGAGGCACGTGCGCTGGCACCGTCGATCCTGTTCATCGACGAGATCGACGGCATCGGAAAACGGCAGCCGGCGAGCCAAGAGTACGCGGACTATTGGAATACGGTGGTCAACAAGGCGCTCGAATTGCTCAATGGTGTAGTGAAGAGCGACGGCCTGGTCATCGTCGGTGCCACGAATAGGCCGGAACAGATCGATGAGGCGATCAAGCGCTCTGGTAGACTGGAGACGCATATTGAAATCCCTCTGCCTGATGCCGCGACGCTCGCGGAGATCTTCGCTTACCATCTGGGCGATGATGTTGCTGCGCTGGTTAGGGACAAGAACGCAGTCAGCGCCAAGGTGGAGGGGGACAATCCCGAACTCATCGGCATGACGGATGAGCCATTGGCCTCCAACGGACCGGCCAGCGAAGACAGCGGCGAACAGGGTTCCGGAGAAGCTCGGAAAGGAGCGGCGAATTGACCACCACATCCACGCACCTTGAACCAGTGACGCCCGAAGCAGTCCAGGCAGCTTTGAACAAGCTTGCGAGCCGCGCCATGGGTCTGACTGGAGCCGACATCGAGCGGATCGTTCGCCAGGCACGGTTGAAAGCGCGCCGAGAGAAGCGGTCGATCCGTTACGAGGACATCGAGGAAGGGATCCGGATGGACCGGCCGATGGTGCCCTATGATCTGCGCTGGCGCTTCGCGATCCATGAGTCCGGCCATGCGGTCGTTCATCACGCTCTTAGGCTTGGGCCGATCCATGGCCTCAACATCGATACGCCTACTGGCGGGGGCTACAGCCAGCTTGGCTTCACGGCATCCGGAAGCGACACCCTTGGCTATCGGGAAGACATGCTCGCCATGCTGATGGCGGGGAGGGCCGCCGAGCAGATCGTTGTCGGCAAGGTGTCTGCCGGATCGGGTGGCTCCGAAGACAGCGATCTGGCGCGCGCGACGAAGCTTGCACTCGCCATGGAGCGCAGCCTCGGCTTCGGCGCCGTCCAACCGTTGCTCTACCATGATGACAAGGATCCGACCGCCGTGCTCGATGGCAATCCGGATTTGGCGGCTCGCATTCATGCTCAGTTGGAGAGGGCGCTCGCCAGGGCTGTCGAGGTTCTGAACGAGAACCGGGACAAACTTGATGCGTTGGTCAAGGCACTGTTCGATGCCCAGGCGCTCGATGGAGTGGCCGTGAAGCAACTCCTCAAACACAGTAATCGTGCAGGAGGAAGCTGATAACCTTCGGTGCGCATCGTGATGAGGAGTAAGGTATGAATGTCGCTGTCGTCGCGCATTGCGACTGGAGCATGGACAGGAAGAAGCGCTGGATGTCAGTTGCCATCCGGGACGGCGTGCGATGGCGGGTCCATGCTCCGGAATTGGTGGGCGACACGTCGACCCTGATTGGCCGGATGAAGGCCAAATCGGCGGAGAAAGGCGCTCTGCTCCTCGGCTTCGATTTCCCGATCGGTCTTCCGGAGGCCTATGCGCGCACCACCGAGCTTGGCTCGTTTCGTGAAGCCCTTGCCTCGTTCGGGTCGGGCATCTGGTCAGACTGGTATAGCGTTGCGGACCACCGTAGCCATATCTCCCTCCACCGCCCGTTCTATCCGGCGCGGCCGGGCGGCACCCAGCGCGCGCATCTCTTCGATGCTCTCGGCGTGACCGCTCCGCAGGCGCTTCTGCGTCTGTGCGAACGCGCCAGCTCAGACAGGCAGGCTGCCTGTATGCTGTTTTGGACGCTCGGCGGCAATCAGGTCGGAAAGGGCGCCATCACCGGATGGCGCGAGATGATCGTCCCCCGGCTGGATGACATCGGCCTCTGGCCTTTCGACGGACGTCTGGCCGATCTCCTCGACACCAGGTCATGCGTTATCGCTGAGACTTATCCCGGTGATGTCTACGGACAGCTCGGCATGTCCCGCGGCGGCTGGAGCAAGCGGCGGCAGAGCGACCGCCAGCGTATAGCGAAGGTGATGATACCTTGGCTCTCGGTGCGGCCGGATCTCGACGCTCATGCCCTCTTGGCAATGATTGAAGATGGGTTCGGCGCGGACAAGGCAGGTGAGGACCGTTTTGATGCTGCTGTCGGCCTTCTCGGCCTGCTCGACGTCGTCGACGGGCGGCGTGACGAAGGCGTTCCGGATATCGATGGCGTGCGCCGATGGGAGAGATGGATCCTCGGTCATCATCGCCATGATGCAGTATGATCCGAGATGACGTGAGGTAGGTTGTTGGCAACGGATCTCACGTCTTCAGGACCTGAGACAAATTGCGCTCTTTTGATTCCGAGTTCAGGATTTTTGATTCAGAACTCAAACGGAATGATTCAGCAACGCCGTTTGCGGCAGTCAACCTGTGTTGACGCACGGTAACTTACCCGCAATGCGAGACAAGTTGCGCTCTTTTGATTCAAATCTCTGAGCTGCCGATTCCCAGCTCGATATTTTCGATTCCGGCAAACGGCGCTTGCGCCGGTGGGCCGATCCCCTGACCATTGAGGAGGCCGAGGATGGGAGGGCGAATGATGAATGTAAAAGCGGCAAGGCAGCGGCAGAAGGCGCTTCGTGATGCGAATAGAAGCGCACGGCGACCTGACCGGGATGATCTCGCGAGGGTGGCCCTGTATTGGCTCATCCGCAGGGCGATCGAGAAAGGCCAGGAGGCTGAACTCCAGAAATTCCAGGACGTGATCGTATCGATGCTAAGCGATCAAGGCTTCGATGAGGGCGATGCGATAGGGTCTTCGACGATCTCGTCTTGAAGTACCGGTCCGGGGGGCTTCCGTTTCGCCGGAAGCTTCACCTCCTTTATCCCGATGGTGTCGATCAGGACGTTTGAGCGGTCGTTCATTTTGGACCACCGCGGATCCGGTCTTCCTTGTTGCTGATACCGCTCAGCGCCTAACGGCGTTTGTC
This sequence comes from Neorhizobium sp. T25_13, assembly GCF_002968675.1. Classification (NCBI taxonomy): domain Bacteria; kingdom Pseudomonadati; phylum Pseudomonadota; class Alphaproteobacteria; order Hyphomicrobiales; family Rhizobiaceae; genus Neorhizobium; species Neorhizobium sp. T25_13. Next base: position 119,755 of record NZ_PVBI01000006.1, read on the forward strand.
CATCTCACGTGTTCTCCCCCCATTACTTCGTAAAACGCCGTTCGATTCTGAATCGAATTTCCAGAGCGTTCCGTGGGCTCCAACGCTTCATTAACGCGCTTCGCTTAGCTCGACCGCCCCCTGAACTGAGGGGTATAGTAACAACGAGCATGAAGTGAAATGACGAAACTTACCGCAATGAAAGCCTTCCAGCGCAAGATCGACGCCTATTGCGCGATGCGACTGATGCCAATCTTCTCGACGAAAGATACCGACGCTCTCACCGCCTATATGCGGCGTCTCATCGAGCGACGATGCGGTCCGCAGCGAACCGGAAGTCACACGGATTGGGATGTGGTTGCCCGGCTGACTGGCGTGGATGCGGCGATGCTTGCCGTCCATCACCGTGCAATCGATCCTGCCTTTGATGCCACCATTCGATGGAGCAGGGATGGCGACGCCGGGAGAGATGCTGCAACCAGTCCACGGAAATCTGCGGCGGACAAGAAGAAGGCGCTGTTGACCGAACAGCCGAAGGCGCGTGCGAGAACTGTTGCAGCAGACAACACGCGGCCTCGGGACGATCTCCCGAAACGAAAGCCCGCGGACATCATCGAGTTTCCGGAACCCTGGTTCCGGGAATGGTCCGATCCTTCCGGTTTCGCTGAGGCGCTCCAGCTTCATATGCGGCGGCATGGCGAAACCTATTGGGTCCTCCATCGTTCCGTCGTCCGCTCCGATGAGGCTATGGACAAAAACACACTGCTGAGCTGGATCGAAGGAAGGCGCGTGCCTCGCAGCACCGACAGCTTTGAAGTGCTCGGGCGGATCGAGCGCCGCTACCGCCTTCCGGACGGATACTTTAAGGCGAAACTTCCGCATCGGTCACGGTCAGCGTCCGGTTTCAATCTGTCGGAGCTCGATCCGGCTGAACGTCGAAGGATCGCCTGGCATCTCCCGGACGACTTCAATGCTCTGCCATTTGCCAAGCGCCAGGAGATTCTGGATTGGGTGCGTCGTGTAATCATCAGCGGCTCAACGGATTACAGAAAATTTCAGGCGGCCGCAGCCAAACAACGCTACAGTCCCGTTGGCGAGTATCGCAAGATCACCGAGGAGATCATTCGCCTCATGCCGGACGAAGAGCGTTATCCGCGCCCGGCGGCGGAGGCAGTTCGATCGTTCCTCATGTTGCGGCTGGGATTGCATCTGGGGCTTCGCCAGAAAAATCTTCGGCAATTGATGCTCTGCCCGCGCGGACAGATGCCGCGTCCGGAACGTGTCCTCGAAAAGCTGAAGCGTGGGGAAATCCGCTGGAGCGAGCGAGACGGTGGCTGGGAAGTGCTGATTCCAGCAGTCGCCTTCAAAAATGCCCACTCGTCATTTTTCGGAGACAAGCCGTTCCGACTGGTTCTACCGGATCTGCTAGACCTCTACCGTTACATCGATGACTATGTCGAACGGCATCGCGCTACGCTTCTCAGGGGCGTTGCTGATCCCGGAACCTTCTTCGTGAAAACCGTCAAGACGACAAGCACCGATGCGGCATACGACGTGACGACCTTCTACGAGGCCTGGAGGCTGACCATCCAGCGTTACGGCATCTATAATCCCTATACCGGCCGAGGGGCGATCAAGGGTCTGCTGCCTCATGGTCCACATAACGTGCGGGATGTGCTCGCGACCCATATCTTGAAGCAGACCGGCTCATACGAGCAAGCAAGCTACGCGATCCAGGATACGGCTGACATGGTGGCCAAGCACTACGGCCGTTTCCTGCCGCAGGACAAGGCAGCACTGGCGGCACGAATTCTCAATCAGGTCTGGGAAGCCGCCTGATCATATGGCAGATCAAGGCGGAAATCATTTCCGCCTTGATCATTCACTTCTTGCCTTCGCGTGCCCACGGCGGTGGTTGTCTCTTTTCAACCCACGGCAGAAGTTGCAATGGCTTGGGTTCGATGACCGATGAGATGATCGGATAGTGTTGCAGGGCGCTTCGCATCAACGGCAGCCCAGCAGGATTGGTGTATCGAGTGCTGGTCTCATTGCCCTCAGCCAATCTCCCCGAAATGTCTTCGATGACGTCTTGCGAGACACCAGCCTGCTTGAGAGTATCTGCGAAGCCATGCCGGAAAGCATGAATGGCGCGCTCCCACATTTTTTCGCCGAGGACGGCCTGCATGATCGGAACGAAGGTGTCGTAGAACCTGTCGCCTGGATCGTTTTCCGTTTTGTCCGAGAAGAGATCCGGGAATAGGGTCGCATATCCCAGCTTCTTGATTGCCTGGACGTATTCGATGAAGCCCAATCGAACCATCTCTTCGGGCATGGGAAGCATGCGTTGTGACTGGATGTTCTTCAGTCGGCGAATCCCGTTGGACCTAAGGATGATGACATAGCCGTCCCCATCTCTTGCAATGTCATTGACATGAAGCCCAGCAAATTCTCTGCGGCGAGGGCCAAGATAAGTGAACAGGATCGGCAAATAGTAGAGCGAGTCATGAAAGACCTGTTGTCCGGCCGCTCGTCTCTGTCCACGCAGGTGGCCGAGGGAGCCGGCATAGAGCGGGCAGGAGAAGATCGGGGCGATATCCTGCGGCGATGGTTTGTACTGTTTGCCGCGAATTTCGCCGACCTTCGGCTTTTTCGGACGCAGCCCTTCAAAGGTCCAGCTCTCAATTTTGAACCCGTGACCTTTGAGATGTTTCAGGAAGTGCTGCAGATTTCCAAAGTGCTTTCGGATCGTCGTTGGGGCCAGACCAACTTTCGCAACGGTGCCCGTCAGCTCAGCCGCTTTGCGCAGTTTCTCGCCTTCAGCACGTAGGTCCGGCGCCGACATGACACGCATTTTGCTGCTGCGTCCCCAATTTGTCGGAATGTGGTTGAGGTGCCGACGCAACAGGCCGATGTGATACTGCTCCACTTGCCCGGAATGCTCCACGCCATGCTCGATGAGCACCGATTTGAATATCCGCACCAGCGCCATTGCATCCCGCGCGGTCGCTGGCTCCCATTCGTCTCCCATGTTGGCGATGAGCTTTTCGCACTCTTGCTCGAAGTCCGCAACGGCGACTACCCGTTGCCCGGCCTCAGAAGCTTTCGAGGCGGCCTTTTTCGCCACCGCCGGGCGCGGGGTTAGATCGAGCTGGGTGATTTCCGTTTCTTCTGGAATGGCGATCAGAGCCGTTGGCAAGGATCGCTCGTCGACTGAAGACGCAGGAGCAGGATCTGAATTCCCGGTGTCGGTTGCCTGGACCTTGGCGCCAGGCGTACCGGCTCTTCCGCCGCCTGTGAATTCGCTCTGCCTTTTGTCGACAAGCTCGTGGCGCTCATCGATGTCGAGAAGGGCGGCGGCCCGGCCTTCGAAAATCTTTGACATGGCGCGTTCGCGATTGAGCGCCGTGTCGTCGATTTCAAAGTTGTACATCAATCGTCTGATGCCCTCCTCGAACCCGGGGCTTCGAGCCGTGCTGCGCTCGCTTCGATAGTTCGCCCGGACGGCATCGACATGCGAGGCTGGAACACCGTTCCGCAGGAGATAGGTCAGGCCGACGCAAGCGCCCTCGAGGCTGAGCTCCGCACGAGTTCCGAACTTGGCAAGAAGTTGGTAGGCCCAGCCCGCCTCGAGATCGAGTTCCATCTCAACGACATCGCCAGCCCGTCCGAAGCGCTTCGCAGCGTCACTGATTTTCTCGAGCCGTTCGAGTTCCTTGTCTCGCTCGTGTTCGCAAAGTTTCTGGAGCTGCTGCTTGGACATCGGTTCCTTCGAATGCGTCTTCAACTCGGCCAGCCGCGTGTTGAGCTTGCGGCCAATGATCTGAGCCTTTTTATGGTCGGAACAATGAAGGCTCAGTGAAAGGCGGCTGCCTGGACGGCAGTGGGTGAAGACGGCCGGGACGCGTGGCCGCCAATAGAAGATGTTTCCGCGGCGGATCAGATTCTCGACCTCGTGGCGCACGGCCATGACGAATGCCCTGTCTTTTGCCCAGGGCCTGTCCACCGCGCTCAAGCGTCGTGGGCATCACCTTTGGGCATCAGTTCTGGGCATCAGGTCGCCAATGATGCCAAAACGATATCCGGCACGACTGGAAAATCAAGGAATTAAGGGCTTTTCGGGAGAATTGGCTGGGGAACCTGGATTCGAACCAAGATTAACGGAGTCAGAGTCCGTCGTTCTACCGTTGAACTATTCCCCAGCAGGGTGCGCCGGTGAATGCCCGGGCCGGTGTGCGGCGCTTATAAACAAAAGCGGGCGGATTGCAAATACCGATTTCGAAAAAAATCGACACTGCGGAGGCTTTCTCGTCATTGGCGGGGAAAAGCTCAAAAGTCGGCTGATGACAGGGTGATGACGGGGTTGGCCAAAAAGCCGTTGGCGAAATCGCCACCGCCTGTTATCTTCGCACCAACGAAACAATCAGACGCCAGCGGCATACCTTCAAGTGGCTTTGCGCGGCGAGATGGACTTAACAGTGATGGACCCCGATAGCGGCGCAAAGCCGCCGGAAGGCGGGGCGTCGGCGGTACCGCGCGGAGAGGGTAAATCCTCGAGGCGTCGGAAGGCGAAGCGGAACGGCAAACGTCGTGACGCGGCGCCTGTAACCAATTCGGAAGCGGTCGATTCGGCCGCCTCTGCCGGACGTCCCAATAACCAGGAACCCAACCCGTCGGCGCGCAAGCGCAAGCGGCGCCGCGCGAAATCCGCGGGCGCCCAGCAACCGGTACAGGGGGCGGCACAGGGGACGAACACCGCACCCGCAGCACAGCAGGTTCCGGTGCGTGCCGAGGGCGGGCAACAGCCGCATTCGGCCAAGTCGTCGTCGCGCAATCGGCGCAAGAAGAACAGAGGCGGTCGCGGCCTTCAGGGCCGGCCGCTGACGCCCGCCAAGGCGGCGCCCGGTGTGGCCAAGGCTCCGGCGCCTGCCGGTTCGGGCCCGGTTTCCTCCAAGGATGTGCGCGGCAGGGCCGGAGCTGAAAGCCCGGGTGCTGAGCAGCGCGGCGAAAAATTCTCCTACGTCAACGATCTCTATGCGGCGCTCGACCTCGGCACCAACAATTGCCGCCTGCTGATCGCCCAGCCGACAAGGCCGGGCCAGTTTCGCGTCGTCGATGCGTTTTCGCGGATCGTCCGTCTCGGCGAAGGGCTCGGCACCAGCCGCCGTCTGTCGCAGGATGCCATGGACCGCGCGGTCGAGGCGTTACGCATCTGCGCCACAAAGCTCGCCAACCGGCCGATCCGCCGCATGCGGCTGATCGCAACCGAAGCCTGCCGGGCTGCCGAAAACGGTGAGGAATTCTTGGCCCGCGTCATCGCGGAAACCGGGCTGGAACTGGAAATCATCGATCGCGAGACCGAGGCGCGGCTTGCGGTCTCGGGCTGCTCGTCGCTGGTCGGCCGCGAGGCGCGGTCCGTCGTTCTCTTCGATATCGGTGGCGGTTCGTCGGAAATCGCCGTCATCCGCATCGATGACAGCCGCTCGAGCCGGCTTGCCAATCACATCACCCATTGGACTTCGCTTCCTGTCGGCGTCGTGACGCTGTCGGAACGGCATGGCGGGCGCGACGTGACGCCCGAGGTTTTCGGCGCCATGGTGACGGAAGTCGAAGGCATGCTGGCCGGTTTCGATTGCCCGCCGCTTGCCGCCTTCCGTCGTCAGGGCGCCGAGGATTTCCACCTGATCGGCACGTCGGGCACGGTCACCACGCTTGCGGGCGTGCATCTCGACCTGCCGCGCTACGACCGCCGCAAGGTCGACGGCCTGTGGCTGTCGGACGCGGAAGTCTCCGCCATGCAGGCAAAACTGCTCTCCTGGGATTTTGCCGGCCGTGCCGCCAATCCCTGCATCGGTCCGGACCGGGCCGATCTGGTGCTGGCCGGCTGCGCCATACTGGAAGCGATCCGCCGCCGCTGGCCGAGCCAGCGCATGCGGGTGGCCGATCGGGGCCTGCGCGAGGGCCTGTTGACGGACATGATGGCCGATGACGGCGTGTGGCGCCGGGTGCGGCCGCGCCGCCCAGGGGGCAATCAGGCGGGCAGTCAAGGTGCCGGCGGACAGGATGAGGCTGGAGCAAGGCGATGACGAAACCACCCTCCAAATCCCCGGGAAGCGGCAATCGCACTGGCCGCAAGCTCGGCCAGAAGGTCAAGAAGGGCAAGCTCAAGGCGTCGTCGCGGCGCTGGCTCGAGCGCCATATCAACGACCCCTATGTCCAGCGCGCCAAACTCGAAGGATATCGCGCCCGCGCGGCCTTCAAGCTGCTGGAGATCGACGAAAAACATCAGATTCTCAAAGGCGCCCGCCGCATCATCGATCTGGGTGCTGCACCGGGAAGCTGGTCGCAGATCGCCGCCAATGTCACCGGTTCGACCGACGATGATATCCGCGTCGCGGCGATCGATTTCCTGGAAATGGCGCCGCTCGCCGGCGTCAAGATCCTGCAGCTCGACTTCCTCGATCCGGAAGCGCCGCGCCTGTTGATGGAAGCGATCGGCGGCACGCCGGACGTGGTCATTTCGGACATGGCGGCGCCGACCACCGGCCACCAGAAGACCGATCACCTGCGCACCATGCATCTGTGCGAGGTGGCGGCGCATTTCGCGGTTGAGGTGCTGGGCGAGGGCGGCCATTTCCTGGCCAAGACCTTCCAGGGCGGCACTGAACGCGACCTGCTCAACATGCTGAAGCAGAATTTCAAGCAGGTCATCCACGTCAAGCCGGGCGCATCTCGCCAGGAATCGGTCGAGATGTTCCTGCTCGCCAAGCATTTCAAGGGCCGCAGGGCAGGCGAGACTGCCCCGAACGCCGACATGGAGGAACCCGAGGTGGAGGATGCGGACGTGGAATACGCTGAAGCCGAAGACCGCGACCTGGACGATCGGGCCTGACTACTCGCCGGCTTCCGGTTGGATTTTGGCGGCTCCGTGGCCGGAAACGGCAGCCCCCGTCATCGGGTCCAGCCTCAGCAGGGGCATGACCGCCAGAAGCGAAAGGGCCGCCACCAGGAAGAAAGCCAGGTGGAAGTCGAAGAGCTGCAGATGCGTGCCGGTGACCGCCGCCGAGGCTTCGAGGATGAAGGCCGCAAAGGCGACGCCGAGCGCCATGCTGATCTGCTGCATGACGGAGGCGATCGAGGTCGCCTGGCTTGCCTGTTCGTCGCTGATCTCGGAATAGCTGAGCGCATTCGAGCCGGTGAAGAAGAAGGAACGGCAGACGCCCGACATCAGCAGGAAGGCGACGATCAGCGCGTGGGAGGTTTCCGGCGTGAAAAAGCCGTTTGCCGCCGTGGTTGCCGCGCCGAGCACGCCCGCGACGATCAGCGTCATCTTGAAGCCGGTCATTGCAAAGACGCGGCGGGCGACGAACTTCACGATCAGCGCGCCGAGCGCGCCCGCAAACGTGATGAGGCCGGATTGGAAAGGGTTGAGGCCAAAACCGAGCTGCAGCATCAGCGGCATCAGGAACGGAATGGCCCCTGTCGAGATGCGGAACAGTGTACCGCTGCTGCTGGCGGCCCGGAATGCATCGTCCTTGAAGAGCCGCAGGTTGAGGATCGGCGCGGGGTGGCTGCGCGCATGGACGACATAGGCGACGCCAGCCGCGAGCCCCAATGCCGTCGCCGTGATGCCGACGGCCGGCGGCAGCGCCGGGAGGCCGACGACGGAAAGCCCGAAGACCGTGCCGGCGGCGGTGACAGAGGTCAGGAAGAACCCCCACCAGTCGATCGAGGGAGGATTGGTGGTCTCGATTTCCGGCAGGAAGATTGTTGCGAGATAGATGCCGAGCAGGCCGACCGGCACGTTGATCAGGAAGATCCAGTGCCAGGTGAAATAGGTGGTGATGAAACCGCCAATCGGCGGGCCGGTGAGGGGGCCGACCAGTGCCGGAATGGTCAGCAGCGCCATGGCCGAAACGAGCTCGCTGCGTTTCGTGGTGCGTAGGAGAACCAGGCGCGCAACCGGCGTCATCATCGCTCCGCCCATGCCCTGCAGAAAGCGCGAAAGCACGAACTGCAGGAGGTCGGAGGAGAACGCGCAGCAGATCGAGCCGACGACAAAGACGAAGATCGCGACGCGAAAGATCTTCTTGGCGCCGAAGCGGTCCGCCATCCAGCCGCTGATCGGGATGAACATGGCGAGCGCCACCATGTAGGAAGTCAGCGCCAGTTTGAGCGTGATCGGCCCCACATTGAGGTCGGCGGCGATCGCCGGAAGTGCTGTCGCAATGACGGTGGAGTCCATCTGCTCCATGAAAAGGGCGACGGCGAGAATGAGCGGAACGATGCGATTCATGGGGTGCCTGCAATGGCGGGAATTGGCCCGTCCATAGACCTCTTGGTCCCGTCTGCCAATTGCGGAATCTCACCGTTTCGGATTTTGGGTCACGTCTGCGTGAGATCGGATTTCCTCGGCATGGAGCGCGGTTATGTTCCCCCGGATAGGACCGGATCTTGACGGTCCGGCACAATTCCAGGAGGCAGCGACATCATGACGAATTCAGGTATCGGACGGCGCACCCTTATCGGCACAGCCGGTTTGGGCATTCTCGCCGCTCCGGCGATCATCAATGCTGGGGCTTTTGCCCAGGAGAAGCAGAAATTGGCTATCGATCAGGTGATCCCGCCGGATATCCACAAATTCAAGCTCGGTGGTTTCCAGGTTCTGGCGGTGAAGGACGGCGCCCGCCCCTCCGGTGCTCCCGGCGAAACCTTCGGCCTCAACCAGCCGCCCGAAACGCTCGCAGCGCTGCTCACTGAGAATTTTCTGCCGACGGACCAGTTCGTCAACAGTTTCTCACCGACGCTGATCGATACCGGCAGCAACGTCATCCTGTTCGATACCGGCCTCGGCAAACCGGGCCGCGCCCAGGGCGTCGGACGCCTGATCGAAGGATTGGCAGCCGCTGGCTACATGCCGGAGGATATCTCGATCGTCGTCATCACCCACATGCATGGCGACCATATCGGCGGCCTCATGGAAGACGGCAAGCCGGCCTTCCCGAAAGCCCGTTACATCACGGGCCAGGTGGAATACGACTTCTGGACCGATGCCGCCCGCGCCGGCACGCCTGCAGAGGGCAACCAGAAGAGCGTGCTCGCCAATGTGAAGCCGCTTGCCGAAAAGATGACCTTCCTGAAGGATGGCGGCGAAGTGGTTTCCGGCATCACCGCCATGTTGGCGCCGGGCCATACGCCCGGCATGCTGAATTTCAATGTCGAATCGCAAGGCAAGCGCCTGATCCTCGCTGCCGATACGGTCAACCACTACGTCCTGTCGCTTCAGCGGCCCGAATGGGAGGTGCGTTTCGACATGGACAAGGCGCAGGGGGCGGCCACCCGCAAGAAGGTCCTCGACATGATTGCCACCGACAAGGTCGCCTTCCTCGGCTATCATATGCCCTTCCCGGCGGTCGGTTTCGTCGAAAAACAGGATACCGGCTACCGGTTCGTGCCGAAGAGCTATCAGTTCGACATCTGATTGTTGTTGAAAAGCAATCGAAACCCGGGAGAAGCCTCTCCCGGGTTTTTGCTATTCCCTTCTTGTCATGAACGTGTTACCAGCCCTCGCCAACTTCCAAGCAATTGTTGCCGGAGCGTCGGGACGTATAGAGTCGTTCCTGAGCGCATCCCGCATTTTCTAGATCGAAGGAATTTGGCAATGGCACGCATCATTGAAACCGCAACCGGCGCAGATGCGCTTACCTTCGACGACGTGCTCCTGCAGCCCGGCCATTCCGAAGTCATGCCGGGCCAGACGAATATCGCGACGAGGATCGCCCAGGATATCGAGCTTAATCTGCCGATCATTTCCTCGGCCATGGATACGGTGACGGAAAGCCGGCTTGCCATCGCCATGGCGCAGGCAGGCGGCATCGGCGTCATCCACCGTAACCTGACCCCGATCGAACAGGCCGAACAGGTCCGCCAGGTCAAGAAGTTCGAAAGCGGCATGGTCGTCAACCCGGTGACGATCGGTCCGGATGCGACGCTCGCCGACGCGCTGTCGCTGATGAAGTCCTACAGCATTTCCGGCATTCCGGTGGTCGAGAACGGCGGCGGCCACGTTCCGGGCCGGCTGGTCGGCATTCTCACCAACCGTGACGTTCGGTTCGCTTCCGATCCGGCTCAGAAGATCTACGAACTGATGACCCGTGAGAACCTCATCACGGTCAAGGAAAGCAGCGTCGATCAGACGGAAGCCAAGCGCCTTCTTCACAAGCATCGCATCGAGAAGCTGCTGGTGGTGGATGGCGAAGGTCGTTGCGTCGGTCTCATCACCGTCAAAGATATCGAAAAGTCCCAACTCAATCCCAATGCCTCCAAGGACGCTCAAGGGCGCCTGCGCGCTGCGGCCGCGATCAGCGTCGGCGACGATGGTTTTGAGCGCGCCGAACGTCTCATCGAGGCCGGCGTCGATCTTCTGGTCGTCGATACGGCCCACGGCCACTCGCAGCGCGTGCTCGACGCCGTCGCCCGCGTCAAGCGCATCTCCAACCACGTGCGGGTCATGGCCGGCAATGTCGCCACCTCCGACGGTACCAAGGCGCTCATCGATGCCGGTGCGGATGCGGTCAAGGTCGGTATCGGCCCGGGCTCGATCTGCACCACCCGTATCGTCGCCGGCGTCGGCGTGCCGCAGCTTGCGGCGATCATGTCGGCCGTCGAAGCGGCACGGGCGCAGGACATTCCCGTCATCGCCGACGGCGGCATCAAGTTCTCGGGCGACCTTGCCAAGGCGATCGCCGCCGGCGCATCCGCAGTGATGATCGGCTCGCTACTGGCCGGCACCGACGAAAGCCCGGGCGAGGTCTATCTCTACCAGGGCCGCTCGTTCAAAGCCTATCGCGGCATGGGCTCGGTAGGCGCCATGGCCCGCGGTTCCGCCGACCGTTATTTCCAGGCGGAGGTGCGTGATACGCTGAAGCTGGTTCCCGAAGGCATCGAAGGGCAGGTTCCCTACAAGGGCCCGGTCTCGGGCGTGCTGCATCAGCTCGGCGGCGGCCTGAAGGCGGCCATGGGTTATGTCGGCGGCGCCAATCTCAAGGAATTCCAGGAGCGCGCCACCTTCGTGCGCATCTCCGGCGCAGGCCTGCGCGAAAGCCACGCGCATGACGTGACGATCACCCGCGAGAGCCCCAACTATCCGGGCTCTGGCGCCTGACGTTTCTGATCGGAGGAGGTCGCGTGCCTCCTCCTCAAGTCTCGGAAATAGTTGGTTGGATGCCTGCGACCTTGCCTCATCGCGAAGTCGGGTGGTCCGCAGGCAGTGGTGAGACCATGTGGCGCCGCTCGGACGGCACGCCATTGTGCATCGGCGAACCCGTGTTATTGGGTTCCTCTGACGAATGAGGAGAACCGATGGTTTCCACGGACGCAACGCTCTGGCCGATGATAGCGCATGCCGCGCTGGTCTTCTTTCTCTATTGGCTCCTGTCGAGGAAGCGGTACATGGCTGTGAAGTCCGGCAGCGCTGCGGCCGGTCAGTTCCGTGAAAACCGGGAGGAGCCGCGCGAAAGCCTGGTTGTCCACAACAACCTCAAGAACCAGTTCGAGCTACCGGTCCTGTTCTACGCCGTTTGCCTCGTCCTTTATGTGTCGACCGCAGATAATTGGGGCTCGGTTGCGCTTGCCTGGATATTCGTGCTTTCCCGCTATGCGCATTCCTACGTGCACCTGACCAGCAACCGGCTCCGCTATCGCCGCCCGATCTTCATGGTCGGCTTTTTTGCGGTGATGGCAATGTGGGCCTGGCTCGCGGTCTGGCTGGTTTTGAACTAGCCTCCAGCGCCAGATGGAGTCGAAAGCCGGACCCGCCTCGACCTTTGCAGAGCCGCGCTTGCGGCTTTCCGCCGTAATTTTGGCGGGCTCGTCGATCAACCGACCTCACGAACAAGTGTAATATCGGGCACTTGGATCACTCAGTGTTTCATCTGCAAGCTGCAGGTCCTCGGTATAGATTTCCCCGTCATACGGTCTGCTACGGAGGAATAGCCATGGACAACGAGACACCGAAGATCACCCAGGCGATGATCGACGCCTACGATGAATACACCCATCTGACTTTGGACCGCCGTCGCTTCATGGAGAAGCTGACCCAGCTTGCGGGCTCCGGTGCGGCCGCCGCGGCAATCGCGCCCCTGATCGGCGCGAGTTCCGCCATGGCGGAGATCATTTCCGCCAATGACGAACGGCTGACCACGGAGGACGTTACCTATCCGGGCGCCAACGGCGTGGCGATGAAGGGTTATCTCGTAAAACCCAAGAATGCTTCCGGCACGCGCGGCGGCGTCCTCGTCATCCATGAGAACCGCGGCCTCAACGCCCATATCAAGGATGTCGCCCGCCGTATGGCGCTCGAGGGCTTCAATGCACTCGCCGTCGATTTCCTGTCGCCCCAGGGCGGCACGCCGGCGGATGAAGAGCAGGCCCGGCAGATGTTCTCTTCGCTGAAGCCCGAAGAGGTTTCGGCCAATGGCGAAGCAAGCCGCGCCTATCTCGCCGGTATCAGCGGCGCGAACGGCAAGGTCGGTGCGATCGGTTTCTGCTGGGGTGGCGGCGCGGTCAACAATCTTGCTGTGAAGTCCCCCAGCCTCAACGCCGGCGTCGCCTATTACGGCGCCCAGCCGAAGGCCGAGGACGTGCCTGCCATCAAGGCGCCGCTGATGCTGCATTACGGCGGTCTCGACGAGCGCATCAATGCCGGCATTCCGGCCTTCAAGGCGGCGCTTGAAAAAGGCGGCAAGACCTTCGAGATCTTCGTCTACGACGGCGCCAACCACGCCTTCAACAACGATACCTCGTCGGCCCGCTACGACAAGGCCGCCGCCGATCTCGCCTGGAGCCGATCGGTGGCGTTCTTCAAGAAGAACCTGGCCTGACGGATATTTGGCGAATATCTGTTCGGCTGCGACAGGAAGTCGGGGTCTGGCCCCGGCTTTTTGTTGGATGACTAGGTTTCGTCGCCGCTCTTGAAGTCTGAAGGTGCTTGCGCGTCTTTCTGCCGTTCATGCCGGATGGATGCAATCTCCACGACGCCCTTGCGTATACGTGCCGTCAATATCAGTGGCTGCATGACGATCCGGCGAGAGCCAGGGATCAAGCCGCGTTCCGTCATTTCCGGAAATCGAGCGAGTTCCTCTTTCAGCTTTGCCAGCCGAGCAAGGATCTTGCGCGCAGCGGCTGGGTTCTGCGCCGCAAGCTCGGCGATGTAAATGAGAAACCAGCGCTCGGCACTTGGCGAAAGCCGAACTGTGGCACGTGGCATCAACCGGCTCGTTTGGAGCGCTTTGCCTCCGCTGTCTCGACGATCGACGAGGCTTTGCTCAGCACGTCATCCAGATCGGCGCCTTTGCCTTCATCCAGTTCCGCAAACCCTTCTGCGTCCTGAAGCAGTTCGGCGCCTTCCTGTTCAAGATACTGGGTAAGCGCGCGAAGCATCACCCAAGTCCGATCGCGATCGAGCGCGGTCGCAATACGGTCGTACTCGCTCACGAGATCTGTCGGAAGTCGAAGGGATATTTGCGATTTGTCCTGCGTCAGCATGGGAAGCTCCCTGTAAGACAGCGCATTACAGTGCAACCCATGCTAACCAAAGTCAATCACCACCCCGGCATCACCTGTGTCGCCCGGGATCGCGGCATGCGCTGGAACGCTTTCACATCGCCGTCGAGATCGTCGGGCATCACGGCCGGCGAGATGTTGTCGAGGCAGGCGGTGATGTGGTCGGTTATGGCGTTCATCAGCGACGGTGAAAGCCCGGGCCGCTTCATCAGGCCGATTTGCACCGGCGGCAGCGGCGGGAAGCCGTCGGCGGACGACAGCACCTTCATGCCGGTGCGAAGCGCCGACTCAGGCAGCACCGAGACGGCCATGCCCGCGAGCACCGCGGCTGCGACGACGGTCGAGGACCAGCTGGTGAACAGGACCTGGTATTCGCGCCCGTCCGCATCGAGCGCCGAACAGGCGAGCTGCCGCCAAAGGCAATCGCGGCGGCCGACAGCGAGCGGCACCGGCGCGTCGTCCTTCAGCGGATGGTTGGCCGAGGCGACCCAGCAGAGCGGCTCCGTGCGCATCACGTCGGAAATCCGCTGGCGCGGGTTGTGGGTGACGAGCGCAATATCCAGCTCGCCGCGCGCCATCTTCTCGGCAAGGCTGACCGAGGGCTCGCAGACGATATAGAGTTCGACATTCGGGTGGGTCTTGGCGAAACGGCCGATGATCTCGGGCATGTACCGGTCGGCGTAGTCGTCGGGCGTGCCGATCCTGAGCGTACCCTCCAGACGGTTGTCGTCGAAGGCGGCGATCGCCTCGTTGTTGAGGCGAATGATGCGCCGTGCATAGTTCAGGAGCTTCTCGCCTTCCGCCGTCAGCCGGTTGCCGCGGCCGTCCTTGGCGAACAGCTGCTTGCCGATCCGTTCCTCGAGACGGCGCATCTGCATCGACACGGCGGACTGGGTTTTGAACACCCTATCGGCGGCCTTGGTGAAACTGCCGGTGTCGACGATGGAAATAAAGGTATGCAACTGATCGATATCGAGCGGTGCGGACATGAGAATGATCCATCAGAGAGGTTGATGCTAATCATTAGAAACATTCGTTGGACTGATCAATAGGTTTTACGCGATAAGGAGATCGTAAATCAAAATCGAAGGGTGCTTCTTCCCTGAGCACCCAATCCGGGCAGCCTTTCCGTCGGACCTCCACGGAAGGGACGGCCTTTCTCGTGCCTGCGAAAGGATAGACCAATGAGCACGACCGACTGCGGAACTGAACTCGATCTGGTTCACGAGGAGCGCGGCACGCAAGGCCGTCTGGCTGCCGTGATGCTGCGAACGAAATCCGTATGGCGTGCCTTTCGCAATCGTTTGGCGAGCAATCGCCTCCATGATCTCGACGACCGCCAGCTCAACGATATCGGCATCACACGGCATGATGTGGTGATGGCGCTCAATCGGTCCGGCGTGCTGGATGATCCGTCGCTGCTTCTGTCCCGCTCCGCTCGCGAGCGTGCGCGGCACCGCTTTGCAAGGCCGGCCAATCGCTGATCTTGCCTGACCTTTTCCCCGCAGGGTGATAGCCAATAGCCCTGCTGCTTGCCCGGCCGGTCGATCCGTGCCGGGCTTTTTTTATTTGGAAGGCTTTGGAGCGGCAGGCGTGGCCGCCGCTTCGTCATTGCCGCCCGTTCCATTGCGCAGATAGGTGTCGAAGATCGCTTCCATGTTCTTCTGGTAGCTCTTCTGCACTTCCAGGCCGCTGTCGAACATGTTGTTCAGCACGTCGCGATAGGGATTGGGTTCGTCCGCCGGCGCTTCCTTGGATTTCTCGGGTGTCGGGGCCGCCGCCGGGCTAGGGCTCGTGAAGGCACCGCCCATCATGTCCTGGAAAGCCTTGGCGAAGGGATTGTCCGCAAACGGGTTGCCGCTCGAAGGCTGCGGCTGTTCCGGCTTGTCGAGCCCCCACATGGAACGCATCGCCTGGGCGAAGGGATTGTCGAAGGGATTGGCAGCGGCCTGGGGCTTAGCCTTCGGCTGCAGGCCCATGCTTTCCAGCCATTGCTGCTGCATCTGTCCCATCGGGGAGGCGGCGAACGCTTCGTTGGCGCCGGTCATCTGACCGCTCATCTGCTTGAACAGCCCGCCCATCAATGTGTCGGCCATGGCCGGCATCATCTTCTTGAAGACTTCCTGGCCGATCCCGGTCAGCTGTTCGGCCTGCGCCGCGATCGCGCGGGAGACTTCCTTGGAGCCGAACAGCTTTTCGAGCACCGCATTGCCGTCCATCGTGCCCTGCGGCGTGAAGGCCTTGGTCAGGTCCTCGAAATATTTGCCATAGGCGCCGGACACCATGCTGCTCATCAGCGAGGTGAGATCATAGGGATTGGCGCTGGTGCGCTTGAACCCGGAGGAAAAAGCGGGCATCAGCGCCGCCATGGCCTGGGTGGCCTGTTCCTGGGCCAGGTTGAACTGCTTGGCGATCGCCTCCATGCCTGCGCCGTTCTGAGCCCTGAGCATCATGTCGAACAGTGGCAGCATGGAGAATCCTTTCCGGTTGTGTGATACACCACTATATCCGGAAAGTGCTGGACGGAAACCGGTTTTTAGAACCGATCTCAATCTGGTCAGTATTGGTATTCCTCGAACACCGGCTCGACCGAGCCGTTCCAGCGGCCGTGATAGAGAGACAGCAGGTCGTCCGCCATGGTCGTCTTCTTGGCGAGCACTTCGTCAAGCGGTTGCAGGAAGATGCTTTCGTCCTGTCCTTCGCCGTTGAGCCGCGCCCGCGCCTTCAAACCCGCCTTGGAGATCGCTACCGCCTCGCGGGCGACGTCGAGCACCGACTTGCCCTTGATTTCGGCCTTCAAGCCCTTCGCCGGCACGGCATCGCGCATGGCGATGACGTCCTCGACCGTCCAGTCGGCCGTCAGCGTTTCGGCGTCGGCAAGCGCCGTGTCGTCGTAGAGCAGGCCGACCCAGAAGGCCGGCAGCGCGCAGATCCGCCGCCACGGGCCACCATCGGCGCCGCGCATTTCGAGGAAACGCTTCAGGCGAACGTCGGGGAAGAGGGTGGAAAGGTGGTTGGTCCAGTCGCCCATCGTCGGTTCCCAGTCCTTGACCTCGCCTTTCAGGGCGCCGTTCATGAACTGGCGGAAGGTGACATGCGTGCAGTCGTGGTATTTGCCGTCGCGAACGATGAAATACATCGGCACGTCGAGCGCCCATTCCACATAGTCGGCAAAGCCGAAATCTGGCCTGAACACGAAGGGCAGTACGCCGGAGCGCTGGTTGTCGGTGTCGCGCCAGATGTCGCCGCGCCAGGAGACCAGGCCGTTCGGCTTGCCTTCAGTGAACGGGGAGGACGCAAACAGCGCGGTCGCGATCGATTGCAGCTTCATCGACACGCGCATCTTGGCGGCCATGTCCTCCTCCGAGGAGAAGTCGAGGTTCACCTGGATCGTGCAGGTGCGGTACATCATGTCGAGGCCCTTAGAACCGACCTTGGGCATGTAGCGCGTCATGATGTCGTAGCGGGATTTCGGCATGCGCGGGGTTTCCGCGAGCGTCCATTTGGGGCTGCCGCCGATGCCGAGAAAACGGATGCCCATCGGTTCGGCGATCTCGCGCAGAACGGCGAGATGCTGGTTGGATTCCCGACAGGTCTGGTGGATGTTCTCCACAGGCGCGCCGGAAAGCTCGAACTGGCCGCCGGGTTCGATCGAGATCGCGCCCATGCCGGAATGTTCGGCAAGCCCGATGATGTTCTCGCCGTCCATGATCGGCTCCCAGCCGAGCTTCTTTTCCATGCCTTTCAGCAGCGCGGAAATGCTGGCGTCGCCGAAATAGGGAACCGGGCTGTTGTCCGCCCGGAAGAAGGCGAATTTCTCATGCTCCGTGCCGATGCGGAAATCTTGCCTCGGCCGTGGTCCCTGCGCCAGGTAGGCGGAAAGCTCGGACACCGAGGTAAGCGGTGTCTGGTCGGTCGTATCGCGGGCCATGAAAATTACCTTGCTCGGAATGCCTGATCTGGACAGATAGCCGGCTGATTGGACCGGATTGATGTGCGCTGCAAGTGAATTTCTTTCAAGATAGATTCAGAATTTTCGAGGCCGTCATGTTAAGCGGGTCAACGCCAGTCGCCGACCGCTGCCTGGATGACCGCAAGCGCCGCCACCGCGGCCGTATCCGCCCTTAATATCCGGGGCCCGAGCGGTATCGCGGTGACGAAGGAAAGCGAACGCAGCCGTTCCCTTTCCTCGTCCGAAAATCCGCCTTCCGGGCCGACCAGCAGCGCCAACTTGCTCTCCTTGATCGCCGAGAGGATCGGCAGCGGGTTCTGGCCCTCGTCGCCTTCGTCGCAGAAGATGATGCGGCGTTCTTCGGGCCAGGTATCGAGCAGGTCGCCGAGTTTCTTCGGCGGCGAGACCTCCGGCACCGACAAAATGCCGCACTGCTCGGCGGCTTCCACCACATTCGCCTGAAGCCGGTCCATGCTGGTAATCTTGCCCTGCACATGCTGGGTCATGACCGGCTGGATGAACCCTGCACCCATCTCGACCGCCTTCTGCACCAGATAGTCGAGACGACCGACCTTCAGCGGCGCGAAGAGATAATGCAGGTCGGAGGCAGGCGGCTGCGGCCGGGTTTCCTCGATCGCTTCCAGCACGATCTTCTTGCGGGTCGGATAGGTGATTTTCGCCTTCCATTCGCCGTCGCGGCCGTTGAAGAGCAGTATTGCCGAACCTTCCTCCATCCTCAGCACGTTGGCGAGATAGTTGAACTGCTCCGACGAAACCTCATGGCGGGCATCGGCGCCGAGCGGCGCCTCGATGAACAGCCTCTGCATCCGGAAATTGGCGCGCATGGAAACCTCGAAGCTAGACGAACAGCGCGAACATAGCCGTGGCGATCAGCGCCGCAAGGGTTGCGGCCGCCGGAAGGGTGATCATCCACGCCGCGATGATGCTCAAGAAATGCGAGCGCCGCACCAGGTAACGCCGTTTCAGTTCGTCGTCATTGCGCTCGAAGGGCTCGGTGGTATCGAGGTCCTTGCCGGCCCGCACCCGCATGTATTCGAAGCGGCGTCGGGAATGGCGGGTATACCATTCGCGGAAGAAGCCGACGCCGAACACCGCACCGACGGCAATATGGGTCGAGGAGACCGGCAACCCGATCCAGGAGGCAACGATCACGGTCAGCGCCGTCGACAGCGAGACGCAATAGGCGCGCATCGGATTGAGCTTGGTGATCTCGGCGCCGACCAGCTGGACCAGCTTCGGGCCATAGAGCAGCAGGCCGAGCGAGATCCCGAGGCCGCCGATGATCAGTTCCCAGAGCGGGATGCGCACGCCGGTCGAAATGCCCCGTTGGGCCGCGGAAACGATCGCCGCAAGTGGACCGATGGCGTTGGAAACGTCATTGGCGCCATGCGCGAAAGAGAGCAGTGCCGCAGACAGGATGAGCGGAATACGGAAGAGGGTGCGAAGCGACTGGTTGCGGTTTTCGAGCCCCTCGGCTTGCCGGGTGATCACCGGGATCAGCAGGCGCCAGGCAGCGAGACCGGTCAGGAGAGCGATCAGCGTCGCAACCGGTGCCGACACGTCCACCAGTTCTCCCAGCCCGAGCAGCGCCAGATAACCTGCAAAGGCGCCGGTCATCACGCCGATCAGCACCGGCACCCACTTCTTCGCCGCGGCGATCTTGTCCTCGCGGTAGATGATGGTTTCCTTGACGAAGAACAGGAAGGCGGCGGCGATGACGGCGCCGAGGATCGGCGAAAAGACCCAGCTCGCGGTGATGCCTGCAATCGTTCCCCACTTGACTGCGGAAAGTCCGGCGGCGGCGATCCCGGCGCCCATGACCCCGCCGACGATCGAATGGGTGGTGGAAATCGGTGTGCCGAGCCAGGTCGCGACGTTGATCAGCACCGCAGCCGACAGGAGTGCCGCCATCATCGCCCATATCAGCACATCGGGGCTGGTGATCATGCCGCCCTGCATGATGCCGTTGGCGATCGTGTTGGCGACGCCCCGGCCGGCGATCACGGCACCCGCCACTTCGAAGACGGCCGCAAGACCGAGACCGAAGGTCATGGTCATGGCACGGGCGCCGACAGCCGCGCCGATATTGTTGGTGACGTCATTGGCGCCGATGTTCATCGCCATGTAGGCGGCAAGGCCGGAGGCGGCGATGACGACGACGGCTCCGGGTTTGCCGGTGACGTAGGCGGCCGCAAAGATGGCGACGAGGATGATGAACAGCAATGCCGTTCCCGGTGCGGCAAGCCCGCGCGACATCTGCCGGGTGGCTTCCTCAACGGAGGAGAATTTCTCCAGATCCTTGTCGAGCGTCGGCTTCGCCAGGCGCGGCCTTCTCTGGCCCATATCTCCATCCTTGGGTGAAAAGTGAGGCGCGAGAACGGAACTGCCAGCCGTCTCCGCCCCCCGGAAGAAATCAAGGCCTATCGCTTAATAGCGTGCGCAGGCGAAGGCAATATTGCGGAATTGTGAAGGTGCTTCGAAGCGCTCTAACTTGCAGCCTTGATTGCAAGCTGCGGAACGCGCGGCTGCATTCGTTCGGCGAACTGCAGGAAGAGAATCTTCAGTTCCGGCTCATTGACGCGCATTGCCGCCTCTTCACAGGAAACCCATTCCAGCGTTCGAGAGCCCTTTTCCGGATAGCTCTTCAGGCATTCGTCCACTTCGAGCGCGTGGACCTGCACCCGCACAGGGATCTTCAAGCCGTTATCGAGGGTCTTGCGGTAGTGATAGAAACCAAGTGGTTCCTTCTCTACTTTGCCCTTGACGCCAACCTCTTCGAACGCTTCGCGTTCGGCGACCTGGTGAGCTTTCTTGTCAGTCATCGGCCAGCCCTTGGGCACGACCCAGCGGCCGGTATCGCGGCTGGTCGCAACAAGAACCTCGAGTTGTCCCGGCTTCTTTTTTATCCGGTAGCAAAGCGCAGCATATTGCTGCCGCGGCGGCCGCTGCAGCATCAACCTGAGATTGCTCGTAACCCGATCCATCAAGCCCAATTTCTGTTTAGTCCTCCAGCAAATGGTAATTTACTAATATAATGCTTGCGCGAGGATTAACGACCCTCAGCGGCTTCTTTTGACAAGAATCACGGTGGATAACCACCACGGAAGCGATAACCATTGTGAGGCCACTTGGTTTCACGTCAATAGAAATTTGCACAGGTGTTCAATTGTAACTGTGCATGACGTCCGGCCATCAGGAGGAGGGGCCTCAGATCGTGGTCTGAATCATCCTGAGTTGTGCGATTCGGCTCCATTCTCCGGTGCGTTCGGCCTCGTCGGTGACCTTGGAGATGAAGTCGATATGGTCTTCCGCAGCCTTTCGGGCCTTGGCAGGTTCACCGTCCAGTATTGCTTGGCCGATCGCCTCGTGTTGCGTCATCACGGCATCATGGGCGCTACCGACATTGAAGATGATGCGGCGGTTGTAAAAGATCCCGTCGCTGAGCAGCCGGTAGCAGGCGCGCAGGGTGTGCATGAGAATGATGTTATGCGCCGCATCGCCGATGGCATTGTGGAATTCGACGTCGGATGTCAGT
The DNA here is from genome assembly GCF_002968675.1 of Neorhizobium sp. T25_13. NCBI lineage: Bacteria > Pseudomonadati > Pseudomonadota > Alphaproteobacteria > Hyphomicrobiales > Rhizobiaceae > Neorhizobium > Neorhizobium sp. T25_13. Next base: position 140,802 of record NZ_PVBI01000006.1, read on the forward strand.
TCGTCCTCGAAACGTCCCTCCCGATGCGCGCTGCGCATCGTCTCCAGGATGCGCTCGATGAGTTGCTTGTCGGTGTCCGTCGCACGTTCGGCGGCAAGTTCCGCCGTCATGCCTTCGAGCTGGCGACGATATTCCAGATAGTCGTGAACCGCCCGCTGATGCCGGCGGATCAGGGCGACCAGCGGCGGCGAGAAGATCTGGCCGACGATATCGGCCACGTAAGTACCGCCGCCATGCTGGCTCACCAGCAGCCCGCGCGCCTCAAGCTCCTTCAGCGCCTCTCGCAGGATCGGCCGGGAAACGTCGAACCTCTGGGCCAGTTCACGTTCACCCGGCAGGCGGTCGCCGTCGCGCAGCACGCCGTTGAGGATCAGGCTCTCGATCTGCAGGATGACCTCGTCCGCAGTTCGACCATGCGGCACCGGCGCGAAAAGCTCATGCGTCAACTTTACCGTCTCCAATCGGGTGATGCCAGCCGGGCGTTCGGGCTTCTTGTATCACTGGTAAAAAAAGTATACCAGTTGAATGTCTTTAGGAGGAGCCGGTGGCCGATACGATCAGTTTTCTGAAGCCTCGCGAGGCGGTGCTATCGCGCCGGGCGGCGATCATTGCCGACCTGACCGAGCTTCTGCCGCCCGAATGCCTGGTCCATGAGGCACGCGAGCTGGTGCCTTTCGAGACGGACGCGTTCGTCTCCTACCGCCGCCTGCCGCTCGCCGTCGCCCTGCCGAAGACCACGGCGCAGGTGGCCGCGGTGATGAAATACTGTCATCGTTATGGCATTCCGGTCGTGCCGCGCGGGGCCGGCACCTCGCTTTCCGGCGGCGCCATTCCGCAGGAGGATGCGGTCGTGCTCGGCTTGTCCAAGATGTCGCGCATCCTGGAAGTCGACTACGCCAACCGCACCGCCACCGTGCAGGCAGGCGTCACCAACCTCAACATTTCCGAAGCGGTCGGCATCGACGGCTTTTTCTATGCGCCGGATCCCAGCTCCCAGCTCGCCTGCACCATCGGCGGCAATATTGGCATGAATTCCGGCGGCGCCCACTGTCTGAAATACGGCGTCACCACCAATAACCTGCTCGGCGTGAAGATGGTGCTGGTCGACGGCACGGTGATCGAACTCGGCGGCAAACATCTGGATGCGGCGGGTTACGACCTGCTCGGCCTCGTCTGCGGTTCGGAAGGCCAGCTCGGCATCGTCACCGAGGCCGTGGTTCGGCTGATCGCCAAGCCGGAAGGCGCCCGCCCGGTCCTGTTCGGCTTCGATACGTCGGAGCATGCCGGCGCCTGCGTCGCCGATATCATCGGCTCCGGCATCATTCCCGTCGCCATCGAATTCATGGACAAACCGGCGATCGAGATCTGCGAGGCGTTCGCCCATGCGGGTTATCCGCTCGACGTGGAAGCGCTGCTGATCGTCGAAGTCGAGGGTTCCGAGGCCGAGATGGAGGCGATGCTGAAGGCGATCGTCGAGATCGCCGGGCGCAATGGCGTCAAGACGGTGCGCGAAAGCCAGTCGGCGACCGAGGCGGCGCTGATCTGGAAAGGCCGCAAATCCGCCTTCGGCGCCACCGGCCGCATCGCCGATTACATCTGCATGGACGGCACGGTGCCGCTCGGCAAGCTCTCCTATGTGCTCAACAAGACCTCCGAGATCGTCGATCGTTTCGGGCTCAGGGTCGCCAACGTCTTTCATGCTGGCGACGGCAACATGCATCCGCTGATCCTGTTCAACGCCAACGACCCCGAGGATGCGGCCAGGGCCGAGGAGGCGGGCAACGAGATCCTGAAACTCTGCGTCGATGCCGGTGGCTGCCTGACCGGCGAACATGGTGTCGGCATCGAGAAACGTGACCTGATGCGCCACCAGTATTCGGAGGCTGAACTCAACCAGCAGATGGCGGTGCGCTACGCTTTCGACGAAGGCTGGATACTCAACCCGTCCAAGGTCTTTCCGCTGGATGGACGGCCTGCCGCATGACGCTGATCCCGAATTCCGAAACGGACGCCGCCTATATCATCCGCAATGCCGCCGGCGACGGCAAGAAGCTTGCGCTGTGCGGCGGCAACACCCGCGCCGGTTTCGGCAACTCCGCCGAGCCTGCCGAAATGATGAACTCGACCGGCCTTTCCGGAATTGTCGACTACGAGCCGGCGGAAATGGTGATGACGGTCAAGACAGGTACGCCGGTCGCCGAGATAGAGGCGACGCTTGCCGCCAACCGGCAGATGATGGCGTTCGAGCCGATGGACCACCGCGGCGTGATGGGCACGCTCGGCGAACCGACGATCGGCGGTGTGTTTGCCGCCAATGTCTCCGGCCCGCGCCGTTTCGTCTCGGGTGCTGCCCGCGACAGCCTGCTCGGCATCCGGTTCATCAACGGCCGGGGCGAGACGATCCGCGCCGGCGGACGGGTGATGAAGAACGTCACCGGCCTCGATCTCGTCAAACTGCTCGCCGGCTCGCACGGCACGCTCGGGTTCCTGACCGAGGTGACGTTTCGGGTGCTGCCGGTGCCGCAGACGGTGGAGACCATCGTCATCTCCGGCCTCGACGACGCGGCCGCCGCAAAGGCGATGGCGGCGGCGATGGCGCTGCCGGTCGAAGTATCGGGCGCCGCCCACCTGCCGCAGACCGTCCGGTTCCGTTTTCTCGGCGGTGCCTTGCCAAGCGGGGAGGCGACCGTCCTGCGCCTTGAGGGCCTTGCCGCGTCGGTTTCCGTTCGTGCCGAAAAGCTCGCGGCCGTCATGGAGGCATTCGGTCCGGTCTCGCGGCTCGGCATGGAGGAGAGCCAAACGCTCTGGTGCCAGATCCGCGATGTCTACCCCTATTCGGATGGGACCCTGAAACCCGTATGGCGCGTCTCGATAGCCCCATCTGCGGGCCACCAGCTCGTCGCCGCCCTCCGGCTCGAAATCGGCGTCGATGCCTTCTACGACTGGCAGGGCGGGCTGGTCTGGATGCGCATGGAAGCCGACCCGGAAGCGGATTTGCTGCGCCGCTATATCCGCGCCCTCGGCGGCGGCCACGCGACGCTTCTGCGGGCATCGGATACGGTGCGCGCCCAAACCCCGGCTTTCGAGCCGCAGCCGGATGCGGTGGCGGCACTCTCGGCGCGCGTAAAACAGAAGCTCGACCCGGCCGGCATTTTTTGTCCGGGGAAGATGGGGTGATTACGGCCATGGTAGTTTTCCCGTCTTACCCCCCTCTGTCCTGCCGGACATCTCCCCCTCAAGGGGGGAGATCGAATCGGAGCAACATTGCGCCGATCTCGACGGTAGCCGATAAAGTGATGTCCGCGCGTCTTGCCGATCTCCCCACCTGTGGGGGAGATGGCCGGCAGGCCAGAGGGGGGCTGGCAGAACGCGGAGCGATCGGCGGAAATGCGAGGGATATCCAATAAATGCAAACCAACTTCACTCTCGCCCAGCTCGCCGATCCGCATGTGGCCGAATCGGAAAAGATCCTTCGCCGCTGCGTCCATTGCGGGTTCTGCACCGCCACCTGTCCCACCTACGTCACCCTCGGCAACGAACTCGACAGCCCGCGCGGCCGCATCTATCTGATCAAGGACATGCTGGAAAACGGCCGCGCGGCGGACGAGGAAGTGGTCACCCATATCGACCGCTGTCTCTCCTGCCTTGCCTGCGTCACCACCTGTCCGTCCGGCGTCGATTATATGCACCTGGTCGACCATGCCCGCATACATATCGAGAATACCTACCGGCGCCCGCTGATGGACAGGTTGATCCGCGACCTGCTCGCCGCCGTTCTGCCCTATCCCGCCCGCTTCCGCATGGCGCTTGGTTTCGCGAAGCTCGGTCGCCCCTTCGCGCCGCTCCTGAAGCGGATTCCCGCGATGAAGCCGCTGGGGGCGATGCTGGATCTCGCGCCGAAATCCGCTGCCAAGGTTTCCGACTCCGCTACCCCCGGCACCCGTGCGCCTGAGATCGAAAAGCGGGGCCGCGTTGCGATCCTGTCAGGCTGCGCCCAGCCGGTGCTCGATCCGGGCATCAACGAAGCCACCCTCCGGCTTCTCGCCCGGCTCGGTGTCGAAGTGGTGGTGCCGGAAGGCGAGGGCTGCTGCGGCGCGCTCGTCCACCATATGGGCCGCGAGGAGCAGGCGCTCGATTTTGCCCGCCGAAATGTCGATGTCTGGATGCGCGAGATCGACAAGGGCGGCCTCGATGCGATCATCATCACCGCGTCGGGCTGCGGCACGACGATCAAGGACTACGGCCACATGCTGCGGCTCGACCCGGCCTATGCGGAAAAGGCGGCCAAAGTCTCGAGTCTTGCCAAGGATATTACCGAATATCTGTCGGCGCTCGACCTGCCGAGGCTCGAACCGAAGCGGCTGAACGTCGCCTATCACTCCGCCTGTTCGATGCAGCACGGCCAGAAGATCACCATGGCGCCGAAGAACCTGCTGAAGGCGGCGGGCTTCACTGTCCGCGATCCGGGGGAGGGGCATCTCTGCTGCGGTTCGGCCGGCACCTACAATATCCTGCAGCCGGACATCTCGGAGCAGTTGAAGGCCCGCAAGGTCAGGAATATCGAGGCCACCAAGGCGGACGTGATCGCCACCGGCAATATCGGCTGCATCACCCAGATCGCTTCCGGCACGGCGATCCCGATCCTGCATACCGTGGAGCTTCTGGACTGGGCTTATGGCGGCCCGAAGCCGGAAAAGATCCCGGCCGGATAAAGTTCTGTTCAATAAAAAAGCCGGCGAAATCGCCGGCTTTTTCGTCAAGGGCCTGGAGCCTTAGAACTTGTAGGAGACGCCGAGGTTGATGGCGTGCGTCAGGATGTTGGTCTTCAGCGAAGCGCCGCTGTCGATATCCACATCCACGAACGAGTAGTTGCCCTTGTATTCGGCGAACATCGACCACTTTTCGGTGAGCTGGTATTTCACGCCGGCCTGGGCCTGGATCGTCGCGCCACCGAACTGATATTCGAAGGTACGGCCGGAAGCGCGGGTCACTTCGACGTGCGGCACGTTGATACCGACACCGGCGCCGACATAAGGCGTCCACTTGCTGCCTTCGATCGGGAACTTGTAGAGCGCATTGAGCGTCAGCAGGTTCAGGCCGTCGGTGAATTCGAAGACGCTCCAGCCGCCGGCCTTGACCATGGTTTCGTCGTCTGCGTAGACCTTGGCGTGGGTGTAATCGAGCGAAACACCCCAGTTCGTGAGGGCGCCGCCGTCGAACCAGTAGGTGCCGCGGACGCCCCAGTAGGGCGGCATCGCGAAGGGCTTGGTATCCCAGCCGGCTGCGAAATCAGGTCCGTCCGAGACGTCGACATCGGAGTGCGGCGCGAACTGGTAGCCGCCGTAACCGGAGATTTCAAATCCGCCGGTGTGAACCGGAGCCACATAGGCCTGGGTCGCGGGGGTCATGTCTGCCGCTTGAGCCGGAGCAATATAAGCAAGACCAGCGGTGAGAAGCGTGGAAGCGAAGGCGAAAGAAAGAATTTTGCGCATGAATCAGCCTGCAGGGAGGAACGTTGGCTTTTGATGACTGAATGTTTAGCGGCGGATGCATCGGCGGTCTGTGCTTTTTCTGCATCAGTCGCCGACGAAGCTAGGCGATTTATGGTTAACGAAGTCTAAACCCCTGAAAAGGGCAGCTTTTGCTGCCCTTTTTGACCTTTGACGAGGTGTCTCAGCCGCCGAAAATCGTGCCGAAAATATCGATGCCGCGATCCTTGAAATCGACGTTGCCCTGCCGGTTGCCGGGGCCGATGACGATCACCTTCGTGCCGATGTCGGCGCGCGAATAAAGATGCTCGACATCCTTGTTCATCATCCGGATGCAGCCGGAAGACATGTTGAGGCCGATCGTCCAGGGCTGGTTGGTGCCGTGGATGCGGAAGATCGTGTCGCGGCCGCCCTTGTAGAGATACATGGCGCGGGCACCGAGCGGGTTGTCGATGCCGCCTTCTTGTACGGCCGGCAGAATGCGGCCGGCGCGACGTTCGCGAACGCGCATCTCGGCCGGCGGCGTCCAGGAGGGCCACTCCGCCTTGCGGCCGACATTGACCACGCCCGACCAGCCGAACCCTTCGCGCCCGACGCCGATGCCGTAGCGTGTCGCCCGGTTGGGGCCTTCGATGTAGTAGAGGAACTTGTTGTTGGTATCGACGATGATCGTGCCGGGTTTCTCGGTCGTCGAGAAGCGCACCACGCGGCGCTTGAATTGTTCCGGAACTTCCCGTGGCATCGCGACAAGTGTCACGTCGCCCGCAGGGCGTTCGATAGGCGCTGCCGCCGGGCCGATTGCGCTTGCATGTCCGGCTGTAAAGAAGATCGCGCCAGCCATTCCCACGGCCATCGCGAAGGTCTTGCCTGCCCCCATTCCCCCTGTTCTCATTCCAAAATCCTCTCCGCTCTGTTGAACGGCGAAGGCTAACCGACTCGGGCATCAAAGCAAGCCGGGATAGATGTAATAAAGAAGATGTGATGGCAAAAAGGCGGCGGTACTGTGTCTCCGCCGCCTCACCTTTGGCATTTGCCGGCGTTACATGACGACGACTTTGGTGCCGATGTTCACCCGCCCGTAGAGATCGGTGACATCTTCGTTGCGCATGCGAATGCAGCCGGAAGAGACGGCGCTGCCGATCGACCAGGGGGCGTTGGTGCCGTGGATGCGATAGAGCGTCGAGCCGAGATACATGGCGCGGGCGCCGAGCGGGTTTTCCGGTCCGCCTTCCATGCGGGCCGGCAGGTAATGGCCCTTGGCGGCTTCGCGGCTGATCATTTCGGAAGGCGGCGTCCAGTCCGGCCACTCGGCCTTGCGGGTCACCCGGTGCTCGCCTGCCCATTCGAAGCCCGGCTTGCCGACGCCGACGCCGTAACGCCGCGCCTGACCGTTGTCCATGACCAGATAGAGGAAACGGTTATTGGTATCGATGATGATCGTTCCGGCCTTTTCCTTGCTGTCGTAGGCGACCGTCTGGGGCAGGAACTGCGGTTCGATCCGGCTGCGGATCGGCTGCGGCCGCATCGCCACCGGCTGGGCCGGCGAGCGGTCGAAGATGCCGCGGCGAACCATCGGCTGCTGCTCGCGCTGCTGATAGATGGTGCGCTGCTGGGCGGCCTGGCGCGGATAGACGACCGGTCGGCCGTTGGGGCCGGCGAGCTGCATCACCCACGGGGCGGCAAGATCGGGGCTGACGACCACGGGCGGACGCTCGCGATAGCGGTCCTGGGCAAACGTGGCGGAACTGGAAAAGGCGGCGGCAAGGCCGAAGGCCAGGAAAAGGGTTTTCTTCATGATCGGATCCACACGTTACAAATCACCGACCGGACGCCCCTCAAACTTTTGGATAATTTGGCGTCGGTGTTGACGAACATGGTGACCGCGAGATGAAAGCGAACGGTAAACGGGTGGAACATTCCAAGCCGGCCGGCCTATAAACCTTTTGGCAGGGTTACCGCCCGGTTTTGAAACATGGTTGACCAATGTTAAAGCCGGCCAAAAGCCCTTTAACCAAAGGGATCGGGCTAAAAGGAATCGGGAATGGAAAAGGCGGGAATCATCGTCGGTGAAGACGGCAAGGGGCGCTGCGCCTGGCATGGCGGTCTCGAAGACTACCGGCGCTATCACGACGAGGAATGGGGCCGGCCGGTGACGGACAACATCCGCCTGTTCGAGAAGATTTGCCTGGAAGGTTTCCAGTCAGGCCTGTCCTGGCTGACGATCCTGAGGAAGCGCGAGAATTTCCGCGCCGCCTTTGCCGGTTTCGATTTCGTTGAAGTCGCGCAGTTCGGCGAGGAGGATATCGCCCGCTGCCTCGCCGATGCCGGCATCATCCGCCATCGCGGCAAGATCGTTTCGACCATCAACAATGCCGCCCGCGCCATCGAACTGAAGCGGGAGTTCGGTTCGCTCGCAAAGTTCTTCTGGAGCTTTGAGCCGGGGCCGCACCAGCGTCCGGAGGTGATGGATCTTGCGACGCTCAGGGCCAACCCCACCACGCCGGTGTCGGTAACGTTGTCCAAAGCCCTGAAAAAACGCGGCTGGACCTTCGTCGGGCCGACCACCGTCTACGCTTTCATGCAGGCGATGGGCATGGTCAACGACCATCTCGACGGCTGTTTCTGCCAGCGCGAGGTTGATGAACTCAGGCTGAAGTTCAGGCGCCCGTGATTTCCGACAGCACCGATCCCAGTTCGCCCAGATGTTCGATCTGGCGGAAGCGCGGCGCGTCGGTCGGCGCGTCCACATGTTCCAGAACCCAGGTCAGCGCATGCGGCACGAACACGCCGTAGCTCCCGGCCGCGATCGCCGGCACGATGTCGGATTTCAGCGAATTGCCGACCATCATCGCCCGTTCAGGTCCGTCCGCGACCTTCGAGAAGATGCGGCGATAGGTGGTGGCGTTCTTCTCGCTGACGATCTCGACCGCATCGAAGAAATCGCCGAGGCCCGATTGGGCGAGCTTGCGCTCCTGGTCGAACAGGTCGCCCTTGGTGATCAGCACCAGCAGATATTCGCCGTTCAGGGCCTCCAGCGTCTCTTCCACATGCGGCAGGGTTTCGACCGGATGGCGCAGCAGGTCGCGGCCGATATCGAGGATCTCGCTGATCGTCCTGGTCGGCACCTTGCCGTTGGTGATCTCGATCGCCGTCTCGATCATCGACAGGGTGAACCCCTTGATGCCGAAACCGTAATGGGAAAGATTGCGCTTTTCCGCTTCCAGCAGCCGCTCCGCAATATGCGTGCCTTCGGCGAAGTCGCCGAGCAGCTTGGCGAAGTGTTCCTCCGTCAGCCGGTAATACTGTTCGTTCTGCCACAGCGTATCGTCGGCATCGAAGCCGATAGCGGTAATCGGGCGCATGGATCTGCCTCCACCCGCTGATATGGCGAAAAAGAAAGCGCCGGGCAAGACGAAAGCCTGCCCGGCGCCTACCTGCATCAAGGCTTGTTACTTGCCGTGCGCCTTCAGCCAGGCCTGCATCTCGGCGATTTCCGCCTCCTGCGCCTTGATGACGGCTTCAGCGAGCTTGCGGATTTCCGGATCCTTGCCATGCGCAAGCTCGACCTTGGCCATGTCGATTGCGCCCTGGTGATGCGGGATCATGCTGCGCACGAAATCCGCATCCGTATCACCGGAATACTGGATCGCCATGTCCTTGTGCATTTTGGCGTTCGCATCTTCGAATGCCTTGGTGGAGGGGCTGCCGCCCGTCGGCATGCTCATCTTGGAGTGGTCCATCCCCTTCATCTCCTGCGCGGCGAGCGGGCCGGTCATGAGAGCGGAGAGGGCGGCGGTCATGAGAATGATTTTTGCAGACATAGGTTTTCCTTTTCCGTGTCCGACAGAGTTTTGATGATGACGTGAGCCAAAATCCCGTTAGGCGCGGGGAGGGCGCCAGCGGCGCGGCGTGACATGGTTCCAGATCTACGGTCGTCCTTGCGGAAATCAACCGCGCCGAGATCACAAGGCGATGACATCGTGCACCGCCTGATATACCTTGCTGAGTTCGCCATAAGGCGCGACCGGCCAGGTCCAAGCCCGTTTCGCCGCCGGCACCGGTACGCCATGGAACAGGTCGGCCTCTTCCAGCACCTGGCTCGCCCGATCGGTGACGCGATAGGCGGTATCGGTGATCAGAGCCGTTTTGCAGGGCAGTGCGGCAAGGCCGTCGAGATGCGCCCGGACCAGTCGCTGCAGGACCTCGTCGCGCGCGGGATTGTTTTCGGCCTCCAGCCGGCGTTTCGATCCGACACCGATCTGCGACAGGATATTGGCCGAGACGACGAGATCGAGATACGGCACCTGCCGCAGGAACGACAGCGGCTCGGAATCTTTGGTTGCGACTGCATCGTCGAAGCCGGAGAGGTCGCGCGCAATCAGCCGGACATTCGCGAACCGCTTCGCCTTCAGCCGCATCCGCACGCTCGCCAGATGCACGAGATCGACCAGCACGACCGTATCGAATTTCGCCGCCAGATCGTCGATCGGCACGTCCCGCAGCAAGCCCGAACCCAGCACGACGCAGGTCCGCCGCTGCTTCATTCCGGCCATCGTTTCGCGAATGAAGGCTTTGCAGTTCTCTTCATGCGCTGCCCAATCCTTCGCGCACCGCCCGGCCCGCGACCACAGGCTGACGGACGAACGGATGAAGGGACGGAATTGCTTCGGCGTGACCAGCGAGGTCGCGGCGTATTGGAGAGCTTCGGTGAGCATGAATTAGCGATAGACCTCGCGGCGATGGCCGACTTTCAATTCTCTAATCCAAGCTCGCGTTCAAGCTGTTCCATCGTGTAGGTACTGGAATTACCATTTCGAATTTCTTCCATCGCACGATCTGCTGCAGCAATGTCATGCAGATCTTCGAGATGACGATGCAGGACTTGCGCGACATAGGCATCGGTATCGAAGCCATGGATATCCGCATAGCGGCTGAGCAAACCATACATTGCCTCCGGGATTTCAATGGCGACGCGTTTGCTCATGACCTTTGCCCCTTCAGTGGCATAATATATAGCATCGCGCCTGCGTCTTCACCAGACGCCGCCCTTGCCGCTCAGGCCTCTATCCTCTAAGAAACCGCACACAAATCCGGCCTCTCCGGGGCCTTTGGCAATGGAATTCCGATCATGAACGACAAGAGCAAAAAACCGCAGAAACTGAGAGCCCGCCTGCCGCGCGGCTTCGTCGATCGTTCCGCCGCCGATATCCACGCCACCAACGAGATGACCGCCAAGATCCGCGAAGTCTATGAGCGTTACGGTTTCGACCCGGTCGAGACGCCGCTATTCGAATACACAGATGCGCTTGGAAAATTCCTGCCCGACAGCGACCGCCCGAACGAGGGTGTGTTCTCGCTGCAGGATGACGACGACCAGTGGATGAGCCTGCGCTACGACCTGACGGCGCCGCTCGCCCGCCATGTCGCGGAGAATTTCAACGAGATCCAGCTGCCCTTCCGCACCTATCGCGCCGGTTACGTCTTCCGCAACGAGAAGCCGGGCCCGGGCCGTTTCCGCCAGTTCATGCAGTTCGACGCCGATACGGTCGGCGCGCCCCATGTCTCGGCAGATGCTGAAATGTGCATGATGATGGCCGATACGATGGAAGCACTTGGCATCAAGCGCGGCGACTATGTGATCCGGGTGAACAACCGCAAGGTCCTCGACGGCGTCATGGAGGCGATCGGGCTTGGCGGCGAGGACAAGGCTGGACAGCGGCTGAACGTGTTGCGGGCGATCGACAAGCTCGACAAGTTCGGCCCGGAAGGGGTCAGGCTGTTGCTCGGCGCGGGCCGCAAGGATGAATCGGGAGACTTCACCAAGGGCGCGGGCCTCGGTGATGATCAGATTACACGTCTTCTCTCGTCGTATCTCGGTACAAGCTTTCGAAGCGGATCAGCCGAGACAACGCAGAAAGCGGAAGCTGCAGGCGAAAAGTCCCCGATCGCCAACATTGAGGGAGAAAACACTTTTCCCGATGATGCAATGACGTTCGGATTTTGGCGTCAAGCCACGGAAGGTTCCTCCGTTGGAACCGAAGGTGTAGCCGAACTGGAATTGATGGCTGGGATATGCAGAGCCGCTGGCTACGGTCCAGGTCGGATCTTTTTCGATTCATCCGTCGTTCGCGGCCTTGAATATTACACCGGCCCGGTCTTCGAAGCCGAACTCACTTTCGACGTCACCAACGAAAAAGGCGAAAAGGTCGTGTTCGGCTCGGTCGGCGGCGGCGGGCGTTATGACGGTCTCGTGTCGCGCTTCATGGGCCAGCCGGTTCCGGCGACCGGTTTCTCGATCGGCGTTTCGCGCCTGATGACGGCGCTGAAAAACCTCGGCAAGCTCGGCCAGGACGAGGTGATCGCCCCGGTTCTGGTCACCGTCATGGACGGCGACGTCGAGAGCATGGGTCGTTACCAGCGCTTCACCCAGGCGCTGCGCAACGAAGGCATCCGCGCCGAAATGTACCAGGGCAACTGGAAGAAATTCGGCAACCAGCTGAAATATGCCGACCGCCGCGGCTGCCCGATCGCCATCATCCAGGGCGGCGACGAGCGGGCAGAGGGCGTCGTGCAGTTGAAGGACCTGATCGAGGGCAAGCGCCTGTCCGGCGAGATCGAGGACAATGCCAGCTGGCGCGAGGCGCGCGTAGCGCAGGAAACTGTTCCTGAGGCGGACTTGGTCGCCAAGGTGAAGGAGATTCTGGCCGCCCAGGCGGAGGATCGGAAGAGGGCGGGCAATGCGTAGTCTGCCCCTCACCCTAACCCTCTCCCCGCAGGCGGGGCGAGGGGACGTGCCCCAAAAGGCCGCCGAAATCTGCGGTGAGGGTGCCACGAGTCTCCTTCGCCCCGCGAGCGGGGAGAAGGTGCCCGGCAGGGCGGATGAGGGGCAGTCTCTGTCAGAGGGAGCGACCCCATGCCCCTGATCGACATGCCGGACTTCTCCGCCGACCTCCTCGCCGAATTCGCTGCCCGCCGCACCGAGCGGGTCAACACGCCGGTCATCCAGCCGGCCGAACCCTTTCTCGACATGGCCGGCGAGGATCTGCGCCGCCGCATCTTCCTCACCGAAAGCGAGACCGGCGCCAATCTCTGCCTGCGGCCGGAATTCACCATTCCCGTCTGCCTGCGCCACATCGAAACGGCGACCGGCACGCCAAAACGGTATTCCTATCTCGGCGAAGTGTTCCGCCAGCGCCGTGAGGGGTCCCACGAATTCTACCAGGCCGGCATAGAAGATCTCGGCGACAAGGATATCGCCAGCTCCGACGCCCGCGCCATCGGCGATGCAACCGGCATCCTGAAAGCGCTGCTGCCCGGCTGTAAGCTCTCGCTCACGCTCGGCGACCAGGCGGTGTTCGAGGCGGTGGTCAAGGCGCTCGGCCTGCCGTTCGGCTGGCAGCGGCGGCTGATCCACGCGTTCGGCGACATGGCGCATCTCGAAGCGTTGCTGGAGCGGCTCGCGAGGCCTCAGCCGGTCACTGGCCTCGATCCGCAGATCGCCGAACTGATCGCTTCGGACAACGAGACGGATCTCGTCGCCCGCATCGACCGCACCATGCAGGAAACCGGTTATTCCACCAATGCCAGCCGTTCGCCGACCGAGATCGCGAGAAGGCTGAAGGAAAAGCTGGAACTGGCCGAAACCCGGCTTGACGGCACCGCGCTGCTGCTGCTGCGCGAATTCCTGACGCTGCAGCTTCCGCTCGGTGAAGCGCCCGCCGCCTTGGCCGGTTTTGCCGATGCCGCCGGCCTGAAGCTCGGCGCGGCGGTTTCCCGCTTCGACGCCCGGCTGGCGGCGCTCGCCAATGCCGGCGCCGATCTCTCCGCCATGACCTACCGCGCCGCCTTCGGCCGTCCGCTCGATTATTATACCGACCTCGTTTTCGAAGTGACCGAGGCGGGGTCGTCCGCGGTGCTCGCCGGCGGCGGCCGTTTCGACCGGCTGCTGACCCTGCTCGGCGCCAGGGAACATATCCCGGCGGTCGGTTTCTCGCTCTGGCTCGACCGGATTGAAGCTGCGAGGGCATCCAGATGAGCACGATCACCATCGCTCTGCCCTCCAAGGGCCGTATCAAGGAAGAGACAGCCGAGATCTTCGAGCGCGCCGGGCTTGCCATTTCCGCGGTCGGCAACGACCGTTCCTATCGCGGCCGTATCGAGGGCATGGAAGGCGTCGAGATCGCCTATCTCTCGGCCTCCGAGATCGCCCGCGAGCTTGCGAGCGGCGCCGTCGATTTCGGCGTCACCGGCGAAGACCTGGTACGCGAAGGCATGGCCGGCGCCGACGGACGGGTGGAATTCTGCGCCCGCCTCGGCTTCGGCCACGCGGATGTGGTCGTCGCCGTGCCGGAAATCTGGCTCGACGTCGAAACCATGGCCGACCTCGGCGACGTGGCAGCGGATTTTCGCGCCCGCCATGGCCGGCGGCTGGCCATCGCCACCAAATACTGGCGGCTCACCCAACAGTTCTTTTCGAGCCAGCACGGCATCCAGCTCTACCGCATCGTCGAAAGCCTCGGCGCAACGGAAGGTGCGCCGGCTGCCGGCCAGGCGGATATCATCGTCGATATCACCTCTACGGGTTCGACGCTCCGGGCCAACCACCTGAAGATCCTCTCGGATGGGGTGATCCTGAAATCCGAGGCCTGCCTGGTCAGGGCCCGCAAGCCGGCTCACGAACAGGATCCGAGGATAGCCAGGATCGTGGAGGCAGTCCGCGCCGCGCTCTGAGTTTTGAAGAGGAGGAAGCACGATGCATGTGACCGGTCGATGCCATTGCGGCTATGTGACCTATGAGGCCGAACTCGATCCGAAGCGGATCAGTATCTGCCATTGCACCGATTGCCAGACGCTGAGCGGTTCGCCGTTTCGTGTCACCGCCGTCGTACCGGAAAGCGATCTGAAGCTCACCGGGCACGAGCCAAAGCTCTATCGCAAGGTGGCCGAGAGCGGCCGCGTCCGCCAGCAGTATTTCTGCCCCGAATGCGGCTCGCCGCTTTTCGTCAATGGCGAAGGTGAGGCGGCCAGGATCTGGGGCATCCGCTGGGGCAGTATCGACCAGCGGGCGGAGTTGAAGCCGCAGCGCCAGATCTGGTGTCGCTCTGCCGTTTCCTGGCTGCCCGAAATGACCGAACTGCCGGCCGTCCAGACCGATTGAGGTCAAAAAAATACCCGCCGGACTTCTCATCCGGCGGGCAGTCTTGGGCAGGGAATTTCGAAAGTTTAGGCAGAGATTGCGACAGAACCACGGCGGGCATCGATAGAAAATGCACCGGCGCCGACGGCGGCGAGAACCAGGAAACCACCGGCAATCGTCAGGTTCTTCATCATCATCAGGCTGTTAAAGAGCGTCAGCAGACCGTTGGCGGCCTCGGGGAAGTTCGGGACGTTGATAGCGCCGGAATGGAAGACGAACGCGGTGAAAGCCGAAAAGAGAGCCAGCAGCAGCGCTGCGATGCGCGTCTGGAAGCCGGTCAGCACGGCAAGGCCGGTGACCAGTTCGAACAGACCTGCGACATAGGCGAGCAGCATGCCAGCCGGAAGGCCGGCACCGGTGATCATGCCGGCGGTGCCGGCGGGATCGATGAGCTTCTGGAAACCGGACATGACGAACATGCCGGACAGGAGGACGCGGCCGACGAGAAGCAGGGTATTGGTAGCGGTGGTGGACATTTCATATCTCCGGATCGGTGTCTCTGGTGGGACACGCGGGTTGAATTCTCTGGGACCGTATGTGCCCCATTTCCCTCGTATCCGGAAGATGAACAATGATTGACGGTTTGTTCGATAAAAAGAGACAATCGTTCGCGCTCCCAATGCCGCGCCGCCTCCTGCTCCAATCGGCACTTAAAGGGCGTTCTCTTTGCTGAACGCAACCTTCAGCAAAGGTTCATCGTTTCTCCTTCACCATGCGATCATTGCCGATGAAAGGAACCCCTCATGAAGAAGATCATCATCACCGCGCTCGCCCTCCTGGTCGCATCCGCCGTTCCGAGCCTTGCCCAGACCTACCGCAGCGAGGCGCGGGAAAACCGCCAGGAATACCGCATCTATCGCGGCATGGCCCGGGGTGAGCTGACGCCGCGCGAATTGCGCAACCTCTCCCGCCAGCAATATCGCATCGACAGGGCGCAGTCCCGTGCCGGCCGTGACGGCTACATTTCCTATAGGGAGCGTCAGCGGATCGAGCGCATGCAGGACCGCGCTTCGCGCAACATCTACCGCAAGAGCAATAACGGCCGCGATATCTATTGATTGCGCAACGCGGAACTGTAGATCGGTGTAACGGGGGCGGCTTCCAGGCCGCCCTTCGCATGCCGCGCCGGCTCGCCGTTACCCGCCACAGTACTGATTGAACGGCGGATCAGATTTCCTCGATCCTGCGCGCATCTTCCGGCAGGACCGAAAGTTCGCGCCAGTCGATCTCCTCGAGCAGCAGATTGTATTCGTCGACATTGACCTTGTGCACCGAGCGAAGCTTTTCCAGCTCTTCGCGCTGCGCGGCAATCGCCGTCAGGGCGAGCCGCCGGTAGGTCTCGAGCGCGTTGGCGTCCTCGATACGGGTAGCGGCCAGCTGCTCGATGCGGAACTTGGAGCGCAGCAGTTCCGCCTCCGTCTCGGTCGCGCCGTCGAGCCTGGAAAGGCCGGCGAGGGCGATCTTGCTGCGCAGGACGGCGAGTTCGCCATGCCCTTCGGCACGGCGGTCGAGGCCGAGCCAGCGGATGATCGGGGTGAGCGTCAGTCCCTGGACGACGAGGGTCGCAAGAACCACCGAAAAAGCGGTCAGCACCACCACGTCGCGCTGCGGAAAGTCCATCGGCAGGGCAAAGGCGGTCGCAAGCGTCACCAGGCCGCGCATGCCGCACCACCCGGCCAGCAGCGCCTGCGTCGTCGTCGCGGGTTCCGGCCTGCCGCGGCTGCGCTCGTACCAGGCGGTGAGGCGATTGTAGCCGACGCAGACGATAAAACGGACGGCGACGACGATCACGATGGTGATCAGCGAAAACTGCGCAGCATCCCAAAGATGATCCGCCGGCATCCCGCCGACGATGTCGCGAACCTGCATGCCCATCAGCAGGAAGGCCATGACGTTGAGCACGAAGACGACTGCAGTCCAGACCGCATAGGACTGCACCCGCATGCGGGCCGAGGAGCGGGCTTCGCTGCTTCTCGCCAGCGTCATCGCGAAGGCGACGATGGCAAGCACCGCCGACAGGCCGAGCCGCTCGGCGACGATCCACAGAAGGAAGGTTTGGACGAACTGCAGGAGGACGCCGCCGAGCGTGCCGGCGACGAACCGCATGAGATACCGGACCACCCAGGCGGCAAGGATGCCGAGCAGCAGGCCGCCGGGCACGGCGACGGAAAGATGCAGCGCGACGCCGGTGTCGAGACTGCCGGCCGATTGTACGGAGAGCGCCGCATCGAAGATCAGCAGCGCCGCCGCATCGTTGAACAGGCTCTCGCCCCGGAGGACCGTATCGGTGGTGCGCGGGATCGACATCGAAGACAGCACTGCCGTCGCCGCCGCCGCATCGGGGGGAGCGACGATCGCACCGAGCACCAGCGCCGCTGCAATCGGCAACCCGGCAAAAGCCCATCCTGCAAAGGCAACGACGGCCGCGGTCGCACATACGCCGCCGATCGCAAAGACAAGCAGCGGAACCCAGAACCGGCGGGCCGTCCCGAGCGGAAAATCGAACGCGGCATCGAGCAGCGCCGGCGCGATGAACAGCGCCAGTGCGGTGTGCGGATCGAGCGAGATATAGGGCATGCCCGGCACCAGCGCGACGGCGGCACCCGCCAGCGCTAGCATCGACGGATAGGGCACGGAAAGCCGGCGCGAGATCTGCAGGAGCACGATCGCGACAAGCAGCAGGACGAGCAGGCTCTCGAAGAAACTCATGGCGCGACTGTAATTGTGGTCTGGGTCTTTGTCAGCTGCGGGTTTGCGCAATTGGTTTGAGGCATATGGGCGCCGCTTGCCTCGTGTTCGCCAGGGCGGAATGGCCACGCTTGACATATCCTCGGAGACTTCCGTACAGCTGGACATGCGCCTCCGCAAAAGACGAGAGGTTTTGCATCAAGCCGTGGTCATCAGCACATAGAGGTCCCAATGCGCCGAGTCCCTTCTCACGAAAATCACGTTCGAAATTCTGAGAAGTTGAGGATCTATGCGCACTTTGAATCTGGGCATCCTCGCCCATGTGGACGCAGGCAAGACTAGCCTTACGGAAAGACTCCTTTTTAATGCCGGCGTGATCGACAGGCTAGGCAGCGTCGATACCGGCGATACGCAGACCGACAGCCTTGAGATCGAACGCCTGCGCGGTATCACCATTCGCGCTGCGGTCGTGTCCTTTACGATTGGCGACACGGCCGTCAACCTCGTCGATACGCCCGGCCATCCCGATTTCATTGCCGAGGTGGAGCGGGTACTTGGATTGCTGGACGCTGCGGTCGTCGTCGTTTCGGCGGTCGAGGGCGTGCAGGCACAGACCCGCGTATTGGTACGAGCGCTGCAGCGCCTCGCCGTGCCGTTCGTCTTCTTCATCAACAAGGTCGATCGGATGGGCGCTCAGTATGACCTTGTGCTGGAGGATATCGCCCGCCAGCTGGCGGTGCAGCCTATTGCCATGTCCGCCGTCATCGACCCCGGCAGCAAACTCGTACAGGTGGAGACGCCCGACCTGCTTGCCGAACCGTCTTTCACGGTACTCAGCGAAACGCTGGCTGACAACGACGACGCACTGCTCCGTGACTATGTCACGGCCCCGGACCGTCTGACCGCCGAAAGGCTCGGAAACTCTCTGGTCGATCAGGTCGCGAGAGGGCTGGTGCACCCGACATTCGCAGGAGCGGCGATGACCGGCGTCGGCTTGTCTGCGCTGACATCGGCCATCGCGACGCTGCTGCCCAGCCGCGCGCTCGACCCGGATGGCCCGGTTGAAGGGAAGATCTTCAAGATCGAACGCGGGTGGGGCGGCGAAAAGCTGTCCTACATGTATCTGACATCCGGCACAGTCCAGCTTCGGCAATACCTGGATCTGCGCAAAGGCCCGGCAAGGGTGACGGGAATCCAGGTTTTCGAGGCCGGCGGGACCCATCCCGTCACCAGTTTCCACGCAGGGCAGATCGCCCGCGTAAACGGACTGGCCAGCGCTCGGATAGGAGATGCGGTGGGAGGCGATCTGCTTTCCGGCGGTCGGTCTCACTTTGCTCCGCCTACACTTGAAACCCGGGTGCTGGCCAGGCGCCCCTTCGACAACGCGGCACTCTGGCTGGCGCTGAACCAACTGGCCGAACAGGACCCGCTGATCAACCTGCGTCGCAACGACGACGCCGACGAAGTCTTCGTGTCGCTGTATGGCGAGGTGCAGAAGGAGGTCATCCAATCGACCCTGCTGGCGGATTTCGGTCTCGAAGCGATCTTCGAGGAGAGCACGGTCATCTGCGTGGAAAGGCTTGTCGGAACCGGTGCCGGCCTTGAGATCATATTCAAGGAGCCCAATCCCTTCATGGCGACAGTCGGGCTGCGCGTCGAGCCACGCCCGGAAGGGGCCGGCAACAGCTTCGCATTGGAAGTGGATGTCGGCCAAATGCCCGCAAGCTTTTATCGGGCGGTCGAGGACACCGTATTCGAAACGTTGAAACAGGGGCCTTTCGGCTGGCAGATCATCGATTGCCACGTCGCAATGACCGCGGCCCGGCATAGTTCGCCGGTGAGCACCGCTGCCGATTTTCGTCGGTTGACGCCGCTGGTGCTGGCGGCTGCTCTGTCGGCGGCGCAAACCATCGTCTGCGAACCGATCGACCACTTTTGCCTCGAAGTGCCTGCCGCGGCTTTAAGCGGTGTGCATGCCATGCTTGCGAAATCCGGTGCGATAACCAGGGAAACGGCGATTGCAAATGGCGTGGCCCGGCTGGAAGGCACGATTGCATCCACGACGACCCAAGGCATACTGCAACAATTGCCGGGGCTGACAAGCGGCATGGGTACGATGGAATATTCCTTCGATCACTATGCCCGGATGCCCGATCCGCCGCGTTCGCGCCGACGTTCGGGCGCCAATCCCTTCAATGCCACCGAGTATCTGCTCCGTATGCGCTGAAACGTCATCGGATTGGCCGGTAATCGACGACAAAACAAAAAGGGCGATCCGAGGATCGCCCTTTTCTCAACTGAACCGGTTGGCTCAGATGTGAAGACCCGGAGGTCTTACATCATGTCCATGCCGCCCATTCCGCCCATGCCGCCAGGCATGCCGCCGCCTGCCGATTCCTTCTTCGGAAGTTCGGCGATCATGGCTTCGGTGGTGATCAGCAGCGAAGCAACCGAAGCTGCGTTCTGCAGAGCCGTGCGAACGACCTTGAGCGGGTCGACGATGCCCATGGTGATCATGTCGCCATATTCAGACGTCTGGGCGTTGTAGCCGTAGTTGTCTTCGTTCTTTTCGAGGATCTTGCCGACCACGATCGAAGCTTCGTCACCAGCGTTTTCAGCGATCTGGCGAACCAGCGACTGCAGAGCGCGGCGAACGATGTTGATGCCGGCTTCCTGGTCGTCGTTTGCACCCTTTGCGGTGATCTTGACGGAGGAACGCAGCAGGGCAACGCCGCCGCCCGGTACGATGCCTTCCTGAACGGCAGCGCGCGTCGCGTTGAGGGCGTCGTCGATACGGTCCTTCTTTTCCTTGACTTCGACTTCCGTCGAGCCACCGACGCGGATCACGGCAACGCCGCCGGCCAGCTTGGCCAGACGTTCCTGCAGCTTTTCGCGGTCGTAGTCGGAAGTGGTTTCTTCGATCTGAGCCTTGATCTGACCAACGCGGCCTTCGATGTCGGCCTTGGAGCCGGCGCCGTCGACGATCGTGGTGTTTTCCTTGGAGATCGAGACCTTCTTGGTGCGGCCGAGCATGTCGAGCGTGACATTTTCGAGCTTGATGCCGAGGTCTTCGGAGATGACAGTGCCGCCCGTCAGGATGGCGATGTCTTCGAGCATGGCCTTGCGGCGATCGCCGAAGCCCGGAGCCTTGACGGCAGCGATCTTGAGGCCGCCACGCAGCTTGTTGACGACGAGCGTCGCAAGAGCTTCGCCTTCGACGTCTTCAGCGATGATCAGGAGCGGCTTGCCGGTCTGGACGACGGCTTCGAGAACCGGGAGCATCGCCTGCAGGTTCGAGAGCTTCTTCTCGTGGAGGAGAATGAAAGCGTCGTCGAGATCGGCAACCATCTTTTCCGGGTTGGTGACGAAGTAGGGCGACAGGTAGCCGCGGTCGAACTGCATGCCTTCGACGACTTCGAGTTCGGTTTCTGCGGTCTTGGCTTCTTCGACGGTGATGACGCCTTCGTTGCCGACCTTCTGCATGGCTTCAGCAATGTCGAGACCGACCTGCTTGTCGCCGTTTGCGGAGATCGTGCCGACCTGTGCGACTTCTTCCGAGGTCGAGATCTTCTTGGCCTTGGCCTGGAGATCCTTGACGACGTCTGCAACGGCGAGATCGATGCCGCGCTTCAGGTCCATCGGGTTCATGCCGGCTGCAACGGCCTTGTTGCCTTCGCGAACGATGGCCTGGGCAAGAACGGTAGCAGTCGTGGTGCCGTCGCCCGCGATGTCGTTGGTCTTCGAAGCAACTTCGCGGACCATCTGGGCGCCCATGTTCTCGAACTTGTCGTCAAGTTCGATTTCCTTGGCGACCGATACGCCGTCCTTGGTGATGCGCGGAGCGCCGAAGGACTTGTCGATGATGACGTTGCGACCCTTCGGGCCGAGCGTTACCTTGACTGCGTCGGCGAGAATGTCGACGCCGCGCAGCATCTTTTCGCGCGCGGTGCGGCCGAACTTGATTTCTTTAGCTGCCATTTTGGGAACTCCTGAAAAGGGGTGTCAGCGATATTTCAGTGAAAGCAACCGACTGAGATCAGCCGATGATGCCCATGATGTCGGATTCCTTCATGATCAGAAGGTCTTCGCCGTCGAGCTTGACTTCGGTGCCGGACCACTTGCCGAACAGGACGCGATCGCCAGCCTTGACGTCGAGAGCGGTGATGTTGCCCTTGTCGTCGCGGGTGCCGGTGCCGACGGCGACGATTTCGCCTTCTTGCGGCTTTTCCTTGGCGGTATCAGGAATGATGATGCCGCCCTTGGTCTTGGCTTCGGATTCGACGCGACGAACAACGACGCGGTCGTGAAGGGGGCGGAAATTGGTGCTTGCCATTGTCTAATCCCTCGATCAAATGACATGGACGGGTGGAAACCCGTATCTCGGTGCTGTTAGCACTCCCGTTTGGAGAGTGCCAGCCGCGTCGAGATAAGGGTGACCGGCGGATGAGTCAAGAACGGCCGTAAAATTTTCGGGACGGCTCGGAACTCATGGGAAATACGCTTAACGATACGGATGCTGGGCAACGCCTGCGCCTGGCGGAACTGATGACCGCAACCGGCCACATCGGGTCTCGGGTTTAAGCTACCTCTCCGGGCAGGTCGGCATGTTGCACCGGACTTTGGTGGAAGAAAGGCGCCGGCGCGTTTAACAGCCGCCCGAGGCCTGCGAATGCCGCAACGTGGCGCCATGCCCGAAGTTCGCTTCCTTCATACGGCCTTCACATATGGCTCCTAGAGGGGGCGGCGAGCTTCCGCGCCCGGGGGGTACATGACGCCATGGACGACAGGTAACCGTTGCGGAAGAGCATGAGGCAATGATGGATCAGGCGGTGAAGGACGAGATTGCGGTGAAGCCGACGCTCGGCGAGCTGACGGCGGTGTTCGCCAAGATCGGGGTCCTGAGCTTCGGCGGGCCTGCTGGGCAGATCGGCCTGATGCACCGGACCCTGGTGGACGAAAGGCGCTGGCTTTCCGAGGCGCGCTTTCTGCATGCCTTGAACTACTGCATGCTGCTGCCGGGACCGGAAGCCCAGCAGCTGGCCACCTATATTGGCTGGCTGATGTTCGGGGTGCGCGGGGGCATGATCGCCGGCCTTCTTTTCGTGCTTCCGGGGCTGGCCGTCATCATCGCCCTTTCGACGGCCTACGCCCTCTATCAGGATACGAGCTGGCTGACCGGCCTGTTTTTCGGCCTCAAGGCGGCTGTCCTCGCGATCGTTGTCGAGGCGGTGATCCGCCTTAGCCGCAAGACGCTGAAGAACCGCCTCCTGTTCGGCATCGCGGCGGCTGCCTTCGTGGCATTGTTCTTCTTCGGCCTGCCGTTTCCGCTCGTGGTGCTTCTGGCCGGGTTAGTTGGCTTCTTTGCCGCCCGCAGAGGCAGCGGAGCAGCCAAAAGCTCCGACGTGATCGACTTGCCGAAACGGCCGAAGCCGTTGACGGCGATCGCCACACTGGTCTTCTGGATCGCGGTCTGGCAGCTTCCGCTTCTGCTGCTGTGGATGTTCTCGGCGCCGGAAGGCCTGGCCGTCATGTTCACCTTCTTCTCCAAGATGGCGATGGTGACGTTCGGCGGTGCCTATGCGGTGCTCGCCTATGTGGCGCAGGTGGCGGTCGACAATTACGGCTGGCTGAAACCTGGCGAAATGCTGGACGGGCTGGCGCTTGCCGAAACGACGCCTGGGCCGCTGGTTCTGGTGCTGTCCTTCGTCGGCTTCCTGGTCGGCTTCCGGGAAGCCGCCGGTCTCGGACCGGTCGCCGGCGGCGTGATCGGCGCCCTGCTGGTCGCCTGGGCGACCTTCGTGCCGAGCTTCATCTGGATCTTCGCAGGCGCACCCTATATCGAGCGGCTGCGCGGCAATCCGGTCCTTTCGGCGGCGCTGTCGGCCATCACGGCCGCGGTTGTCGGCGTCATCCTCAACCTCGCCATCTGGTTCGGCCTGCACGTCCTGTTCCGCGAGGTCGAGCAGATTTCCCTCTGGCCCGCGGCCGGCTTGAGGCTTTTCTGGCCGGCCTGGACGACGCTCGATCCGCTCGCCTTCCTGCTTTTCGTGGTATCGGCCTTCCTGCTCTTCCGCATGAAGATCGGCATGGTGCCGGTCCTGGCCGTCAGCGCGGTCGTGGGCCTTGCCGTCCGGTTGGCGGTAGCGGGCTAGGGACGAAGTGGAAGAGTTACCCTTGCCAGCGTCGCCGATGCGGGCGCGGCTTTTCTCCCGAATATCTCTTGTAATCCTTAACCGGGTTTGTCATGTGACCCGGGACTTGCGAGATGGGAAGGTTACATGGCAAAGCGCATCGGCAATCTGAACGAAGTGATCGGCGACTACGACGTGGTCCTTTCGGACGTCTGGGGTGTGGTTCACAACGGTGTCGAGGCTTTCCAGCATTCCTGCCGGGCGCTCGCCGCGGCCCGCGAAGCCGGCGCCACCGTCGTGCTGATCACCAATTCGCCGCGCACGGCTCCCGGCGTCATCGAGCAGATGCGCACGCTCGGCGTGCCCGACGGCACCTATGACCGGATCGTTACGTCCGGCGACGTCACCCAGCACCTGATCGTCGACGGCCCGAAAAAGGTTTTTCTGATCGGTCCCGAGCGCGACCTCAACCTGTTCGACGGGCTCGGCGTCGAGGTGGTCTCCGCCGACGAAGCCGAATGCATCGTCTGCACCGGTTTCTTCGACGACGAGAAGGAAGTACCGGAAGACTATACCGACATGCTGGCAGCGTTCGCCAAGCGTGACGTGCCTTTCATCTGCGCCAACCCGGATCTCGTCGTCGAGCGCGGCCACAAGATCATCCCCTGCGCCGGCGCGGTGGCCGCCTATTACGAAGAGTTCGGCGGCAAGACCCGCGTCGCCGGCAAGCCGCACCGTCCGATCTATGAGGCGACGATCGAAGCTGCCCGCGAAGTGCGCGGCGATTTCCCGATGAACCGGGTGCTGGCGATCGGCGACGGCATGCCGACCGATGTGCGCGGCGCGCTCGCATACGGCCTCGACCTGCTCTATATCAGCGCGGGCATCCATGTCGCGGAATACACCGTCAACGGCCAGACCGACGAGGCGATCCTCAACGCCTGGCTGAAGCGGGAAAATGCCGCGCCGAAATACTGGATGCCGCGCCTCGCATAGCCCCCTGGGCCTGAATTCGGCCTGAACCGGAACCCGCCGCATGACTGTCTTCCACCGCAACGAGAAGAAGGAACCGCTGCCCGAGGAACTGAAGGGCGGCGTCATCGCCATCGGCAATTTCGACGGCGTGCATCGCGGCCATCGCAGCGTGCTGGAGCGCGCGCTGGCACTTGCCGAACAGCACGGCGTACCCGCCCTGGTGCTGACCTTCGAGCCGCATCCGCGCACCGTTTTCCGCCCGGAGGAACCGGTCTTCCGCCTGACCCCGGCGCCGCTCAAGGCTCGCCTGCTGGAGGCCATGGGTTTCCGCTCGGTGATCGAATATCCCTTCACCCGCGAGTTTGCGACCCGCTCGGCAGAAGAATTCATCCAGACCATCCTCGTGGATTGGCTCGCAGCCAGCGCCGTCGTCACCGGCTTCGACTTTCATTTCGGCAAGGACCGGAAAGGCGGCCCCGCCTTCCTGATGGCATCGGGCGGCAAGCACGGTTTCAACGTGCAGCTGGTCGATGCCTTTCGCGACGAGAATGCTGACGTAATCTCGTCCAGCCGCATCCGCGATCTGCTGGCGGAAGGCGATGTCTCCGCCGCGGCCGGCCTGCTCGGTTATCGCTACACGCTCGAGGCGGAGGTGATCGGCGGTGAAAAGCTCGGCCGCCAGCTCGGTTTCCCGACTGCCAACATGCAGCTGCCGCCGGAGGCCGTACTCAAGGCCGGCATCTACGCCGTGCGCTTCCGCCGCCCCGACGGCACGCTTTTCGACGGCGTCGCCAGCTACGGCCGCCGCCCGACGGTGACCGAAAACGGTGCGCCCCTGCTCGAGACCTACCTCTTCGATTTCTCCGGCAGCCTCTACGGCGAAACCTGTTCCGTCTCCTTCTTCGGCCACCTGCGCGACGAACTGAAGTTCGACGGGCTGGATGCCCTGGTCGCCCAGATCAAGCGCGATGAGGAAGAGGCGCGGGCGCTGTTGTCCGGCGTCAGGCCCCTCGGCGAAGTGGACGCCAAGATCGCGTTTTGAGGGGTTAGCGGAGCAGCCGGCTGTCGAAGGGGTAGCGCACTGCCTTTTCGATCGTCAGTTGGCCGGCATCCGCATGCTCCGGATTGACAAGAATGTTTGCAGCTTCAGGCAAAATCGCCGACGGCACCTTCAGAAGGCAGAATTTGTTTTCCACGAGCCAGGCGTTTCCCGCCTGACCTGTTTCAGCGGTATCCAAAAGGTCGACATCGCCCGACGTAATCGTCTGGGCGGCAATCTCGTCCGGGCAATGGATCTTCAGTAGTTGAAAATCCAGCGGCAAGTCTTCGGCGTCCACATGCACCAATATTTCCAGAAGTGCGGTCGAAGGGTGATCGCAGCAATAGACGATTGGGCTTCCTTGTTTATGCCATCGCCCGGGCGCGACCAGTCCACCTCCGCCTGATAAGTCCGCATAGTTGGAAATGCGCCACAGGATCATGGGTCAGACGTAAATGCCGTGATCGATCTGATGCAACGCCTGCTCGACGAGCACTGCGCCAGTTTCCGATTCAAGGAGATCGAGCGGCACGACGCCATTCATTCCTCTGTTCGGTTTGCGCAACCAGCGATGAGCGCGATCCTGATCGCCGAAGACCCGCTTGGCGAGTTCCATCACGCGCACTACACGCAGGGCTCCGTCGTTCTCGCTGACAGTTAATGTCTCTCTATTCGCGATCCGCCGGGCAAGCGTGCGACGCGGGGCCACAAATCTATAGAGTTCTTCCATCGAAAAGCCGAGGTTGGTCAACTCTGATACATTGGCTCCGTCATAGGCTTGCAACTGACCGCGCGATGCGATCTCAAGTCGCTTGCGAATAGGTATGTCAGCAGATGCGCGCACTTCATTGCCTCCGTGCCATTTGCCCAGAAATATAAGCGCAGATGGCACCAAAATCAAATGCGGCCTTCGGAAGGAAATTGGCTTGGTAAATCCCCTTCCTTTCCGCCGCAAAAACCCTTAAGAACCGCCACCATGAAAAAATTCCGGCTGGCCCAGATCATTCGAATTATAGGCCCGGCCTTCCGCGCGCTGTAAGAGCGGCCGGAGGGTCCGGGTTTTTGGCGCTTCATGAGCGCCTTCCGCCAGCGAATTTTCATCGAGATGCGCCCCGTCGCGGCGCCAGGACGATTGCTTCCATGACCGATACCGCCGAAAAGCTCGACTATTCGAAAACCCTCTATCTGCCCGAAACCGACTTCCCGATGCGTGCCGGGCTGCCGCAGAAGGAACCGGAACTGGTTGCCCGCTGGCAGCAGATGGACCTCTACAAGCAGCTCCGCGCCTCCGCCGCGGGCCGGGCAAAATTCGTGCTGCATGACGGCCCGCCCTATGCCAACGGCAACATCCACATCGGCCACGCGCTGAACAAGATCCTGAAGGACGTCATCACCCGCTCGTTCCAGATGCGCGGATATGACTCGAACTATGTTCCGGGCTGGGATTGCCACGGCCTTCCGATCGAATGGAAGATCGAGGAAGCCTATCGCGCCAAGGGCAAGAACAAGGACGAAGTTCCGATCAACGAATTCCGCCGCGAATGCCGCGAATTCGCCGCCGGCTGGATCAAGGTCCAGGGGGAAGAATTCAAGCGCCTCGGCATCGTCGGCGATTTCGAAAACCCGTACCTGACGATGAACTTTCACGCCGAGAGCCGCATCGCCGGCGAACTGCTGAAGATCGCCAAGAGCGGCCAGCTTTATCGCGGCTCGAAGCCGATCATGTGGTCGGTCGTCGAACGCACCGCGCTGGCCGAGGCTGAGGTCGAATACCACGATTACGAGAGCGACACGATCTGGGTGAAGTTCCCGGTTGTTAAGACTGATTTTTACGAACCTGAAGACGATGGCTTTGATTTGGCGACAGCTGAAGAGTTGAAGTCGGCGTCAATTGTCATATGGACCACTACGCCTTGGACCATACCGGGAAATCGTGCGATCGCTTTCTCTCCAAAGGTCACCTATGGACTTTATAAAGTAACTAAAGCAACCAACGACTTCGGTCCCCAGCCGGGTGAAATACTTGTCTTCGCAAAGAGTCTGGCCGACGAATGCGCCGCCAAAGCGAAGATCGTCTTGGAATTTGTTGGCGCTGTGATGGCACATCAACTCGCCGCAATTACTTGCGCCCATCCACTTCGCGATCTCGGCTACGACTTCGCCGTCCCGCTCCTCGCCGGCGATCACGTCACCGACGATGCGGGCACCGGTTTCGTCCACACCGCCCCCGGCCACGGCCGCGAGGACTTTGACGCCTGGACGTCCGCCGCCCGCGATCTCGAAGCCCGTGGCATCTCGTCGAAAATCCCCTTCACGGTCGACGACGGCGGTTTCTATACGGCTGACGCCCCCGGTTTCGAGGGCGCTCGCGTCATGGACGACAACGGCAAGAAGGGCGATGCCAACGATCGCGTCATCAAGGCGCTGATCGAGCGCAACGCGCTGTTTGCCCGCGGCCGGATGAAGCACCAGTATCCGCATTCCTGGCGGTCGAAGAAGCCGATCATCTTCCGCAACACGCCGCAGTGGTTCGTCTACATGGACAAGGACCTTGCCGACGGCACCACGCTGCGCTCACGCGCGCTGAAGGCGATCGACGACACGCGTTTCGTGCCATCAGCCGGCCAGAACCGCCTGCGCGCCATGATCGAGCAGCGCCCGGACTGGGTGCTTTCGCGTCAGCGCGCCTGGGGCGTCCCGATCTGCGTCTTTGTCGACGAGCAGGGCGAAATCCTCCAGGACGAAGCCGTCAACCAGCGCATCCTCGAAGCCTTCGATCTCGAAGGTGCCGACGCCTGGTTCGCCGAAGGAGCGCGCGAGCGCTTCCTGGGGTCGCGCGCCAACGAAGGCTGGACCCAGGTAAGGGATATCCTGGACGTCTGGTTCGACTCTGGCTCGACCCACACGTTCACGCTGGAAGACCGGCCGGACCTGAAATGGCCGGCCGACGTCTATCTGGAAGGTTCGGACCAGCATCGCGGCTGGTTCCACTCCTCGCTGCTGGAATCCGCCGCCACCCGCGGCCGGGCGCCCTATGACACGGTCGTCACCCATGGCTTCACCATGGATGAGAAGGGCCAGAAGATGTCGAAGTCGCTCGGCAATGTCGTGGCGCCGCAGGACGTCATGAAGGATGCTGGCGCCGATATCCTCCGCCTCTGGGTGATGACGACGGACTATTGGGAAGACCAGCGCCTCGGCAAGACAATCATCCAGACCAATGTCGATGCGTATCGCAAGCTGCGCAACACGATCCGCTGGATGCTCGGCACGCTCGCCCACGACGAGGGAGAGGAGATCGCCTATGCTGACCTGCCGGAACTCGAAAAGCTGATGCTGCATCGCCTGGCCGAGCTCGATAAGCTCGTCCGCGAAGGCTACGACGCTTTCGAGTTCAAGAAGATCGCCCGGGCGCTCATCGATTTTTCCAATATCGAACTGTCGGCCTTCTACTTCGATATCCGCAAGGATGCGCTTTATTGCGATGCCCCGTCGTCGCTGCGCCGTCGTGCGGCTCTTGCGGTCATCCGCAAGATCTTCGACTGCACGGTGACCTGGCTTGCGCCCATGCTGCCGTTCACCACCGAGGAATCGTGGCTGTCGCGCAACCCGAACGCCGTCTCGATCCATCTCGAGCAGTTTCCGACGGTTCCGGCCGAGTGGAAGAACGAAGCGGTGGCCGAAAAGTGGGCGCGAATCCGCAAGGTGCGCTCGGTTGTCACAGGCGCACTCGAAATCGAGCGCAAGGACAAGCGGATCGGCTCTTCGCTGGAGGCCGCACCGGTCGTTTATGTCAACGATCCGGAGCTGATGAAGGCGCTGGAAGGCCAGGAGTTCGAAGAAACCTGCATAACGTCGGACATCGCGATCGTTGCGGGCGAGGGGCCGGAGAGTGCCTTCCGTCTACCGGAAGTGCAGGGCGTTGCCGTCGATCCGAAGCTCGCCGAAGGCACCAAATGTGCCCGCTCGTGGCGGGTGACGACCGATGTCGGCTCCGATCCTGCCTATCCGGATGTTTCGGCGCGTGACGCTGCCGCATTGCGCGAGTTGGCCGCTCTCGGCCGGCTTTGATGGTGGAAAGTTACCGGATCATTGCGCTTTGAGCAATCATCCGGTAAAACCGCCTGAAATTGGCCGGATTTTCCGGTCATCAGGCGTTTGAGTGTGTCTGAGGCGTCAGGACGGGCGCCGCTGGAAGGGTTTTGATGAAAGCGACTTATGCGTTTCGTGTCGGCATGGGCGTGGCCGGTGTCCTCGCCTCGACATTGACCCTTTCGGGCTGCATCGGCGGCCCGACATACGGCACTGACAAGACAGCCATGGAGCAGCTGACCGACGACCTCGGTCAGTCCGTCTCGCTGGGCGGCAAGAGCGCCGAAGCGAAAGCGGGCCTGAAATACAACCCGCGTCCTTCGCTGGTTGTCGCCAAGGGCCAGGATCAGGCGCTGCCGGCGCCGCAGCAATCGCTGGCGAACCGCGAGAGCAATCCCAACTGGGTCGAATCTCCGGAAGAAACCCGCAAGCGTCTGCGTGACGAAGCGGCGGCTCACGAGAACGATCCCAACTATCGCTCACCGCTGCTCGCAGGCAGCGGCCAGGCCGGTCAGATGACCGAAACGGAAAAGTGGGAAGCCTTCCGCAAGGCCAAGGAAAACGCCGAGACCGTCAGCGTCACCGGACGCCGTCGTTCGCTCGCCGATCCGCCGGCGGAGTTCCGTTCGGCGGATGCGGCTGCCCTGTCGGATGTCGGCGAGCCCGAAAGCCAGAAGGAAAAGCGTCGCAAGGCGCAAGCCGCGGAAGCCAAGAAGGGCAGCGACTGGTGGAAGCTTTTCTAAGCCCGCTTTAGCTCTCTCTTTTCGATCTGAAGAAGCCGGTGAGCAGGATCGCGGCCTCGCTTTCGCCGAGGCCCGAATAGACTTCCGGCGCATGATGGCAGGTCGGCTGGGTAAAGAAGCGCACGCCGTTGTCCACCGCTCCGCCTTTCGGGTCCTCCGCGCCGTAATAGAGCCGCCGGATGCGCGCAAACGAGATCGCCGCCGCGCACATGGTGCAGGGTTCGAGCGTCACGTAAAGGTCCGCACCTGACAGACGCTCCTGTCCAAGGGCGGCCGCGGCATCCCGGATGACGGCGATTTCGGCATGGGCGGTAACGTCGTTTTCGGCGCGGGTCCGGTTTCCGGAGCGGGCGACGACAACGCCGTTGATGACCAGAACGGCGCCGATCGGAACCTCGCCGCGGGCGGCCGCGTCTTTGGCTTCCGCAAGGGCAGCATTCATGAACCCATCGGTATTAGGCATTTCGGCGATTTCCTCTTAACCCGGATCGCGCGAACTGGTAGGAAGCATCCAACTGGACGCCCGGCTGCGGGCACGAATCCATCTCAGTCAACACGAACAAGAATGTCCGGATCGCTCCGTAGACATCACGCTTCAGGCAAACAACAAATGAATTCCAAAGACAAGCCGAAGCGCGGCGAAGGCAAGACTTTCGTTCGCGAAACCAAACCGAGAGCCGCTCCGAAGGCCGGCCCTGGCGGCAAGGCGGGCTTTTCCGCCAAGGAAGGCCTCGCGCCCAGGAAGAGTTCCGCAGCCAAGAGCGGCGCTGAAAAGGCGGCAAAGCCCGTCCGCAAGCTGCCCCCGGCACCGGAAACCATGGAGGCCGAGGGCAAGCCCGAGCGCATTTCCAAGATCCTCGCACGCGTCGGAGTCGCGTCGCGCCGCGATATCGAGCGGATGATCATGGAAGGCCGGGTCAGCCTGAACGGCAAGGTCCTGGATACCCCGGTCGTCAACGTGACGCTCGCTGACAAGATCGAGGTCGACGGCATGCCGATCCGCGGCATCGAGCGCACCCGCCTCTGGCTCTACCACAAGCCTGCCGGCCTGGTGACCACCAATTCCGATCCGGAAGGCCGCGCGACCGTCTTCGACAACCTTCCCGAAGGTCTGCCGCGGGTGCTTTCCATCGGCCGCCTCGACATCAATACCGAAGGCCTGCTGCTGTTGACCAACGATGGCGGCCTGTCGCGCGTGCTGGAACTGCCGACCACCGGCTGGCTGCGCCGTTACCGCGTGCGTGCCCATGGCGAGATCAAGCAGGAGGAGCTGGACAAGCTGAAGGAGGGCATTGCCGTCGAAGGCGTGCTCTACGGCTCGATCGACGCGACGCTCGACCGCACCCAGGGCAGCAATGTCTGGATCACAATGGGCCTTCGCGAAGGCAAGAACCGCGAGATCAAGAACGTGCTCGGCGCGCTCGGCCTCGAGGTCAACCGCCTGATCCGCATTTCCTACGGACCGTTTCAGCTCGGGGACCTGCCGGAAGGCGAGGTGGTGGAAGTGCGGGGCCGCATGCTGCGCGACCAGCTCGGGCCGCGCCTGATCGAGGAATCCAAGGCGAATTTCGATGCGCCGATCTATACCGAGACGGCTGCAGAAGAGGATGAGAAGCCCGCCCGTGCCGAGCGCTCGGCCCGTAACGAGCAGTCGGAATGGGCGGCAAGGCCGGAGCGGAGCGAACGTCCGCGTGCCGGCAAGCCGGAGGACCGGCGCGAAAAGGCGCTCGGCCGTCTGGATACCAAGCGCGACGACCGCAAGTTCGCCGACAAGCCGCGCGGCGCAAAGCCGTTCGGCGGTCGCGCTGAGGACGAGGACGACCGGCCGAAGAAGCGTCCGCCGATGGGCACCAGCCGCACCGCCAATGTCTGGATGGCGCCGGGCGCCCGCCCGACCACCGAAAACAAGACGCGCAAATCCTCCGCCCGTGCCGAGGCCGAGCAGCTTTTCAAGAAGCCCACGCCTCAGAACGACCGGCCGGTCATCGTCAACCGCGCCGAAGAGGACCGCGACTGGATCCGCGCCGACGGGCCTGACAAGCCGGAAAAGGCCGATTTCGGCCGCAAGAAATCCTTTGGCGACCGCCCGGATCGTGGTGACCGTCCCTTCGGCGACAAGCCGAGGGGCGACCGCAAGCCGCGCGAGGACGGCGACCGTCCGCGGACCAAATCCTTCTCCGGCGATGCTCGCTCGGAGCGTCCGCGTGGCGAGCGTTCCTTCGCTGACAAACCCCGTGGCGACCGCCCGTTCGGCGACAAGCCGAGAGGCGAACGCCCGTTTGCCGACCGCAAGCCACGCGCCGATGGTGATCGGCCTGCTCGCTCCTTCGGCGAAGGCCGTTCCGAGCGTCCGCGCGGCGAGCGTCCTTCCGGTGACCGTCCGCCCCGTGGTGACCGTCCGTTCGGCGACAAGCCGAGGGGCGAACGCTCCTTCGGTGACAAGCCCAGAGGCGAACGTTCATTCGGCGACCGCAAGCCGCGCGAGGATGGAGAGCGTCCCGCACGGTCCTTCTCCGCAGGCGACCGTCCCACAGGTGATCGGCCCGCCGGCGACAGGCCGCGCGGTGGAAAGCCTGGTGGCAAGCCCTTTGTAGCGAAGCCTGGCGGCGGCAAGAGCTTTGGCGGAAAACCTTCCGGCGGCCGCGGAAAACCGGCGGGTGCCGGTGGCAAGCCCGGGGGCAAGCCTGGTGGCCGGCCCGCCTCGGGCGGACGCCCGGCCGGCGGCAAGCCGCGCACGCCGAGAGGGTAACGCGCAGTGCGGATCGTCGGTGGTGAATTTCGCGGCCGGTCTCTGGCCACGCCCAAAACAAGCGACATCCGGCCGACCATCGACCGGACGCGTGAGAGCCTGTTCAACATCATCGGCCACGTCTATCCGCAGGCACTGGATGGCGGCCGGGTGATCGACCTTTTCGCCGGCACCGGCGCGGTCGGGCTGGAGGCGTTGTCGCGCGGCTGCAAGAGTGCGCTCTTCGTCGAGAACGGCGTCGAGGGCAGGGGCCTGTTGTGGGAAAACATCGACAGCCTCGGCCTGCATGGCCGGGCGCGCATCCTGCGCCGTGATGCCACCAAGCTCGGCACGGCCAACAATATCGAGCCGTTTCATTTCCTGTTCGCCGACCCGCCCTATGGTCAGGGGCTCGGCGAGGGCGCCATGCTTTCTGCCCATGCCGGCGGCTGGCTCGCACCCGGAGCCCTTGCCATTCTGGAGGAGCGGGCCGACATCAATCCTGCCGTCGATGCCGTCTTCAAGTTTTTGGAGAGCCGGACGTTCGGCGATACCCGCATGGATTTTTTCCGCTACCAGCCGGCCTGAGGTCAGAGGAATGAATACGAGGCTTGCAGTTCCCGATCTCGAAGCCGTCAGAGCCAAGGGCGGCCTGACGTTTGCGGTTGCTCTCGGCGGCGGCGGCGCGCGGGGCCTGTCGCATATCCAGATCATCGAGGCGCTCGACGAGCTCGGCATACGGCCGGTTGCGATTTCCGGCTCGTCGATCGGCGCGATCATCGGCGCCGGCATGGCGTCGGGCATGACCGGACGCGAGATCCGCGAATACGCACTGGAGACGGTCGGCCACCGGGGCACCCTCTTGAACAAGCTCTGGGGTCTCGGCCCGGCGACCATGCGCGACAAGCTCGGCGGTTTCCGCTTCGGCCAGTTCAATCTCGAACTCATCCTCGATGCCTTCCTGCCGCCGCAGGTGCCGGAGGATTTCGCCGATCTCGAAATCCCGATGAAGATTTCGGCTACCGATTATTACGGCCAGGCGGAGGTGATCCTCGAACAGGGCGAGCTGCGCACCGCGATCGCGGCGTCTGCCGCCATTCCCGGCCTTTTCATGCCGGTCCGAGTGAACGGCCGGGTGATGATCGACGGCGGCGTCTTCAATCCCGTCCCTTATGAGCAGCTGATGGACGTTGCCGACGTGGTGATCGGCGTCGACGTGGTCGGTGCGCCGGAAGGCGACGGCACCCATGCGCCCAATCGCATCGACAGCCTGTTCGGCGCCAGCCAGCTGACAATGCAGGCAAGTATCGCGCTCAAGCTGAAGCTCAATCCGCCCCAGATCTTCCTTCGGCCGTCGGTCAACCGTTTCCGGGTGCTGGACTTCCTGAAGGCCCGCGACATCCTCGACGAGTCCGAGCACGTCAAGGATGAGCTCAAGCGCGCCATCGACGCGCTTCATGCGGCAGCAGCCGAAGCCTGACGTCGGGCTGGCTACGCGGCCTCGGTTTTCCGCGCCGCGCTGAAAACATTGCGGCCGATCTTCCGTGCGATCTCCGACGGGAAATCGGGTTTAGCCAGTTCTTCTTCCAGCAGAAGCTCGGATGCCACGACCGGCGCGCCGCAATAATCGAATATCCCATGATCGATCTGCGTCCTCATCGCGCCGAAATAACCGTGCCGCGCATAGGTCCGCATGTCGGCGCCGCCGATCGCGACTAGGTGGATGGGAAGGTGGCGAAGTTTCTTCACCACTTTGGCGCCTTGCCCATCGTCATAGGCCCAGCCGTTTGCGAAGACGCGGTCGATCCATCCTTTCAACAGCCCCGGCATCGACCACCAGTAGACGGGATAGACGAGCACCAGAGCATCGGCGCGATCGATCCTCGCCTGTTCGGCCGTGACATCCGCCGGCGGTGGTGCCTGCCTGCGATGCGCGGCGAGATCCGCCTGCGTAAACCTCGGATCGAAACCCTCCGCAGCAAGGTCTGCAATTTCGAAGGAGCCGCCGGACATGGTGACGCCCTCGGCGAGATGGGCGGCGACGTTATGGGTGAGGGATCCGGGTTCGGGATGCGAAACGACGATCAGCGCGTGCATGGCGAAAACTCCTGCTGGCAGATTGAAACTCACGGGCAGTGGTTATATACTTTTAGTAAGTTACTTTTGGTATATAGTCATGTCAAGCACCGAAATGAAAGAGCCGGCGCGTCTCCGGCAGCGCCTCTCGCGGCAGGGAAGGCGCCAACAGTTGATGGAGGTTGCGTGGCGCATCGTCCGGCATGAAGGCACGGATGCGCTGACGCTTCCCCGGCTGGCGGAGCAGGCGGGTGTCGCAAAGCCTGTCGTCTACGATCATTTCAGCACCCGGCCCGTTCTCCTGGCCGCGCTTTATCAGGATTTCGACAGCCGCCAGACGGCCATCATGGACGCGGCACTGCAATCGAGCGGGCCGACGCTCGCCGACCGGGCCGCGGTCATCGCCTCCTCCTATGTGGACTGTGTTCTGTTGCAGGGCCGGGAGATACCGGGCGTCATCGCCGCCCTGGAGAGCTCTCCCGAGCTTGAACGGATCAAGCACGAATACGAGGCCATTTTCATGGAAAAATGCCGGCTTGCGCTTCTCCCGTTCGCAGAGGCCGGTCATATAGCGTCGCCCGGGCTCTGGGCCATGCTCGGTGCAGCCGAGGCGCTGTCGAACGCCGCCGCCAGCGGCGACATCACGGCGGCAGAGGCCAAGGCCGAGCTTTTCGAGACGATCGTAGCGATGGTCGCAAGAGGGAGCGCCAGCCGGCCCTAGCCGTTCTCCGCCGTCGCCGGTTCCGCGCTCAGTTCGTCGGCGTCCAGCACCATCGACCGCTTCGGCTTGATCAGCGGTTCCGGCCGGACCGGGCTATTGAACAGCATTTCGCGGCCGGCGCCAAGCCCCTGGACGGCCTGGATCTGCAGCCGCTCTTCGTCGCGCTGGCGGATGTCGTCGCCGATCTCGTCGGTCTCGTTCTCGCTCATGCCAAGCGCTTCCAGCGTCTTTTTTCCGAACAGCAGGCCGGATTCCAGGGTCTCACGCAGCTCGTATTCGACGTTCCGATCCCGCAGCGACAGCGCATGGATACGGTCGTAGGAGCGGACATAGAGGCGTACGTCCGGAAATTGCGAGCGGATGAGATCGACGATCTGGTCGGTCGTCTCGCGTTTCTGGGTGGTGACGGCGACGATCTTCGCCTTTTCGATGCCTGATGCGATGAGCACGTCCCGACGCGTCCCGTCACCGAAATAGATACGGAAACCGAAGGACGCGGCCTGGCGGATGCGGTCGGCGGAATCGTCGATGACGGTCACCTCGCGGCCGCCGGCCAGCAGGATCTGAGCGGCGATCTGGCCGAAACGCGAAAACCCGATCATCAGCACGTCGGCGCCGGCACCGTTGAAATCCTCCTCCAATTCCTCGCGGCTCTCGCCGTTGAGGAGCCGTTTGGAAAGTGCCGCACCGAACGGCGTGAGCGCCATCGACAGCGTCACGCCGGCAATCAGCAGCGAGGCGGTGGCCGACGAGAACAGGCCGCTCGCCGTTGCCGTGGTGAACAGCACGAAGCCGAATTCGCCACCCTGCGGCAGCAGGAACGCGATGCGCACCGCATCATTGTGCGGTGAACCCCAGAGCCGGGAGAGCCCGTAGACGATCAGAGCCTTGAGCGCCATGAAGATCGGCACCGCGGGCAGGATGAAGAAGATGTTGTCGAGGATGACATGGACTTCCAGCGACAGGCCGACGGCCATGAAGAACAGCGCCAGAAGCAGGCCGCGGAAGGGTTCGATATCCGCTTCCAGCTCGTGCCGGTAGGAAGACTCGGCCAGCATCACGCCGGACAGGAAGGCGCCCATAGCCATCGAGAGGCCGACGGCCTGCATGGCGGCTGCCGACCCCAGCACCACCAGCAGGGCTGCGGCGATCATCACCTCGCGCGCACCGGTGCGGGCAATGATCTGGAACATCGGCGTCAGGAGATAGCGCCCGGCAATCACCATGGCGCCGACCGCCCCGACCGCGATGGCAAAATCCAGAAGCGGCGAGGCTTCCGTCTCCGTGGTCCCTGGCGCCAGGATGGTGATCAGCGCCAGCAACGGCACGATGGCCAGATCCTGGAACAGCAGCACCGAAAACGATCGCTGGCCGTGTCGGCTGTTCATCTCGCCGTCGTCGTTGAGGATCTGCAGCGCAAACGCCGTCGAGGACAATGCAAGGCCGAAACCGACGATCAGGCTGCCGCGCCAGTCAGCCATATTGCTCAGATAGGCCAGTCCGGTCAGCACCAGTCCCGAGATCACCACCTGTGCCGGCCCGAGGCCGAACACGTCGCCGCGCATCTGCCAGAGACGCGAAGGCTTCAGTTCGAGCCCGATGATGAACAGCAGGAAGACGACGCCGAACTCCGCGAAATGCAGCACTTCTTCCGTTTCGATGATCTGCTGCATGATCGGTCCGATGACCACGCCGGCGGCGAGATAACCGAGCACCGTGCCGAGTCCCAGCTTCCTGAACACCGGGGCGGCGATCACCGCGCCGGCAAGCAGGAGAAGCATTTGGGAAAATAGCGAGCCGGGAGCGGTCATGCGGGATACTTTCAGTCTAAGGTGGGAAATCAAGAATCGGCGAGCCGCCCTTGATGCTTCTGACAGTGCACAATAAATGGGACGAGAATGAAAGGCTTGCAATCATGACCTCTGAAATCGATTCCGCCGAACTGCTTTCCCGCGCCAGCCAACTGATCGATCTAGCCAAGGCCGCGGGAGCGGATCAGGCGGATGCGGTCGTGGTTCGCTCCCGGTCCCGTTCCGTCAGCGTCCGTCTCGGCAAGGTCGAGGGCACGGAAGCGTCCGAGAGCGACGATTTCTCGCTTCGCGTCTTCGTCGGCCGGCAGGTGGCCAGCGTCTCGGCCAATCCCGGCTTCGACATGAAGGTGCTTGCCGAGCGCGCCGTCGCGATGGCCAAGGTCTCTCCCGAAGATCCTTTCGCCTGCCTGGCGGACGAAGCCGATCTCGCGAGATCTTATCCGGACCTCGAGCTTTACGACCCAACCGATGTGCCGACCGATGCATTGCGCGAAGCCGCGCTCGAAATGGAACAGGCGGCGCTCGACGTTGAGGGCGTCACCAATTCCTCCGGTTCCGGCGCGTCGTCTGGCATGGGTGGGCTCGTGCTCGTCACCTCCCACGGCTTTTCCGGCAGCTACATGGCATCCCGTTTCGGCCGCTCCGTCAGCGTCATTGCGGGCGAGGGCACCAAGATGGAGCGCGACTACGATTTCGACAGCCGCCTTTATGCAGCCGACCTCGACGATCCGAAGCTGATCGGCCTCCGCGCCGGCGAGCGCGTCGTCAAGCGCGTCAATCCGCGCCAGGTTGATACCGGCAGCAACGTCACCGTCGTCTTTGATCCGCGCATCGCCCGCGGTTTCGTCGGCCACATCGCCGGCGCCATCAACGGCGCGTCCGTCGCCCGCAAGACCAGCTTCCTGCGTGACAAGATGGGCCAGCAGGTGCTGAAGGCCGGGCTCAGCATCACCGACGATCCGCTGATCGTTCGCGGTTCCGCCTCACGCCCCTTCGACGGCGAGGGCGTGTCCGGCGAGCGCATGGTCATGATCGAGGACGGCGTCCTGAACCACTGGTTCCTGTCGACCTCGACGGCGCGCGAACTGGGGCTTGTCACCAACGGCCGCGGCGTGCGCGGCGGCACGGCCGTCTCGCCTGCCTCCACCAATCTGGCGCTGGAGCCCGGCGACATCTCGCCCGAAGACCTGATCAGGTCGATCGGCAACGGTTTCTACATCACCGAACTGATCGGCCAGGGTGTCAACATGATCACCGGCGAATACTCGCGCGGTGCGACCGGCTTCTGGATCGAGAATGGCGAGCTCGCCTATCCTGTTTCGGAAGTGACGATCGCCTCCAACCTCAAGGACATGTTCATGCGCCTGACGCCGGCCAACGACATCGACCGAAAGTTCGGCGTCGCCTCCCCGACCATCGCCATCGAGGGCATGACGCTGGCGGGACGCTGATCCCGATGACGGTTGCTGAAGCCTGGGGCCAGGATCTCGAACTCATTCTCGACGCGGCGCGCCAGGCCGGTGACATCGCTCACGGATTTTTCGGCCGCTCGCCTGAAGTCTGGTGGAAGAACGAGGGCAAGTCGCCGGTCAGCGCCGCCGACTTCGCCGCCAACGACCGGCTGCAGAGCCTGCTCCTGATGGCCCGGCCGAACTACGGCTGGCTTTCCGAGGAAACTGACGACGATGTCGCCCGGCTCAGCTGCGAAACGCTCTTCGTCGTCGATCCGATCGATGGCACCCGCGCCTTCATCAACGGCGAGAGGACCTGGTGCGTCTCGGTCGCCGTCGTGCATCGCGGCCAGCCGGTGGCCGGTGTTCTTGTGGCACCGGCGCTCGACGAGGAGTTTTGCGCGGTGAAGGATGGCCCGGCGCTGAAGAACGGCCGGCCGATTTCCGTCACCGCCGGCCGCAGCAATGGCGAACTGGTCATTGCGGCCGACGAAAACCTCGTCAAGAAATTCGAGCCGGAGTTCCGCGACGAAGTCCGCCGGGTGCGGCATGTACCGTCGCTCGCCTACCGGCTCGCCATGATCGCCGATGGCAGCATTGACGGCACCGTCGTCAAGCGTGCCTCTCACGACTGGGATCTGGCCGCTGCCGACCTCATCCTCGAACGGGCAGGCGGTCGCCTCACTGATCTTGCGGGTAACCGGCTTGTCTACAATCGCGAGACCGTCAGCCACGAAATGCTGGCCGCCGGTGCCGAACATGCGCTCCACAGCCTTTTACCCCAGCTCGCGAGGCTCGCTCCGGGTTGACCTTTCCATGGGAATGCAGCAGAGGAAGAGCCGGGGGAGCTGGAACGGACGGAATATCGGACAATGACGGAAACGGGCGAAAAGAAACAACTTCTGCACCTGGTCTTCGGTGGCGAACTGCAGAGCCTGGAAGGCCTTCAATTCAAGGACCTTTCGGCGCTTGATATCGTCGGCATCTATCCGGACTACGCAAGCGCGCTGATCGCCTGGCGGGGCAAGGCGCAGCAGACGGTCGACAACGCCCATATGCGGTATTTCATCGTCCATATGCACCGTCTGCTCGATCCTGATACTAAGTCGGCTTGAGATAAGCCTCGCGTTTTACAATGTGCTCGCAATGCTGGTCCCTTGCCTGGTATCGATCCCGGGGACCCTTTTTTGACGCATTTGTAAAACACAAAAAACTGGGTTACGGATGAGCAATCGGAGGGTCTATCACATTGATGGCGGCCATCACGCATCGGGGGCAAACACGGTGAGCAAAATTTCTGCGCGCCTGGCTCTCGTTGGTTACCGGGTGGCCGGTATTTCCCTTTATCCCCTGGTCGGCCCTTACCTTGCCTATCGCGCCATGAAGGGCAAGGAAGACAGGACCCGCAAGCTGGAACGGCTCGGTTATGCAAGCCTTGCCCGCCCTCGTGGCCCGCTCATCTGGGTGCACGCGGCAAGCGTCGGGGAAACCATCGCCATCATGCCGATGATCCGCGAACTGCGGCGCCGCGAGATCCACATCCTTCTGACGACGGGCACCGTCACCTCCGCAAATCTCGTCCGGTCGCGGCTGGCTGACGAGGTGATCCACCAATACGTGCCGCTCGACCTGAAATTTCCGATCAAGCGGTTCATCGCCTACTGGAAGCCGGATGCCTGCATCACGGCGGAATCCGAGATCTGGCCGACCACCATCGCCGAACTCGCCCGCCGCCGCATTCCGCAGATCCGCGTCAATGCCCGCATCTCCGACCGGTCCTTCGATCGCTGGCGCAACCGCAGCTCGATCGCCGAAGCCATCTTCGGCAAGATGGCTCTGGTGGTCGCTCAGTCGGATCTGGATGCCGAGCGCTTCCGCGATCTCGGCGCCTGGCCTGTCATCGCATCCGGCAACCTGAAGAGCGATACCGATCCGCCGCCCTGCGATGAGGCGGTGCTGGCAAGTTATCGCAAGCAGATCGGCAGCCGCCGGACCTGGGCTGCGATCTCGACTTTCGACGGCGAGGAAAAGGCGGCGGCGACCGTCCACAAGGCGCTGAAACCGAAGAACGGACAGCTGACCATTCTCGTGCCGCGCCACCCCGATCGCGCCGACGCGGTCGAAGAGATGCTGAAGGAAACGGGCCTGACCGTGGCGCGCCGCTCGCGCAACGATGTTGTGACGCCGGAGACCGACGTTTTTCTCGGCGACTCGATCGGCGAAATGGGGCTTTACCTGCGTTTGACCGAAATCGCCTTCGTCGGCAGGTCGCTGACGAACGAGGGCGGGCAGAACCCCCTGGAGCCGGCCATGCTCGGCTGCGCCGTGCTTTCCGGCCCGCATGTCCAGAATTTCCGCGACGCGTACCAGCATCTGGTGCGCAAGGGCGGTGCTCGCATCGTCAAGGACGTGGAGATGCTGGCAAAGGCAGTCCACTACCTGATGATCAACGATCTCGCTCGCGTGAAGATGATCGATTCCGGCCATGACGCGATGGACGAGATGCGCGGTGCGCTGTCGAAGACGATCAAGGCGCTGGAGCCCTATGTCAATCCGCTGACGGTCAGCGCCAGGCTGCAGCCGAAAGCCGCCGCCGTTCGATGACCCCGGAAAAGCTCGCACACATCGCCGGCATCCTGTTCGACAAGGACGGCACGTTGTTGCTCTATGACGAGAGCTGGGGACCGGTGAACCGCGAGGCTGCCCGCATCGCTTCCGCCGGCGACGCCGAACTCGAACCGCAGCTTCTGTTTTCCGGCGGCATGGACCCAGTATCCGGCCACACCCGTCCGGACAGCCTGCTGGCCGCCGGCAACGCCGCCGAGATCGCCGCGGGATTTGTCGCCGCCGGTTCGCCGCTCGAGGTGGGTGAGCTCACCCGGCTGCTCGACGACCTTTTCATCCGCTCGGCTGAATTTTCCGTGGCCGTCACCGATCTGGCGGCACTGTTTGCCAAGCTCAAAGCGCGGGGCTTCAAGCTCGGCATCGCCTCCAGCGACAACGAGCAGGCGATCCGCCAGACCGCCATCCGCTTCGGCATCATCGATCATGTCGATTTCATCGCCGGCTACGACAGCGGTCACGGCGTGAAGCCGGAACCCGGTATGGTGCTCGGCTTCTGCCGCGCCACCGGGCTCGATCCCGCCGAGGTCGCCATGGTCGGCGACAACAATCACGACATGCATATGGGTGCGAGTGCGGGCGTCGGCCTGAAGGTCGCGGTGCTGACCGGCACCGGCTCCCGCGAAACGCTGTCGGCATCGGCGGATATCTGCCTTGCCGATATTACCGCGCTCATGGACCTTCTGCCGGAAAAGCTTCACGCCTGAACCGGGCTTTGGTTTCAAAGACTTGCCTTTTTTCCAAAACTGCCATTTTGTTCGCGGGCTGTTTCAGGACGGATCAGCCGGAGTTTGGGTATGGTATCGGAAGCACCGCCATTCTGGTGGACGAAAGCGGATTGGCGTGCCTGGGGCCTTGCCCCCGTTTCGTTTGTTTATGGCCGTATCGCCGGTCGCCGCATGGCCAAAGCCAGGCGCGCCAGCATTAGCGTGCCGGTCATCTGCGTCGGCAATTTCACGGTCGGCGGCGCCGGCAAGACCCCGACCGCCATCACCCTTGCACGCGCCGCTAAAGAAAAAGGCCTGAAGCCCGGTTTCCTCAGCCGCGGTTACGGCGGTTCGCTTGATGTCACCACCGTGGTCGATCCCGAGCATCACTGGGCAGAGGCCGTGGGCGACGAGGCGCTCTTGCTCTGCCGCGAGACGCTGACGGTGATTTCCCACACCCGCGTCGAGGGGGCTCATCGACTGGTCGCCGAAGGCGCCGACCTGATCATCATGGACGACGGTTTCCAGAGCGCCCGCCTGGCGCTGGATTTCGCCCTCGTCGTTATCGACACGGTGCGCGGCATCGGCAACGGCCATCTCGTACCGGGCGGGCCGGTGAGGGCGCCGATATCCGAGCAGATGCGTCAGCTCTCGGCGATCCTCAAGGTCGGCAACGGCGAGGCGGCCGACCAGCTGGTGCGCCAGGCTGCCCGCGCCGGCAAGCAGATCTATGTCGCGGCGCTGAAGCCGCGCGAAAATCGCGACATCGCCGGCAAGGCGCTCTTCGCCTTCGCCGGCATCGCCGATCCGGAAAAATTCTATCGCACCGTCAGAGAAGTTGGCGGGTTGGTCATGGAAAAGCGCGACTTCCCCGATCATCACTATTTTACCGAGGACGAAATCTCGGACCTCCTGGATGGCGCCGCCAAGGACAAACTGACGCTCGTCACCACCGCCAAGGATGCGGTGCGGCTGCAGGGACATCACGGGCGCATGGAGGAACTGGCGGAAAAGGTAAGCGTGGTCGAGGTCGACATGGCGTTCGACGATCCGCAGGCACCGGGCAAGATCATCGATACGGCGATCGCCAATTTCCGAGAGCGACGGATTAGGGAAGGGAATGCGAGGAAGGCGTGATAGCAGAAGCCCTCTTCCAGTTCTGCACTGACACTTATTGTCGTCTGCCGCATCATCCTCATACTTCAGAGCGAAACTAGCTTATTCCTCGACTCCGTAGCACGATGTTCGGAATTAAGGGGGGCGATTTACAGTCTTTGCCCCGCGGGACTACGTCAATCTTGTCGCCAGCTTTTAGACCATCCTCAGGTAGACCAAGGCGGACCTTAGCAACGCAGGTTTCGACCGAATTGCCCTCCCTCATCTCGAACTGAATCTCGCCATAAACGAGATCGCTTGCCTTATGTTTGGCCCTCCACTTTTCGGTCCAAACCCGCACTATCGTCGCCTCGGAATGAGGATAGTGTTCGACCTGCCAAATCTGCCACATATTCCAGGGAATCATGACTGCAAATACCAACGCAGTACCGACAATGAGGAATGCTATCTTCATTCCGAAATGACGCCAATGAGATGAATAGTCCAAGACCTGCCTCAGATTGAACTGTTCGATATTTTTCGCGATTAACATTTCACGAGGTGGTGAGACGGGATGGGCAATGAGTTTAGCCGCGGCTCTGGTTGGGCAGAATGCCGGCGCGCTTGTCGGCTTCCAGCGAGGAGGCGCAATCGACATAGGGCTCCTGCCGGGCGACGCTCCAGTACCGCAATTCGTCGATCGGAATCTGCGCCCCTGTCATGGCGCATATCACGTAAGAGCCGGCGGTCAGGATCTGGTAATCGCCATCGAGATACCGGATCTTCGCTTCGCGGAATCCGCTTCCCTCGAACCGGTTCATCTGTCGTCTCCTGCGGAAAAACATGGCGC
Source organism: Neorhizobium sp. T25_13 (assembly GCF_002968675.1). Classification (NCBI taxonomy): domain Bacteria; kingdom Pseudomonadati; phylum Pseudomonadota; class Alphaproteobacteria; order Hyphomicrobiales; family Rhizobiaceae; genus Neorhizobium; species Neorhizobium sp. T25_13. Next base: position 185,216 of record NZ_PVBI01000006.1, read on the forward strand.
CTGCTCTACCCCGATTGAACCTGAATTGCCAGCTTTTTCAGCTTCGGCCGAAGAGCCGCTCGATGTCGGAAAGCTTGAGTTCGATATAGGTGGGCCGGCCGTGGTTACAGGTACCGGAGCCGGGCGTGGCTTCCATTTCGCGCAACAACGCGTTCATCTCCTCGGGCCTCAGCCGTCGGCCGGAACGCACCGAACCGTGGCAGGCCATGGTGGCGGCGACATATTCGAGCTTGCCGCGCAGGCCACCGGCGGTGTTCCATTCGGCGATCTCGTCGGCGAGGTCCCGGACCATCGAGGCCGCATCGACTTCGCCGAGCATGGCGGGCGTCTCGCGCACCGCGACAGCGCCGGGACCGAAACGTTCGATCGCCAGGCCCAGCCGGTCGAGTTCCGTCGCGTTCGCCATCAGCCGGTCGCAATCCTCTTCCGGCAGGTCGATGATCTCCGGGATCAGGAGGACCTGGCTCGCCAGCCGCTTGTTGTCGAGCGCCTTGCGCATCGCCTCGAACACCAGCCGTTCATGCGCGGCGTGCTGGTCGACGATGACAAGCCCGTCTTCGGTCTGGGCCACGATGTAGTTCTCGTGAACCTGCGCGCGGGCGGCACCCAGGCGGTATCGCGGCACGGCTTCGCCAGCGGTCCTCGGAGCGGGCTCCGCGATCACCGTATCGGCACGGGCTGTCGGCATGGTCAACACGTCGAAGCCGGATTGCGCCTGTTCGGCAAAGCCGTTGGCCGGCTGCGGATGGAGCGGCCTGAACGGCGAAGCGGCTGCCGCCCAGGGGGTGCGCGGCGCGGCGTTAGCCGGCTGGAAGCCGGGTCGGAAGGCGCGCATCATGCCCGACGTTCCGGTTGTCGCCGCCCGGTCGCCCTCGCGATGCAACGCCTCGCGGATCGCCCCGACGATGAGGCCCCGCACCAGGCCGGGATCGCGAAACCGCACGTCCGACTTCGCCGGATGCACGTTGACGTCCACCAGCGCCGGATCGATCTTGATCGACAGGACCGCCACGGGATAGCGACCGGAGGGAACGCTTTCCGCATAGGCGCCGCGCAGGGCCGACAGGATCAGCTTGTCCTGTACCGGCCGGCCGTTCACGAAGGCATATTGATGCGCCGAATTTCCACGGTGAAAGGTCGGCACGCCGACGAAGCCGGAAAGCCCGACATCTTCCCGCATCGCATCGATCTCGATCGCATTGTCGCGGAAATCGGCGCCGAGAATCTGCGCCATGCGGGAAAGATGGTCGTCGCCGGTCGCCGGGAATTCGAGCATCGTGCGGTCGGACCCGGACAGCACGAAGCGGATATGCGGGAAGGCGATCGCCATGCGCTTGACCACTTCGGTGATCGCGCCGGCCTCGGCCTTCTCGGTCTTCAAGAATTTCAGCCGCGCCGGCGTCGCAAAGAAGATGTCGCGCACCTCGACGACCGTGCCCGTATTGGCCGGCGCCGGCTTCACGCCGGACATCTTGCCGCCGATCACCGCCACCTGCGATCCTTCCGAATGACCGTTGCGGCGGCTGGTGATGGTGAGCTTCGCCACCGAACCGATCGAGGGCAGGGCCTCGCCGCGGAAGCCGAGCGTGCGGATGTCGTCGAGCGTCTCGGATATTTTCGATGTGCAGTGTCGCCGCACCGCAAGATCGAGATCGGCCGCATCCATGCCGGAGCCGTTGTCGGTAATGCGGATCAGGCTTTTGCCACCGCCGGCGGTGGCGATCTCGATGCGGGTCGCGCCGGCATCGATGGCGTTTTCGATCAGTTCCTTCGCGGCGCTGGCAGGCCTTTCGATGACTTCGCCGGCAGCGATCTGGTTGATCAGGGTCTCGGGGAGCTGTTTAACGGACATGCGCCATTTTCCCGGATTCGGCGCCGGAAGGAAAGCCCGGATCGCACCTTTCCTAACCGATTGAAATGAACTTTAAGGTTGATGCACGGCCGTTCATTAATCCAGCTTTAAGATAAACGAGATAATTTGTTCCGTATTAAAACTTGGATGAAACCGGGGAGGCGCCAGCTTCCCGCGTGTGACCGGGATGGCGGCCAGCTGGGCACCGTCATGCGAGCCCTGATCACCCGTTGAGGACTTGGAGCCAGCATGTTCCCACGCCGACAAGACGAAAACTAGAAGGAATAACGCCGAGAGGCGAATATCGGCATTACGGCCCGGCCTTTGTCCGGTCCGAAAAAGCATACGGGGAGTTCCATCCTATGAATGATTTGGCGTCGGCGGACGCAAACATTCAAGCTGTCATGCTCGAAGTGATTTCCGAGGGCATTTCGGGCGGCGTATTTGTCTATGACAAGAATGACCTGATCGTCTTTGCGAGCCAGCAATTGCTGACCCTCCTGCCGGTTCCGAAGAGCTTTCTGACGCCCGGCACACGCCTTCGGGATTTCCTCGGGGCTGTCTACGATGGCGGCGGACGCTTCCTGACCGATGCTTCCGGTCCGCGTCGGATGCTGAGCCGTGAGGACTGGATCGCCGAACAGATCGCCACTCTCTGGAAGGAACGGGCCGAGTCGCAGGAACGCCGCGGCACCGACCGCTGGGTGAGCTTCACCAAGCGCCGCCTGTCATCCGGTTACGGTGTCTGCGTCGTCAGGGATATCTCGGATCACAAGAAACGCGAGGAGCAGTGGCGCGCCGACATGGAACGGGTGCAGATCACCGAAGAGGTGCTCGACAACCTGCCGTTCCCGATTACCGTCAAGGACAGCAGCCTGACCTTCGTCGCCGTCAACAAGATGGCCGCGCGCTTCCTCGATCTGCCGCCCGAAGCAATTCTCGGTCACAAGGGATCCGATGTTCATCCGCCGCAGGTGGAGCAGCGCCTGGACCGCATCAATCGCGGGGTCCTCGATCTTGGCGAGCCCCAGCAGATGTCCGAACTGGTGATCCGGCCGGACGGCTCGCAGGCCGTCATCATCGCCAACAAATACCGTATCGGAAAGCCGGGCCGTTATTACCTTGTCACCGCCATGGAAGACATTACCGGACTGGTCGCGACCGATGAAGACGGCGAGGAGATCAAGCCGCGCATGAGCCGGGGCGGATTGATCGCCACTTCGCTGGCTCGGCAGGAGCGCGACGTGCCAGTGAAGGCGGTTGCGCCCGACACGACCCATCTCTCCAACCGCAAGGTTCTTGTCGCCTCCAGCGATCCGAGGACGAGCGCCGAGGCGCTGGAAATTCTCGATGATCTGGGGTTCGACACCTCTTCCGTTTCAGACGGTGAGGAACTGGAGCTCTTCCTGCAACTGGCAAAGGAAGCCAGCATCGCAATCGATCTCGTCATCGTGGACACACTGGCGGACAAGGCTTGCCTCGAAATCGTCCAGCGACACCGCATTCCCGCCTTGGCGATCAACGGGGTCCGGGTGAAGCGGGAACTGGCCGCCGGCGTCACTCGCCAGTTCAGCCAGCCTGCCGCAAACGAGACTGCGCGCGACGAAGACGCCTGGATTGCCTCGCAAGCCGGCGAAAGCGCCGGCATCGATATTCTGGTTGCCGAAGACAACGAGGTGAACCAGATCGTCTTCTCGCAAATCCTCGAGGGTTTGGGTTATCGTTATGCGATCGCCGCCGATGGCGAAGAAGCGGTGCGGCTCTGGCAGGAGCGGTCGCCGCGGCTGATCCTGATGGATATCACCCTTCCAAAGCTCAGCGGCTTCGATGCGAGCGTGCGTATACGGAACCTGGAGACGGTCGACAACTCCATTCCGATCATCGGCGTCCTTCCCCAGGCCTTCGAACGCGACCGTGACCAGTGTTTCGCCTCCGGCATGAACGAGGTGATCCTCAAGCCGATTAGCCCCGAGGCGCTGGAAGCCGTCTTCCAGACGTTTCTCGGCATATCTGCAAAGCAATCGTATGCTTAACCGATTAATCAATCCGTTCATGTAAGTTAAGCTCGGGCCATTATTTTTTAATCTTTTTCCCGCATCCTGCGCCGGTCTGTGAAGCGCAACGGGATTATTCATGAAGTCGGCGGGAAACCCATTGCCGCAGGTCAGCCAGAATGAACTGCAGGCAATGGCCTACAGTGACGCCCTGACGGGACTTGGAAATCGATACCGTCTGCGTGACAAGGTGCGCCTGCTGGCTGCCGAGCGGGCCCAGGATCCTGCACCCTTTACCATCTGCATTGCCAATCTCGACGGCTTCAAGCCGATCAACGATCTGTTCGGCGCCGAAGCGGGCGACGAGATCCTCTGCCAGGTCGCTCATCGCCTGAAAGCCTGCATTCCGGACGGCGCGACCGTTACCCGCCATGACGGCGACGAGTTTGCCTTCATCCTGCCTCTGGTCTTCGAGCGCGTCGGCGCCGAACGTATCGGCCAGATGATCAAGGACGTCCTGTCCGCCCCCTACGATCTCGGCGACCGCAACGTCCGGCTATCGGCCTCCTTCGGCTTTGCGATCTATCCCTTCGCCGGCGCGGATTTCGAGGAACTGCTGAAAAGCGCAGAAACCGCGCTCTACCGCTCGAAACGCCGCGGCCGGGGACAGATCACGGTCTACTCCCGCGAAATCGCCCAGGAGATGAAGCGGGCGACACAGCTGGAACAGGCGCTTCGCAACGCCATCATCGCCGATGCCGTGGATGTCCACTTTCAGCCGATCGTGCGCATCAGCGATGGCGCAGTGGTCGGTTTCGAGGCGCTGGCGCGATGGATCGATGCCGATCTCGGCTTCGTTTCGCCCGCGGTTTTTGTGCCCCTTGCCGAAGAGCGCGGTTTTATTGACGCGCTTTCTGAAACGTTACTGCACAAGGCTGCCGAGGCTGCACTCTCCTGGCCGCGCGAGCTTTTCCTCTCCTTCAACCTCTCTTCAGCGCAGCTGATGGACCCCGGCACGACCGAGACCATTCTCGCCACCCTCGCGCGCGTCGGCCTCGATCCTCATCGCCTGGAACTGGAAATTACCGAAACGGCGGTGATGACCTCGGCCGATACGGCGCAGCGCATCATCACCGACCTGCGCCAGCAAGGCGTGCGCATCTCTCTCGACGATTTCGGCACGGGCCAGTCGAGCCTCGGGCGGCTGCGGGACTTCACCTTCGACAAGGTGAAGATCGACCGCGCGTTCGTCTCGCGCATCACCACGGACCGCGCGTCGGAACACATCGTCAAGGCGATCATCGCCATGTGCGACGGGCTCAACCTGGCTGTGGTCGCGGAAGGCATCGAGGAAAAAGCCGATGCGGACAAGCTTAACGAGCTCGGCTGCGCGATGGGACAGGGCTATTATTACGGCAGACCGGCTGACAGCGCTGTCACCCTGCGCTACCTCCAGGAACACTACCGCGACTTCATGACCATCGAGCGGGCCTGACCGAGGCCTGGTTTGCGTTCAGTACCTGTAAAAAGGGGCGGCACTTTCGGTACCGCCCCGTTTCGTGGTGACGACGGGTCACCCGTTCCGGACCCTTGACTGATCGAGCGCTTATTTGCTCGGGGCAGCCGGTGTCGTCGACGGGTTAGTAGCGCCGCCTGCAGGCATCGAGGTGCCGGTGGAGGACGTGGTCGTCCGGTCGGTTTCTGCCTGCTTGTCTGCCAGGCTCTTGAATTCCGGAGCGGCCTGAAGGGCTTCTGCCGTTTCCGTGGTGGACAGACGGACTTCGTTGTTGTTTTCCGCATCACGCGTCATGGTGATCTTGTCCATCGGCAGAGCGATTTCCTTCTCGCCGATGCCGAGGAAGCCGCCGACGCCGACCACGGCTGCAACGATGCCGCCGCTTTCTTCAAGAATGAGGTCGTTGACGTCGCCGATGCTCTTGTCTTCTGCGTTGTAGACCGACTTGCCGATATAGTCGTTGGCGCTGATCTGGTTTTCAGCCTGCTCGGTGAGGTAGCTGCCGGAAGCGGCGGCCGTGTCGGTGCCGGTCTTCGGAGCCGGCGTTGCGGCGCTGTCAGCCGGTTTTGCAGCCGGATCTGTCGGAGCGGCAGGGGTTGCCGGAGCCGGGGAGGCCGGCGGCGTCGGCTGGGTCTGGGCATATGCCGGTGCAATGGCGGTGGACGCCAAAAGAACAACGGCTGCCATCGTGCTAAGGGTTTTCTTCATAACGAACCTACCTTCCTCTGCTCAAAATTATCTCTGAACACGCGGCCCTCCGCTACGGAGCTCTCCGACCGCGCTGGTTCGAGAGGAAAATGTTATGAGGACGGATTGGTTCCGACTAAGATTGCCGAAATTTTAGGCGTTTGAGCTGGAACTTTTTCGCGTTTTGCTTGTTTGAAGCGCTCTTTGCGTCCTTTAGAGGCGATAGGCTGACTCCGGATCGCATTGGATGGAAACGGTGATTTCGAACAGCGAGCCGGCAAAGGGGTCGGCAGCGCGAGCGGCCTCGTCCAGTCCCTCCCGCGCCGACGTCACGGCCAACCGGTCCTTGCCGACGAAGGCGGGGCAGGTGGTCTGTTTTGCCGGCACCAGGTGACGCGACAGATGCCGGCCGTCAGCCGAATAATGATCGACAGCACCCTCGCCCCAGCGGGCGTTCCAGATCGTTCCGTCGCTGGCGCAGATCGACCCGTCTATGCCGCCCGGCTTGCCGTTCTCGTCGACTAGAAGTTCGGCTTCGCCGTTTGGCAAGCCTGTCGCCGGGTCGAGGGATACCCGCATCAGCCGGTTGATGCGGGTGTCTGCATAATAACCGATCGCCCCGTCGGGCGAGAAGCAGATCGAGTTGGGGATGCTGATGCGGTCGAACAGCTTCGTCACCTCACCCTGACGGACATGATAGATAGCGCCGGCGCCGTCCTCGGCTTTTCGTCCCATGGTTCCGATCCAGAGGCTGCCGGAGGGATGGACCCTGCCGTCGTTCGAACGGTTGCCCGGCTTTTCCGGCTCCAGTTCGAGATAGGGGGACAGCGCGCCGGTCGCGCGGTCACGGATGAACATCCCCTTGTCGCTCGCGATCATCTGTCGGGCGGCATCGATCGAGGCAAGCGCGCTGCCCATCACCGGCAATGCATGAACGATCTCCCGCCCGGTCGGCAGGTGCAATTCGTGCAATCCCTTGCCGAGAATGTCGAACCACCAGAGCGTCTCCGTTTCCGATTCGAAGGAAGGGCCTTCTCCAAGTTGGCACAGGGAGGAGGAAAGGACACGGCCTTCGAAAGCGTGTGTGGTCGCCATGTGAAATCTCCAATTGCATATCGAGGTGATCGATTAGTATCATCGACGGGAGAGAGTCGGCAAACTCGCCGCATAGGTGATTTGATCCCCAACAATTATCTCCTGACAAACGGCTGGAGGCATGCAAAAGGTTTGCAAATCCGAGTAGATGTCATCATTGTCGAAAGTTGACAATTGATGTCGTGATATTCGGAATTGATAGTAGCCACAAATTTAGCATCTAATTAAAATCTGAAATAGCAGCCTCCACCACGCAGGCACGTTCGGCGGGAGCTATCCGGGCAAATCCGGAGAGCCTTTTCCGTTCCACGGGTCGGAGGCGGGCAATGCGAATATAAAGGACCGGATTGGGCGGATGTATGGGAAACACCAGGAATCGCTCGACGCCAACCGGCGGACAGAGAAGCAGATGATGGCCAATACCGAGAAAGCAGAAGAAGCTCGTGTCTTTGGCGGAAGTGTCGGAGAAATCGCGGATCTCAAGACACAGTTCGACGTGTTCCGGTTCATGAAGCGGGTAACCGAGCATTATGGCTGCCGCACGTTCATGGTTCTCAACCTGCCCCACGCCACGTCGCTCGAATTGTCCAACAACACGGTCATTACCAACTGGCCCGCGGAACTGCTGTCTCTTTTCGACCGCGAAGGCATGATGCAGACCAGCCCCGTACTTCGGCGGCTGCGCGCCTCCACGATCCCGTTCACCTTCGATCTCGAAACGGTGCCGCCCGAGCGCCAGGGACCGGCCATCCGCGGCATGTTCGGGAGGTTCAATCTTGTCCGCGGCGCTTATTTCCCGGTCCATGACATGTCCGGCAGCCGCGGTGCCGTTTCCTTCGCAGGCGATGGCCTGCCGTTCACGCACCAGCAGATGATGGAGCTGATGTACATCTCCATCCACGTCTTCGAGCGCCTGGCGGAGATCCGCAACCTCGATGTCCGCACCACGGACGTGCTGACCGATCGTGAGATCGACTGCCTCAACTGGACGGCCGCCGGCAAGACCAGCGCGGAAATCGCAGAGATCCTCGGCCTCTCCGAACACACGGTCAATCACTACCTGAACCGTGCGGCCAAGAAGCTGGATACGGTCAACCGCACCCAGGCGGTCGCCAAGGCGCTCAGAATCGGTTTGATCAAGTAGCCAATAAAATGCTGCGGCGCACAAAATTTCACCACTGCTCAAGCATTGACCGGTCACGAAATGCCCCTTCCATCAAGGGATGTTGCGCTGCAGCAGGGCTTTCGGCCAGAAGTGGTTGAAAAAGCTCATCAATAGGAAGTATCTTCCCGTCTGGCATGTTTCGTGCTTCTGTAGGGGCAGGTCCAGAGGGGACTGCAAGCGCCCCAAGAGGCGTGACAAGAAAAGCTGCCGTTCGATCAGTGCGCCACATGGCTGCCGATCGAACGGCGGTTTATCTTGCTTGCCCCCGGCAATGCCGAACTCCTATATATCTGCGAACGCGACATCCCGTTCTGAGGGATCGGTGTCGCATCAGGCATTCGGGAGTTTTGAAATCATGGCCGACGTGACGAAAGAGGAAGTGCTGGCGGTTCTCGCCAAGGTGCGCGGGCCGGACCTCGAAGGCGATATCGTCTCGCGCGGCATGGTCTCGGACGTCTTCATCTCCGACAACAAGGTCTATTTCTCGATTACCGTCCCGGCAGCGCGGGCGAACGAACTGGAGCCGCTGCGCGTGGCAGCGGAACGTACCGTCAAGGCCATGCCGGGCGTCAAGGGCGCGCTGGTGACGCTGACGGCGGACCGCAAGGCCGGGTCCGCTCCGCCGCCGCGCCCGCAGCCTGCCGCACCGGCTGCTCATTCGCATTCGCACGGGCACGCCCATGATCACGGGCACAGCCATCCGCCCCAAGGCCAGCAGCCGGGCCAGCCGCCGCAGCGGGAAAAGCCTGGTGTGCCGGGCGTCGGCGCCATCATCGCGGTGGCATCCGGCAAGGGCGGCGTCGGCAAGTCGACGACGGCGGTCAATCTCGCGCTCGGGCTCCAGGCGAACGGCCTGCGGGTCGGCATTCTCGATGCCGATATCTACGGCCCGTCTGTGCCGCGCCTCCTGAAGATCACCGGCCGTCCGCAGCAGATCGAAAACCGCATCATCAAGCCGATGGAGAATTACGGCCTGAAGGCCATGTCGATGGGTTTCCTCGTCGATGAGGAGACCGCGATGATCTGGCGCGGACCGATGGTCCAGTCAGCGTTGCTGCAGATGCTGCGCGAAGTCGCCTGGGGTGACCTCGACGTGCTCGTCGTCGACATGCCGCCGGGCACCGGCGACGTGCAGCTCACCATGGCCCAGCAGGTGCCGTTGGCCGGCGCGGTGATCGTTTCGACGCCGCAGGACCTGGCGCTTCTCGATGCGCGCAAGGGGATCGCCATGTTCCGCAAGGTCGAAGTGCCGCTGCTCGGCATCGTCGAGAACATGAGCTATTTCCTCGCTCCCGATACCGGCAAGCGTTACGACATCTTCGGCCATGGCGGCGCGAGAAGCGAGGCGGAGCGGATCGGCGTACCGTTCCTCGGCGAGGTTCCGCTGACGATCGACATCCGCGAACGGTCCGATGCGGGCACGCCCGTCGTCGCCTCCGATCCCGAAGGAGCCTCGGCGAAAATCTACCGCGAGATTGCCGCCAGGGTCTGGGCCGAGCTCGGTGGCCTTACTCCCCGACCGGCGCCTGCAATCGTTTTCGAATAAGAATTCGCATATATGTTCCTCACCATTTCGGAATACCTCCCTCGCGCCGATGGGCAGTCACTTTGGCGGCCGTTCCCGCTCAAGGCTTTGATGTAGACCGCGAATCACCTTGTTGCCGAAGCCCCCTTGAACATATTCGGCGCGGGAGTCATGTTGCGGCGCCCACTAGGAGGTTTATACGGCTCTTGATTTTGACTATGGCTGTCTCTATAGGCCCGTCCCGCTGATGGCCGGCTGGCGGTCCCTAAACCAGGGGCCGGCAAGCCCGCTTCTCGTTCAGGGCCGACGACGTTCGGCCGGAGACCACGATTGATCAATGCCTATAGCGCCACTGGCTCGATGAAGACGCTTGCGCCGGCCGACGCATTGCGACAGCTCGCCGACGACATCGTCTGGATCGATCTGGTCGAACCGACTCCGCAGGAGGACGCTTATGTCGAGGGTCTCCTCGGAATTCAGGTTCCGACCCGTGACGACCTGAAGGACATCGAACCTTCGAGCCGGCTTTATGTGGAGAAGGGCTCAGTGTTCATGACAGCGTCGCTCGTCTGGCGCGCCGATGGCAAGGATCCGCAGCTCACCGACGTCGCCTTCATCCTCTCCGGCAGCCGGCTGATCACCGTGCGCTATGCCGAGCCGAAAAGCTTCCAGCTGTTCATCGCCAGCTTGAACCGCCTGCCGGAACCGGGGCGCGATGGTGCCACTTTGCTGGCAAAACTTCTGGAAACCATCGCCGATCGCACCGCCGAAATTCTTGAGCAGACGGTCGATCACGTCGATGCGCTGTCGACGGAAATCTTCCGCGACCGCGGCAAGCGCCGCCCGCCGCAGTTCCTGGAACGCAAGCTGGCCGATATCGCCGAATACCACCGGCTGATCAGCAAGGTGCGCGACAGCCTTGGCTCGCTCGCCCGGTTGTTGACCTTTCTCATGAACGTGCCCTTGATCAGCCAGGACAAGAGCGACGACAACCTCTGCCGCACTGTTGCGCGGGATGTCGACTCGCTTTCGGAGCATGCCTCCTACATCGCCGGTAACATAGCTTTTCTGCTGGACGCCTCGCTCGGGCTGATCAATGTCGAGCAGAACGCCATCATCAAGATATTCTCCATCGCGTCGGTCGTGTTCCTGCCTCCGACGCTCGTTGCCTCGATCTACGGCATGAACTTTCAATTCATGCCGGAACTCGAGTGGCATATCGGATATCCGCTCGCGATCTTCGCGATGCTCCTGTCCGCCATCATCCCTTTTTTCTTCTTTCGCTGGAAAGGCTGGCTTTAAGCCGGACATCCCCCATGGGTCACCCCGCTGAACATCACGACGCCGAGAAAACGAAGGTCCAAGGCCTTTTTGCGCTCGCACTCGGCTCCGTCGGCGTCGTCTACGGCGACATCGGTACGAGCCCGCTCTATGCATTCCGCGAGGCTCTGAAGCCGATCGCCCACGATGGCGTCACGGAACTCGAGATCATCGGCCTCATCTCGCTGATGATCTGGACGCTGACGATCATCGTCACGTTCAAATACGTGCTTTTCCTGCTGCGCGCCGACAACGACGGCGAAGGCGGCACGCTCTCGCTCCTTGCACTTCTGACCAAGTCCGCCAATGGCCATAGGGCAGTGTTGATGCTGCTCGGCCTCATCGGCGCGGCGCTTTTCCTTGGCGATGCGATGATCACTCCGGCACTGTCGGTCCTGTCCGCCGTCGAGGGCCTGAAGCTGGTGGCGCCGTCGATGAGCAGCGCCGTGGTACCGATCTCGGTAGGTATCCTGATTGGTCTTTTCGCTATCCAGTCGAAGGGAACCGGCCTCGTATCGCGCTTCTTCGGGCCGATCACCGCCGTATGGTTCATCGTCATGGGCGCCGGCGGCGTCGCCCATATATCGGACGACTACAGCATCCTGGCCTCCTTCAATCCGGTCTATGCGGTCGAATTCATGCTGAACGAGAGTTTCGTCGGCATCGTCGTCCTCGGCGCCGTTTTCCTGACGGTCACTGGTGCCGAAGCGCTTTATGCGGACCTTGGCCATTTCGGCCGACGTCCGATCCAGTGGGCCTGGTTCACGCTTGTCTTCCCGGCGCTGACCTTGAACTATCTGGGGCAGGGCGCTCTGGTGCTGAAGCATCCGGAAGCGATGTCCGATCCGTTCTACCTGATGTTCCCGCAATGGGCGCTGCTGCCGGTGGTCATTCTCGCGACCGCCGCCACCATCATCGCCAGCCAGGCGGTGATCACCGGTGCTTTCTCGCTGGTCCGCCAGGGGATCCACCTCGGTTACCTGCCGCGCATGCAGATCCTGATCACCTCCGAGACCAATACCGGGCAGATCTTCCTGCCGGGGGTCAACACCCTGCTTCTGGTCGGTGTGATCGCGCTGGTCCTGGGCTTCGGAAGTTCCGAATCGCTCGCCACCGCCTACGGTATCTCGGTGACCGGCGCCATGGTCGTCACCACGCTGATGGCGTTCGAGTTCGTGCGCGTGAAGTGGAAATGGCCGCAGACCTTTGCGATCTGCATTCTGGCTCCGCTGCTTGCCCTGGAACTGGTCTTCCTCGGCGCCAACCTCTTGAAGGTCCATGACGGCGGCTGGGTCCCGGTCATGATGGCAATCATCTTCACCATCGTCATGTGGACCTGGAAGCGGGGTACCGCGATCCTCTTCGAAAAGACCCGCCGCATCGACGTGCCGCTCGAAACCTTCATTCCGATGGTCGAGAAGAAGAGCGATCATGCGCCGGTCTCCGTGCCCGGCGTCGCGATCTTCCTGACCAGCGATCCGGAAACCGCGCCCGCAGCACTGCTGCACAACATCAAGCACAACCACGTCCTGCACGAAAAGAACGTGGTGCTGACCATCATCACGGTCAACAAGCCGCGCGTGTCGCTGGAGGAGCGGTTCAAGATCGAGAAGGTCTCGGAGCGTTTCACGCTGATCGAACTGCGCTTCGGCTTCATGCAGTCGCACAATGTCTCGCAGGCGCTCGCCTATCTGCGCAAGACGGGCTTCAAGTTCGACATCATGTCGACCTCCTTCTATCTGGGCCGCCGCAAGCTGGTGCCGGATGCCGAATCCGGCATGCCCATGTGGCAGGACCGGCTGTTCATCGCCATGGCCAACACCGCGACCGACCCGTCAGACTATTTCCACCTGCCGGCCAACCGCGTCGTCGAACTCGGCTCGCATGTCATCATCTGAGACGCGCCGTTGGGATGTCCTTCGCTGACATTGATGTGAATGTGCTAATTCAAACCGGCTGCCGGGCGTTTCGGCAGCCGGCGTTAACCGCTCATCAAGGTTAATGATTGATCTTCATCGGGTTCTTGTTGCCCTGTGGAGTTTTAAGGTTTTGCGTTCGAATAGTGTTTTGCGTCGCAAGTCCTCATCCGGACTGAGTGGATGGACTTCCCCGGCCGTCTTCGGCCTTGCCTGCTGGCTGATCTTTCCATCCGCCCCGGCTCATGGCGATCTCGCCGATCTTCTGACCGGCTTCGACGGCGCCGAACAATGGCGCATGGTGCTGACCGATTCGCCGGCGGGCTCGATCCATCAGGCTTCGCTGGCATTTCCCGGTCTCAAGAACGCGGTCTCCGGCAATGCCGGTCTCGAACTCCCGGACGGCCGCAAGATCGCGCTCGTCGACGAAAAGAAATCCTCCGATCCGCGGCCCGATGAGGACCGCGTCAACCGCGCCGCCAAGAAGGGCCGCATCGTCACCGTCGAACGCATGCAGCCGCCCAAGGCCTTTTCCGCAGGCTCCGTGCTGCAGCGTTCGAGTTCGCTGACCTTGCCGCTCGACGCCCGTGATGAACTGACCAGGTTTGCCAGGGCCGGCAAGAGCGAGAAGCCCGTCGAACTCGCCGCCTTCTATTTCCGCAAGAAGGCCGAGCCGAAGCCGGAAGACGATCTGATGCCGATGATCGCGAGCCTCATCAACAACAATCAGGCCGATGTGCTGGCAACCGCCTATGCGCCGGCGGCGCAGGATTTCGCCAAGGAATCGCCCTTCGATGCGATCCTCACGGAAAAGCCGAGCGCCGGCCGCTTCATTCCGCCGATCGGTCTCGACGATCACGCCTGGGCTGCGACGCCGTTGCCGCCGGCCTCCTTTTCGGCGCGCGAGCAGCAATGCCTCGCCTCCGGCATCTATTTCGAGGCGCGCGGCGAATCCGCTCGCGGCCAGGCGGCTGTCGCCCAGGTCATCCTGAACCGCGTCCGCAATCCGGCCTATCCGGATACGATCTGCGACGTCGTCTACCAGAACGAGGACTGGCGCAACCGCTGCCAGTTTTCCTTCGCCTGCGACAATATCAAGGATCGCATCCGCTCCGAATATCATTGGAAGATGGCACGCGAAGTGGCCATGGCCGTGACCGCCGGCAAGATCTGGCTTCCGGAAGTTGGTTCCGCCACCCATTATCATGCCGTCTATGTTCGTCCCGACTGGGCGCGCACGATGAAGAAGGTTGGCCGCATCGGCCTGCACGTCTTCTACCGCACTTACGGCGGCGGCTGGAGCTGAGCTGATTCCCGTCGCTTCAACAGGCGGCGATTCCCGCGACAGTTTTACCCGACTCCGGTTGTACTCGTTTTAACTGGTTGAATTTGCTTGGTTAATTTACCTAGTTCGAAGAACCTTGGACGCCTTGACTATGGGGGCGGGCAAAACTATGTTGCGCGCGACTTGAAAACGGGCCGGACGGCGCGAAATCCCCCGCCAACTGCACTTTTTTGCTGTTGGAAAGCATAAAACCGGTTGTGCCGGGAGCAGAAATAGGGGAGGACGCACATGACGGATCACCGCGACGATGGTCTGGAAGAGCGCCGGCGGCGTCTTTCCGCAAAACTTGCGGAAAGGAAGGCTGACGACGACGCAGAGGCGAGGCGGGACGCGCAATCTGAAGAAAGCCGAAAGGGCATGGCCCTCGGCTTCAAGATTTCCTCCGAGTTCATCTCCGCGATCGCAGTGGGTGCGATTCTGGGCTATGCGCTCGATTATTATGTCGGCACGTCGCCGTGGGGGATGATCATTCTTCTCCTCCTCGGCTTCTGTGCCGGTGTCTTGAACGTGCTTCGCTCGGTGGGAAAGGTGGCTCAGCCGCCTGCCCTGCAGAAGCGCAGTGACGGAGACGGAAAGGAAGGCGACCTTTAAGAAGGGCGCTTCCGGCGAAGTGAAGGGAGCCGCTCAAAGCGGCGAATGAAAGAGGTAGACGGTGGCAAACGATCCGATCCATCAGTTCCAGATCAGCAAGATCGTTCCGATCGAAATCGGCGGCATCGACTTCTCCTTTACCAATGCATCCCTGTTCATGGTTGCGACCGTGGCCTGCGCCGCAGGTTTCCTCTATTTCTCCACCTCGCAGCGCTCGGTCGTCCCGGGCCGCGCGCAGTCGGTTGCGGAAATGTCCTATGAGTTCATCGCCAACATGCTGCGCGAAGGCGCCGGCAGCCATGGCATGAAGTTCTTCCCGCTGGTCTTTTCGCTGTTCATGTTCGTGCTGACCGCAAACCTGCTCGGCATGTTCCCCTATTTCTTCACGGTTACCAGCCAGATCATCGTCACCTTCGCGCTGGCGATTCTCGTGGTCGGCACGGTCATCGTCTACGGTTTCTACAAGCACGGCCTGCATTTCCTCAAGCTCTTCGTGCCGAGCGGCGTCCCGGGGGCACTGCTGCCGCTGGTCGTGGCGATCGAAGTGATCTCGTTCCTCTCGCGTCCGATTTCGCTCTCCGTTCGTCTGTTCGCCAACATGCTGGCCGGCCATATCACGCTGAAAGTGTTCGCGGGCTTCGTCGGCTCGCTTGGAGCGCTCGGCGCACTCGGCATCGGTGGTGCCATCCTGCCCCTCATCATGACCGTCGCCCTGACCGGTCTCGAATTCCTCGTCGCCTTCCTCCAGGCCTACGTCTTTGCGGTGCTCACTTGCATGTACCTCAACGACGCGGTCCATCCCGGCGGGCACTAAGGATAAAGACATTGGCGTCATAGGCGTCAGTCTACAGCCGCAACAACCATTTCGAAGGAGTTTCTCATGGAAGCGGAAGCAGCAAAGTTCATCGGTGCAGGCCTGGCTTGCTTTGGTATGGCCGGTACGGCTCTTGGCCTCGGCAACATCTTCGGCAGCTACCTGTCGGGCGCATTGCGCAACCCGTCTGCCGCTGACAGCCAGTTCGGCCGTCTGGTATTCGGCTTCGCCGTTACGGAAGCTCTGGGCATCTTCTCGCTGCTCGTCGCTCTCCTTCTCCTGTTCGTGGTCTGATATCTAGGCCAGGAATTCGGATCGCGGCCGCCTGAACAGGGTGGCCGTGGTCTTTCGCATTTGGAATTCACCTGGAGGTGATGATGTTCGTGACCTCGGCATATGCGCAGACCGCGCCGGCCGCTCCAAATACGCCTGCTGCGCCCGCTGGCGAAGTGCATACCGAAACCGGCGTTGCCCACGGCGGCGAACACAAGGGTGCGTTCCCGCCCCTGGATTCCACCTATTTCGCTTCGCAGCTTCTGTGGCTGGTCATCAGCTTCGGCCTCTTCTACCTGCTGATGAAGAAGGTCATCGTTCCGCGCGTCGGCGGCATTCTCGAACACCGCCACGACCGGATCGCCCAGGACCTCGACGAGGCCGCCCGCCTGAAGGCGGAAGCGGACGCCGCCGTCGAGACCTATGAAAAGGAACTGGCAGCTGCCCGTTCCAAGGGCCACAAGATCGCCGAAACCGCTCGCGAGGCCGCCAAGACCAAGGCCGCCGCCGACCGCACCGCGATCGAGGCCGAGCTGACCGAGAAGCTGGCCGCTGCCGAAACCCGCATCGGCGAAATCAAGGCAAAAGCTTTCGCAGAGGTTGGCCAGATCGCCGAAGAGACCGCCACCGCCATCGTCGATCAGCTGATCGGCGCCAAGGCAAGCGGCGACGACATCAAGGCTGCAGTTGCGGCCGCGAAGACGGAGGCCTGATCCAATGACATTGGATGCAACATTTTTCGCACTTGTCGCTCTCGTCATCTTCCTGGCCCTGATCGTTTACCTGAAAGTGCCGGGCATGATGGCGAAGTCGCTCGACGAGCGCGCCGCCAACATCGGCAAGGAACTCGACGAAGCCAAGCGCCTGCGCGAAGAAGCGCAGACCCTGCTCGCCGAATACCAGCGCAAGCGCAAGGAAGCCGAAGCGGAAGCCGCGCAGATTGTGGCTGTCGCCGAGCGTGAAGCCGCGGCCCTGACCGAGGAAGCTCGCCAGAAGACCGACGAATTCGTCACTCGCCGCAACGCGCTTTCCGAGCAGAAGATCAAGCAGGCCGAAGCCGAAGCGATCGGCGCCGTGCGCGCCGCCGCCGTCGATCTCGCAATTGCCGCTGCCCAGAGCGTCATCGCCCGCAAGGCCGATGCGTCCACCCAGGACACGCTCTTCAAGGACGCCGTCGGCAAGGTGCAGTCGAGACTGAACTGATTTCAGTCACGCAAGACTTTCCAAAGCCGGGGCGAAAACCCCGGCTTTTTTTGTTTTGGGCGAAAGGAGTGTCGTGATGGCTTTGGCTGCGGGAAGTCTGTCGAGGGAACGAGCACTGTCGCTAACCGAACGGTTTCTGACCGAGCGGTTTGCCGATGCGGATTTCGCCTTCGTGGCCGGCTCCATCATGCGTGGCGCGGGAACGCCGTCCTCCGATATTGATCTCGTCGTACTGCATTCTGCCCTGCCGCATGCCCATCGTCACTCAGAGGTCTTCGAAGGTGTGCCATTCGAAGCTCTGGTACATGACGAGGGGACCTTGCGCTGGTTTCTTGAGGCGGATGTAAAAGCGGGCCGCCCCGTGCTGATCCGCATGGTGATCGAAGGAATTCCTATTGGTCCGCGGCCGCAGCGAGCGGATGAGCTTCGCCGCGAGGCCGAGGCTCTCCTGGTCAAAGGTCCGCCGCAGTTGGACCAGGAGGCGCTCGACCGCATGCGTTATGTCATCTCGAGCCTGCTGACCGATCTTGCCGACGAACGGCCTGACTTCGAGCGGGTGGCGATTGGCTCGGCGCTTTATCAGGCGCTCGGTGATTTCATCCTGCGCAGCAACGGGCAATGGTCCGGAGCCGGAAAATGGTTGCCGCGGCAGATGACAGCTTTCGATCCGGTGCTGGGCGATGCATTCGTCGAGGCCTTCGACATGCTGTTTCGCGAAGGAGAGGCTAAGCCGGCCCTGGATTGCGCGGAACAAGTCTTCGCCGCACATGGGGGACTGCTGTTCGATGGCTATCGCGCCGACGCGTTGCCCGAATGGCGTAAATGAGGGAAGGAGTGCCGGTTAGCTTTCCGGCAGATCATCCTTTTTGAGCGGCCGAAAGCTCATCCGGTGCAGGGAGCAGGGGCCATGCGTCTCGATGCCGGCGCGGTGCTGGGGCGTCCCATAACCGACGTGATTGGCAAAACCGTAACCGGGGAAGACCAGGTGCGCGCGGGTCATCATCCGGTCGCGGGTAACTTTTGCGATGATCGAGGCGGCGGCAATCGAAACGGAGCGGGCGTCGCCCTTGATGACCGCCTTGCCGGGGCAACAGAGCCCCTGCGGCACGTCGCGGCCGTCGGCGAGCACATAGGCCGGCGTCACGGCAAGCCCCGCCACCGCGCGGCGCATGGCGTCGAGACTGGCGCGCAGGATGTTGCGCTCGTCGATATGGCGTGGACCGGACGCGGCGATCGACACTTCGGCCGTCGCCATGATCGCCTCGAACAGAACTTCCCGCTGATTAAGAGTCAGCTGCTTGGAATCGTTGAGGCCATCCGGGATATTGTCGGGGTCGAGGATGACGGCGGCGGCCACGACCGGGCCTGCCAGCGGCCCGCGTCCCGCCTCGTCGGTGCCCGCGACCGGCCAATGGCCGGCCTGGCGCGCCACAAGCTCCAGACTGAAATCCGGAACCAGCGGAACATCTTCAAAAAGCATCGGAGAATCGGGCGACGTGCGAGGTAACATGGCGGCAACCTCGCACGTCGTCCCGACCTCCTGCAACCCCCGGCCAAGCGATTGCGGCGTCGCTATCCACCGAGGGGCGGCGGTGGAACCGGGGTATCTTCCGACGCGGGGGACAGGGCGGGTCCGCGCCGGAAATGGGAATTCGCAATGAAACCGGGAGAGGGCCCGGTCAGAGCAGCGAGAGTTGGATACCACCGCCGTCGGGGCGGAGGAAAATGTCGTCGCGCAGCGGCAGGCCGCGCCGGACCATGCCGAGCCGCTTGGTCGCCATCTCGAAACGCCGGCCGATCTGCCATGCATAGGGACCGGCACCCTTCATCCGCTTTCCCCATTCGGCGTCGTAATCCTTGCCGCCGCGCATCGAGCGGACGAGCGACATCACATGCCGGTAGCGGTCCGGATAGTTCTGCAGCAGCCAGTCGCGGAAGAGGGGGCTCACCTCCAGCGGCAGGCGCAGGAGCACGTAGCTCGCTTCCGTCGCCCCTGCCGCATGGCCGGCGTCGAGGATCCGCTCGATCTCATGGTCGTTGAGCGCCGGAATGACGGGTGCCACCATGACCGCAGTCGGAATACCGGCATCGGTCAACGCCTTGATGGCAGTGAGACGCTTGGGAGGGGTCGAGGCGCGCGGCTCCATGGTGCGGGCAAGCTTGCGGTCGAGGGTGGTGACCGAAATCCCGACCTTCGCGAGCCCTTTCGAAGCCATATCGGCAAGGATGTCGATGTCGCGGGTGATCAGCGCCGACTTGGTGACGATCGCGACGGGGTGGTTGGCCTTCTGCAGCACTTCGAGGATCTGCCGCATGATCCGCCATTCCCGCTCGATCGGCTGATAGGGGTCGGTATTGGTGCCGATCGCGATCGCCCGCACCTTGTAATCCGGGCGGCTCAGCTCCCGTTCGAGCAGTTTCGGCACGTCCGGCTTGGCGAACAGCTTCGACTCGAAATCGAGGCCTGGCGAAAGCCCCATGAAACTGTGCGTCGGCCTTGCGAAGCAGTAGATGCAGCCATGTTCGCAGCCGCGATAGGGATTGATCGAGCGATCGAAGGAAAGGTCCGGAGATTCGTTGCGAGTGATCGCGGTGCGCGGCTTCTCCACCTGCACCTCGGTCCTGAACGGTTCGAGCTCCTCCAGTGTCTGCCAGCCGTCATCGAATGCCTCGCGGCGCTCTTCCTCGAAACGGCCGCTCGGGTTGAGCCCCGCGCCGCGCCCGCGACGCCGGTCGATCTCCACCCGAAGACCGGAGGATTTGACCAACGCATCGGCAATATCGGCCGTATGGGCAGGCGCGAAAGCGTCCTGCCGCAACTGATGCAGCTCGTTCATGGGTTAGCTCCTGAAGGGGAAATTCCCCGTTCCTGATGATTAAATTCCTAGCGCGGAAATGAGAACATTGCAAGAACAAAATTGAAGGCCGGCGTTTCTGGCGTTCCTTGTGGCAATGCGTTACATGTCAGGCATGCTGACTGTCATCATGGAATGCCGCGATCAGGAATCCGAGCTGGCGCAGACGCTCTCTGTGCTCGTTTCCGCTGCGGTGGAGGGACTTGTGAGCGACGTCGTGGTGCTCGATCACGGTTCGCGGGATGGTTCCTCCCGCGTCGCCGATGCGGCCGGCTGCCGTTTTTACGGCCATTGGGACATCAAGGATATTTTGCGCGGCGCCCGTGGAGAATGGTTGTTGCTCGTCGAACCCGGCGCCCGGCTGCAGGCCGGCTGGATCGACGAGGTGATGGAGTATATCGCGCTGAACAAGCAGCCGGCCCGCTTCGCGCCGGCGCGCAACTATCGGCGGCCGTTCTTCAAGCGCATCGGCCGCGCCGTGCCGCCGCTGGAATACGGCATGCTGCTGCCGAAGCGGCAGGCGATCGCGCTCGCAAAATCGGGGATGGACCTGGAAGCGCTGGCACGCGGCCAGAAGGTGTCGAAGCTCGCCAGCGAGATTATTCCGGCCTGGGTGGCAGCGGCAGTCAGGTAGCGGCTACTTGCCGCCGCGCTTCAGGTGCTCGTCGAGCCGCGGCATGATCTCGATGAAATTGCAGGGCATGTGGCGGTAGTCGAGCTGCGCCTTCAAAATGCCGTCCCAGGCATCCTTGCAGGCGCCGGGCGAACCCGGCAGCACGAAGATGAAAGTGGCGTTCGTCACGCCGCCGGTCGCCCGCGACTGGATCGTCGAAGTGCCGATCTTGTCGTAGGAAATGCGGTGGAACACTTCCGAAAAGCCGTCCATGCGTTTTTCGAACAGCGGCTCCAGCGCCTCGGGCGTCACGTCCCGGCCGGTAAAACCCGTGCCGCCTGTGGTAATCACCACGTCGATATCGGGATCGAGCGTCCATTCCCGCACCTGGCCGGCAATGCGGTCCTTGTCGTCCGTCACGATCGCCCGTGCCTTCAGCTCGTGGCCGGCTTCAGTGATCCGCGCCACCAGCGTGTCGCCGGACTTGTCGTCGGCCGCCGTGCGCGTGTCGGAGACGGTCAGCACGGCGATGCCGACGGGGATGAAGGAACGGGTTTCGTCGATCCGGTTCATTGGGTTTTCTCGGGCACCTGTCCGACGGTCCTCACCGCCTGAAAATACCATTCCGGCTTCTGGCCGTTAAGGTTTTCCATCGCCTTTTCCGCCGCTTCGAAGGAAGGAAATATCCCGAAACAGGTGGCGCCGGAACCGGACATCCGCGTCAGCATCGTGCCCTCCGCGCCGATCAGGCTGGAGATCTGGTCGATCTCGCGCACCAGCGAGCGCGCCGGCGGTTCGAGATCGTTGCGCAGAGTTTTCAGGAAGCTGATCCAGTCACTGTCGAACGGGCCGATCGCCGCGTTTTCCTTCTGCGTCAGGCGCAGGAAGATATCGGGCGTCGAGACGCCGACGAGCGGATTGCCGAGCACCAGCGACAGCGAGGGCAGGTCGGGAAGCGCGGTCAGTTCCTCGCCTATGCCCCTCGCCATCAGCGCCTCGCTCTTGAGACACATAGGCACATCGGCGCCGAGCAAAAGCGCGAGCGCTGCCAGTTCCCCATCCGGCAGGTTGGCATTCCAGAAGCGCATCAGGCCGCGCAGGGCAGCTGCCGCATCAGCCGAACCACCGCCGATACCGGCTGCGACCGGGAGGTTCTTTTCGAGATGGATAGCTACCGGCGGCGCCGAAACGCCTTTATCCTCCAACGCCGCGCGCAGGAGATCGCGCGCTTTCAGCACGAGATTGCCCCTCTTGCCTTCCGGCGAGGTCGGTAGCAGCGAGGCGAACCGGCCGGAAACGGAAAAATCGTCGGCCTCCGTCTCGCTAAAGCACAGCCGGTCCCCGGTGTCCGCAAAAGTCACGATGCTTTCGAGCCGATGATAACCGTCGGCCCGCTGGCCGGTCACGTGCAGCGCGAGATTGATCTTGGCGGGCGCCAGTTCGAAGAGGCCCGCCTTGTCGGCGAGCCATTTGTCAGATGACGGATTGTCGAGAAACATGCGCGTCAGGATTTCTTGTCGGGATTGGCCGGCGCCGGCGGGGCAGGTGCCACGGGCTCCGTCGGGCTGCGGTCGGCAGTCGTGGCGTTCGGATCGAGCGGCGCCAGGCCCTTCTCGATCTTCTCCTTGATCTGCTCGCGGTTGATGTCCTCGCCTTCCGAGATCAGAGCCCGGTTCCACTGGTAGACGGCCTCGAGCTTGCGCCCGACGCGCCAGTAAGAATCGCCGAGATGGTCGTTGATCGTCGAATCGCCGGCACGCAGCTGCACCGCACGTTCCAGCTCGGTCACGGCATCGTCGAACTTGCTCATCCGGAAATAGGCCCAGCCGAGCGAGTCGACGATGTATCCGTCATCCGGCCGTGCGTCGACGGCCCGCTTGATCATGTCGAGACCCTCGTCGAGGTTCTTGTTCATGTCGACCAGCGAATAGCCGAGATAGTTGAGGACCTGCGGCTGTTCCGGGTTGAGCTCGAGCGCCTTGCGGAAGTTCGGCTCGGCCTTCGCCCAGTTCTTGAGCCGCTCGTAGGCGATGCCGCGCTGGAAGAAAATCGTCCAGTCGCCGGGCTTCGGCACAGGCCCGATGACCTCGGCAGCCTTGTCGTAGGTCTCCGCCATGGTCTTGTAGTCCTTGGCGTCGGAAAGCACGCTGCCATAGGCGATGTAGCTGCGGATGTCGGACGGATCGGAATCGATCAGCGACTTCAGGTGCTGCTTGGCCTCATTCACCTTGCCGGTATCGGAAAGCGTCACGCCGAGCTGCAGCTCGGAAATGCGGCGCATCGGCGAATCGGCCGGGACGCTGGCATAGAACTTGATGGCGCGCTCCGGCTGCTTCAGCTTTTCAGCGATGCCGCCGAGCAGGATCAGCGTGTCGGCGCTCTTGGGGTCGAGCGCGTGGGAAATCTGCAGGTAGAGCGAGACCATGTCCTCGGCGCCCTGGCGGTTCAGCGCCCCGCCGATCGAAAACAGGACGCTGGCCGCGCCTTCTGCGGCATTGCTCACCTGCTGTTCGGGCTTCTGGCCCTTCTCGATGCTCTGGCGCAGGGCCTTCAGCGGCGCATAGTTGGAGACCATGCCGTCACCGACGGAGATCGCGTCCAGCGCCTTCTGCTTGTTGCCAGCAGCCGCTTCGAGACGCGCAAGCGCCATCACCGCGCGCATAAAGGTGTCCGGCGCGGTGGCGACGGCTTCCTTGTTGGTGACGGCGGTATTGAGGTGCTGCCGCGCCGTGCCGATATCGCCGGTCACCAGCGCCATGGCGCCGAGATGGTAATCGGTGAATACCTTGTACCAGGCCGGTCCCTTGAGGTTGTTGATGCCGGCCATCGCCTGCTTGCCCTTGCCGGCGCCGACATCCGCCCAGGCGGAAAGAAGCTGGTGGGTCAGCCGGTCGAGATCGTTCGGGCCTTCGTAGGCAAGAACCTTCTTGGCGGTATCGAATTTCTTGGCGCGCAGGGCATCGAGGCCGCGGACGATCTTGGTGATCCGCTCGACGGCCTTGTCGTCCTTGAGCGCGTTGGCTTCAGCGAGGCCCTGGTCGAAATCGCCGTTGAGCAACAGCGAGATCATCAGCCGCTCGCGGATTTCCAGGTTGGCGGCATCGAAAGCCAGCGCCTTGCGGTAGAGCGCGATCGCAGTGTCGTAGTCATGGTCGACGTCGGCTGTCCGTGCGGCCAGAAATGCACCGGAAAACGTCTTCACGTTGCCAGGGCCGAACGTCACCGTGTCTTTCACCGCGGGCTTCACTTCCGCCGTCGCCGCATTGGCTACCGTTCCAAACAGGAGAACAGTTGCAAGCGCCGCGCTGGAGAGCAGAAGAAGGCTGGATTTCTGCCGCATAAACATGCCTTTCGTAAGAGCATGGCGATTCGATGAGATACCGCCGCCAATTCCGCCCTATTGATTCATGATAGAATGGCTTTTTTGAAGCACGTCCGCAAGGAAATCCCCAGCGCCGCATGGGGACGGCGCCGGTCACACCTTCGTCAGCGGGCGGCTTTCGGTCAGTTGACGCGCTGGATCGAGAAGTCGATGACTTCGAGAAGAGCGGCCTTGAGCGGCGAGGCTGGAAGCGGTGCCAGCGCATCGCGGGCGATCGTGCCGTAATGCAGCGCGCGGCCGATCGTGTCGTTCAGGGCTCCGTATTTGTTGATCAAGCCGAGCGCCTTTTCCAGGTTCTCGTCGCTGCTTTCACCCTTCTCGATCGCCTGGCGCCAGAAGGCGCGTTCGGCTTCGGTGCCGCGGCGATAGGAGAGGATGACGGGCAGCGTGATCTTGCCCTCGCGGAAATCGTCGCCGACATTCTTGCCGAGATCGGCAGCCTTGCCGCCGTAATCCAGCGCGTCGTCGACGAGCTGGAACGCAAGGCCAAGGTTCATGCCGTAGGATTTCAGCGCACCCCGGCCGGCCTTGTCGGCATTGGCGATGATCGGCCCGACTTCGGCGGCGGCGGCAAACAGCGCGGCCGTCTTGGCGCGGATGACCGAAAGATAGTCGTCCTCGGTCGTCTCCATGTTCTTGGCGACGGAAAGCTGCAGCACTTCGCCTTCGGCGATCACGGACGCTGCGGCCGACAGCACGTCGAGCGCTTCGAGAGAGCCGACCTCCACCATCATCCGGAAGGCCTGGCCAAGCAGGAAATCACCGACCAGAACGCTTGCCTGATTTCCCCAGATCATCCGTGCGGTGGAACGCCCGCGGCGCAGATCGCTTTCGTCCACCACGTCGTCGTGGAGCAGCGTTGCCGTGTGCATGAACTCGACGCTGGTCGCAAGCTTCACATGGCCTTCGCCCTGGTAGCCGAACAGGGCAGCAGACGCGAGCGTCAGCATCGGCCGCAACCGTTTGCCGCCGGACGAGATCAGGTGGTTGGCGACTTCCGGGATCATCTGCACGTCGGAGCCGGCCTTGGAAAGGATCAGCTGGTTGACCCGATCCATGTCCGCCTTGGTGAGATCCACCAGCGGTTTGACGGATGCCAGTTTGTTTTTGCCTTCTTCAAGCGGTATGACGACGCCCAATGTCAGGCCTCCCTATCGAAATCTTTCAAACGACAATAGAAAGAGGCTGATAGTGCGGCAAGCGCAAATCGCATCCCGCCAGATATAATGGGGTAACAAACAAGCCATGCTGGAGATCATCCGCACCAACGACATCGTGATCCTGTCGCTGGCACAGAGCCTGATGAAGGATGCGGGCATCTACTGCATGGTCGCCGACCAGTCGATGAGCGTGCTCGAAGGCTCGCTGGGCCTGTTGCAGCGCCGGCTGATGGTCGACGGCGAGCGCGCCGACGAGGCCCGGCGGATCTTGAAGGACGCGGGGCTGGAAGCGGAGCTGCGGCCTTGATGTCGAGGGAGCTGTGGCTGTGAGTTTTTTTGAAGCCTTGGTGTTGGATGTTTTGGAGTTCCAACCTTGAGCCTTTTCGCGGATCGCCCCCCTCTGCCCTGCCGGGCATCTCCCCCTCAAGGGGGGAGATCGGCTGGGGGCATGCCTGCCGCTCCCAATCAGCTGTCGTCTCCTGCGCATTTCAATGCGACGTCTCTCCCCGAACATTTCAATACCTCTCTTCCAGCACGCTGTTTCGGGGGGAGCGAGGATCGCGCCGCTTGTGATCTCCCCACTCGAGGGGGAGATGCCCGGCAGGGCAGAGGGGGGCTGGCAACCACCGGCACTAGATGGGATCTTCCAACCGCCGACATCCAATGGTGCCGCAAAGTATGAGCACTCCAACCCACACCATCGACGCCTTCCATCGCGGCCGCTTTCACGTCATGCAGCCGAAGGGCGGTGGGCATCGGTCAGGCGTCGATGCGATGCTGCTCGCCTCATTGGTAGCTGCCGACACGCCCGTGAGCGTCGCCGATCTCGGTTCGGGCGCAGGTGCTGCGGGTCTCGCGGTCGCCGCGCGGCTGCAGCACTCGAAAGTCCTGCTGATCGAGAAATCGCCGCTGATGGCCGACTATGCCCGCAGGACGCTGGAACTTCCCGAAAACGCCTTCCTGGCCGGTCGCATCGAGGTGCTGGAAGCGGATGTGACCCTGACGGGAAAGCCGCGGCTCGCCGCCGGCCTTGTCGACGAAATCCATGACCACGTGATCATGAACCCGCCCTTCAACGATGCCAGCGACCGCAAGACGCCCGATGCGTTGAAGGCCGAGGCGCACGCGATGACGGAAGACCTGTTCGAAGCCTGGATCCGCACCGCCGGCGCGATCATGAAGCCCGGCGGGCAGTTGTCGCTGATCGCCAGGCCGCAATCGATCGCCGAGATCATCGATGCCTGTGGCAGGCGTTTCGGCGGCTTGGAAATCACGGCTCTCCATCCCCGGCCGGACGAAAGCGCCACACGCATCCTGGTCACCGCCGTCAAGGGATCGCGCGCCCGCCTGACCTTCCGCGCGCCGCTTTTCGTGCATGGCGCGGATGGCCATGCTTTTTCGGCGTTCGTGGACGACCTGAACAATGGCCGGGCCGCCTATTCCCGCCTCAGCCCGAAACGAAATCCACGAGAAGCTTGACGTTAAGGCCGGCGATGACGACGGCGATCAGCCAGGCGATGCCGGAGAGCCAAATCGGCGCCACCAGTTGACCCATCTTGGCCTTGCTGGCGGTGAACATGACGAGCGGGAAGACCGCAAAGGAAAGCTGTAGGCTGAGCACGACCTGGGTCAGGATCAGCAGCTCGGCCGTACCCGCATCACCGTACCATATCGTCACGAACGCGGCCGGAATGATGGCGATCGCCCGGGTGATCAGCCGGCGGATCCATGGCTGCAGCTTCATCTTGAGGAAGCCTTCCATGACGATCTGACCCGCAAGCGTCGCCGTCACCGTCGAGTTCAGGCCGCAGCAGAGCAGGGCGATCCCGAACAGCGTCGGGGCGATGGCCAAGCCGAGCAGCGGTGCCAGCAGCGAATGGGCTTCGCCGAGTTCCGCTACCTCAGTCCGGCCGGTGCTGTTGAAGGCGGCTGCCGCGAGGATCAGGATCGAGGCATTGATCAACAATGCAAAACAGAGCGCGACGGTGGAGTCGATCGTCGCATAGGTGAGTGCCTCCTTCTTTTCCGGCAGGGTGTGGCCATAGTTGCGGGTCTGTACGATGCCGGAATGCAGGTAGAGATTGTGCGGCATGACGGTCGCGCCGAGAATGCCGAGCGCCAGATAAAGCATCTCCGGATTGGTGACGATCTCGGTTGTCGGGAAGAAGCCGCGGATGACGCCGCCCCATTGCGGATCGGCGAGGAAGATCTGGATTGCGAAGCAGACGGCGATGACGCCGAGCAGGGTGATGATGAAGGCTTCGACCCAGCGGAAACCCATCTTCTGCAGGTAAAGGATGATGAAGACGTCGAGTGCCGTGATCAGCACGCCGAGCTCGAGCGGAATGCCGAAGATCAGGTTGAGACCGATCGCGGTGCCGATCACCTCGGCGATGTCGGTGGCGATGATGGCGATTTCAGCAAGCGCCCAGAGCGGGATGGAAACCCATTTCGGGAACGCGTCGCGGCAGGCCTGCGCCAGATCTCGGCCCGATGCGATCGCAAGACGCGCACAGAGCGACTGAAGCACGATCGCCATCAGGTTGGACAGCAGCGCGACCGCCAGCAGCGCATAGCCGAATTTGGAGCCACCGGCGAGCGAAGTCGCCCAGTTGCCGGGATCCATGTAGCCGACTGCGACCAGGTAACCCGGCCCCGCAAAGGCAGCGAGCCGCCGCCAACGGGATCCGGATTGCGAGATGTCGATGCTTCGATGGACGTCGGAAAGCGATGCCTCTCCCCGCTTGTTCCGCCAGCCGCTGTCCTGTTTTGAACCCAAGACGTCCATTGTCACTCTCTCTTCGTTCGCGAGCGGATAATGCCTTGTTGGAATGGTAATGCAAGTCATTCGCAACTGGAAAAATCAAAATCCTGCTTTAAGCGGCACAGCCATTGCGTTTGAAAATCCGTCACATACATGCTTTGGCAGAGCCGAACGCGACAGAAGGAAAAGAAATGGCCGGGTTTTTGAAGAGGTTGATGCCGAAACGGTTCCGTAAGAAAGGGCTGACGATTCCCGTCGTGCGGCTTCACGGAGCGATCATGGCCGGCGGCAGCCAGTTCAAGCAGAGCCTCAACCTGGCCGGCGTGGCGCCGATGCTCGACAAGGCCTTCGCCAAGAAGGATGCGCCGGTCGTCGCGATCTCGATCAATTCCCCCGGCGGATCGCCCGTGCAGTCGCGCCTGATCTTCCAGCGCATCCGCTCGCTGGCGGAAGAAAAGAACAAGAAGGTGCTGGTCTTCGTCGAGGATGTCGCGGCCTCGGGTGGCTATATGATCGCACTCGCAGGCGACGAGATCTTTGCCGATCCGACCTCCATCGTCGGCTCGATCGGTGTCGTTTCCGGCGGTTTCGGCTTTCCGGAACTGCTGCGCAAGATCGGCGTCGAGCGCCGCGTCTATACCGCCGGCGAAAACAAGGTGATCCTCGATCCCTTCCAGCCGGAAAAGGAAGGTGACATCGAATATCTGAAGGCCCTGCAGCTCGAAATCCACAAGGTCTTCATCGAGATGGTCAAGCTGCGCCGCGGCGAGCGGCTCGCCGACGACGCGACGATCTTTTCGGGCCTGTTCTGGAGCGGTTTGCGCGGGCTCGATCTCGGCCTGATCGACAGCCTCGGCGACATGCGCGAGGTCCTCAAGCGCCGTTACGGCAAGGATACGAGGCTGGAACTGATCGGCAGCGCCCGCACGCTCTTCGGCCGCCGCGTGCCCGGCGTCGTCTTCGGCGAGGGCAAGGCTGGAGAAATCGCCGCAGGCGCAGTCACGGGACTTGCGGCGAGCCTGGAAGAAAAGGCAATGTGGAGCCGCTACGGCCTTTGAGGTCGTCAGGATAGCGCGAGAGGGGAAATGGCGCAGCTTTTATTTCTGATCATCGTCATCGGCGGCGGCTGGATGCTCTACAAGAAATTCATCAAGGACGCCGAAAGACTGTCATCGCGCACCCGCCGCGAGGAAAAGGAACGCCAGAACGGCGCGATCGGCACCCTGGAACGGGACCCGACGACGGGGGAGTACAGGGTGAAGCGGGATGAGGAGTAGGAGCTAGAGTCGCTCCCTCACGCGCGACGCCCAGTCTGAGCCGGCATAACTTACGCAGAGAATGAACACGGTTCTGGCTTCATCGTCTACGGTGAAGCACACCACGGCTTTTTCGGAGGCCGGGATGGCGCGAAGACCGGGGAGAATGTCATCCCGGATGGTCCCGATTTTTGGGAAATCTGTCAGGCGGGAGATGAAGAGCGTGATCTCATCGACCTTGGATTTGCCGATGGCAGTGCCCGCATAGGACGAAATGAAATCGGTGATGTCAAAGATATCGAACTCGACGAGCGGGTGCTTGATGATCGCGTAGCTCATCAGCGGTTCTTATATTTCTCGTCCAGTTTTGCCTTGATGCGATTAGCCATTTCGTCCCCATCCCACGGCAGCCACTGATCTCGCGGCAGCTTCGCGCGGCGGCGGATTTCGTCCTTCATGCCGATCAGCGGATCCTCATGAGCGGAACTTTCCTCATCCCTCAGCAGGCTCTCGATGCCGGCCTCGAGGACTTTTTCGACGGACGGAAACTGGCCGTCCTCGACGAGCTTTTCAGCAAGTCGCAGAGAGCGCTCAGACAAGGTGAAGCTGTTCTTGACGTTCATGGTCTTTCTCCGGAAGAACGGGCGGACCTTAACATGGATCGTGCCGTTTCGGCATCCCCGCAACCGCTCCAAACGCATAAATCCTTGACCCGCGCCCCTGATGCGTGGCACTCGTCCGCATCCTCGAACCGACACAGATATGGCCATGACCGAGCTGCCCGACCACATGTCTCCGACCCGCTCCTTCCAGGGGCTGATCCTCGCGCTCCAGAATTACTGGGCGGACAAGGGCTGTGCGATCCTGCAGCCCTACGACATGGAAGTCGGTGCTGGTACCTTCCATCCGGCGACCACGCTGCGTGCGCTCGGGCCGAAGCCGTGGAAGGCTGCCTATGTGCAGCCGTCGCGTCGTCCGTCCGACGGCCGTTATGGCGAGAACCCCAACCGGCTGCAGCATTATTACCAGTTCCAGGTCATCCTGAAGCCGAACCCGCCGAACCTGCAGGAACTCTATCTCGGCTCGCTCGCGGCAATCGGCCTCGATCCGCTGCTGCACGACGTGCGTTTCGTCGAGGACGACTGGGAAAGCCCGACGCTCGGCGCCTGGGGCCTCGGCTGGGAATGCTGGTGCGACGGCATGGAAGTCTCGCAGTTCACCTATTTCCAGCAGGTCTGCGGCATCGAATGCGCGCCGGTCGCCGGCGAACTGACCTATGGCCTCGAACGCCTCGCCACCTATCTGCAGGGCGTGGACAGCATTTACGAGCTCAATTTCAACGGCCGTGAGGGCGAGGAAAAGATCTCCTATGGCGACGTCTTCCTGCAGGCCGAGCAGGAATATTCCCGCCATAACTTCGAATTTGCCGACACCGCCATGCTGCACCGTCATTTCATCGACGCTGAGAAGGAATGCCAGGCGCTGCTGGCGGCCGGCGCTCCGGGGGCGAACGCCAACCAGATGCTGCACAAATGCGTCTTCCCCGCCTATGACCAGTGCATCAAGGCGTCCCACGTCTTCAACTTGCTGGATGCCCGCGGGGTAATCTCGGTCACCGAACGCCAGAGCTATATCCTGCGCGTTCGCACGCTGGCGAAAGCCTGCGGCGAGGCCTTCCTGATGACGGATGCCGGTGGTGCGAATTTCGGCCGCGCCGCCTGAAGTCCGGATTTTGGAGCGGGACTGGCGCTGGGCGGCGAACCGTTCAAACGGCGCCCGTCCACTGCGTGCCCAGCTGCCAGATAGGTTTGAGTGTCGCGTAGGCGCCGGTCGGAAGCTGCCCTGCATAGATCTGCAGGAACCGGCGCGTGCCGGCCGGCTCCGGGGGCCTCATCATTACCCCGTACTGAAAAAACAGCACGGCAAACGCCAGCACATTGGCGGTTCGCACTAGGCACGCCATGGCAATTCCATCCAGATTGTTTTGAGGTGGGGCCGAATCTTTGGAATCGCCCGTTTTTCTGTAAGAGAATCTAGGGTATCCGGACGGTCGGGACTTTGCGGTAAGTCAAAAAATTGACCGTGAAAAATAATCGATGACTTCAACCACTTTTTTATACCAGGCCTCTACTGTCCCATCGCAATGGCAAGTCGGGAGACTCAGATGTACATTTTGATCGGCATAATTGTTCTCGTCGCATTCTACGTCGTTATGATCTACAACGGCCTCGTCAAGGCGCGCCAGATGGCGGAGGAGGCGTGGTCCGGCATCGACGTTCAGTTGAAGCGCCGTGCCGACCTGATCCCGAACCTGATCGAGACGGTCAAGGGATATGCCGCGCACGAAAAGGGCACGTTCGAGGAAGTCGTCAAGCTGCGCAACCAGGCGCAGGCGGTGCCCGCAGGCGATGTCGCCGGCCGCGCCCAGGCGGAAGGCCTGCTCGGCCAGGCACTCGGCAAGATCATCGCACTAGCCGAGGCCTATCCGGACCTCAAGGCGAACGAGAACTTCTCCGAACTGCAGGCCTCGCTCGAAACCATCGAAACCGAAATCCAGATGTCCCGGCGGTACTATAACGGTGCAGCTCGCGACCTGAACGTCAAGGTCGAGAGCTTCCCCAACAACCTCGTCGCCGGCCAGTTCGGGTTCTCGAAGCGCGAGTATTTCGAGATCGAGAACGCCGCCGACCGCGCAGTCCCGACCGTCAAGTTCTGAAATCCGCCATTGGACCTTCGTGCCGCAACGGTTTAAGAGCGCGGTCGGCCGCTCGTTGCGGCATTCCATTGGCGTTAAGAGACGAATATCATGGGTAGAGCCAAACTCACCATCCTGCCGTCGGGCAAGCCGCTTTCCGGGCGCGCCATGCCGCCGGGTTCCAAGTCGATCACCAACCGCGCGCTGCTTCTGGCGGGCCTTGCCAGCGGCACCAGCCGGCTGACCGGCGCCCTGCGGAGCGACGACACGCGCTACATGGCCGACGCTTTGCGGGCCATGGGCGTTTCGGTCGACGAACCGGACGAGACGACCTTTGTCGTCACCGGCAGCGGCAAGCTTCTGCCGCCCTCCGCCCCGCTGTTCCTCGGCAATGCCGGAACCGCGACCCGCTTCCTGACCGCGGCCGTCGCTTCCGTTGCGGGCACCGTCGTCGTTGACGGCGACGAACATATGCGCAAGCGGCCGATCGGCCCGCTGGTCGCCGCCCTGAAATCGCTCGGTATCGATGCCGAAGCACCGACCGGCTGCCCGCCGGTGACGGTTCGCGGCAACGGCCATTTCGCCTCCGGCCGCGTCGAGATCGACGCCGGTCTTTCCAGCCAATACGTCTCTGCGCTGCTGATGGCGGGGCCGCTCGTCAATCAAGGCGCCAACGCCCCCTTGACGGTTGCGCTGGCCGGCGCGGAAATCGGCGCCCGCGGTTATGTGGACCTGACGCTCGCCGCCATGCAGGCTTTCGGGGCCAAGGTCGAGCAGATCGACGCCGCGACATGGAAGGTCGAGCCGACCGGATATCGCGCAGCAGACTTCGTCATTGAACCGGACGCGTCGGCCGCCACCTATCTCTGGGCTGCCGAGGTGCTGACCGGCGGCGCCATCGATCTCGGCGTGGCGGCCACCGCCTTCACCCAACCGGATGCGAAGGCTTACGAAGTGATCGCACAATTCCCGCACCTGCCGGCCGAAATCGACGGTTCGCAGATGCAGGACGCGGTGCCGACGCTCGCGGTGCTGGCCGCCTTCAACGAAACACCGGTGCGTTTCACCGGTATCGCCAACCTGCGCGTCAAGGAATGCGACCGGGTGAGGGCGCTCTCGCTCGGCCTCAACGCCATTCGCGACGGCCTTGCGACGGAAGAGGGCGACGACCTGATCGTCGCCTCCGACCCGTCGCTTGCCGGCCAGACCCTGCCGGCCGAGATCAATACCTTCGCCGATCACCGCATTGCCATGAGCTTCGCGCTGGCGGGCCTGATGATCGGCGGCATCACCATTCTCGATCCGGATTGCGTCGCCAAGACCTTCCCCAGCTATTGGGATGTACTGGCCTCGCTCGGCGTCGAATATACGGACATAGTTTAAGCGGAAAACCCGGATCGGCTGGTGCCGAAGAGGAGGAATGTCGTGATGCGGTGGTTCTCCGGCCTTGGCCTGGCGTTGCTTTTCTCCCTGTCGGCGGCGCTGCCCGCCGCGGCGGAGGAATATATCCGCTCCTATCATTCCGACATCCAGGTCGCGGAAAACGGCGACCTGACGGTCACCGAAACCATCATCGCCAATTCCGAAGGCGACAGGATCAAGCGCGGCCTGTTCCGCGACTTCCCGCTGACCATGACGGATGCGGCCGGCCGCACCGTGCGGGTCGGCTTCGAGGTCGTTTCCGTCACCCGCGACGGCGAGCCCGAACCCTTCCATACCGAAAGCGTTACCGGCGGCATCCGTATCTATTCCGGCGACAAGGACGTGTTCCTCCGCGATGGCGAGCACACCTTCGTCTTCACCTACAAGACCGACCGGCAGATCCGTTATTTCGACGATCACGACGAGCTTTACTGGAATGCCACCGGCAATGGCTGGGAATTCCGCATCGCCCAGGCCTCGGCGCGGGTGACCCTGCCGGCCGCCGCGCGGATAACCCAAACCGCCGCCTATACCGGTCCGCTCGGCTCCACCGCTCGCAATGCCCGCATGCAGGCGAACGGCAATCAGGCGGTGTTCTCGACCACGAGGCCGCTCGGCGCGCAGGAGGGCCTGACGATCGTTGCGGGCTTTCCCAAGGGGGTTGTAGCCCCTCCTTCCAGGGATCAGGAAAGTGCGTGGTGGTGGCGCGACAATATCGGGACGATCATCTCGGTCGTCGGCCTTGTCCTCGTCGTCGGTTATTATGCCGCGTTCTGGGTCCGCGTCGGTCGCGACCCGGATCGAGGTGTCGTCGTGCCGCGCTGGGATGCGCCGGAGGGGCTATCGCCGGCTCTGGTCAACTACATCGACAACAAGGGCTTTTCCGGCGGCGGATGGACGGCCTTTGCGGCAAGCGCGCTCGATCTGGCGGTCAAGGGTTATGTGACGCTGGAGGATCTCGCGGAAAAGATCGTCATCCGGCGCACCGACAAGGCAGTGCCGAGGACGGTGCCGATCGGTCAGGCCTCGATCCTTGGCTCCATCGGGGCCAAGGGGCAGGAACTGATCATCGACGAGGCCCACGGCACCACTGTCCAGTCGATCGGCGCGAGCTTCCGCCAGGCGATCGAGAAGGAACATCGCGGCAAATATTACAACGGCAACAAGAGTTACGTGATCGGCGGCGTCATCCTGAGCGTGCTTTCCATCGTGGCTCTGCTGGTGTTCGGCAATCTTGAACCGGACATGATCGCCATGCTGATCATCCCCGCATTTTTCGCCGTGGTCTTCGGTTTCCTTGCTGTCGGTTTCGGCAAGGGCTTCCGCCGCGGCTCGTCGCTGTTTTCGAAAATCATCTCGGTCGTTATCCTCGGCGTCATCGGCCTCGTTGCGATCTCGATCGGCTCGGCCATCCTCGTGGCGGTCCTGTCGGAGATGACCGGCAACGAGCATTGGCCGATCCTGGTCTCGGTCGGCGGCATCGTGCTCGCCAACGTCATCTTCTTCTTCCTGATAGGTGCGCCGACGCCGCTCGGCCGCAAGCTGATGGATGGCATAGAGGGCCTGCGCATCTACCTGACGCTCGCCGAAAAGGACCGCATGAACACGGCCGGCGCCCCCACGATGTCGCCGCAGCATTTCGAAAAGCTTCTGCCCTATGCGGTGGCACTCGGCGTCGAAAAGCCGTGGAGCAACACATTCGAGACCTGGCTTGCGAGCGCCGCCGCTGGAGCGGCCGCCGGCGCCTATGCGCCCGGCTGGTATAGCGGCAATTACGGATCCAATTTCGGCGACCGCATCGGCGGTTTCTCCTCCTCGATGGCCTCCACCATCGCCTCGACCATCCCCGCCCCAAAATCCTCCTCGTCCTCCTCCGGCTTTTCCGGCGGCTCGTCCGGTGGCGGCGGAGGTGGCGGCGGCGGAGGCGGCTGGTAGAGACTTTCCCCAATCCGCTGATGACTTTTGGCGACGGGCTTGCTAAGTCCGCCGCGACCTTATTGTTAGCGCAAAGACATCATCATGCCCGATCTGCTTCTCGAACTCCGCTCAGAGGAAATTCCCGCCCGCATGCAGCGCAAGGCGGCGGGAGACCTGAAAAAGCTCGTCACCGACGCGCTGGTGGAAGCGGGTCTGACCTATGAGGGTGCGCGCGAATACTGGACGCCGCGTCGCCTGACGCTGGATATCCGCGGCCTGACAGCCCGCTCCGCAGATCAGCGCGAGGAGCGCAAGGGTCCGCGCACCGACGCGCCGGAAGGCGCCATCGCCGGCTTTTTGCGCGGTGCAGGTCTTTCGTCGATCTCCGAGGCCCAGGTCGTCAACGACCCGAAGAAGGGCGATTTCTACGTCGCGCTCATCTCCAAGCCCGGCCGTCCGGCGGAAGAGATCATCGCCGAGGTGATGCCCGGCATCATCCGCAATTTCCCCTGGCCGAAATCGATGCGCTGGGGTGCCGCCTCCATGCCGAAGGGTGCGCGCTTTGCCGGCATTGACGGCAAGGGTCCGGAAAGCCTGCGCTGGGTGCGCCCGCTGCAGTCGATCGTCTGCGTCTTCGGCCCGGAACATGACGAAACCCAGGTCATCCCCTTCGAGATCGACGGCCTGACCGCCAGCAACATCACCTACGGCCACCGGTTCCACGCGCCTGACGCCGTTACCGTGCGCCGTTTCGACGATTACGTGACGAGCCTCGAAAAGGCGAAGGTCATGCTCGATGCCGACCGCCGCAAGGACGTCATCCTGCACGATGCCCGCGACCTCGCCTTCGCCAACGGCCTCGAACTGGTCGAGGACGAAGGCCTGCTCGAAGAAGTCTCCGGTCTCGTCGAATGGCCGCATGTGCTGATGGGCGAGTTCGAAGAGGATTATCTCGAAATCCCCTCCGAAATCATCCGCCTGACCATCAAGACGAACCAGAAATGTTTCGTCACCCGCCCGCAGACAGGCGGAGAGGGCCTTTCCAACCGCTTCATCCTGATTTCGAACATCGAGGCGAAGGACGGCGGCAAGGAAATCATGCACGGCAACGGCAAGGTCGTGCGCGCGCGCCTCTCCGACGCCAAGCATTTCTGGACGCGCGACCAGGGCGACATGCCCGACCTCGACACTCTTGAGGAGTCATTCAAAAAGTTCGACTTGCATAAGGAAAAGCCGCTCGACCAGCGCATGGCAAAGCTCGACGCGCTGAACGTGACGTTCCACGCCAAGCTCGGCACGCAAGGCGAACGCGTGACGCGCATCCGAGCTTTGGCTCAGGAGCTGGCTCCGATCGTCGGTGCTGATACGAAGCTCGTCGATCGCGCCGCCGTGCTGGCGAAGGCTGATCTTCGCACCGAAGCGGTCGGTGAATTCCCGGAACTGCAGGGCCTAATGGGCCGGAAATATGCGGTGCTGCAGGGCGAGGATGCGACGGTTGCTGCGGCGATCGAAGACCACTGGAAGCCGAATGGCCCTTCCGATCGCCTGCCCGAGGACAAGGTCGGGCTGACGGTCGCTCTTGCCGACAAGCTCGATACGCTGGTCGGCTTCTGGGCGATCGATGAGAAGCCGACGGGTTCGAAGGATCCGTATGCGCTGCGACGTGCGGCTCTAGGTGTTGTACGGATTTTGTTGGAGCGGAAGGTTCGGCTGGCGCTCAGCGAAGCTTTTCGAATGGCCTACGTTCCGAATCTCTATTTTCATCCCGGTAGGACGGAAGAAGAGATCGCGGATAGGATTTATAAGCCCGATCTCCTCTCCTTCTTCCACGACCGCCTAAAAGTCTATCTTCGCGACCAGGGCGCCCGCCACGACCTGATCGACGCCGTCCTGACGCCGTCCTCCGACGATCTGCTGATGGTCGCTCGCCGCGTCGAGGCGCTGACGGCGTTCATCACTTCGGAAGACGGCAAGAACTTGCTCGCCGGTACCAAGCGCGCCGTGCAGCTGCTCGCCGCGGAAGAGAAGAAGGGCACCGTCGTCGCCGATGGCGTTTCGGAAGAACTGTTGAGGCTCGATGCCGAAAAGGCGCTCTGGGCAGCGGTCGTCGTCGCCTCGAAGGAAGCGGCCGAGGCCGTCGCCAGGGAAGACTTCCGCTCGGCCATGGAAGCCCTGTCGAAACTCCGCGCGCCCGTCGACAAGTTCTTCGAGGATGTGCTCGTCAACGACGAGGACGCCGCCATCCGCGCCAACCGCTTGGCCCTCCTGAAGGCCATCCGCGAAGCGACCGCGACCGTCGCGGACTTTTCCAAGATCAGCGGCTGAACATCCGACGCTATTGGATGATGGTGACGCATATGTTACCATCATCCAATGAAGATCACCGAATACCTTGAGCCAGATGGATCGAGCCCTTTCGGGCGGTGGTTTTCGAAGATCGAGTCCCGTGCGGCCTCGAAGGTGACGATTGCGCTGGCGCGGATCGGACAAGGCAACCTCTCGAACGTGAAGTCGGTCGGCGCCGGAGTGCCGGAATACCGGATCGATTATGGGCCCGGCTACCGGATCTATTTCGGTCGGGACGGCGGGCAACTGGTGATCCTGTTGGTCGGCGGAACCAAACAGCGCCAGCAAAATGATATCGAGACCGCGCTTGGCTATTGGCAGAGCTACAAATCCAGGAAGGGAAGCTGAGATGGCCCTGACACGCGAATTCAAGGAAACGGTGAAGGCCCGGCTGGATCAGGATCCGGCATTTCGCGCCGCTTTGCTTTCGGATGCTGTCGAACTTCTTCTGGAAGGCGATCTCGAAACCGGTAAGAGCGTGCTGCGCGACTTCATCAACGCTACGATCGGTTTCGAGACATTGGCCGAAAAGGTCGATATGCCGGCCAAGAGCCTGATGCGAATGTTCGGGCCAAAAGGCAATCCGCGCGCCGATAATCTGTTCAATGTCATCCGGCAATTGCAGGAAAGCTCCGGCATCCACCTGGCAGTGGCCGCCGCCTGATCTTACTCCCCCCCAAAAAAACCGCCGGATCTTTCGACCCGGCGGTTCCCCGTCCCCCGACTAACTTTAATTAGCTGGCGCGGCGCATCTTCTGTGCAACGCGGTTGAGGCTGCCGGCACCGGCGTTGTAGCCGGTATTTTGGCCTGCATTGATGCGGAAGCTGCTGATCAGGCTGAGTAACTCGTCGGTGTCGGCGGCAAGCGCTTCGGCCGAGGCGGTGGTTTCTTCCGCCATCGCCGCATTGTGCTGGGTGGCCGCGTCGAGCTGGTTCAGCGAAGACGAGATCGAGCGCAGCGTGGTGTCTTGTTCGGAAGCCGAATGGGCGATCTTGCCGACGATGTCGCTCGCCGCCTTCACCTGGTTGGAAATCCGCTTCAGGGCTTCGCCGGCTTCGCCAACGAGGCGGACGCCGTTCTGCACCTGTCCGGAAGAACGCGAGATCTGATCCTTGATCTCTTTGGCCGCAGCGGCGGAGCGCTGAGCGAGTTCGCGGACTTCCTGGGCAACGACCGCAAAACCTTTGCCGGACTCGCCGGCGCGGGCTGCTTCGACACCGGCATTGAGCGCCAGCAGGTTGGTCTGGAAGGCGATGTCGTCGATGACGCCGATGATCTTGGAGATCTCGTCCGACGAATGTTCGATGCCGCCCATTGCGTCGATCGCCTGGGCGACGATCTGGTCGGAGCGGGTGGCTTCGGCGCTGACCGAGGTGACGCGCTGGGCCGCCTCGTGTGCACCTTCGGCCGTCTGGCGAACGGCGACGGTGAGTTCGTCGAGCGCCGCGGACGTCTCTTCGAGATTGGCGGCCTGGCGTTCGGTGCGTTGCGACAACTCGCTCGAGGCGCGGCGGATTTCTTCCTTCGAGCCGCCGATGTCGATGCCCTTGGCATTGACCTTGCTCATCGCCGCTTCGAGATGGGCGAGCGCCTCGTTGAAGTTGTGGCGCAGCGTCTCGTAACGCGGGCCGAGATCGCCGCAGCGGATCGTCAAGTCGCTTTGGGCGAGTGATTCCAGCGCTTCGCCGATGGTGGAGACCACACGGGTCTGCAGCGCGGCTTCCTGCTGCTGGCTGTGGAGGTTCTGCTGGCGTTCGCGGTCGAGCTCCTGGCGCTGCTTTTCCTCGCGATCGGCCATGGCATGGCGTTCGCGGATCTTTTCCTGCAGCGCCTGGGTGGCCTTCGCCATCATGCCCACTTCGTTCGACATGTCCGTATGCGGGATGGCGATCGTGACGTTTTCGTCGGCGACCGCCTGAAGCGTGCCATGCACGGCGGCGAGCGGCTTGGTGATGCCGCGGATCACCACATAGGCAGCCGCAAGGGCGATTATCAACGCGAAGGCGCCGGTAGCGAGTGCGTCCAGCACCATTCCGCGAATCTGTGCCTGCAGGTCATCGGTGTAGACGCCTGTCGCAATGACCATCTGCCAGGGTTCGAATGCCTTCGCATAGGAGCTCTTCGAAAAGTCGCCATCAGGCAGGCCGGGCTTGGTCGTGCTTATATAATCGACAATTCCGCCGCCGGATCTGCCAACGGAGACCATTTCGTCGCGGAACAGTTTCCCGGCGGAATCAGGTTTGCCCTTGCCGCTCTCGCCGACCTTCTTCGGATCGGGATGCATCAGCATCTTCACGTCGTAGTCATAGGCGAAGAGATAGCCGTCGGGCTGGAAGCTCATGGCGGAGACTGCGGCGAAGGCCTGCTTCTGGGCGTCTGCGCGCGTCAGCTCACCGGCCGCCTCACGCTGCTGGAACTTCTTGAGGATACCGATACCAGACTCCACCTGGGTCCGCAGCATTCCATACCGCTCGGCATAGATAGCGCGCGTCGAGGTCTGGAGTTGGAAATAGGTCACGACGGCGAAGCCGGCGATCAGGGCCAGAACCAGCAGGACGAGCTGGTTTGAAATCCTCAGGTTTTTCATGTTCGTTCCATAAGTGATTGAGCTCGCCTCGAGCGACTTGGAAGAATGATTCTGAATGGAGAGGCGCTTCTGCGCGTGGAAATGTGCTGCATCGCACACCCGAGAGAATATAATGCAATATTTGAATAAAAATTTAACAAAAGCGAATTTCAGGGATGATATTTAACAATCCAGAGAAATTATGCGTATGTTTTTCGCGGGGCGATACGTTTAAAGCTGTCGCAAATAAAGGAAATTTGAGCAGCAGGGCTCAATAAGCCGAAGAGTTTTGGCAATAGTATTTAATGTCCACGCATTATATACTTGAATTGAATTTCTATTATGTGACTTATTATCTCTTATGATGCAACCGCCGGATCTTTCGATCCGGCGGTTCCTCCGTCCCATGTATTGGATTGGCGTCAGCTGGCCCGGCGCATCTTCTGCGCGACGCGGTTGAGGCTGCCGGCGCCGGTATTGTAGCCGGTGTCCTGGCCTGCACTGATGCGGAAGCTGCTGATCAGGCTCAGCAGTTCATCGGTATCGGCGGCAAGCGCTTCGGCCGAGGCGGTGGTTTCTTCCGCCATCGCCGCATTGTGCTGGGTTGCCGCGTCGAGCTGGTTCAGCGACGACGAGATCGAGCGCAGCGTGGTGTCCTGTTCGGAAGCCGAATGGGCGATCTTGCCGACGATGTCGCTCGCCGCCTTCACCTGGTTGGAAATCCGCTTCAGGGCTTCGCCGGCTTCGCCGACGAGCCGGACGCCATTCTGCACCTGACCGGAAGAACGGGAGATCTGGTCCTTGATCTCCTTGGCGGCAGCGGCGGAGCGCTGGGCCAGTTCGCGGACTTCCTGGGCGACGACCGCAAAACCCTTGCCGGATTCACCGGCGCGTGCTGCTTCGACACCGGCATTGAGGGCCAGCAGGTTGGTCTGGAAGGCGATATCGTCGATGACGCCGATAATCTTGGAGATCTCGTCCGACGAATGCTCGATGCCGCCCATCGCGTCGATCGCCTGGGCGACGATCTGGTCGGAACGGGTGGCCTCGGCGCTGACGGAGGTGACGCGCTGGGCTGCCTCATGTGCACCTTCGGCCGTCTGGCGAACGGCGACGGTGAGTTCGTCGAGAGCCGCGGACGTTTCTTCGAGATTGGCGGCCTGACGTTCGGTGCGTTGCGACAATTCGCTCGAGGCGCGGCGGATTTCTTCCTTCGAGCCGCCGATGTCGATGCCCTTGGCATTGACCTTGCTCATCGCCGCCTCGAGATGGGCGAGTGCTTCGTTGAAGTTATGGCGCAGCGTCTCGTAACGCGCTCCAAGATCGCTGCAGCGGACAGTGAGGTCTCCCTGGGCAAGCGCTTCGAGCGCTTCGCCGATGGTGGAGACCACACGGGTCTGCAGCGCGGCTTCCTGTTGCTGCATATCGACATTCTGCTGGCGCTCGCGATCGAGTTCCGTCTTCTGTTTTTCCTCGCGATCGGCCATCGCATGGCGTTCGCGGATCTTTTCCTGCAGAGCCTGGGTGGCCTTCGCCATCATGCCCACTTCGTTCGACATGTCCGTATGCGGGATCGTCGCGGTGACGTTTTCGTCGGCGACGGCCTGCAGAGCCGTGTGCACGGCGGCGAGCGGCTTGGTGATGTTGCGGATGACGAGGACGGCGACGCCGAGTGCAAACAGGAAGGCGACGAAGCCGATGCCGACCACTTCCAGGATCGTCCTGTTGATCTTGGCGTCGAGGTCGTCGGTGTAAACGCCTGTGCCGACAATGAGCTGCCAGGGCTCGAAGGCGCGGGAATAGGCGGCCTTTTCGAAGACCTTGTCAGCCGGCATGCCGGGCTTTTCCCAGTAATAGGTGGTGACGCCGCCGCCGGCACGGCCCTTGGCGACCATCTCTTCGCGGAACAGGTTGCCCATCTTGTCCGGCTGACCCTTCTGGTTCACGCCGATCAGTTTGGAATTGAAGTGGAACTGCGTCACCGTCTCGTAGTTCAGGCCGAAGATGTAGCCGGCCGGCTCGTATTTGATCCCTGCCACGGTTGCGTAAGCCAATTTCTGCGCGTCCTCGCGCTTCAGCTCGCCCGACTTTTCCCGGTCGTAATAGGATTGCAGGATGGAAATGCCCGATTCCACCTGGGTGCGCAGCATTTCGTAGCGCTCGGCATAGATGGAGGCGATCGACGTGCGGATCTGATAGTAGGTGACGGCGGTAAAAGCCACCATGAGCACTGCCACCATGGTCAATAACTGGTGGGAAATCTTGAGATTCTTCATGTTTCGACTCACTTTCAGGCAGCCGAACTCTCCCGGAGGAGCCGGAGCGGGGGCGAAGTTTTTGGGGAAGCGCGTCCTGCGCCGGTCACGTGCTCACATCGCACTATGACGCGAGAGTGATCTCGAACATTTGAATAAAAATTTAATTATCGGGGTCTTGACAGCCCCGAACGCAAATATTTTGGGCAGGTCGGATTTGACGATGCACAATTTGCGCGCATGCCGTGAAACGGCATTCCGGAAGCACTTTCTGCTATGTAAATATAATGATTTTCTAACTTAGTACCGGTTGGTACGCAGCTCGAACATGTCGAGGGCCAGCGGCTTCGGCGCGAGCGAAGCTTCGGCAATTCCGACCGACGCGTCGCCGATTGTCTTCACGGCACTGGTCATGGCGTCGGTATCGATGCCGTCACTCGGTGCTTCGGCGGCGACGATCTGCGTCTGGGTCGAGCCGTTGGTGGTCGGGTGAAGTTCGGCAATGGCCTTTTCCTCGGCCATCCATTGGGGCAGCTTGCTGACATGGACTACCGGCGAGCCGCCGAGCCAGGCTTCGGTGCGCGCCAGCTTCTTCTCACCGTTGATCTCGATGATTTCCGTCTTCTGGGTGCCTGCCGGCAGATCGGGAACCC
Organism: Neorhizobium sp. T25_13; assembly: GCF_002968675.1. Lineage (NCBI taxonomy): Bacteria > Pseudomonadati > Pseudomonadota > Alphaproteobacteria > Hyphomicrobiales > Rhizobiaceae > Neorhizobium > Neorhizobium sp. T25_13. The sequence continues at coordinate 228,397 of NZ_PVBI01000006.1, forward strand.
TGTAGGCCGCCTCGTCGGATTTCGGGGCCACGGTGACCGGGCAGCTTGCGCAGGTCTTGGTGACGATACTGACGCCTGGCTGATGTGTGCTGTTGATCACCGTGATCGACGACGCGAAAGCGGAACTGCTTGCAAACACCAGAGCTGTAGCCAGAACGAGACGCATGACCGGGAATCCTTCTTGAGGTCCCCGATGATTACCGTAGCTTCGTTTCTATCCCGTCTGGATAGTCGGTAAATTTTGAATGAACTTGGCGTTTCCGACACTCAGCTCTTTTCGCGCGCCACTGCCTGCCAGCCGATATCGCGGCGGCAGAAGCCGTTTTCCCATTCGACCTGGTCCACGAGCCTGTAGGCGCGCGCCTGCGCATCCGCGACGGTCCCGGCAGTCGCCGTAACGTTCAGCACGCGGCCGCCGGTTGCGACAAGTTTGCCGTCCTTGAGGGCCGTCCCGGCGTGAAAAATCTTCCCCGCGGCAGCATCCTCCGGCAGGTGGGCGATCGGGGTGCCCTTGTCGTAGGCGCCCGGGTAACCCTTGGAGGCCATCACCACGGTCAGCGCCACGTCGTCGCTCCACTCGGCGGAAACCTGGTCGAGCGTTTCGGTCGCTGCCGCATGCAGCAGGTCGAGCAGGTCGCTCTTCAGCCGCATCATCAGCACCTGGCATTCGGGATCGCCGAAGCGGACATTGTATTCGATCAGTTCCGGACCCTTGGTGGTGATCATCAGGCCCGCGAAGAACACGCCGGTAAAGGGATGCCCGCTTGCCGCCATGCCGCGGATCGTCGGCTCGATGATCTCCTTCATGGTGCGCGCGACCATGTCCGGCGTCATCACCGGAGCGGGCGAATAGGCGCCCATGCCGCCAGTATTCGGGCCGGTATCGCCGTCGCCGACCCGCTTGTGGTCCTGGGCTGTCGCCAGCGCCAGCGCTGACTTGCCGTCGGACAGGCAGAAGAAGCTCGCCTCCTCGCCGTCCAGATAGGCTTCCACCACCACTTCGGCTCCGGCCGACCCGAAGGCGCCGTCGAAGCAGTCGTCGATTGCGGCAAGCGCCTCGTCGAGCACCATGGCGACGGTGACGCCCTTGCCGGCGGCAAGCCCGTCTGCCTTCACGACGATCGGCGCGCCCTGTTCGCGCACATAGGCCCTGGCCTCGGCAGCGTCGGTGAAGCGGCGATAGGCGCCGGTCGGGATATCGTAGCGGGCGCAGAGATCCTTGGTGAAACCCTTCGAGCCTTCGAGTTGGGCGGCGGCGGCGGAAGGACCGAAGGTCGCAATGCCCTTGGCGCGGAGATGGTCCGCAAGCCCGGCGACGAGCGGCGCTTCCGGCCCGACGACGACGAGACCGATTGCGTTGTCGAGGCAGAAGGCCGCGACGGCGGCATGATCGTCGATGTCGAGCGATACGAGTTCGGCATGATCGGCGATGCCGGGATTGCCGGGGGCGGCATAGAGTTTGCCGAGTTTCGGAGACTGGGCGAGTTTCCAGGCGAGCGCGTGCTCGCGTCCACCCGAACCGATCAAGAGAACTTTCATGTCCTGCCCTCGCCTGCGCTGAAAACCTTGGCCTTGCGCGGCGGTTAAGGGGAGGGGAGGCAAAGGTCAAGGGCCAAGGCTTAGGTGGCCTCCCATCTTGTGGCCATCATGGCGTTTCAATGGGAGGCCGTTGCGTTCGATAAAGGTCAGAATTCACCGCGCCGATTTTTGGCGCCACGTCGGATGTCCAGTGTCGTCTGGAAGATCACCCTGTTCCGATAGGCGAGGAAAGGCACCGGTTCGTTCCGAAGGGACGCATCGTTCAGCTTCTGTTCGAGATAGGAAATGGCAGCCTCTAGCTCTTCATTGGCGACCGCCGTGTCAAATGCCAGTGTCCTGGCGGCGTTTTTGGGCATTCGTATCTCCATTCGGCCACATCATGCGGCGGAATGATTTTAATAGCCTCTTGCCGGAGGTGAGAGTGCGTTGGTTCTTTTCCACAGGGCCTTGGTTAGCAATCGGTCACCTCGTGTCTCGTTCCGGCACGGTTGGCGCCAAGCAAATTGTGGAACCGGCATTCGCTACGTTGCCTTGCCACAAACTTCGACTATGGTCGCGCCTCCCATTTGAACGAGGACGCCCATGGCCGCCGATCTCCGTTTCCTTGCCGCCGCGATTGCCGCGGAAATCAATGCCCGTCCCGAACAGGCCGCCGCCGCGATCGGCCTGATCGACGAGGGCGCCACCGTGCCGTTCATTGCGCGCTACCGTAAGGAAGTGACCGGCGGGCTGGACGATACGCAGCTCCGCAACCTGTCTGAACGCCTGGTCTATCTGCGCGAGCTCGAAGCACGCCGTTCCACCATCGTCGATTCGGTCAATTCGCAGGGCAAGATGACCGACGAGCTTGCCGCAAAGATCGGCAAGGCAACGACCAAGGCCGAGCTCGAAGACCTTTATCTCCCCTACAAGCCGAAGCGCCGCACCCGCGCCGAGATTGCTCGCGAGCGCGGCCTCGGACCCTTGGCCGAAGCGATCTGGGCCGACCGCAGCGCCGATCCGGCAAAGCTTGCCGAAGCCTATGTCAAGGACGAGGTCGCTGACGTGAAGGGTGCGCTCGAAGGCGCCCGCGATATCGTCGCCGAGACGATCTCCGAAAATGCCGACCTGCTCGGCCGGCTGCGCCAGCATATGCGGGCCGGCGCGACACTGAAGGCCAGGGTGGTCGACGGCAAGCAGGAGGCCGGCGCCAAGTTCTCCGATTATTTCGATCATTCAGAGCGCTGGGCGACCGCTCCCGGCCACCGCGCGCTTGCCATGCTGCGCGGCTGGAACGAGGAGTTCCTGACGCTGACGATCGAAGTCGACCAGGACGATCCGTCGCCGGTCAAACCCGCCCAGCGCATCATCGCGCTCGCCTTCGATATCCGCGACCGGGGTGCCGCCGACCGCTGGCTGATGGAAGCCGCCGGTTGGACCTGGCGCGTCAAGCTCTCGGTCTCGCTGTCGCTCGACCTGATGCGCGAACTGCGCGAGCGCGCCGAGGAGGAGGCGATCCACGTGTTCGCCCGCAACCTCAAGGACCTGCTGCTCGCCGCACCCGCCGGCTCGCGCACCACGATGGGCCTCGATCCGGGCATCCGCACCGGCGTCAAGGTCGCGATCGTCGATGCCACCGGCAAGCTGCTGGAAACGACGACCGTCTACCCGTTCCCGCCGAAGAACGACATCCGCGGCACCCAGGCGGAGCTCGCCTCGCTGGTCCGCAAACACAATGTCGAGCTGATCGCCATCGGCAACGGCACCGGCAGCCGCGAGACGGAAAAGCTGGTCGCCGACATGCTGTTGAACCTGCCTGGGCAGAAGCCGACCAAGGTCATCGTCTCGGAGGCCGGCGCTTCGGTCTATTCGGCGTCGGAAACCGCCGCTCTCGAATTCCCCGGCCTCGACGTGTCGCTGCGCGGCGCCGTTTCCATCGCCCGCCGCCTTCAGGATCCGCTGGCGGAACTGGTCAAGATCGAACCGAAATCGATCGGCGTCGGCCAGTACCAGCACGATGTCGACCAGGGAAAACTGTCCCGCTCGCTGGATGCGGTGGTCGAAGACGCGGTGAACGCGGTCGGCGTCGATCTCAACATGGCGTCCGCGCCGCTGCTCGCCCGCGTCTCCGGCCTCAGCCGGTCGATTGCCGAAGCGATCGTCGCCCATCGCGACCAGAACGGCGCTTTTTCGAGCCGCAAGGACCTGCTGAAGGTCGCCCGTCTCGGAAACCGCACCTTCGAGCAGGCGGCAGGCTTCCTGCGCATTCCGAACGGCAAGGAGCCGCTGGATTCGTCCGCCGTCCATCCGGAAGCCTATGGCGTCGCCAAGAAGATCGTCGCCGCCTGCGGCCGTGACCTGCGCTCGCTGATGGGCGACAGCGCGGCGCTCAAGGCGCTCGACCCGAAGCGGTTCATCGACGAGACCTTCGGTTTGCCGACCGTCAAGGATATCATCGCCGAACTGGAAAAGCCCGGCCGCGATCCGCGCCCGAGCTTCAAGACCGCCACTTTTGCCGAGGGCGTGGACGAGATCACCGACCTGAAGCCGGGCATGATGCTCGAAGGCACCGTCACCAATGTCGCCGCCTTCGGCGCTTTCGTCGATATCGGCGTGCACCAGGACGGGCTGGTCCATGTCTCGCAGCTCGCCGACCGCTTCATCAAGGATCCGCATGAAGTGGTAAAGGCAGGCGACGTGGTCAAAGTCCGCGTCGTCGAGGTCGATGTGAAGCGCAAGAGGATAGCGCTGACCATGCGCAAGGACGGCGGCGAGGCGGCACCCGCTCCGCGCGGAGACCGCGACGTCCGGCCGGTTAACCCGAAAATGATGAAAACTGAAAAGCCTTCATCTCAGGGCGCCTTCGGTGCAGCACTCGCAGAAGCTTTAAAACGCAAGTAAATTTTACCAGCTTCCGGAAAATCTCAATCACAACGTGCGGGCCGTCAGCCAAGGGTTTGACGGCCTGTTTTTTTATGTCATTTTCATGGTCGCAATGTGCTTGAAAGTCGCACAGAAGCGACTAGATTTTGGATTAGTAAGGCATCCTTAGTATTATTGGAGGTGGGTCCGTGGCCTCGTCCCTTCACAATCTTCTCAGCAAAATCATCAAGACTGGAACTTTGATCGTACGCGCTTCGGCCGGCGAGCAGCGTTATGGCGGCGGCGGTGGGCGGTCCGTTTCGATACGGTTTACCGACGAGGCCGCCGAACGCGAACTGGTGGCGGATCCTCCCTTGAAGCTCGGCGAGCTTTACATGGACGGCCGTCTCGTCATCGATGACGGCGACATCTACGAGTTCCTGGCGCTTATCAAGGACAACACCCTCAGCGAAGGCCTGACCTTCGGGATGATCTGGCGCGGCATCGCCCGCGTGCTGGTTTCCCAGTTCCGCAATCGCGTGCCGATCAACCACAATCGGCGCAACGTCGCCCATCATTACGATCTCAACGAAAAACTGTTTTCGCTCTTCCTCGATGAGGACTGGCAATATTCCTGCGCCTATTTCAATCCGCCGGGCATTTCGCTCGACGAGGCGCAGATCGCCAAGAAACGCCACATCGTTGCCAAGCTCCTTGCCGAGCCGGGCCAGAAGGCGCTGGAGATTGGCTCCGGCTGGGGCGGCATGGCCATGTATCTGTCGGAATCCTCCGGCGTCGATGTGACCGGCATCACGCTCTCGACCGCGCAGCTCAAGATTTCGAACCAACGCGCCGCCAAGCGCGGCCTTGCCAACAGTGTCCGCTTCGAGCTGCAGGACTATTATTACTTAGCCCCGGACAAGCGTTACGACCGCATCGTTTCCGTCGGCATGTTCGAGCATGTGGGCCGGCTGAACTATCAAAAGTTCTTCGACAAGGTGAACGACGTGCTCGCCGATGACGGCGTCATGGTGCTGCATTCGATCGGCCAGCCCTATCCGGCGCTGATCAACAATCCCTGGATCGAGAAATATATCTTCCCGGGCGGTTACATCCCGGCGATCTCGGAAGTGATACCGGCGGTCGAGAAGGCCGGCCTGCTCGTCTCCGACATCGAAATCCTGCCGATGCACTATGCCCATACGCTGCGCCACTGGCGCGAGCGGTTCATAGCCAACAAGGACAAGGCGGCGGCGCTTTACGACGATCGTTTCGTGCGGATGTGGGAGTTCTATCTGGCCGGTTCAGAAATGGCCTTCACCCACGAGAGCTTCTTCATCTTTCAGATGCAGATCGTCAAGAAACGCACGGCCGTTCCGGACAATCGCGACTACATCTACGAGCGCGAGGCGGAGCTCAAGGCCTTCGAAGAAAGCCGCATCCCGCTTGACAAGGTCGCGGTGTGATCTTCCGCTTGGTTAACAAGCTGGCAATGGAAATGCGATAATAGAACAGAAATCCCCAGTGGGGTCTCTGTTCTGTTTTGCGTTTTCAGGATCCATTGCCATGTCCCTTCCTCTTCGGGCTGCCCTTTTCATTTCCGTCTTTTCGATCGTTTCTCCCGGCAGCGCCGGGGCCCAGGAAGGTTTCTGGTCCGGCGACTGGTACCTGACGCTCGGCGGCGCCGGTTTCGTCGCACCGAAATTCGAGGGCGACAACGGCCGCAGCCTGCAGTTCTCGCCGATCATCTCGCTCGGCCGCCAGAACAGCAAACAGGCACGTTTCTCATCCCGCAACGACAGCATCTCCTTCGCGCTGATCGACCAGGGTTCGATCCGCGCCGGCGTGGCGGCCAAGCTGATCATGCCGCGCGACGGCGATACGTCCGACGACCTGAAGGGCCTGAAGAAGGTCAAGCTCGGCGGCGAACTCGGCGGCTTTGTCGATATCTATCCGACCGACTGGATCCGCGCCCGGGCCGAAATCCGCCAGGGCATCCGCAGCCATGACGGCGTCGTCGCCGATGTCTCCGTCGACGCCTTCACCGATCTCCAGCCGGATCTCAGGCTTTCCGGCGGTCCGCGCGCGACCTGGGCAAGCAATGGCTACAACGACGCCTATTACAAGGTGACCCCGAGCCAGTCGGCAGCATCGGGTCTCTCCGCCTACGATCCGGGCGGCGGCCTGCATTCGGTCGGCGTCGGCGCGGCGCTGACCTGGAAGGCGACCGAGAAACTCGAACTCACCTCGTTTGCCGAATACAAGCGGCTGACCGGCGATGTTGCCGACAGCAGCCTGGTGCGCGAGCGGGGTTCCAAGAACCAGCTGATGTTCGGCGTTTCGGCGAGCTACAAATTCGGCTTCTCGCTTCCCTAAGTCGTGAGCGTGCTCACGACGGAAGGGCGGCTCTTCCGCGCCAGAAGACGTGGCTCTTCCGCGCTGTGAGGCGACAAAGCGCCGGCTTGACCGTAACGTTCGGCCGGCGCTAGAACCGGACATGACGAACGCCGACAATTTCAGCGGCCGCGTGGCCGACGCTCCATCCGACAACTGGGTCTACCGCGTTCTGCCGCGGCCGGCCTGGCCCTATGCGCAGCTTGCAAGGTGGGACCGGCCGATCGGCTGGCAGCTTCTGATGTGGCCGTGTTTCTGGTCCGCGGCACTGGCGGCAAACGCTGCCCAAGAGGAGGGGGCGTTTTCCCTCGGCCTCCTGCTTTTCCACCTCGTGCTGTTCTTCTTGGGCTCGGTCGCCATGCGCGGCGCCGGCTGTACCTATAACGATCTGGTCGACCATGACATCGACATGGAAGTGGCGCGCACCCGCTCGCGGCCGCTACCCTCCGGCCGCGTCTCGCGCTTCGAGGCCAAGGTCTTCATCGCCGTGCAGGCGTTGGTCGGTCTGCTCGTCCTTGTCCAGTTCAACGCTTTCACCATCCTGCTCGGCATCCTGTCCCTGGCAGTGGTGGCGATCTATCCGTTCGCCAAGCGGTTTACCGACTGGCCGCAATTTTTCCTAGGCCTCGCCTTTTCCTGGGGTGCGCTGATGGGCTGGGCCGCAACGTTCGGCAGTCTCTCGCTTGCGGCCATCTGGCTATATCTCGCCGCCATCACCTGGACGATCGGATACGACACGATCTATGCCCATCAGGACAAGGAGGATGACGAGCTGATCGGGGTGCGCTCGACCGCGCGTCTGTTCGGCGACAATACCAAGCCCTGGCTGGTCGGCCTTTACGGCCTGACGCTTGTCTTCCTGCTGCTCGCTTTCGGATCGGCCGGCGTCGGTTTCCTGGCCTATCTCGGCCTTTTCGTCGCGGCGCTGATGTTCGGCTGGCAGGTTCTGGTCCTCGATATCGACAATGCCGACCAGTGCCTGAAGCTTTTCAAGTCGAACAACCGGGTCGGCGCGATCCTGTTTGCCGGCCTCCTCCTGTCGCTCGCCCTTTAATGGAAAAAGCCCGACCGCTTGAGGATCGGGCTCTCTCCCACCTTATCGCGCGGGTGGTGGACAAAGGGACAAGCAAAGCCCTACCGACGCGCGATAATCTCCTTGCCTTCGATCTTCATCGTCACGCCGAGGCTGCCGGTGGTGCGGCGGACCAGGAAGCGCGGACGGCGGGCCGCGAAATAGGAATGACGGCGGCGCTGCCTGACGGCATTGGTGCGCACGTCGCCGATGTGGTTTTCCAGCGGCCGGGCGATGCCGTCGGCTTCCACCATCAGCATTGGAATGCGATAGGCGTCCGACCAGCTCCGCCAGTCGGCGGCGATGTCGCAGAGGTCGTGGGCGACGAGCAGCGGAATGCACAGATCCGGATCGTCGTGATGCAGTTCGAGCGTGACCGTCACTTCGCCGTCGCCGTGGTCTATGGCGCGGGCCGCAACCCCTTTGAAGGCACGGGCAGGCAATGCGAAGGAGAGCGGCAGGCCGCTTGCGGGAAGGATCTTACGCAGCACAGCGCCGCGTTCGTCGATGGTGATGGAGACATCTCCTGATGTCTCGCGCAGCGCATAGGTAACCTGCTGCGGGAAACGAGACGGATCGAGCCTGAATGTCGACCCTGCCCAAACGGGCTTCAGAACAGTGTTGGTCATCGATATGCTACCCTTGTTTTACCTGAGAGCCGTTGCCGGTTTCTCTACGGGACTTTTGTCCTCTGATAGCCAAAGCATAGGGCGGGCCATGTTCGAGACTGCTTAAAAATAGCGGTTAAAGAAGCCTTGCCTGCCTGGATGGTTAGCGAAAGGGCACGCTTTTGGGTTTCCGGAAGGTGAATCGCGGCATTCCTGTGCAGGCCTGGGACAATCCCGGCGTGACGCCGGAACGCCCAGAAAAGCCCCGGGCAAGGCTAGGTCGCGATGATTGCGGCAGCATCATTCCGACTCGTGGGGCCTTTCCGTGGTATCGACCTATCTCACCTTCGATCTTGTCAATCGCGACATGCAGAAAAGCCTAAAGACGATTGCTGGGCAGACGATGGTCGTCAGCGACACGAAATACTACCAGGAAAATATCGGCAAGATTAAAACGGTCGACGAGTTCCTCGATAACTATCGTCTCTATTCCTATGCGATGCAGGCCCATGGCCTGGATGACATGATCTACGCCAAGGCGTTCATGAAGCAGGTGCTGGAAAGCGATCTCAGCGACGACAACAGCTTTGCGAACCGCCTGACCGACGATCGATATCAGAATATCGCCGCAGCCTTCAATTTCGGCGTTTCCAACGGAGAAGGGGCCGCTGCCCAGTCCAATGGGCAGATGGAGGAGCTCTTCGATACCTATGACCAGACGATCGCCGCCCAGAACGATGTGTTCGAGGACGACACCCGTTATTTCAAGGCGATGCTGGGCGAGGCCGGCAATATCACCAATGTCGACCAGCTGCTGGCCAATCCGAGGCTCCGCGATTACCTGTTCACCGCCTATGGCATCGATACGAAATACTACAATTACAATGCGATCCGCGGCGTGCTGGTTAGCGATCCGGCCGACCCGACCAGCTTCTACAACACCGCCTACGGCAACACTCTCGACCAGCATAATGCAATGAAAACCGAGGACAGCGAGCTTGCCGAGCGGCTGAGCCTCAGCACCGGCATTCCCGCTCTGCAGGACTCGCTCGCGCTTGGCCAGCAGAAGAAAACCGATCTCGAAACCCAGATTGCCACCAAGCAGGATGAGCTGAACAATGGCGGTGACCCGGCGGTCATACAGCCCCAGATCGACGCCATGCAGGTGGAACTGACCAACACGGTGGAGGCGATCCAGAGGGACCAGGACACTCTTGCCACATCGCAGACGCGCTATACCGAGCTGGATGGCAGGCTGGTGCCGATCGCCCAGACGGCCGAGCGGCGCGCCGAACTTGCAAAGCTCATCGCGGCCGGGGCGTCCGATGCGCCCTATCTCGGCTTGATGAAATCGCTTGCCGAGGATTTCAACTTCAATGCGGACGGCTCGGTGCCGGCAGGCGGCGCGGTCACTCCCGAAAAGCTGCTGGAGATCGTCGGCGGCTTCTTCAACAAGCAGACCCGTATCACCCATGCCGAGGCGATGTTCAACCAGGAGCTCTTCGAGCAGGAGCTCAAGACGGCGGACAATGTCAGCGACTTCATCGACGACCCGCGACTTCTCAAATATATCAGGGTCGCCTTCAATCTCGACAAGGCCACGGTCGTGAAATCGACAATCGAGCAGATCCTGACGAGCGACCTCTCCGATCCGGACAGCTACGCTAATCGGTTCGGCGCGACCAATCCGGAATATCTGGAGCTGGCGAAGGCCTTCAATTTCAATACCGACGGTACCGTCGCCGCCGGCCAGGCTCAGGACGAATTGCAGACCAGCTCCACCCGCAGCAACTACATGAGCCGTTGGGACGACAAGCAGGAAGCGGATCTCGAAAAGGCCATCAAGTTCTACAAGCTCGACCTCACGGCCGTGAAGACGCTCGACGACTTCCTGAGCGCGGATGCCAACGACTCTTACAAGTTCGCTCTGGAGGCGGTTGGCCTCGATCCGACGACCGTTTCGAAGCTGACGATCAAAAGCGCCCTGAAAAGCGACCTTTCCGATCCGAACAGCTACATCTACAAGCTGAAGGACGAACGTTTCATCTCGCTTGCGAAGCTTTTCAATTTCGACAGTAAGGGGGGCGTCACCCGGCAGGTGCTGCTCCAGTCCAACGCGGCGATCACCAACGTCGCCAAGGACTATATCCTGCGCAAAAGCCGGTTCATGGAAGGCGATGAACTCACGGCGGCCAGGGCGAAGGCCCAGACCGAGGCGAAATATTATACCGACGCGATGCAGCGTATCGGTAGCCGCGACGAGCTGCTCGCCGACCGCAAGACGCTCGACATTCTGCTGATCTCCAAGGGGATAGATCCTTCCACGGTCACCAACGACTTCTTGAAGGAGGCTTTCAACTCGGATCCTGCCGATCCCAAGAGCTTCGTGAATACCCAGACGGACAAGCGGTTTGCGCAGATTGTCGGCACCTTCAATTTCGACGCCAAGGGCGAGATCGACCGCAGTTCCGCTGGCGAGGCCCAGAACGGCGGCGAAGTCGTCGCGACCCAGGACCTTTACGTCCGCCAGATGCTCGAAACCCAGCAGGGCGAGGAAAATCCGGGTGTCCGCCTCGCGCTTTATTTCGAGCGCATGTCCGACAGCATCACCGATCCTTACGTGATCCTTGGCGACGAGGCGCTGATGGAGTTCTTCCGCGTCACCTTCAGCCTGCCCCCGGAAATCGGCAATATGGATGTCGATCAGCAGGCCAAGATAGTGGAGAAAAAGCTCGATCTCGAGGACCTGGCCGATCCGGAAAAGGTCAGGAAATTGGTGCAGCGCTTCACGATCATGTACGATCTGGAGAACAGCGTGAACACCGCATCGGCGGTGAGCATCCTGAGTGGCAGCGGCGGCTCGGCCGGCATCAGTTCGGATACGCTGTGGGCATTGTCCCAGATCAGGCTGAGCTGAGAGCGAACCGGTCTTCTCAGGTGTCGTCGCTCTTGCCGGTCGTCTCAAAGCGCGGATCGGCGTTCGATTCGAGCCAGTCGAGGTCTGCGCGCATGGCGTCGCGGCTCGCCTTTTCCATCCGCCGGTAGCGGGACAGCAGTTCCTGGCCGAATTCGGTCAGGCCCGCACCCCCGCCGCTTTTCCCCCCATGGCGGGTAAAGATCGCCGGCTCCTTGAACATCCGGTTGATTTCGTCTCCGAGCAGCCATGCCCGCCGGTAGGACATGCCGATCGAGGCGCCAGCCGCGCGGATCGAGCCGTGTTCGGCGATCAGTTCCAGAAGCTGCGCTTTGCCCGGACCGAGCCGCACGCCATTGTCGAGGTCGATCCGGATCGTGGTCTTCGACGGCTGGCTCATGGAATGGCCACGACCTTGCCGGGGTTCATGATGCCGGCCGGATCGAACGCCTGCTTGATGCGCCGCATCAGGTCCATCTCGATCGGCGAGCGGATATGGGCGAGCTCGTCGCGCTTCAACTGGCCGATGCCGTGTTCGGCCGAAATCGACCCGCCGGCGGCGAGCACGATGCCGTGGACGATCGCGTTGATTTCCCGCCAGCGGCCGATGAAGGCTGCCTTGTCGCCCGCCATGTCGGCGGTGATCGGCTGCGAGATGTTGTAGTGGATGTTGCCGTCGCCGAGATGGCCGAAGGCGCAGACCCGGGCGCCCGGCATGGCTGCCAACACCGCCTGCTCGGCCTCTGCCATGAAGCTCGGGATTTTCGAGACGGGTACCGAGACGTCGTGCTTGATCGAGCCGCCCTCCGGCTTCTGGGCGTCGGACATGCTTTCGCGCATGTGCCAGAGCGCCTTCTGCTGGGCGACGGAGGAGGCGATCACGGCGTTGCGGATGAGGCCCGCTTCAAAACCCTGTTCGAGCAGCGACTGCACCATGGAACTGGCCGTCTCGGCGGAATCCGAAGTCGAGATGTCGATCAGCGCATACCACGGATGCGGCTCGGAAAGCGGATCGCGCACGCCCTCTATATGCCGGACCACGAATTCGATGCCGATGCGCGGCATCAGCTCGAAACCGGTCAGCGCCGTGCCGCAGAGGTTCGAGGCTCGCTCGAAGAGTTTTAACGCGTCTGCCGGCGAATTGAGGCCGGCAAATGCCACCTGGTGCCCGACCGGTTGCGGGAAGAGTTTCAGCACCGCCCCGGTGATGATGCCGAGCGTCCCTTCCGCGCCGATGAAGAGGTCGCGCAGGTCGTAGCCGGTATTGTCCTTCTTGAGCCGCCGCAGGCCGTCCCAGATCTCGCCGGTCGGCAGCACCACTTCGAGCCCGAGGCAGAGTTGCCGGGTATTGCCATAGGCGAGCACGGCGGTGCCGCCGGCATTGGTGGAAAGATTGCCGCCGATGCGGCAGGAGCCTTCCGAACCGAGCGACAGCGGAAACAGCCGGTCGACGGCTTCCGCCGCCTTCTGCACGTCGGCAAGGATGGCGCCGCCGTCGGCGACCAGCACGTTGGCGACCGGATCGACGTCGCGGATGCGGTTCATCCGTTCGAGCGAGACGATCAGGTCGCTGCCGCCGGTGCGCGGGGTCTGTCCCCCGACGAGGCCGGTATTGCCGGTTTGCGGCACGATCGGCGTACCGGTCTCGCTTGCAAGCTTCAGGATCGCCGACACTTCCTCGACCGAACCCGGCTTCAGGAGCATAGGCGAAGAACCCTTGTAGAGCCCGCGGCCCTCGACGAGATGCGGCGCAAGATCGTTCGCGTCGCGCAGGACGTGGTTCTCGCCGACGATCGCCGCGAAGCGGTCGAGAAGCTCCGGGTTCGGCCCTGAAATGTCCATCGGCGTCTCCTCCTCTTTAGCCCCGGCTCATTCCCGCGGGGCGGCCGCCCTCGCCAGCCGGTCGTTGATCGCCTCGCCGAGCCCATGGTCGGGAATGGGCGTGACGGCGATGCTGGCGGCGCCGGTGGCGTCGGCGCGCTTCAGGTAATCGAACAGATTTGCCGCCGCCTGCGCAAGGTCGCCGGACGGGCTCAGGTCAAAAACCGCCGCGGCGAGTTCCATTCCCTTCACCGGAGCGGAACCCAGCCGGATCAACGCCTCGCCGGCCTCGACATGGTCGGCATTGAGCCTCACCGCTGCACCCGGCGCATAATGAGAGGCCAGCATGCCGGGGGCCTCGATGATCGCCGCCGGTCCCTCAGGCCGGATCACTGCAAGTCCGGTTGCCGTCTCGATCTCTTCGGCGGCTACCCCGCCCGGCCTCAGCAGCCGGATCACACCGTTCTCGACGCGGACGATGGTCGATTCGACACCGACAGGAGCCGCACCGCCGTCGATGATCAACGCCAGCTTCTCGCCCAGGTCGTCGGCCACGTGGCGCGCGCTGGTCGGGCTCACCTTGCCGGACGTGTTGGCGCTGGGGGCCGCGAGCGGCTTGCCGAAGGCGCGGATGAGCTCGGAAGCGAAGCCCTTGGGAAGCCGGATGCCGACCGTATCGAGCCCGGCCGTCGCCAGCGCATGAATGCCGCTTTCGGGCTTCAGGGGAAGGATCAGGGTGAGGGGCCCCGGCCAGAAGGCTTCGGCAAGCCTGCGCGAGATCGGATCGAAGTCGGCATAACGCTCGGCCATGTCGAGATCCGACATGTGGCAGATCAGCGGGTTGAAGCGCGGCCGGCCCTTGGTCTCGTAGATGCGGGTGATGGCGGCGGGATTGGTGGCGTCGGCCGCAAGTCCGTAGACCGTCTCGGTCGGGATCGCCACGGGAAGGCCGTCCGCAAGGACGGTGCAGGATTGACGAAGCGCGCCGTCATGATCCCGGGTGATGTCGATGATTTGAGCCGTCATATCCGCCCGTCAATAACGCGGACCCGGGCGTCTTCAAAGCTTTTTGATGATCTCGCGGAGCATTTCGTTGGAAGTGCCGAGCATCAGGACGTTCTTGATGGCTTCCATCGGATCATTGGTCTGGAACAGAAGGCCGTTCTTGCGGATCGTGCGGTTGATCTGCAGCGGCTGACCCGCCTCGCGTTCGACCGCAACGGCAAAATACATGCGCGAATTGGCCGGGCTGATATGTTCGAAAAAGGTTTCTTCCTCGCCGATCTTGGAGAAGAAGTTGGCGATATAGAACGACCAGCTCACGGGGACGCCGCGCGGAAGAAACGTCCTTGCCGCCGTGACATGGCAATAGCCGAGATGCGGGCGTTCATCGAGCGTGTGGTGGAAGATGATCTTCGGAAACTTGATCGAGCGATGGAAGGAGTTGATCCGGTTGTGGCTCGTTTCCCCGGCTGCCTCGAGCCTTTTGCCCGTGCGCTCGGCGACTTCGTTATGGGTGAGATAGCGGCGCTCTTCCGGCAGCCAGACCGGATGGTAGCGGGAGCTGCGCCCCGTCCGGAGGAATTCGGAATGGGAAGCGCTCTTCACCACCACCGGCGCCGGTGGTGGAGGGGCTTTGTAATAACGGATCTTTCCCTTGGCCTGCACGGTGGCATCGCTCCCATTCACGCCGGGATTTTATGGCTTATCCCTTAATGACAGGTTTCGCTTTCGCGGGGCTGGAGTGTCGCATTTTGGGCCGTTTCGCCGCTGTCGCCAACGCGGTTGCCGATGTCGCAATGTCGCCTATGCGACACGCCCGCCCGATGATTATATCCGCCTCGATCTTGAGGTGCCGCCTGACTAGGGAAGGCGGAGAATTGGGAAGCCGGCAGGGGTCTTTAGAAACCCTAATCCGGCGCTGCCCCCGCAACGGTGGTGGAGCAATAAGGCACGGCATGAGCCACTGGGAAAGAGCCGCAAGGGCCGCCCGGGAAGGCGCCGAGCCGGTCCCCTGAACGGGACAAGCTCCTGAGCCCGGAAACCAGCCTTGGGATCAAAAATGACGACCGGACGCGGCGGGCGTTCGGGACAGGGTTTGGGGCGGGCTTGAGGCCGGCCGGCATTTCCATGTCCTTCCGCTGTCCACATTGACGAGGAAGATAATATGGAAATTCGCAATCAGGCCCTGCGGCAGCTTAAGAACCGCCGTGAAGGCTTCAGCCTCGAACAGCCCTTCTATACCGATCCCGCCTATTTCAAGCTCGATCTGGAAATGATCTGGTATCGCGACTGGCTGTTCGTCGGGCATGATTGCGAGCTGCCCAAGGCCGGAGCCTATTTCACCTTGCAGATCGGCGATTATCCGGTCGTCGTCGTGCGCGGCCGCGACAACCGGATCCGTGCGCTGCACAATACCTGCCGCCATCGCGGCAGCCGCGTCTGCACCAAGGAGCATGGCTCGGCGGTCCGGCTCGTCTGTCCCTACCATCAATGGACCTACGAACTGGACGGCTCGCTTCTGGTCGGCCGCCAGATGGGCCAGGACTTCGACAAGACCCAGTTCAGCATGAAGAAGGTCCATTGCGAAAGCGTGGCGGGCTTTATCTTCATCTGCCTTGCCAACGAGGCGCCGGATTTCGCGCCGGTTCGCGCGGCGATCGAGCCCTATATGGCCCCGCACCGCCTCTCGGAGGCCAAGGTCGCGCACCAGTCGACGATCATCGAGAAGGGCAATTGGAAGCTCGTCTGGGAAAACAACCGCGAGTGCTACCACTGCGCCGCCAACCACCCGGAGCTCTGCCGCACCTATCCGGAATCGCCGACCGCGACGGGCGTCCAGGGTGCCAAGGACGATCCGGTCATCGCCGCCCATTGGCAGCGTTGCGAGGAGGCCGGGTTGCCGAGCGAATTCCGGATGGACGAGACCGGCCAGTTCCGCGTCGCGCGCATGCCGCTGATCGAAGATGCCGAGAGTTATACGATGAGCGGCCGCAACGCCGTGCAGCGTAAACTCTCCGAGGACGTAACGATCAACTCGATCGGCACCATGCTGCTCTTCCACTATCCGAGCAGCTGGAACCACATTCTCGGCGACCACGCGATCTCGTTCCGCGTCACCCCGCTCGGGCCGGAGGAAACGGCGGTCACCACAAAATGGCTGGTCCACAAGGATGCGGTCGAGGGCGTCGACTACAATCTCGAGGAACTGACCCACGTCTGGAACATGACCAACGACCAGGACCGCCGGATCGTCGAGGAAAACGCCTTCGGCATCCGCTCGCCCGCTTATGAGCCGGGTCCCTATTCGCCACTGCACGAAGGCGGCGTCATGCAGTTCGTCGAATGGTACTCGAACTTCATGGTCAACCGGCTGCAGGGCGACCAGGCGCAACTTTCGATCGTCGCCTGATCGCCAATTCGTGATCGGCGTTAATCGGTGCCGGGCACGTCTTCAGGAACCGAAACCTGCGTCTGGCGTTGTTTGCTGATTAAAAATCAGAATGAGGAAACACACCGCATGAACGCCTTTCGTCTACGTCTGACTGCGGCGGCGGTTGCCATCGCGACCACCTTTGCCGGGCTTGTGCCAGCGCAGGCCATTCAGATGCCGGCTCCCCCGTCCGGCATTTCGGCCGCCGGCGATGTCACCAATGTCCAGTACCGTCGCGACTTCCGGCGTGACCGCTATGGCTGGTATCGCGGCCACCGCGGTTATCGCGATCGCCGGCCCGGCTACCGTTATTACAACGGGTTCTGGTTCCCGCTCGCCGCCTTCGGCGCCGGCGCCATTATCGGTGGCGCCATACAGGCCGACCGGGGCGGCTATTCGAGCCGTCACGTCGCCTGGTGTGAAAGCCGTTATCGCAGCTATCGGGCCTGGGACGATACCTATGCGCCGCGCGCTGGCGTTCGGGCACGCTGCATCTCGCCTTACAGATAAGCAAGCGTTGGCCACCTCTACGCCAAGCCCGGTCGCGGCATATGCCAGCGGCCGGGCTTGCTTCGTCGCGGCGCACGTTAATTGCGCATTCAGGATGAACTTCCTAAGGTTGCGGCAAAATTGAAATCCACTGCATACTGAAATAATTGGCTGTCAAAAATTGAAACATAGACAAGGGATCTGGGGACTTAACATGACTCTTTTGAAGAAGATCGCGGTTGCGGGAATCTCCGCTGCCGTTCTCGCCGGCTCTCTGATGCCGGCTCAGGCGATGCCGCTGCCGTCCGCTCCGGCCGCCGGGATCGAAACCAGCGCCGACACCGACGTGACCCTCGTCCAGTACCGTCGCCATGGCGGCGGCTGGTATGGCGGGCATCGCGGTTATCGCGACTACCGTCCAGGTTATCGCCGCCATAACGGCTACTGGTTCCCGTTGGCGGCATTCGGTGCCGGCGCCCTGATCGGCGGCGCCATTGCCTCCCAGCCGCGTTACGCCGAGCCAGCTCCGGCCTATGGCGGCGGCGACGACATCAATCCGCGCCACTACGAATGGTGTGCAGATCGCTACCGTTCCTACGACGCCTATTCGAACTCGTTCCAGCCGAACTACGGTCGGCGCCAGACCTGCTATTCGCCTTATTTCTAAGGGCGCCCGGCAGACACTATCCCACCCGTCCGGTATGGAACCCGGGCGGGTTTCGTTTGTCCAGCGGTTAGAGAATGCCGGTGCGCTTCAACAGCCACCAGGCGGCAAGTACCGAAATGCCGATCAGGCCGAAGGCATAGGCCGTTCCGCCGGAGCCTCCCTCGAAGGGTAGCGACGAGGTGTTCATTCCGAAAAAGCCGGTGACCAAAGTCGGCGGCAGCAGGAAGGCGGTCATCAGCGACAGGATATAGAGGTGGCGGTTGGTCTCTGAGGAGAGCTTAGAATCGATTTCCTCGTGCAGCAGTCGCGCCCGCTCCTGCAGCGCGTAGACGTCGTGGTCCGCCGCCTCCAGCCGGCCGATCAGCCGCGAGGCGGCGTCGTCGAAACCGGGCGGCATCTCGTCGTCGTCGGTCGCCGCTGCACGCCGCAGCAGTGTCAGCACTGTTCTCAGGTGCCGGTGCAGCCTGACCACCGTCCGCCTGATCGGCGCGAGGCGGCGGCGTTCATCGCGCGGCGTGTTGTCGTAAACGAAATCCTCGATGATGTTCATTTCTTCGGTGAGCTCCATCACCAGCACGATCAGCGTACGCTGGAATTCGGCGACCAGCGTCTCGAACACGTCGATCGGCTTTTTATAGCGCGAAGCGTTCTTTTCTATCGCCGCCCGCACCCGGTCGATCGAGCGCAGGGGCTGCAGGCGCGTGGTGATGATGATCCTGTCCGAGACGAAGAAATGCAGCCAGCCGATATTGCGTGTCTCGCTGTCGAACTCCCGCTGGAAATCGACCAGCGTGCCGTAGACGAGCTGCTCGTCGAGCGTCACGGCGGCGTGCGTGTCATGGGTGGTGAGTGCGGCGAGAGCCGGCGGTGTCAGGCTTGGAAAGCTCTCCAGGAAGGCGTTGACCCGGCTGTCGGCGAGGTTGAGATGCAGCCACAGGAAGCCATCGCCGACATCGAGATCGCTGCGCGCCGCATCGAGCGGCAACCGGGTGCAGGGCGCCGATCCCGGATGGAAGCGATAGGCCCAGACGAGGCCTGGGACAGCGGGGTTCATGAGGGACATGGGCGAGGAATCCGGAAGCATAGGCGTCACTCCATAGACCCCTTGTGTAACGCTCGTTTCAACAAGATTCTCTAAAGCAGAAGAAGTAGCTTAGGCTTGTTATTCGGCCAGCGCCGCCGCTGGCGGCTCAACTCGACTGGAACTTCATATGCCGCCCGAAGATGAATACCGCAAGCAATCCGAAGCTGTCGCGGCCGCCGACCGAAACGATCCGGATCTTTTGGCATGGCTGGACGCCGCGCTTGCCGACTATTTGGCGGACGAAGGCGAAGACCTCGTCGTCGCAGCCCTGACGAACGAACATTGACAACCGCATTTACGTTTACGTAAAAAGCATATGAGGAATGCCGACGGAGCAGAATCGGCTAGAATACGGCAGTCACAGCTGCGCCTAGGAGGAGGAGCATCATGTACAAGGCACCGGTCGAGGAGATCGCCTTCACCCTGAACCATGTGGCGGGCCTTTCGGACGCCCTGGAGATCGGCAGGTTCGGCGACTTGAGCGCCGATCTGGTCGAGGCGATCCTGGAGGAGGCGGGGCGGTTCGCCGGCAACGAGATGGCGCCGCTCGGCGAGATCGGTGACAGACAGGGCGCTCGCCTCACCGACGGCAAGGTGACGACGCCGGACGGCTGGCCGGAACTCTATCGTCATTGGCGGGAAGGCGGCTGGAACGGCCTGACCGCGCCGGAAGCCTATGGCGGCCAGAACCTGCCGCATATGCTGAACGTCGCAGCGCTCGAAATGTGGAATTCCGCCTCCATGGCCTTCGCGCTGGCGCCGACGCTGACCATGGGCGCCATCGATGCGCTGGTCGCGCACGGCAGCGAGGCGCAGAAGGAAAAATACCTCGCGAAGATGGTCTCCGGCGAATGGACCGGCACCATGAACCTGACCGAGCCGCATGCCGGCTCCGATCTCGGTGTCCTGAAGACCCGCGCCGAGCGCGGCGACGACGGCAGCTACCGCATTTTTGGCCAGAAGATCTTTATCACCTGGGGCGAGCACGACGCCGCCGACAACATCATCCATCTGGTGCTGGCGCGGCTTCCCGATGCGCCTGCCGGCACCCGCGGCATCTCGCTTTTCCTGGTCCCGAAATTCCTGGTGGGCGACGACGGATCGCTGGAGGCGCGCAACGACGTCTTCTGCCATTCGATCGAACACAAGCTCGGCATCCACGGCTCGCCGACCTGCACGATGATCTATGGCGACGGCAAATATTCTCCGGGCAACGAGGAGGACAAGGGCGCGATCGGCTGGCTGATCGGCGAGGAGAACAAGGGCCTCGCCTGCATGTTCACGATGATGAACAATGCGCGCCTGGCGGTCGGCATGCAGGGCGTGGCGATCGCCGAAGCCGCAACCCAGAAGGCGGTCGCGTTTGCCAAGGAACGCACCCAGGGCAAGGCGCCCGGCTGGTCGGGGGAGGGCATGAGCCCGATCATCGACCATCCGGATATTGCCCGCACGCTGATCACCATGAAGGCCCTGACCCAAGGCGCTCGCGCCATCTGCTACGCCTGCGCCCACGCGACCGACATGTCGCACCATACCGAAGGCGACGAGGCCCGCCACTGGACCGAACGGGCAGCACTTCTGACGCCCATCGCCAAATCCTTCGCGACCGATGCCGGCGTCGACGTCGCATCGCTTGGCATCCAGGTACATGGCGGCATGGGATTCATCGAGGAGACGGGCGCTGCCCGTTACCTGCGCGACGCCCGCATCGCGCCGATCTACGAGGGCACCAACGGCATCCAGGCGATCGACCTCGTGATCCGCAAGCTGCCGCTCTCTTCGGGAGACCAGGTGCGTGGCTTCATAGGGGAGTTGAAGGAGATCGCCGACAAGGTCTCGGCCTCCAACGATATGGCATTTGGCGAGACGGGCGACCGTCTGCGCGCCGCCATCGCCGCGCTCGAAACCGCCACCGGCTGGCTCCTGGAAACTCAAGGCGCCGGCAGGACCGCCGATGCGCTTGCCGGTGCGACGCCCTATCAGCGCCTGTTCGGCCTGGTGCTGACCGGCTGTTATCTTGCCAAGGGTGCGATTGTTGCAGCCGATAACGGCGGCCCGGAAAAGCGCGTCGCGCTCTGCCGCTTCATGGCCGAAAACCTGCTCGCCGAAACCTCGGCGCTGAAGGACCGCGTGATTTCAGGCGCCGAGAGCTTGCAAGCCGCCCGCGCGATCCTGGCCTGAAGGAGACATCCGTGAGCGACACCCATATCCTCGTCGAGCGCCCCGAGGCCCAGCCGGGCGTCATGGTGATCCGTTTCAACCGCCCGGAAAAGAAGAACGCCATCACTTCGGCCATGTACAACCGCATGACCGCCGCCCTCGAGGACGCGAACCGCGACGACGCCGTACGTGCCGTCGCCTTCCTGGGCACCGAAGGCTGCTTTTCCGCCGGCAACGACATGGGCGATTTCCTCGCCTATGCCATGTCCGGATCGAAAGAGGCGCCTGCCGCCGCCGTTTTCATCAAGGCCTTGGCGCTCGCCGAAAAGCCGCTGGTATCCGGTGTCGACGGCCTCGCGATCGGCATCGGCACCACCTTGAACATGCATTGCGACCTGACGGTCGCGTCCGCCCGCAGCCTCTTCAAGACGCCCTTCGTCGACCTGGCGCTGGTGCCGGAAGCCGCTTCCAGCCTGCTGGCGCCGAAAGTCATCGGCCATCAGCGCGCGTTTGCCATGCTGGTGGCGGGTGAGGGATTTTCCGCGCAGGCGGCGCTGGATGCCGGGCTGATCTGGAAGATCGTGGAGCCGCAGGCGGTCGAAGCCGAGACGCTGGCGCTTGCCGCAAGCCTTGCGGCGAAACCGCCCCAGGCCCTGAAGATCGCCCGCGACCTGGTGCGCGGACCGCGCGACGCGGTGCTCGCACGCATGGATGAGGAACTGGTGCATTTCTCCGCCCAGCTCAAAAGTACAGAGGCGCGCGCCGCCTTCGAGGCCTTCATGCGACGTTAACGGTGTCCCGCGGGAAACTCCGCTCCCGTCTTCTTTTGGCGCAGCTTCGGCGCTAGATTGCCTCCACAATCTGGGAGGAAAGAATGTCCTATCGTTTCTGGTCGTGCTTGTTCGTATTGCTTCTGGGAATAGCGCCGGCGCAGGCCGAGACGCTGGCTTTCCCATTGCAGAGCCAGCCGCTGCAACTCGCCCAGAGCCCCTCCGTCACCATCGGCCCGAACGGCGTCATCATCCGCCGTGACGATGATCGTGACCGTTATCGTGACGGGGACCGGGATCGCGACCGTGACCGCGATAGAGATCGCCCCCGCCCGCAGCGTTATGTCTGCGTCGTCTCCCCGCCGCCGAGCATGGATCGCCGTCGTCCCTATGTCTGCAACGCCGAACCGGGCCGCGTCGGCGGCCGTTGCCGCTGCTCCGGCGTCGTCGGCAGCGGCACGCTTGATCTGGCTCGGTAAGAGACCCGGCAGTCTTCTGCCCGAGCTTACTTCTGCAGCAGTACTACCGCCTCCACGTGCGGCGACCAGAGGAACTGGTCGATCGGGGTGACGGCCTTGATCTGGTATCCGCCGTCGACAAGAATTCTGAGGTCGCGGGCGAGCGTCAGCGGGTTGCAGCTGACCGCAACGACCGTCTTCACGCCAGACCGGACAAGCTCCTTCATCTGGACTTCGGCACCGGCGCGCGGCGGATCGAAGACGACGGCGTCGTAGTTCTTCAGTTCGGACACCATCATCGGCCGGCGGAAGAGGTCGCGCTTCTCCACCGATACCGGCTTCAGCCCCTGCGTGTTGCGGGCGGCGTGATCGAGTGCCTTGACCGACTTCTCGTCACCTTCGACCGCATGCACCTTGGCGATGCGGGCGAGCCGGAGGGAAAATGTGCCAGAGCCGGCAAACAGGTCGATAATCCGCTTGGCCTTGCCGACATGCGACAGCACCAGTTCTGCCATCGCGTCTTCCGCCGGTTTGGTCGCCTGGGTAAAGGCGCCGGGCGGCGGCGAGACCTTGACGCCGCCGAAATCCACCAGCGGCTTCTGTAATTCGATGACGATCTCGCCGTTGGCAGAAACCCGAGCAATGTTTTTCAGCGCCAGCACCGTCTCGGTGACCAGGCGTCGCTGCTTGTCGTCGAGCGGCTTCAACCCGTCCGCGGCAAGGTCGAGGCCGGCAAGCGTTTCCAGAACCCCGATGCGGAACGTATCGGAGCCGGTCGCCAGCGCCTTGCCCACCGCGCGGATCGCCTCGAGCCGGGCAACGATGCCGGGCGAGGCGATCGGACATTCGACGATCGAGACGATATGGTTGGTCTCGGCGCGGTTGAAGCCGAGCAGCAATTCCTTCTCGGTCCTGCGGGCGGAAAATACCACCCGACGACGCTCGCCGGGATGGGCGATGACCAGTTCGCTCACT
The DNA here is from genome assembly GCF_002968675.1 of Neorhizobium sp. T25_13. NCBI lineage: Bacteria > Pseudomonadati > Pseudomonadota > Alphaproteobacteria > Hyphomicrobiales > Rhizobiaceae > Neorhizobium > Neorhizobium sp. T25_13. The sequence goes on from NZ_PVBI01000006.1 coordinate 251,622, forward strand.
TCAGGCGTCAGGCCCTTGGATTTCAGCGCCTCGACGACCAGGTTGCGCTTGAAGGCGTGGTAGGGCGCGTCGGCCAGGTGCTGCAACGAACAGCCGCCGCAGGCGTCGCTGTCAGGCCCGAAGTGGCGGCAGGGCGGCGTGACTCTGTCCGGTGACGGGTTGGAAGTCGACATGACCGTGCCGTGATCGCCGTTGCGGGCGATCGCCAGCGTTTCGCCCGGAAGAGCGTAGGGCACATAGACCGGGCCGTCTTCGCCATTGGCGATGCCGTGGCCCTGGGCGCCGAGCCGGTTGATCGTGACGGTGACCGTGCTCATGACGGTTCACCGGGCTTCACGCCTGCGAGCAGGTATTCCTGGTTGCCGTCGCCGCCGACGATCGGGGAGGGGATCAGCCCGAGGCTCGCCCAGCCCATATCTTCGACGAGCCAGCGTTCGAGTTCGGCTGCGACCTGGGGTGCCGTCTCCGGCTCCTTCAACAGCCCGGCCTTGCTGATCGCATCACGTCCCGCCTCGAATTGCGGCTTGACCAGCAGCACGCAATGCGCGCCGGGCTCGGCAAGATCCAGGGCCGGCGCCAGCGCCAGCTTCAGCGAAATGAACGAAACGTCCGAGACGATGAAGGTGATCTCGCGGTCGTCGTAATCCTCGGCGGTCAGATAGCGGGCGTTGAGGCCTTCGATATTGGTGACGCGCGGCTCGGCGAGCAGCCGCGGATGCATCTGCCCGTGGCCGACGTCGATCGAGGTGACATGTTCGGCGCCGCGCATGACCAGCACTTCGGTAAAGCCGCCGGTCGAGGCGCCGATATCGAGACAGTCATGGCCTGCCGGGTCGAGCTTGAAGTGATCGAGCGCCGCGACAAGCTTCAGCGCCGCGCGGGATACGTAATCCTGCGCCGGGTCGTCAATGGTGAGTTGCGCGTCGAGCGGAAAGGTGAGGCTCGGTTTGGTGACGACACGGCCGTTGACGGTAACGGTGCCGCGGGCGATCGCGTCGCGCGCACGGGCCCGGCTCGCGACGAGATTGAGCGAGACGAGAAGCTGGTCGAGGCGTTGGTTTTCGGGAGTTGAGGACATGGGTGCAGTCAATGCCTGCCTATCGCCTGGCTTGCAAGGGGCTTGATCCATGAAAACTCGCGGCCGCGTTCAATCAAATTTTAATCATGTTCGGATTCTCTCCAGGCTGGAGGAGATATCCATTGCTGTTTCAACTGAGAGCGGAAGCCACTGATGTCGCTTAAAAACCTATCCCTGAACAAGAAGCTGATCATCACCTTCGCGGCGTTGATGTCGGTCTGTCTGCTGGCCTCCGCCGGCGTTTATTGGCAGGCATTGAAATCGAGCCGTTCTTCCGCGCAGCAGGTCGTCTCCCAGACCATCCTGATGCATGTGGACGCAGCGCTCGAAGCCATGCTGGAACAGGCCGTCAATCAGCGCGGCTTCCTGCTCTTCAAGAGCGACAGCACCTATGCGGACGTCTTCAACAACCGCGAGAAGATGATCGCGGCGATCGACGCCGCCAAGAAGGCCGCCGCCGGCAGGCTGGACATGCTGACTTCGCTCGATGCGATGCGGGCCGCAGCCGATGTCTTCCACACCCAGCTCACCGTTCCGCAGCTCGATGCGCGCAAGAACACCACCAAGCCGATCGACGAAGTCATCGAGATCGGCCGCAACCAGTCCAAGGGCCAGCTCGACGTCTTCCGCGAGGCTGCCGCCAAGATCAAGAAGCAGGCTTTCGACCTGTCCACCGCCATGGTCAATGCCCAGACCCGCGCCCACACCGACCTGTTGCTGACGCTTCTGATCGGCGGCGGCATCGCCGGCCTGATCGCGGTTGCCCTCGTGCTGGCCCTGTCGCGCGTCATCGTCAAGCCGATCGTCGGCATGACGGATGCCATGACCAGCCTTGCAGGCGGCAATCACGACATCCAGGTTCCGGCTCTCGAACGCGGCGACGAAGTCGGCCGGATGGCCAAGGCCGTCACGGTCTTCAAGGATGCGGCCATCGAAAAGCAACGCCTGGCCCGCGATGCGGATATCCTGCGCGACACCAGCGAGCGCGAGCGCCTCGACAACGACACCCACAAGGCCCGCGAAGCCGCCAATCTCGAATTTGCGATCGACGCGCTTGCCACCGGGCTTGCAAGCCTTGCCGATGGCGATGTCGCCTACCGCATCGAAAAGCCGTTCTCCGGCAATCTCGACCGGCTGCGCACGGACTTCAACCAGGCGCTCGGCCGGCTGCAGTCGGCCCTCCAGGCGGTCGGCGAGAACGCCTCTGCGATCAGCTCCGGCGCGGGCGAAATCCGCTCCGCGGCCGACGATCTCGGTCGTCGCACCGAACAGCAGGCCGCAGCCGTCGAAGAGACAGCCGCAGCACTCGAACAGGTGACGACGACGGTGAAGGAATCGGCCCGCCGTGCAGAAGACGTCGGTCAGCGCGTCGAGCGTACCCGCATCGGCGCCGAGAAATCGGGCGAGGTGGTCCGCCGGGCGGTCTCCGCCATGGAGCAGATCTCGAAGTCGTCCGGCGAGATCAGCAATATCATCTCGGTCATCGACGATATCGCCTTCCAGACCAACCTGCTCGCGCTCAATGCAGGCGTCGAGGCGGCTCGCGCCGGCGAGGCGGGCAAGGGTTTCGCGGTCGTCGCACAGGAAGTCCGCGAGCTCGCTCAGCGTTCCGCCAATGCGGCAAAGGAGATCAAGGCGTTGATCACCACCTCCAGCCAGCAGGTGGATGCGGGCGTCGCGCTGGTCGGCGAGACCGGCCAGGCGCTGGAAGCGATCGTCGGCGAAGTGCAGCAGATCAACCAGCACCTCTCCGCCATCGTCATCTCCACCCGCGAGCAGTCGACCGGCCTCCAGGAGATCAACACCTCCGTCAACGCAATGGACCAGGGCACGCAGCAGAACGCCGCCATGGTCGAGGAGCAGAACGCGGCAAGCCACAAGCTTGCCCAGGAAGCCCAGGCGCTCGATGCCCTGCTGAGGCAGTTCAACTTCGGGGGCACACCGGCGGCCCGGACCTCTCGTCCGGTTGCGGCCCCGTCTGCAGCCCGTCCGGTGGCATCGCCGGCAAATGCCCTGCGTTCCACCGTCGCCCGCGCCTTTTCCGGCAAGGCGGCGAGCGCCGCGGCCGTGAAGGAAGAGTGGTCGGAATTCTGATCCGCCCATATGGCTCGATCTCTAAGGCAGGCCGGAAGACCCTCCGGCCTGCCTTCTCTGTTTCAGCATTTGCGTCTATCTTCCGGCGGCCGGAAAGCCGGCAGCGAACCGGAGGGATGGAAATGCGGTGGACCTTGCTGATCGGCGGGCTTTTGCTTGTCTCAAACCCGGCACTCGCCAACGATACCATGGCGGAGCTGAAGACGGGCGGGCTGATCTACGTCCAGACCTCCGACGTCACCATGGCCGAGGAGCAGCTCTACATTTCCCGTGAGGAAGTGCTGGTCGATTACGTCTTCAAGAACACCAGCGACAAGGACGTCGAAAGCGTCATCGCCTTCCCGATGCCGGATATTACCGGCAGTATGGACAGCAACATCGCGCTCGACGAGACCGACGCCGACAATTTCCTCGGCTTCTCCGTCGTGCAGGACAGCCGGCAGATGAAGCCGGAACTGCAACAGCGGGTGCTGGCGGCCGGCGTCGACCGCACCGACGAACTCGTTGCGCGCAACATTCCGCTTCTGCCCTATAGCGACAGGACGCTTGCCGCGCTCAAGGCCCTGCCCGAAGACGTGAAGGCCGCCTGGATCGCCGAAGGGCTGGCGTTCGTCAACCGTTACGATGCCGGCAAGGGGTGGCAGGAGGAACTGACGCCTGCCTGGACGCTGCGATCGGTTTATTGGTGGAAGACGAAATTCCCGGCAGGCAAGCCCATCCGCGTCAGCCATCGCTACAAGCCGAGCGTCGGCGGCACTGTCGCCATGACCTTCATCGATCAGGGCAAGCCGGCGACGAACTATAACGACTATGCTGATCGCTATTGCATCGACGCTGCCTTCCTGAAGACGGCCGCAAAGCTCGAAGCCGCGGCTGGTAAAAGCGGTCCGAACTACACCGAGCAATGGGTGTCGTACATCCTCACCACCGGCGCCAACTGGGGCGGCTCGATCGGCAAGTTCAAGCTGACGATCGACAAGGGCAGGGCGCAGGACTACGTCAGCTTCTGCGGCAATGGCATCAAGAAGGTCGGCCCCACGACCTTCGAGATGACTGCCGACGATTTCTCCCCGGAAAAGGATTTGAATATCCTGTTCCTGACGGCCGCCGATTAGTAACGGCGGCACAAATCCCTATTCAATAATATTGAATGAGCGTGATCGCGACGGCGCTTGCCGCTCGGCTTGGAAAGGACGATGTTTCCACCCTGTGACTTGCCGAAGAATTCCGGAAACATCCCATGCCGCGTCGCTCCGCCGATGGCTATGACCTTGTCGCGATTGCTCTGCACTGGCTGATCGCGGTGCTGATCCTCGGCCTGCTGGTCCTCGGCTTTGTCATGACCCGCCGATCGATCGATCCCGCCCTGCAGTTCTCGCTCTTCCAGTGGCACAAATCCTTTGGCATGCTGGCTCTTCTTCTGGCCGCCGTGAGGCTCGTCCGTTCGCTGACCGTCGCGCGGGTGAAGTCCGCGGAAGGTCTGGGTATCCTGGAGCGTCGCTCGGCACATGCGATGCATTACCTCCTGCTGACCCTGGCGGTGGCTGTGCCGGTGGCAGGCTGGATGATCGCCTCCGTATCGCCGCTCGAAATTCCGACCTTTGCGTTCAACCTCGTCGTCATTCCGCATCTTCCGGTGCCGAAGTCGGAAGCGGCCGAGGCGTGGTGGACGACCGTCCATGCGGTTCTCGCCTATTCCACGCTGGCGCTCGTCTTCCTGCATTCCGCCGCCGCACTCTACCACCACTATGTCAGGCACGACGACGTGCTCACCCGCATGCTCGGCAGCCGGCACCGCACCGTCAAAACGTCAATCGAGGAGCCGGGACCATGACCCGCAAGACAGCCATCATCGCAGCAATGCTGCTCACCATGTCGCTTCCGCAGGCCAGCTTCTCCGCCGTCGACGTCCCGAGCCTCACGGAGGCGGCCGGGCGTTATGCCATCACACCCGGTTCCCGCATCGCCTTTGCCGTGGATCAGGTCGGCGGCGGCGGCATCAAGGGCAAATTCGGTAAGTTTTCGGGCACGTTCAACCTGAAAGCCGGCGATCTCGCGCATTCCATGGTGAATTTCGACCTGAAGCCGGAAAGCGTCAGCACCGGCCAGGATCGTATCGATGCTTTCCTGCGCTCCGGCGCCGTCTTCGATTCCTCTCGGTTCGAGACGATCTCGTTCCGGTCGGAGCGGATCGAGCAGACCGGCCCGGACAGTGCCCGCATCACCGGCACGCTGACCGCCAAGGGGCATAGCTCGGCCGAAATCTTCGATGTGAAGCTGACCTCCTGGAATGGCCGAAAGATAGGCTTCAACGTCAGCGGCAAGATTTACCGTTCGCGCTACGCCATGGACGTCGGCACGCCGATCTATTCCAACGTCGTGCAGTTCGACATGGTGATCGAGGGCGAGCGGAGCTAGAGACAGCGCCCTCGGTTGGCCCCATTACTTCATTCGACGTAGAAGCATACTGCTTCGGAGCCTTGCCTTGGAAAAGGGGCGTCGGGGTACGAGGCGCCGTCGACTGACACTATTGATTCTACTGCAGGATTTCAAAAGTAGCGGCTTGATTTGGAATCCCTCTAACAACTAACGCTTTTGAAGTATGGGCTTTTGGCATGCTTGCGCCATCCCAAAAACATGACACTCTGACCGAAGCATAATTTGGGGGAGTGTAATGGCGCAGTTAGTATATCCCATTGATCCGGATACTCTTCTGGCAGATGTTGATGCTGCTCGCTCGATGGCCAGGAATTATGCTGAGGCTTACCAATCGGCATCGCCCTATCCGCATATCTGCATCGACAATTTCCTGCCCGAGCAGGTTCTGGAAAACGTCCTGGCCGACCTCAGGAACCGCCCGGAAAAGGAGACGACTTTTGCGAGGGCGCAGGAGAACAAGAAGGTCTCCTATGTGCCGGAGCGGCTTCCGGCCTACACCAAGAACCTGTTCTATGCGCTGAATTCGCGGCCCTTCATCCTGTTCCTGGAGGAGATGACCGGCATCGAGGGATTGATCCCGGACCCGTTCTTTTTCGGCGCCGGCGTCCATGAGACCGCCAACGGCGGGCATCTCGATATCCACGCGGATTTCAATCTTCATTCCAAGATGAAGGTCGAGCGCCGTCTCAACACGCTGATCTATCTCAACAAGGGCTGGCGGGAGGAATGGGGTGGTTCGTTCGAAATCTGGGACAAGGAGATGAAGGGCAAGGTGCACAGTTTCACCCCGCTGTTCAACCGCATGGTTACCTTCTCGACCACGTCGGACTCCTTCCACGGCAACCCCAGCGTCGTGAACCATCCGGAAGACAAGACGAGGGACTCGATCGCCCTCTATTATTACACGGCGACCTGGGACGAATCCCGCAAGTCGCATTCGACGCTCTTCAAGCCGCGGCCGAATTCGGCGGATAAGAAGGACTATGCCGAAATCCGCCGTGACGTGCTGCGGGAGTTCACCCCGCCGATGCTCTATCGCAAGATCATCGGGCCCTTGAGCCGCCTCGGTTTCTAGCCCGGGACAACCCGGCGGTCAGGCTCAGCCGGCAAAGCCGACGCCGATCTGCGGCTGGCCGAGCGTCCTGAAGACGGTCGAAACGATGCCGGCGCGGTCGAGGCCGGCTTTGGCATACATCGCATCCGGGCTCGCCTGCTGCATCCAGATGTCCGGCAGCACCAGCGAGCGGATTTTCAGGCCGTTGTCGAGCAGGCCCTCGGTCGCGAGGAACTGCAGCACGTGGCTGCCGAAGCCGCCGACCGCACCTTCCTCGATGGTGATCAGCACTTCGTGATGGCGGGCGAGCTGGCGGATCAGATCCTGGTCCAGCGGCTTGGCGAAACGCGCATCCGCAACCGTCGTCGAAAGCCCGGCAGCATCGAGATCCTCGGCTGCAAGCACACATTCCTTGAGGCGCGTGCCGAAGGAGAGCAAGGCGACCTTGGCACCCTGCTTCACCACCCGGCCCTTGCCGATTTGCAGAATCTGACCGCGTTCCGGCAGTTCGATGCCGACGCCTTCGCCGCGCGGATACCGGAAGGAGATCGGGCCGTCGTCATAGGCAGCAGCCGTGCGCACCATGTGCTTCAGCTCTGCCTCGTCGGCGGCAGCCATCACCACCATGCCCGGCAGGGTGGCGAGGAAGGTCGTATCGAACGATCCCGCATGGGTCGGCCCGTCGGCCCCGACAAGGCCCGCGCGGTCGATCGGGAAGCGGACCGGCAGTCCCTGGATCGCCACGTCGTGGACGACCTGGTCGTAACCCCGCTGCAGGAAGGTCGAATAAAGCGCGCAGAACGGCTTGTAGCCCTCCGCCGCAAGCCCCGCTGCAAACGTCACCGCATGCTGCTCGGCAATGCCGACGTCAAAGGTGCGGGCTGGGAAGACGTCCGCCAGCTTGTCGATGCCCGTGCCGTTCGGCATTGCGGCGGTGACGCCGACGATCTTCTCGTCGAACCCTGCTTCCTGAACCAGCGCCTCACCGAACACGCTGGTGTAGCTCGGTGCGTTCGGTTTCGATTTCGCCTGCGCGCCGGTGATGACGTCGAACTTGTTGACGCCGTGGTATTTGTCCGCGGCGGCTTCCGCCGGCGCATAACCCTTACCCTTCTGCGTCACCACATGGATCAGCACCGGACCGCGGGCGTTGTCGCGCACATTGCGCAGTACCGGCAGGAGATGGTCGAAGGAATGACCGTCGATCGGACCGATATGGTAGAAACCCATCTCCTCGAACATGGTGCCGCCGGTGACGTACCCGCGCGCATGTTCGACGGCACGGGTGATTGCCCGGTCGACATTCTTGCCGAGGTAGGCGGTCAGTTTCTTGCCGAGATCGCGAAAGCCCATATAGGTGCGGCCGGAGGCGAGACGCGCCAGATAGGCGCTCATCGCGCCGGTCGGCGGGGCGATCGACATGTCGTTGTCGTTCAAGATGACGATCAGCCGCGCATCCAGCGCGCCGGCATTGTTGAGCGCCTCATAAGCCATGCCGGCCGACATCGCGCCGTCGCCGATGACCGCGATGACATTGCGCTTCGAGCCGGAAAGGTCGGCTGCGACCGCCATGCCGAGGCCGGCCGAAATCGAGGTGGAGGAATGGGCAGCGCCGAACGGATCGTATTCGCTCTCGGCCCGGCGGGTGAAGCCGGAAAGCCCGTCCTCCTGGCGCAGCGTGCGAATGCGGTCACGCCGGCCGGTCAGGATCTTGTGCGGATAACACTGGTGGCCGACGTCGAAGATCAGCCGGTCGTCCGGCGTGTTGAATACCTTGTGGATGGCGATCGTCAGTTCCACGACGCCGAGGCCGGCGCCGAGATGGCCGCCGGTCCGCGACACGGCATCGATCATCTCGTCGCGCAATTCGCGGGCAAGCTGCGTCAGGTCGCGGTCTTCGATCTCGCGAAGATCGGCAGGAAGCATGACCTTGTCGAGCAATGGCGTGGCGGGAGTTGATGTCACGAATAGTGGCCTTTTCTGCTCTTTTCCGGAAGCGCGTTCCTCCCCAAGATGAGAAGAAAGCAGGCTTTTTCAAGTTGCATGACCCGCGGTTCTAACCGATTTCAGGCTACGGGCAAGGGGACAAACTCCTCCTCGTCCCCGGGTACGATGTCGAAACGGCCGGTACGCCACTCATCTTTCGCCTTTTCGATGCGCTCCTTGGAGGAGGAAACGAAGTTCCACCAGATGTAGCGCCTGGAGTTCAGCGCGGCGCCGCCGAACAGCATCAGGTGACAGCCAGTCGTGCCGGCTTCGAGCGTGATATTGTCGCCCGGCCGGAAGACCAGAAGCTGGTCGGCTGCGAACCGGTCACCCGAAACGACGAGTTCGCCGGAAAGAATGTAGATCGCCCGTTCCTCATGCGCCGCTGCAAACGGGAAACGCTTGCCAGCCTCGAGGCGGAGATCGACATAGAGCGTGTCGGTGAAGGTCGAGACCGGCGATCCGAGGCCTTCGAAAGCGCCGATGACCACCCGGCCGCTCGCGCCGTCCGCGTCGATGACCGGCATTTTTTCCTTGTCCGTGTGCGAGAAGGTCGGATCGATCTCCTCCTTGTCGTCCGGCAGTGCCAGCCACGTCTGCAACCCGGAGACCGACATCGGATGGCCGCGCAGGTTTTCAGGCGTGCGTTCCGAATGCACGATGCCGCGGCCGGCGGTCATCAGGTTGATGTCGCCCGGCCGGATGACAAGCTCGGTGCCGAGGCTGTCGCGATGCTTGATCTCGCCGTCGAACAGGTAGGTGACGGTGGAAAGCCCGATATGCGGATGCGGCTTGACGTCCAGCGCCTCGTCGGCCCGCAGCAGCGCCGGTCCCATCCGGTCGAAGAAGATGAAAGGTCCCACCAGTCTTCTCTGCCGGCTCGGCAAGGCGCGCCGCACGGAAAACCCGCCGATATCGCTGGTGCGCGGAATGATCAGGTTCTCGATCGCATCACAGGCAAAGGCGTTACCCGCGACCGGGTCGTTTCCGGGGAAGAAGGACATGAGGGGGTAGCTTCCTAAAGCGTTTCCTGGTCTTCGGGATATCGGGCGAGAAAGGCTTCTAGATCGGCGAGCAACGGTGGCAGACGATGCGTGATCGCCGCCCAAATCACCGCATCGAGTACGTCGGGATAGTCATGCCGCAGGATATTGCCGAGGTTTCGTATGCCGCGCCAATCATGCTGCGGAAACAGCTCTTCAGCAAGCGGGCCAAGTTTAACGGCTGCCTCCGAAAGTCGCGCGAGGCATCGCTCAGACGCATCCTTTGTCAGCCGGTTCTTGGAATAAATCGTGAAATCCATGCCAAGGGTGTATTCAAGAACGGCTTGCCCATTTTCGATAATATCACGCATGCGGATAAGAGGGCGCTTAGTAGGCAATGGCGCGATCCCGTTCCACATTCCGCCGGAGCCGTTCCTTTTGCAGCGGTTCTGCAATGATATCCACACTGCTGGCACCAGTAATGCTTGAGATCAATACGCGTAGATCTTCAAGGGTGCTAAAGTAGCCGAAACCCGACTGGATCACGGGTTCAGCAAATTTGACGAGAACATCAAGATCGGATTCTACGGTCGCTTCGCCTCTGGCGACAGAGCCAAAGATCGACACATGCTCCGCACCCGCGGCGCGCAACTCGTCTTCGTGCTCTCTCAGCTTGGCGATGACCAGATCCTTGTCCATATGGACAATATAGTGGAGCCCTCGGATTTGGTCGAGAGCGTTAGCGACACCCGCTCAAAGCGACCTCATCCCCAGCCGTCGCCCCAAGCTCCATACATCCACCCGCATGACACAGCCTCCACCCACTCGGCGTCATGCCCGAAGCTGCCAGCGAAATACGTTCCTGCGGCGGCAGCGTCGGGTGCCAAACCCACCAGCCGTCCTTCAGCACCGCGTCCGCTCCGGGCTCCATGCCCGCGCCGGAACCTTTGACCTCGGCTTGCCGAAGCTCCAGCCCGGCCGGCGTCACGGCCCACGTCTCGCGCCATTCCGTCTTCTGCACCGAATGGGTCCAGGAGAGCGTGAATATCGAGAGAGCGAGCGCCGTCACCTTGCCGCCCGCCAGGATGCAGAGGCTCATTGCCCGGCGCTCATGTCAGTGCCGGTGCGGTAGGCGCATTGCGGTTGCGCCACCAGTGTTGGGCGACAAAGACGACGCCTAGGGTCCAGCCAAGTTCGTCGGTCCAGGGAAGCGCAACAACCAGGCTTGCACCGGCGACGACGGCCAGTAGCCGCTCCCACGGTGCCATGCGGGCGAACAGGAAGCCGACGACCGCGGTGCCCCAGAGCGCGATGCCGAAGCATGCCTTGAGGAAGACATAGGCGACTTCGACCGGGTAACCCCATGCCGCAGCAATCGCACCCGGGTCCTGCAGCATCAGAGCCGGCGTGTAGACGGCCATGAACGGCACGACGAAGCCGGCGGTCGCGAGCTTGGTCGCCTCCACGCCGATCTTGAGCCCCGAGGTCTTGGCCATCGGTGCCGCCGCGAAGGCTGCGAGTGCTACCGGCGGGGTCAGATCCGCCATGATGCCGAAATAGAAGACGAACATGTGGCTGACGATCAGCGGCACGCCGAGTTCGAGCAGTGCCGGCCCGGCAAGCGACGAGGTGATGATGTAGTTCGGGATCGTCGGGATCCCCATTCCGAGGATCAGGCAGGTGATCATCGTCAGGACCAGCGACAGGAACAGGTTGTGCTCACCGACCCGGATGATTGCGCCAACAAAGGTCGAGGCGATCCCGGTCAGTGTCAGCGTGCCGATGACGATGCCGACGATGGCACAGGCGATACCGACCGGCAGCGCGTTCTTGGCACCCTCCGCCATCGCGTCACGGCAGATCGCCAGCGTCTCGCGCCCGCCCTTGACGAAGATGCAGCCAGCGATCAGGGCGAGGATGACGATCGCCAGGAAGTTCACCCCGTAACGCAGGAATGAGGCGGCGGCGATGCCGAGCACGACCCAGAAGACGAGGCGGAAGGCAAGCGGGCCGATGCTTGCGGCAAGCGGCATGCCGAGGATCAGCACGATGACCAGCGCCAGCCCCATCGTGCCGGCGAAGATCGGCGTGTAGCCGGCAAACAGCAGGTAGACGAGGGCGGCGAGCGGCAGGATCAGCGGCCAGTGCTCCCTGACGGCCGCCCAGGGGTTCGGCAGGTCGGCCTTGTTCATGCCCTTGAGGCCGGCCTTGCCTGCCTCAAGGAACACCATCCAGAAGCAGACGCCGAAATAGAGCACGGCGGGGATGATTGCCGCCTTGACGATCTCCGCATAGGAGACGTTGAGCGTCTCGGCCATGATGAAGGCGACGGCGCCCATCACCGGCGGCATGATCTGCCCGCCCATCGACGAGGTCGCCTCGACGCCGCCCGCGAAGGCGGAGCGGAAACCGAAGCGCTTCATCAGCGGAATGGTGAACTGGCCGGAGGCGACGACATTGGCGACGCCCGAGCCGGAAATCGTGCCCATCAACGCCGACGACATGACGCAGACCTGCGCCGGCCCGCCGCGCCAGGTGCCGACGAGGCCGAGCGCGAAATCGTTGAACAGCGCCAGCATGCCGGCGCGTTCCAGAAATGCGGCAAAGACCACGAAGATGAAGATATAGGCCGCCGAGACGTAGATCGGCGTGCCGTAGATGCCTTCGGTGCCGTAGGCGAAATTCTCGATGATCTGCTCGAAATCATAACCGCGATGGATGAACGGTCCGGGAGCGTATTGCCCGAAAAAGCAGTAGGCGAGGAATATGGCGGCGATGATCGTCAGCGGCAGCCCCATCAGCCGCCGCGCCGCTTCGAAGACGAGCACGATGAGCACGGCTCCGATGACGAGGTCCGGTGTCGTCAGGAAGCCGCTGCGCTGGATGAGGTCTGTGTAGAACACCCAATTGTAGATGCCGGTGAGAAAGCCGACGATGCCGAGCGCCCAGAACCAGATCTTGCCGGCTTTCGTCTTGGCGACGAGATTGCCGATCAGCACGAAACCGAGCAGCAGCAGGAAGCCCACATGCATGGCGCGGACGATCTGGCTCGCAAGCGTGCCGTAGGCGGCTGTCCAGAGCTGGAAAAGGGTAAAGGCGAAGGCGATCCAGAAGGCAATTCGCCCGGTGATCCCTTCGCCGAAGCCGGCCGGCAGGCCCTCGATCGGCTCTTCGGCCGAATGTGAGGCGATCGAGTTTTGCGTTGGGGTTTCTGACATTGGTTCTCTCGGCAAGCTCTCTGGTCTGTCGGGAAACCCCCTCTGGCCTGCCGGCCATCTCCCCCACAAGGGGGGAGAAGACCTGCGGCTCTCTCCCGACCAAGTGGGCGTCGGCGGTGCGGCAGGTTAAGCCCCTCCCCCGTGTGGGGAGGGGTTGGGGAGGGGACTTGCAATAGGCACGGTCTGCCTATCGCTTTACTTCATCAAGCCGGCTTCCTTGTAATACCGCTCCGCGCCCGGATGCAGCGGTACCGGCATGCCTTCGAGCGCCTTTTTCGGGTCGATCGCCTTTGCGGCGGCGTGGGCTGCGGAAAGTTTCGGCAGGTTGGAGAAAAGCAGCTTGGTCATCTGGTAGACGGTCTCGTCGGATACGCCCGAATGGGTGATCAGGAAGTTGCCGACGGCGGCGGTCTCGACATCGGCGGTCTGGCCCTCATAGGTGCCGGCCGGGATTTTCACCGAGACATAAGGCGCGCCGATCTTGGCGACTTCGGCAGCAGGGATCGCCACCACGTTGATCTTCAGCGATGTCGCAAGATCGCGGATCGAGGCGACGCCGAGACCTGCCGACTGAAGCGTCGCATCGAGCTGGCGGTTCTTGATCAGTTCGACGGATTCGGCGAACGGCAGGTATTCGGTCTTGCCGAGGTCCTTGTAGGACATGCCGGCGGCCGTGAAGATGGCGCGGGCATTGAGTTCCGTGCCGGAAGCCGGCGCCCCGACCGAGAGGCTCTTGCCCTTGAGATCGGCAAGCGTCTTCACGCCGGATTCGGCGCTGGCGACCACCTGGATATAGTTCGGATAGATGGCGGCGATGCCGCGCAGCTTATCGAGCTTGGCGGGAAAGCCCGCTTCCTTGTTGCCCTTCCAGGCTTCCTGGACGGAATCGCCGAGCGAAAAGGCGATCTCGCCGCGCCCTGCCTGCAGCAGGTTGAGGTTCTCAACGGAAGCCTTGGTCGCCTGCACCTGGGTGCGCGCGTCCTTGATCCCCTGTCCGTAGATTTCCGCAAGCGCCACGCCGAGCGGATAATACACGCCCGAGGTGCCGCCGGTCAGTACGTTGATGAATTCCGCAGCCTTCGCGCCGGCGGCGGAAAATGCCGTCGAGACGGCAAGCGTCGCCACGAACATGAGATTGATTTTACTGGGCTTCACGCCGAAATTCATGATGGTCTCCTCCCAAAGTACCCACTTAGATGGTGGCTATCATGGGGAGGCGGTCCCGGTGCGTCAATCGGTTTGTGACGCAATGCTTGCGAAGGTCGTAAGACTTTGGTTTTAGGCTGCGGCGGTCACTCGCCGTCGAGCGGTTCGACGCCCTGCGGCTTGCCGGCGCGATCGAGGCGGATCTTTTCGATGCGGTTTTCAGCGGCCGTCAGCAGCTTTTCGCAATGTTTCTTCAGCGTTTCGCCGCGCTCGTAGATGGCGATCGATTCGTCGAGCGCCACGTCCCCGCGTTCCAGCCGCGCCACGATGCTTTCGAGTTCGGCAACGGCCTTCTCGAAGGAATAGCCGCTCACATCGAGGCTCTCGGTGTTATCGGTCATCGTCTATCCCTTCATCAGTCTGCAGATATGCATGCCCGCCGATTCGGCGAGCCCTTCCAGATCATATCCGCCCTCGAGCAGGCTGACGATACGGTTGCCGGCATATTTGCCGGCGATCTCCATCAGCCGGCCGGTCGCCCAGTCGAAATCGTCGCCGACGAGATTGATCTGCGCCAGTGGATCGCGATGATGCGCGTCAAATCCCGCCGAGATGATGATGAAATCCGGCCGGAAATTGTCGAGCGCCGGCAGCACGCGCGATTTGAAGGCCTCGCGAAAATATTCGCTACCGGTATCGGGCGAAAGCGGGGCGTTGACGACGTTGTTCTTGGTGCCGGTCTCGTCCTTGGCGCCGGTGCCGGGATAAAGCGGCATCTGGTGCGTCGAGCAGAACAGCACCGACGGGTCGTCCCAGAAGATGTCCTGCGTGCCGTTGCCGTGATGCACGTCCCAGTCGACGATCGCGACGCGCTCGATGCCGTATTTTCGTTGGGCATGGCGGGCGGCGATCGCGGCGTTGTTGAACAGGCAAAAACCCATCGCCTTGTCTTTTTCCGCGTGATGGCCGGGGGGCCTTGCCGCGACGAAGGCGTTGTCGACCTTGCCGGTCGCCACGTCGTCGACGGCCGCCATTGCGCCGCCGATCCCGGTCAGTGCGGCCTGAAAGCTCTTCGGCCCTACATAGGTGTCCGCCTCGATCTGGCGGATCGTATCCTCCTCGGGGATTTCCCGCATGACGGTGCGAAGGTGTTCCTCAGGATGCGCGAGCAGGACCGCGTCCTCGTTCGCCTGGGGAGCTTGCCTGCGGTCGAGCCTGGCGAAATTCGGATGCTCCAGCGCGATCGCCAGCGAGCGCAGCCGGTCCGCCCGTTCGGGATGTCCTTCGGGCGTGCTGTGTTCGAGGAAGATCTTGTGTTCGTAAAGGCGCGTGGTCATGCGGCGGCCTCGTCAGGGGTCAGTCCGGTCTGGACCTTTCCGACATGGCGCAGAAAGCTGACTTTTTCAAGCCGCAACCCCTTGCTCTTGCGCTTGTTTAGCTTGAAAGAATGGTCTTACATAGTGGGGTGCAACCCAGAGGGTATCGTGGCCAAAGAGTCAGTCAAGTCTCAGGAATTCCGGGTTCCTTTCCGCGATGTCGACATGCACGGGGAGATGTTCCGATCGTCCTACGTCGTGCGGGCGGAAGAAGCCGTCACGGAATTCTGGCACCGCCGCAAGCCGCAGAAGGACGATCCGTTCTTCAGGATCGGCAAGATCACCTGCACGTTTCATTCGGCCTTGAAGCTGGGCGACGTCGTCCACACGCATATCGGCGTCAGCAAGATCGGCGGAAAGTCGGCAGGTTTCCTCGTGCATATGCTGCGGGGCAACGAGGCCGTCGCGGAAGCCGAGATCGTCTGGATGGCCTGCGATCCCGAAAGCAAGGAACCGGTGCCGCTCCCCGAAGACTTGCGCGACTGGCTCTATCAGTTCCTGGATTGATGGGGACGCGGCCGATCAGGCTCGTTGCGGCAGTAGCGGATAACCGACCATCACGGCGCGGCCTGCAAGTGCTGCGATCATCGCTTTCAGCACATCGCCCGGAACGAAGGACAGGTCACCGATGAAGGCGGTCAGAAGCCCGGTGCCCGTGACATAGGCGAGATAGAAGATGCCGAGCGCATGGTCCACAACCACGCCGCCGAGCAGCGCTGCGAGGAAAAAGCCGGTGATCTGTACGATGCCGCTCTGCGAACGATCGACGAAGCGCTCGGAGCAATAACCGGTGATGACGGCCGCGAAGAACCAGCCGACGAGATAACCGGCGGTCGGAGAGGCGAAGGTGGCAAGGCCGCCGCGTCCGCCCGATAGAACCGGCAGGCCGATCGCGACCAGCAGCAGGACCAGAAGCACCGCGAAACCGCCGCGCCTGGCACCGAGGATGACGCCCGCCAGCATGACGCCCAGCGACTGCGCGGTGATCGGCACGGGAATGAAACCGAGCATGATCGGCGGCACGAGACCGAGCGCCACGATAATGGCGGCGAAAAGGGCGGCCAGAACGAGATCACGGGTGGTCATGCTATGCGAATCCCTGGTTGTCATATGGGGTCATTTCTGCGCCCGGATGCCACGTGCGTCAATGGCGGCGGCGATCTCGTCGGCGTTTTTGAGGGTCAGGATGATCAGTGGCACCGCCAGCGTCAGCGGCCGGACCTTCAATCCGCGGGCGCGGTGCGCGTCGCGGATTGCCTGGTACCGGCCGAGAATTTCCGGCACGAAACGGATGACGAGACCGATCGAAAGCCCGATATCCGCCGCCCTGACGAGCCCCAGCCGCTCCAGCGGCATGGCAAGGCGGGTGATCTCGTCGATGAAATCGCCGGTGCTGGTGGTCGCCGTCACCGCCGCGGCGAAGAGGGTAAGGGCCGTCAGCCGCGTGACGACGACCAGTGCATCGTCTCGGCCGTTGAGGACAAGCGTGAAGATCGCGACGATGGCGATGGTCAGCAGGATCGGCCGCAGCCGCAGCCAGGATTGGCGCCATCCGAGCCGGAGCGACGAGTAGACGATGCCGCCGAGAATGGCCGCGACGACAAGAACAGCCGGGGAATGGATGACGAAAAGCAGGAGGCTGAGTGCCGCAAGGCCGAGAAGCTTCGCCCGCGGCGAAAGCCGGTGCAGAAACGTATCGCCTTCCACGTAAAGCGTCTTCATGCCGCAAGCTCGCGGTAGCGGGCGATGACCTCGGCCGGCGCGCCGTCATTGGCGAGGTGGCCCTCATGGAAGAGCAGAACCCGGTCGAAATCGGCGATCAGGCCGAGGTCATGGCTGATGACGACGACATTTTCGTCGAGCCCCTGGATCGTTCTCTCCACGAGATCGCGATTCCTGAGATCCAGCTGGTTGGTCGGTTCGTCCATGATCAGGATATCCGGTCGGGTCACCAGAACCGAGGCGAGTGCTGCCAGCTGCAGTTCTCCGCCCGAAAGTTCATGCACACGCCGGTCGGCCAGAGGGGCGATGCCGAAACGGGCAAGTACCGCCTCGACCGCCGCCTCCGTATCCGCCTTCGAGAGTTTTCTCGATTTCAGCCCCAGCGCGATGTCTTCCTTGAGGATCGGCAGGATGATCTGGTTCTGCGGGTTCTGGAAGATGAAGCCGGCCTGGCCGCGGACCTTGTCGCCGTCCTTGACCGTATCGAACCCGTTGACGGTCACCTGGCCTGCGGCAGGCAGCACCAGCCCGTTGATCATCCGCGCGAATGTCGTCTTGCCGGAGCCGTTCAGGCCGATCACGCCGATCCGCCGCTCGCTCAAGCGAAGCGTCAGCGGATGCACGACGGTGCGCCCCTCGAAACGAGCTTCTGCCTGTTCGAAACGGATATCCAAGCCTGTCCCTCGATGTTCAGCGGTCTATAGACCGGAAGATGGGGAAGGGGAATGCGGAACCGAACGTGAACATTGAATCCGGCGCGGCGGTATCCTAGTCTAGATGCCATGGCGATTCTCATTCCGAACGATCAGGCCCGCAAGATCTTCCTCGAACGGCAGCGGCTCTGCGAACCGCCCGGCCGCGCGTTGACCAAAGCCGGCCTGCTGCAGCTCATCGACGATCTCGGGTTCGTCCAGGTGGACAGTATCGCCACCGTCGAGCGCGCCCACCACATGATCCTGTTTTCGCGCAACCAGACCTATCGCCGCGAGCACCTGACCGCGCTTCTGGAAAAGGACGGCGAGCTGTTCGAGCACTGGACGCATGACGCCTCGATTATCCCGGCGAGCTTCTTCCGCTACTGGAAACACCGTTTTCGCCGCCGCGAGCCGATCCTCGCCGAACGCTGGAGGAAATGGCATGGCGAAGGGTTCGACGCCGCCTTCGAGGAGACCTTCCAGCACATCGCCGAAAACGGCGCGATCATGTCCCGCGACATGAAGGCTGATGATCACAAGTCCGGTGGCTGGTGGAACTGGCATCCGAACAAGACGGCGCTCGAATATTACTGGCACATCGGCAAGCTGGCGATCGCCGGCCGGGTCAACTTCCAGAAGATCTATGACCTGATGGAACGGGTGATCCCGCGGCAACATCACGAGCCGGAAGTGAGCCACGAGGAATTCATCGACTGGGCCT
Organism: Neorhizobium sp. T25_13; assembly: GCF_002968675.1. Classification (NCBI taxonomy): domain Bacteria; kingdom Pseudomonadati; phylum Pseudomonadota; class Alphaproteobacteria; order Hyphomicrobiales; family Rhizobiaceae; genus Neorhizobium; species Neorhizobium sp. T25_13. The sequence continues at coordinate 270,134 of NZ_PVBI01000006.1, forward strand.
GCCGCGGCGCCATGACCCGCCTCGGTTTTGCGACCTCCGGAGAACTTGCCGCCTTTTTCGATCTGGTCACGCCGGACGAGGCAAAGGAATGGGTGAAGGCCCATCGCGACGAACTGACCGAGGTGCTGATCGAGACCGCCGACGGCAGCAAGCCCCGCCCGTCCTTCGCCTTCCTCGGCTTTCCCGAAAACCTTGGGGACATCCCCGAACCACCGGCCCGCGTGCGCGTGCTCAGCCCCTTCGATCCGCTCCTGCGCAACCGCGACCGGGCCGAGCGGCTGTTCAACTTCTTCTACCGCATTGAGGTTTTCGTGCCGGAGCCGAAGCGCCAATATGGCTACTACGTCTTCCCGCTGCTCGAAGGCGACCGCATGATCGGCCGCATCGACATGAAGGCGGACCGCAAGTCCGGCACCCTGGATGTGAAGCGGTTATGGCTGGAAAAGGGCGTGCGGGCTTCGGCGGGCAGGTTGGAGAAGCTGGACGCGGAACTGCTCCGCGTCGGACGGTTTGCAGGTGTGGATAAGATTACCTATCAGGCCGGCTGGCGGGAGGTATAAAAACAGAGCAGGTGAAGCACTGTTTGCCGTGGCACCCCCCTCTGCCCTGCCGGGCATCTCCCCCTCAAGGGGGGAGATCGGATGGAGTTGCCCTCTCGGCTCGATCATGATCGTGGAGATGAAACTAAATATCTTTCATTGCCGCTGAAACTTCGCCCTTCAATGGGAGGCGATGAGCCCGGCTCTTGTCGGTCTCCCCCCTTGAGGGGGAGATGCCCGGCAGGGCAGAGGGGGGTACCTCACGTCAGGTTCTACCCCCGCCACCGCAGAAACACCGTCGCAAGCGGCGGCAGCACCGCGGAGATCGAAAATTCCTTACCATGCGCCGCCTGTCGCTCCGTCCAAGCCTCCGTCTGTCCGAGATTGGACCCGCCGTAAAGCGCCGCGTCGGTATTCAGCACCACCTCCCAGCGTCCCTCCGCCGGGACTCCGATGCGATAACCGTGCCGCGGCATCGGCGTCAGGTTCGAGACGACAAGCACGTGCGATGATCGATCCTGGCTGCTTCTCAGCATGCCGTAGACGGAATTCGCCGCGTCGTCGGCCACGGCCCACTCGAATCCCTCGTGATGCAGGTCGCCGAACTGCAGCGCCGGCTCCCGGGCATAGAGGGTGTTCAGGTCGCGGACGAGCCGCTGGACGCCCGCGTGGTCCGGGCTGTCGAGCAGGTCCCAGACGACCGAGCCGTCGTGGTTCCATTCGCTCTCCTGAGCCAGTTCGCCGCCCATGAACAACAGCTTCTTGCCGGGATGGCCCCACATGAAGCCGTAATAGGCGCGAAGGTTTGCAAGTTTCTGCCAACGGTCGCCGGGCATCTTGGCCATCAGCGAGCCCTTGCCGTGCACCACTTCGTCATGGGAGAGCGGCAGGATGAAGCGCTCGGAATAGGCATAGATCATCCCGAAGCTCATGGCTCCATGGTGGTATTTCCGGTAGACCGGATCGTCCTGCATGTAATGCAGCGTGTCGTGCATCCAGCCCATGTTCCATTTGAAATCGAAGCCGAGGCCGCCTTCGTCGATCTTCCTGGTGACGCCCGGCCAGGCCGTCGACTCCTCCGCCGCCGTGAAGGCATGCGGGCAGCGGTTGTGGACGATGCTGTTCAGGTGCTTGAAGAACTCGACCGCCTCAAGGTTTTCGCGCCCGCCGTATTTGTTCGGAATCCATTCGCCTTCGTTGCGGCTGTAGTCCCGGTAGAGCATCGAGGCGACAGCATCGACGCGCAAAGCGTCGACATGGTAATGCTCCAGCCATTCGAGTGCCGAGGCGATCAAGAACCCTTTCACCTCGTTGCGGCCGAGATTGTAGATCAGCGTGTTCCAGTCCCCGTGGAACCCTTCGCGCGGATCGGCATGCTCGTAGAGCGGCGTCCCGTCGAACTTGGCAAGCCCCCAGACGTCGGTCGGGAAATGCGCCGGCACCCAGTCGAGGATGACGCCGATACCCGCCTGATGGCAGCGATCGATGAAATAGGCGAAGTCTTCCGGCGTGCCGTGGCGTCCGGTCGGCGCGAACAGCCCTAGCGGCTGGTAACCCCAGGAGCCGCCGAACGGATGCTCCATGATCGGCAGCATCTCGATATGGGTGAAGCCGAGGTTCTGCACATAGGGGATCAGCCGCTGGCTGAGTTCGACCCAGTCGAGCATCCGGTTGCCTTCCTCGGCGATCCGGAGCCACGAGCCGAGATGCACCTCGTAGATCGACATCGCCCCTTCGCGGGCACGGTCGGCGCGCTGCCTGCGCATCCAGTCCTCGTCGTTCCAGCGGAAGGGTTTTGACGAGGCGACGATCGACGCCGTCGACGGCGCTGCCTCGCTGGAGCGGGCGACCGGATCGGCCTTCTGCGCCAGCAAGTTGCCGTTGCCGTCGAGGATTTCGAACTTGTAGCGCTCCCCGTGGGTCAGGCGTGGGATGAACAGCTCCCAAGCGCCCGCCTGCGGACGCAGCCGCATCGGATAACGTCGCCCATCCCAGGAATTGAAGTCGCCGACGACCGAGACGCGCCGGGCATTCGGCGCCCAGACGGCAAAGCGCACGCCCTCGACCCCTTCGACCTCCATCGGGATGGCGCCGAGCGTGCGGCCAAGATCGTAATGGGTGCCCTGGCCGATCAGATGCAGGTCGAGATCGCCGAGCAGCAGCGGGAAGGAGTAGGGGTCTTCCATCTCCTGTATGGCGTCCGGCCAGCGGATCCGGAAGAAATATGGCGCAGTGCTGCCGGTCACCCCGGCAAACAGCCCGCCCTCATGGATGATTTCGAGTTCGGCCAGCACCTTGCCGGTATCGGCCTCCACCACTTCGACCGACAGCGCACCCGGCAGCAGCGCCCGGACCACGGTAAGGTTGCCGTATTGATGGCGTCCGAGGATCGAGAATGGGTCCCCGTGCCGCCCTTCGACCAGGGCCTGCAGACCCCCCTGGACGGTGCCGATCATCAAATCGGTGCGCTCGTATCTCATGAAACGTTCTCCAGAAGTCGGGATGCGATCGCCGAGAAGCCGGCAAGCGGGAGAGGTAGCCAATGCGGACGGCTGCGCACTTCGTAGGCGATCTCGTAGGCAGCCTTTTCGAGCAGGAAGAGATCGAGAATGCGCCCGCGAGCCTCCGGCGCAATGCGCAACTCCTGCGAGTTCCCGGTGGCTTCGAAATAGGCTTCGAGGAAGGCCGGCTCCGCCATCTCCATGAAACGCCCGACCAGTGCCTTGTGGCGCGCGTCTTCCACCTCGCTGACCATTTCCCGGTCGAGATCGGCAGAGGCTGCGAGATAGCTGAGCGAGCGCAGAAGACCGGCGACGTCGCGCAAGGGATTGGTCTTGGCGCGGCGTTCGGAAAGGTCGCGGGTCGGTTCGCCCTCGAAATCGATGATATAGGCATCGCCTTCCGAGACCAGGATCTGGCCGAGATGGAAGTCGCCGTGATTGCGGGTCATCAGCGTGCCTTCCACCTCGCTTGCGAGATGGATGGCGAGGCCGAGGAGGTCGTCACGGCGGCCTAGTAGTGTTTTTGCCTCGCGGGCGATGTCCGATTCGATCCCTTCGACCGTCTTTTCGAGGATCGATAGGCTGTGGGATATCTGACCCGTGACAGCCTCGCGCCATTTTTCGGCATCCGCCGCAGTTGCCCGGATCGGTTGGAAGTCCGGGTCCTCGGTCGCCTGGGCGAGGGCGACATGCAGCTCCCCGAGCCGTTTGCCGATGGCCGCCACGAAATTCACGAGCGGCTTGAAGTGCTCGTCCACCACCTCGCCCTCAAGGCCGGTCACCACGATTTCGTCGATGGCGCGGCGCAGGTTGCTGAGCATCCAGTTCCAGGCGTCGCCCTGGTTGCGGATCGCGCTCTGCACGATGATCAGCGTGTAGCGGTTGCCGTCCGGCGCCGTGCGGGCGACCTCGCCGAGCAGTTGTGCGGTGTTCTGGTAGCCAACATTGGTCAGGTACCTCGTCATTTCGACTTCGGGATGCATGCCGGGGAAGACGTGGCGGATGAGCTTCACCATCGCCATGTCGCCAAGAATAAGCGAACTGTTGGATTGCTCGGCGGACAGCCAGTGGACGGCCATCTCGTCGTTGATGGTCAGGCAGTCGAGCTTGTCGGTGCCGATGAATTCCAGCGTGCCGGCGCGACCGGAGATCACCGACCGCTCGCAGAGGCCGCGGATCACCCCGCGCGCCAGTCCTTCCATCGCGAACCCGTCCGTCAGGAAGCCGACGCGGCGGCCCTGCCGGATGCGGGCGAGCGCCAGCTGCTGGGCGAGCGCCGTCGGCTGGGCGTCGTCCCAGGAGACGGCGAGCGGCAGCAGGTATGTATCCTTGCGGCCGTCCACCTCGGCTTCGAGTTCGCCAAGCAGGATGTTGTTGGCAAACGCGATCGGGGTTGCCGCGACCAGCGAAGCACCGCTCAGGACTTCGCCTTTCGCGCCGAACCAGCGCCGCTTGTCGAGATAGGCGGGCAGGACCTCGTTCGACAGCGTCGCCGACAGCCTCGGCTGATCGACCAGTTCCTGCAGGTCGCGGCGAGTGACCATGGTCACCATGTCCTGCATCTGCTCCGGCGGTTCCTTGCGCCAGACAGGGCCGTCGGCTTCCGCCACCAGATGGAACCAGAAGAAACCGTAGGGCTGCAGGGTGAGCAGGTAGGTCAGCTGCCCGATCGGCGGGAAGGGCGACATGCCGGAAAGCTCGATCGGCACGCGCCCGGCGAACTGGGCCAGGTCGAGTTCGACCGCCTGCGGCAGGCGCGAGAGATTGGCGACGCAGAGGATCGTGTCGCCGTTATATTCACGCAGATAGGCAAGAATCTTGCGGTTGCCCGGCGCCAGGAATCTGAGCGCGCCGCGCCCGAATGCGGAATGTTTGTTGCGCAAGGCCAGCATCCGCCGCGTCCAGTTGAGCAGCGAATGGGCGTCGGCCCCCTGCGCCTCGACATTGAGCGCTTCATATCCGTAGAGCGGATCCATTATCGGCGGCAGCACCAGCCGGGCCGGGTCGGCCTTGGAAAACCCACCATTTCGGTCCGGCGACCACTGCATCGGGGTGCGCACCCCGTCGCGGTCGCCGAGATAGATGTTGTCGCCCATGCCGATCTCGTCGCCGTAATAGAGAACCGGCGTTCCGGGCATGGAGAGAAGCAGCGCGTTCATCAGCTCGATGCGGCGGCGGTCGCGCTCCATCAGCGGCGCAAGGCGACGGCGGATGCCGAGGTTGATGCGCGCGCGGCGGTCGGCGGCATAGATGTTCCAGAGGTAGTCGCGCTCCTCGTCGGTCACCATTTCGAGCGTCAGCTCGTCGTGATTGCGAAGAAAGATCGCCCATTGGCAGTTTTCCGGGATTTCCGGCGTCTGCCGCATGATGTCGGTGATCGGGAAGCGGTCTTCCTTGGCGATCGCCATGTACATGCGCGGCATCAGCGGGAAGTGGAATGCCATGTTGCATTCGTCGCCGTCGCCGAAATATTCGCTCGTATCCTCAGGCCACTGATTGGCCTCGGCGAGCAGCATCTTGCCCGGGTGCGTGGAATCGAGCGACGCGCGGATCTTCTTCAGAATCTCGTGCGTCTCGGGCAGGTTTTCGTTGTTCGTGCCCTCGCGCTCGACGAGATAGGGGATCGCATCGAGCCGGAACCCGTCGATGCCGGTATCCGCCCAGAAGCGCATCACGCCGAGCAGTTCCTCCAGCACCTGCGGATTGTCGAAGTTGAGGTCCGGCTGGTGGGAATAGAAGCGGTGCCAGTAATAGGCACCGGCGACCGGATCCCAGGTCCAGTTGGATTTTTCCGTGTCGAGGAAGATGATTCGGGTTTCCGGGAATTTCTGGTCGGTATCCGACCAGACGTAGAAGTCCCGTTCCGGAGAGCCGGCCGGCGCATGGCGCGCACGCTGGAACCAGGGATGCTGGTCGGACGTGTGGTTGATGACGAGCTCGATAATGACCCGGATGCCGCGCTGGTGTGCCGCTTCGACGAAAGCCTTGAACTCGTCGACCGTGCCGTAATCCGGGCTGACGCTGCCATAGTCGGCAATGTCGTAGCCGTCGTCGCGGCGCGGCGAGGGAAAGAAGGGCAGCAGCCAGATCGCATTGGCGCCGAGCGAGGCGATATGGTCGAGCTTTTCGTGAAGGCCCTGAAAGTCGCCGATCCCGTCGCCATTGGCATCGAAGAACGATTTGATGTGGAGCTGATAGATGATGGCGTCCTTATACCATAGCGGATCGCCCTCATTCATCTGTGCCTGGTTCTGCCCCTGGCCCCGGTTCGCGCTCGTCATATCCATTTTTGCTTTCCTCCCTATCGCACGCGCCAGATCCCGAAAGGCAGGCCCCAATGGGGGTCGAGACGCAGCCTCTGCACCTTCCCGGCCCAGGTGAATTTGTGGCCGGTGATCAGGTCTTCGACGTCAAGTGCGCCATGGTCCGGGAGGTTCCATGACCAGAGCGGAATTTCGACATCCGCCTCGTGGGCGTTGTACGGATCGAGGTTGATTGCGATCAGCAGCACGTTCTCGCGACCGGCACTCGCCTTCTCGAAGAACATGATGTTGTCGTTCCAGGCGGTGAGAAGCTGCAGGCCGAGATGCGAATGCAGCGCCGGGTTCTCCCGGCGCAGCCGGTTGAGAAACGTGATCTCGCCCTTGATATTGCCCGGGCGGTCGTAGTCCCAGGCGCGGATCTCGTATTTTTCCGAATCCGCATATTCCTTGCGCTTGGCGTCCGGCCGACCCTCGCAGAGTTCGAAGCCGTTATAGACGCCCCAGAGGCCGGACAGCGTCGCGGCAAGTGCGGCGCGGATCAGATAGGCGGGACGCGGCGCGTTCTGCAGGAAGTCCGGGTTGATGTCGTGGGTGTTGACGAAGAAATGCGGCCGGAAGAACTCCTTCGGCTCCTCGGTGGTGATCTCGCGCATATACTGCTCGAGCTCCCACTTGGCATTGCGCCAGGTGAAATAGGTATAGGACTGCGAGAAGCCGACCTTAGCGAGCCGGTACATCACCTTCGGTTTGGTGAAGGCCTCCGACAGGAAGACGACCTCCGGATGCCGCGCGCGGATATCAGCGATCAGCCACTCCCAGAACGGGAAGGGTTTGGTGTGCGGATTGTCGACGCGGAACAGCTTTACGCCGTTGTCGACCCATTTCTGCACGACGTCGCGGAGTTCGACCCAGAGCGAGGGGATCGCGTCATGGGCGTAGAAATCGACGTTGACGATGTCCTCGTATTTCTTCGGCGGGTTTTCTGCATAACGGATCGTCCCGTCCGGCCGCCAGTCGAACCAGCCTGGATGTGATTTCAGCCACGGATGGTCGGGCGAAGCCTGGATCGCGAGGTCGATCGCGATTTCAAGGCCCTCGTCCTTGGCGGCATCCACCAGCCGGCGAAAATCCTCGAACGTGCCGAGCTCGGGATGGATCGCGTCATGACCACCTTCCTCCGAGCCGATCGCATAGGGGCTGCCCGGATCCTCCGGTGCGGGGCTCAGCGAATTGTTCTTGCCCTTGCGGTTGGTCTTACCGATCGGGTGGATGGGCGGGAAATAGAGAACGTCGAAACCCATGTCGCGGATGGCGGGCAGTCGCCTGATGACGTCGTCGAAGGTGCCGTGCCGGTTCGGATCGCCACTCTGCGAGCGGGGAAAGATCTGGTACCAACTGGCGAAACCGGCAGCGATACGTTCCGCATCGACCGGGATCGCCTGCGAGCGGACCTTGAACGGCCGGCGGTCGGCCTCCGCCATCAGATCCGCGGTCTCGGGCGCCAGAAGGATTTCCGTGCGCTGCGGGTCCTGCACCTCGGTCAGCTTGTCGAACAGGCTTTTAAGGCGGGTCTTGATCCTGCCCGACGAATTGTCCAGCGCATCGAGAACGAGGTTGATGCCCTCCTGGATCTCGAGCCGCAGATCAAGCCGGGCCTCGTGTTTCTTGACGAATTCATAACGGAAGATCGCAAACGGATTGCGCCAGGCTTCGATGAGGAACTCATGGCGGCCCATCCGCTTCAGCGTGAATTCCGCGTTCCAGCGATCGTTCAGCACGAGCTGCATGCGCTCCTCGGTCCATTCCGTCTCGTCGGCCGCACGCCACAACAGCGCCGCCGCCAACGGATCATGGCCATCGCCGAAAATGTCCGCCTCGACCTTCACCGTCTCGCCGACCACCCGTTTGACCACGAAACGGCCGTCATCGACGGAGGGCGTGATCTTCTCGATCGCCAGCCGGGGCGAAGCGGTCGCCTTGTCGACCGAGGGCACCGGCGCGGCATCGACGATCGGCACCGACGACCGGCCTTCGAATATCCTGATCTCGCCGGGTTTCAGCTTGAGCTGTGCGGCAAAGGCTTCGCCATCCGCCTCCGGCGCTTCGAGCGGCAGGAACGGCGAGGCCGCCTCGCGGAGCGCGTTGAAGGGAGCAGCCACGGCACGGCGCAAATCGCGGTTGAGGACCACGACCCGCACCTTCTGCGCCGAGCGCACGTCTTCCCGGTCGGTCTGCATCAGCGCCACGGCGGGCGTCTGGCTGGTGGAGATGAGACGGAGCGGCTGGCGGGCGAAGCCGGCAGCGGTCTTGTTGGTACCGGCATTGACGCTGCGTATATCGATCGAGAGATCGAACGAGCCCTGTTCGCGCAGGCCCCTGAGCCCCATTCCATCGCCATGCAGCGGGTCGAGCGGCGTGGAGGCACCGAATTCGAAACCCATCGGGATCATCAGCCCGCTTGCGAACGTCGAGGCGAGCTTCAGCGACCGGACCGCTTTCCTTTGCAGCACTTCGCAACTGTCGGTGCCATGGGCGATGCGCTTGCCGAAAGGCGCTTCCGGAAACGTGACCTGATAACCGAGCTGGCGCTGGATCTGGTATTCGTCGAGGATCCAGCGCTCCTCCAGGTTCCACCAGGCAAGCGACGAGAAGCTGCCGTCGAAACCGGCGCCCTCGAGCGCCCTCCGATCCTCGAAAGAGGTGCCGGGCGTCCATGCCAGGAAGGTGGTTTCCGGCGTGGTCTTGCGGGTCGAGACGATCAGGTCGTACCAGGCTTCCGGCGCCAGGCGGCCGATGCCGAGGCAGCGGAAACCGGAAATCCCGAGGCCGGCAAGCCGCGCCATGCGGTTGCGCCAGTCCTCGATATGGCGGGCTTCGCTCATGAAATCGATGCCACGGCTGCAGCTGTCGCGCGGCGCGACACGCGGATCGGCAAGGATCGGCCCGGCATGTTCCGCATCCACCGCAACCCGGTCGACCACGAGGTCGAGCATCAGCTTGATCTTGCTTTCGCCCGCCGCCTGGATCAGCGCCTTGATCCCGTCCTCGACGGAGGAGCCGAGCTGAAGCTCCGGGTCGAGCCGATCGAAATTCTTCGTCACGAAGACGCTGGCATTGCGGCCCCGTTCGAAAAGCGGCGCGGTCAGCACCGTATCGAAACCGAGATCTCTGGCATGCGCGAAAACCTCGCGCCAGGCATCGAGCCCCCTCAGCATCAGGGGATGAACGTAGTAGATCTGTGGTGGGAGTTGCGCGAGGGATGTCCCGGCGATGAATTGGGGGTGCGTGTTCATCGGATTTTCCTCGCCGCAGATTAGAGCCGTCGAATTTGCGGTCTAACTGTCGGGCGGCGGCGCTTGTTCCGATAAAAGTCCTGAGGCCAGCCGGTTTTCACGCTCTCCGGACATGCATCTTGACGGAAGTCATTGAAGCAGATGATCAATCCGCAGTTGTCCCCAAGAGCGCCTCATAGGCCTTACTTCCCGTCAGGCTCAATCGGAAAAGGCCGGAGATCGCTCCGGCCTTGATGGTGCGGTCATGCTTCCGGAAGCCTACTGCTTTTCGATCTTGCCGATCTTGGCCCACCCTTCCCAGCGTTTGGTGTCCATCGTCGCATAGTCGAGGGTCGCCTGCGGGCTGTCGAGCGTCATCGGCTCGCCGCCATTGGTACCGACGAACTTGCGGGCGTCATCGCTGGTGGTGACCTGCGTCATAACCTTGTGCATCTTGTCGAGGATGGCCTTCGGCGTGCCCTTCGGCGCGGCGAGAACCCACCAGATGCGGACGTCGACATTCGGCACACCTTCTTCGGCGAAGGTCGGGATGTCCGGGACAGAGGAAATGCGCTTTGCCGTGCTGACGGCCAGCACGCGCAGCGTTCCGTCACGCGAGCGGGCAAGGCCGAAGACCGGGTCGCCGACCATGTAGTCGATGGCGCCGCTTGCAAAGTCGTTGAGCGAGTCCGCGCTGGTCTTGTAACGCACCTGAAGCGTGTCCGGCACGCCGGTATTGGCCTTGTACATTTCGGCCAGGATGACAGACGGGAAGTTCGACGTGGCGTAGGAGCCCTTGGCACCCTTTTCCTTCATCGCCTTGGTCAGGTCGGAAATCTTCTGGTAGGGCGACTTGGCGTTGACCAGCATCATGAATGCCTGGCTGAACACCGGCGCGACATAATCGAAATCCTTGAGCGGATCATAGGGCGGCGCGTTGAACACGTAGGGCGCGGCGGTGAACTGGTCGGCCGAGCCGATCAGCATCGTGTAGCCGTCCGGCTTGGCGTTCTTGAGCGCCACGACCGAAAGGCTTCCGAGGCCGCCCGGCTTGTTGTCGACGATGACGGTCTGCTTGAGCTGCTCTTCCAGCTTCTTGGCGAAGAAGCGGGCATAGACGTCCGCGCCGCTGCCGGCCGGGAAACCGGCGATCAGCGTGATCTGCCGGCTCGGGTAATTGTCGTCGGCGGCGGTGGCTATACCTCCCGGAACGCATGCGGAAAACACCAGCGCCAGGGCGCCTGCTAAAAATTTCTTCACTGCACTCTCCTCCTAGAGTCAGTCCGGAACATCGCGGGCGAGGCCGGAATGTGATGACGCGAACAGTCTCCTCCCGCTCGCGTCGTGATATAAGGAGGCCATACATTTTGAAGGCCGTCAAACGCTCTGCCGGCGTGAAAGCGCCTTCAAGCCGAAATCTAATGGCTCTAAGGGCCGCGCTTATGCTGCAACGTTGCAATGCTTGTTTTGTGGGCGATTTCCAGCACGAAACTGCAATATTCCGCCACTCGGAAAGCCGGACCAAGATAGGAGGCTCGTCATTCTTGGGGGCATGCGCCGACGTGCTGGCTACATGCGGGTAAACTGAAAGATCAGCGCCGCGACCAGGCGCGAAGAAGGGCGCCGTCGGCACCTCCCAGAGGATCGGTCTTTGGAAGCGGCAGGCTGGCGATCCGGGCAAGCTGCGCTTCGCTCGCCGGCCCTGTCTGGATATCCGCCTCCTGTCCGGGCGGGTAGGCGCCGATCACCAGGAAATCCCGGCCGGCATCGATCCGCATGTGGCCGGTGCCGGCGGGCAGGATCAGGCAGTCTCCGGCATGGACGCTGAGTTCCGTGCCGTCAGGTCCGCCGATCAGCAGCCGCGCCCGGCCGCCGGCGATGCCCAGCACTTCATGGGCGCCGGTGTGATAATGCTGATAGTCGAAGACGCCGTTGCGCCAAATCCCCTCCCAGCCATTTTCGCTAAACCGGCTTTCGAACTTCGGCGCCATCTCGCCTTCGGCGGCGATGGCGCGGCGACAGACCAGCACCGGCAGACCGGGATTGTTCGGCACCCAGTCGCTGGGCTCGAAGAAAATGGGTTCGAAGGTGAAGTCGGCGGTTGAGGTCATGGCATCGAGGCTCGGCGGCGTGATCTTAATGCTTCGATTCACGACCGAAATCCTTGCGAAGCTCATCCTTGGCCTTTTCCAGGGTGGAGCGGCGCGATTTCGATAGCTGCTCGCCAGCGCGGTTGATGTAGAAATTCAGCATCGACATGGCCGACTGGAACGGGCTCGACTTGCGCCTGTCGCTTGTTTCGGCGGAGTGCTTGAGGGAATCGGCGATCTTTTTCGGGCTGCGCGATTTGAACACGCCATCCTTGAGGTCCATGGCGTCGCTGTGTTCGGCCACGTTCTTCGACCATTTCTTCTTGTTCTTCTTCGGCATGGGAACCTCCCGTGGAAGATTGCATATCCTCCCGAACCGGCCGCTGCCGGCAAGGTTCCCGCGTCTATCGCGCCGCGGTCGTCGTATTGCGCACCACGAGATGCGTTTCCAGCACGTAGCGAACATCGCGGATGGCGCGCGACTGCAGCATGTCGAGGAGCAGCGAGACGGCGACCCGGCCGGCCTCCGTCGATCGGTTGGAGACAGATGTCAGCGCGGGATAGGTGACGGCCCCGAGCACGTCGTCGCAGCCGATCAGGCTGAAATCGCCGGGCACAGAGACCCGCTTTTCGGAAAGGCCGGCCAGCACGCCCTGCGCCGTCAGGTCATCGAAGGCGACGGCCGCCGTGGCGCCGGTGGCGAGGATAGCGCTGACGGCGTTGCGGCCGGAATTGTAGCTTGCGAGCACCGCCGGCACGGTTTCGACCGCGATATCAAGCTTGGATGCCGCGGCCTTGATGGCGGTGCGGCGCTGCTTGTTCGACCAGGAATTCGAGGGGCCACTGACATAGACGATCCGGCGGTGCCCAAGCTTGGCGAGATGTTCGACGGCTTCGCGAACACCCGAGCCGCTGTCGATCAGCACCCGCGGGATGCCGTCGATATCGCGGTTGATCAGCACCAGCGGCAACTGGCCGGCATGGGCGCGGATACGCTCGTCCGAAAGGCGTGAGGAGGCGAGCACCAGGCCTTCCACCTGGCCGGCGAACCGGCCGACCAGCTTGTCTTCCTGCTTCGGGTTCTCTTCGGTATTGCCGAGAAAGATGCAGAAATCGGACCTGTCAGCTTCGAGCTGGGCCGCCTGGATCAGCGGTGGAAAGAACGGGTTGGCGATATCGGGTACGATCAGGCCGACATTGCCGTGCCGCCCGGTGCTGAGCGCCCGCGCCGTGTGGTTCGGCACGTAGCCGAGCGCTTCCGCCGCCTTCATGATCCGCGTCACGGTTTCCGGGGAGAGCATGTCCGGCCGCGTAAAGGCGCGCGAGACGCTGGAACGCGCAACGCCTGCCGCATCCGCGACCTGGCTGATGGTGACGCCTTTGGTCCGCTTGATCATCGGTCCCGCTTGATCGTGGAAATTGAGAACTCGCCCGTCTGCCCCTCGCACTTAGCATGAAGTCCGAGGCGCTATCAATTCTGGCCCGAACACTGACATTCCTCCACTTGACATGCAACCGGTTGCATGGAAGTCTTCAGTCAATAAGAACAAGGGGAACTGCAACGGATGCGGCCATTCTATAGGGCTGCGCGCCGCCGGCTTCCCATGGCATGAACATGGAGACTGCGTTGACCATCGCCACCGCCCATCGTCCTTCGCCGGAAACGCGGCGGACCTTCGACCGCCTCTCGGTCGAAAGCTTTGCAACACGGGCCGAGATGGGTGCCGCTGCCGCCGCCGACATTGCCGCCGCCTTGGCCGAGCGCCTCGCAGGCCAGGCCGAAGTCCGGATGATCTTTGCCGCCGCCCCCAGCCAGGCCGACATGCTGAAGGCGCTCTGTGCCGCGCCGGGCATCGACTGGGGCCGAGTCACGGCCTTCCACATGGACGAATATATCGGCCTGTCGCCGTCCTCTCCGGCGCGTTTCGTCAACTGGCTGGACGAACATGTCTTTGGCAAGTTGCCGTTCGCCGCCGTGCACCGCATCACCCCCGAGCCGGATGCGGGTGCCGAAGTGCGCCGTTATTCCGGCCTGCTGAACGAAGGGCCGATCGATTTCGTCTGCCTCGGCATCGGCGTCAACGGCCATATCGCCTTCAACGACCCGCCGGTCGCCGATTTCAACGACCCGCTGGACGTCAAGATCGTCGAACTGGACGATATCTGCCGCCAGCAGCAGGTCGATGACGACTGCTTTTCCGATCTTGCTTCGGTGCCGAACGAAGCGATCACGCTGACCGTGCCGCGCCTGCTCAGGGCCGACCGGATGTTCTGCGTCGTGCCGGGCGCCGTCAAGCGCGATGCCGTTTCGAAGACGCTCTACGGCCCGCTGACCACCGAATGCCCGGCAAGCGTCCTGCGTTTCCACGCTGCCTGCACTCTCTATATCGACAAGGACTCCGACCCCGATGCCTGATCATCCCGTCATCGATGCGGACGCGCTCTGCGAAGGTTATCTTGCCTCGACCCATGCCCTGATGCGCCGGGTTCTGGAGGAGGAAAAGGCCCCTCTCGACCAGGCGGCGGCAAAACTCGCCGATCAGATCGCCGCCGATCGGCTGGTGCATATCTACGGCCCCGGCGGCCATTCCAATCTCGCCTCGCAGGAGGTCTTTTTCCGCGCCGGCGGGCTGATGCATATCAGCGCCATCCTCGACGAGGGCACGCTGCTCTCGAACGGTGCGCTCCGCTCCATGGCGATCGAGCGCACGCCCGGCTACGGCAAGGTGGTGATATCAAACCAGCGGCTGGGAGATGCCGACCTGCTGATCCTCGTCAACGCCTACGGCATCAATGCCGCGCTGATCGATGCGGCTTTGGAGGCCAAACGCCGCGGCGCCTTCCTGATCGGCGTCAGTTCCCGCGAGCACGCGTCGAAAACCTCGCCGGACCATCCGGCCCGCCATCCGACCAAACAAAACCTCCACGACATCGTTGATATCGCCATCGACTGCAAGGTGCCGATCGGCGATGCGGTGGTGAAGGTCCCCGGCATGGGCGAAAATATCGCTGCGATTTCCACCTTCGCCAACGCATTCACCCTGAACTGCCTGGTGATCCGCACGGTGGCGAAGCTTGTCGAACGGGGGATAGAGCCGCCGGTCTGGCGCAGCGGCAATGCGCCGGGAGGCGACGAGGCGAACGGCCGCTTCATCGCCAATTTCCAAGGCCGGGTGAGGGCGCTCTGACCATGGTCGTCGACGGTATCGATCCCCGCACCGGCAAAGGTTTTGCGATCGAAGTCGCCGACGGCAGGATTGCCGCCATCCGCCCGGCGGAAAATACCAGCCCGCGTTACCTCTCCGCCGGGCTGATCGACCTGCAGGTCAACGGTTATTGCGGCTTCGATCTGAACAGTGGCGAAGTCACTCCCAACATCCTCCTCTCGCTCTGCGAGGAATTGCTAAGCGACGGCGTCACAACCTGGCTGCCGACCCTTATCACGGCGCCCGAGACGTCCCTCCTTCAGGCCCTCGCCGATATCGCAAAAATCCGCGCCGGCCACCGGCTGATCGCCGAAATGGTCCCGGGCATCCATGTCGAAGGCCCGTCGATTTCGGACGAGGACGGCCCGCGCGGCGCGCATCCGCTGGCGCATGTCCGCCCGCCGTCGATCGAAGAGTTCGACCGTTGGCAGCAGGCGTCCGGCAATCTGGTCTCAATGGTGACGCTTGCGCCGGAACATGAGGGCAGCGTCGATTACGTCCGCGCTCTTACGGCCAGAGGCGTCCACGTGGCGCTCGGCCACACAGCCGCGACGCCGGAGCAGATCCATGCGGCGGTGGAGGCGGGTGCTGTCCTCTCCACCCATCTCGGCAACGGCGCCGCCGCCATGTTGCCGCGCCATCCGAATTTCATTTGGGCGCAACTTGCCGACGACCGGCTGACGGCGAGCTTCATCGCCGACGGCTGGCACCTGCCGGCCGACACGTTCAAGGCGATGCTGCGCGCCAAGGGCCTGGATCGGGCGATCCTCGTGTCCGACATGGTGGCGCTCGCCGGCATGCCCCCGGGCATCTACGACCAGCCGGTTGGCGGCCGTGTCGAAGTGTCTGCCGAAGGCCGCATCAGCGTCGCCGGCACGCCCTATCTCGCCGGCGCCAGCCTGCCGCTGTCGGCCAATGTCGCGATCGCGTCGCAGATGGCAGGCCTTCCACTTGCCGATACGCTTCTCCTCGCGACCGTAAATCCGGGCCGTTTCGTCGGTGGACGGGGGCGGCTGGAAGTCGGCGCGCGGGCCGATCTCATTCGTTTCGAATGGTCGGAAGGCGAGCGAGAGTTGTCTATCCGCGAAACCTGGGTCCACGGCGAAAAGGCGTCCTGCGCATGATCCGGGCCGGAGTTGCCATCGTCGATATCACCCCGCCGCCCGGCCTTGCGATGTCCGGCTTTGCGGCCCGCACGCTGTCGGCCAGGGGCGCCCATGACGCCCTGACGGCGCGTGCCGTGGTGGTCGGCGATACCGCCATCGTTGTCGCCGATGTCATCGGCATCGATGCCGCGACGAGCGCCCGGATCCGCAGGCGCTGCGTCCTGCCGGCAGAAAACGTCGTGGTCGCAGCACTCCACAATCACGGTGGTCCGGTTTCCATGGCCGGACGGCTCAGCATCGCCGCTGATCCGGCCTATCTGGAGCGATTGGAAGATGCCTGTATCGCCGCCATCGACAAGGCCGCCACGGCGCGCCGGCCGGCAACCATCACTGTGGGGCAGGGAAGTGATCCGGGGATTGCGCGCAATCGGCGCCATCCCGGCGGACCCGTGGACACTTCCCTGCCACATCTTCGCATCCGCGCTGCGGATGGCAACATGATCGCCGTCGTCACCGCCTATGCGTGCCATCCGGTCGTGCTGGCGGCCGACAATCTCCTCTGGACGGCCGATTATCCCCATTTCGTTCGCCATGCGCTGGAAGAAGCTCATCCCGGCGCGGTCGCCCTGTTCATGACCGGCTGCGTCGGCGACGCCAATACCGGCCACTCGGCGCATGCCTCGATCTCGCTTGCCGCGAACCCGGATCGCAGCTTTGCTGCCGCCGAACGGATCGGCCGCAAGATTGCCGAGGCGGCGCTTGGCGCTGCGGAACAGCCGGTTTCGGACGCCGTCGGCGCCCGCAACGCGATCGTCAGCCTCGCTTTCGAGCGCCGCGAGACCGAACCGCCGGAAACCCTCGAAAAACGCTGGCGGGACGAGGCCCTGAACGCCGAACCCGCCCGCAAAAGCCTGCTCGGCTATTGGGCGGATTGGGCGCGCGACATAGCGCCCACCCAACCCGAGCCGCTTGCCGCGCGGGTGACCGTGCTCGATTGGGGCGGCGTGCCGATCGTCGCGCTGCCGGGTGAGATCTTTGCGGAGACGGCGCTGACAATCCGGGCTGCACTTGGTCTGGACAAGCCAGCCTTCGTCATCGGCTTTGCCGACGACAATCCGGGCTACATCCCGCCGGCCGGCGAGTTCCGGTTCGGCGGCTACGAGGTCGACGAGGCGCATCGCTACTACGGCCTTGCGGCGACCTTCGCGCCGGGCTCGGCGGAAACGCTTGCGGCTTGCGCCATCCGGCTCGCCAACGAGACCTCCAGCGGAAGCGGGGCCGCATGAGCCAAGGGACCGCCGGGAACGATCCGACGCTTGACACGCAACCGGTTGCATGAGAGCTTTTTGTTAACAACAACAAGGGAACAGGGACATGAAAAACAGATCAGCAAAGACGAGGATTTCGACCCGCGCGCTGCTTATGAGCGCGGCATTCGGCGCAGCCCTTCTCTCGGGCGCGTCCGCCGTTTCGGCCGAAACGCTGACGGTCTGGAGCGGTTATCCGGAAATGGCGCCGTTCTACGAACATGTCGCGCAGAGCATGAAGGCCGCCTATCCGAAACTCGAGGTGAAGGTCGAGGCGATCGCCCTTCGCGAGCATGAAAAGCGCGTCGCGCTTGGCCTCACCGGCGGCCAGGACGGCACGACGGTCATCGAGCTCTCCGGTTCGACCGCTACCCGCTACCTTGAAAACGATCTTCTTCCGGAAGCCCCGGCCGATATCTCGACCTTCGTGAAGGATCCGAAGAACTTCGACAAGTTCTTTAGCGATACGGCAGGCAAGGGCGGCAAGATTTACGGCGTGCCGCTCTTCCGCGGCCAGGGTGCCCTCTACTACAACACCGACATGTTCAAGGCGGCCGGCCTGACCGCTCCGCCGAAGACCATGGAGGACTATTCCGCCTATGCCGAGAAGCTGACCAAGCGCGACGCATCCGGCAAGGCCACCGTCTCCGGCTGGAGCATGCGCCTCTCGGGCGGCGGCCAGGGCATTGCCGAGAAATTCTGGATCAACATGCATCAATATGGCGGCGCGATCCTCGTCCCCGCCGGCGACGGCAAGTGGAAGCCCAATTTCGCCAATGAAGCGGGCCGCAAGGCGCTGAAGCAATATCTCACCAACATCTTCACCACCAAGACGGTCTCCCCAGAGATGCCGGCTGACGCCGATGCCTTCGAGCGCGGCCAGACCGCGATGTTCATCCGCGAATCCTGGGTGATCGGCGATATCGCCAAGAAAGCGCCGGATCTGAAATACGCCACCGCGCCGCTGCCGAAGGGTTCGATCGCGCTGCCCACCAACCTCTACGTCGCCGGCAAGGGTGCCGATGCCAAGGCCGGCTGGGAATTCGCCAAGGCGGCCAACTCGCCGGAAAACCTCGTCTGGCTGCTCCAGAACGTCGGCTGGCTGCCGAATCGTTCGGGCGTCGACTATTCGGCCGTCACCTCCAAGCAGCCGGCGTTCGCCGCCTTCGTCGATTATCCGAAGGGCTACGAGTTCTTCACGCTGCCGTCGATCGGCCCGATCGAGGAGATCCTGACCCGCGTTGCCGCGCAGCTCGTCGTCGCCTTCGGCGACGCGTCCATGGCCGGCGACGATGCCAAGATCGACGCCTTCCTCAAGAAGGCCAGCGACGAAGTGAACACCATCCTCACCCGCGAAGGCTTGGGCGCGAAATAATCGCCGGCACCACTCGCCAATCGCATGGGCCCGGGGCATCATTGCTCCGGGCACTTAAACGGGGATCTTGGGTCCGACCCGCGCCGCGGCCGAACCCTGCTGTCTACAGGCCATTCATATGCTGAAGCGCAAAAGATGGATTTTTGCGATCCTTGCAATTTTGCCGACCCTGGCGATCTTCGCCTATGTCCGGCTTTATCCGATCGCCGATACGCTGAGGCTCAGCCTTTTCAAATGGGACATCCTGTCGAAGAACAAGCCCTTCGTCGGCCTCGCGAATTTCCGCGAGCTGATGGGCGACCACCTGTTCATCGATGCGCTGGTCAATACCACGATCATCGCCTTCGGCGTCTTGATCCTGACCATTCCGATGGCGCTGGTCATCGCCGCGCTGATCTTCCACCGCACCCGCTCGCGGATGGCCGGTTTTTACGAGACCGCGATCTTCATTCCGCATGTCGTGTCGCTGGTTCCCGCCGCCGTGGCCTGGAAATGGATTTTTGATGCCCGCCTCGGTCCGCTCAACGCGCTTTTGACCTTCTTCGGCATCCCGGCGCAATCCTGGCTGTTCGATCCGGTCCTGTCGGTCATCTGCATCATCGTGCTCTGCTCCTGGCAGGCGCTGGGATATGCGGTGCTGATCTATATTGTCGGCTTCAAGAACCTGCCGGTCTCGCTTTATGAAGCGGCGAAGCTCGACGGCGCCTCCGGCCCGCAGAGCTTCTGGTACCTGTCGATCCCGATGCTGAAACCGATCACGCTCTATGTCTCGGTCGTGACGCTGGTTTCCGGTTTCAACGTCTACGCCCAGGCCTTCGTGCTCGCGTCCGATGCGCAAGGGGCGCCCGGACGGCAGGTGCGGGTGCTGGTTCTCGACATGCTGGAAAACAGCTTTCGCAATTACCGCGTCGGTTACGCGGCATCCGAAGCCGTCGTGCTTCTGGTCATCGTGCTGGGGCTGACGCTCATCCAGTTCTCGACGCTGCGGGAAAGGGGCAAGGCATGACCACCAATCCCGTGAACTATATCGAGCCCACCACCGAAGAACTGTCCGAGGGTGTGCGTCTGCGCCGCAAGAAGCGGGTGATGAACTTCGCGATCGACGTCTTCCTGATCGTCGTCTCGATCCTGATGCTGCTGCCGCTGGTGTTCCTGGTCGCCAACGCCTTCAAGACGCCGGCCGAAATGCTCAGCTGGCCGCCGACCATCATCCCGCGCGACCCGACCATCGCCAATTTCTCCGCCGTGCTCGGCGAAACGCCGCTCTTGCGCTGGATCGCCAACAGCATCGCCTTTGCGGTGATGTCGACGATCGCCATCGTCGCCACCTCGGCGATCGCCGGCTACATCTTCGGAAAATTCCGCTTCCGGACGCTGAACATCCTCTTCGCGCTGTTCCTCGCAACCGCCATCGTGCCGTTCGAGGTCTACATGATCCCGCTCTATTTTCAGGCGAAAAGCCTCGGCATCCTCAACTCCGTCTGGGGCCTGCTGCTCGGTTATCTGGTGATGAGCTTCGGCATCTTCCTGATCCGCCAGAACGTCATCCACTCGATCCCCGACGAACTGCTGGAAGCAGCCCGCATCGACGGCGCCGGCGAATTCTGGATTTTCCTGCATATCGTGCTGCCGCTTTTGCGCGGTGCGCTCGGCGCACTCGCGGTGCTCGCCTTCTTCCAGGCCTGGACCGCCTTCGCCTGGCCGATGATCGTCACCACGACCCGCACCAGCTATACGATCGAGGTCGGGCTGGCGCTGTTCCAGACCGGGTTCACGGTCGATCTCGGCCGCCTCAGCGCCGCCTCCGCCACGGTCCTCATTCCATCGATCCTGCTCTTCGTCATTCTGCGCCGCAACTTCGTGCAGGGCGTTGCCAGCACCGGGCTCAAGGAGTGA
The DNA here is from genome assembly GCF_002968675.1 of Neorhizobium sp. T25_13. NCBI lineage: Bacteria > Pseudomonadati > Pseudomonadota > Alphaproteobacteria > Hyphomicrobiales > Rhizobiaceae > Neorhizobium > Neorhizobium sp. T25_13. The sequence continues at coordinate 290,689 of NZ_PVBI01000006.1, forward strand.
CGATGACGATGGATTTCTTCGAGGAGACCCGCATCACCTATGCCGCGGCTAATGCCGGCACGCTCTACTGGATGCTGCAGCGGCCGATGCTCGGCGGATTTCTGAACACCAAGCAGAACAGCCTGACGCTGAAGGATTACAGTTCGGAGGATGGCATCCGTGGCCCGGATTACACCTACGGCTGGATCCAGGGGCGAGGGCTGGAAGCCTTGGTCGGACATGCGGAGTTCTTTGACGATGAGTTGCCGCCGCTCGCGAAAAAGCTCGATACCGCCGGCCGCCGCCTCTACGAGCTTCTGGCTGCCCTGCGCAAGCCGGATGGTCACGCCTATTTCTGCTACGATCGCGACCTGCAGGCCGTCTATGCGGATCAGTCCGACGTGCTCCACGCTCAGGAAAAACCGGCGCTGATCTACACCTATTCGGACGCCTTCGTGGCCAAGGGGCTGGTGGCAGCCGCAAGCCGATATGGCCTGCCGGATATCGCCGGTCACCTCGCTTATTTCGACCGTGTGATCACCGCCGTTGAAACCGGCCGCTTCCAGATGGACGAACGCCGGCCGCTCTCGCTCCACAGCCTTGCCGTCCAGCCCGATGATTTCGGCCCGCGGATGATCCTGCTCGGTGCTGCCGGTATGCTGAAGCGTGCCGGCCACACGGCGCATCTCGCCTTTGCCGACCGTTTCATCGCCCACGTCATCGACAGGCATTACGATGCCGCGACCGGCTTGTTGCGCAACGTGCCGGGCGAGGATCTATGCAATGTCGGCCACGGAATCGAGTTCGTCGGCTTCGCGCTCGACTATCTCGACGACACCGCCGATCCGGCGCTGATCGAGACGCTGGAACGCATCCTCGTCTCGTCCTTCCGCAAGGACTTCGTGGGGCCGGGCATCACGCTCACGGTGTCCATTAAGACCGGCGAGGCGCAAAGCCCCTATTGTCCCTGGTGGTCGCTGCCGGAAACCATCCGTTCCGCCGCCCTCGTTCATGAACGCACCGGCAGTGCCGAGAGCCTTGATGTCTGGAAGGCCGCCCACGCCGCGTTCTTCGAGCGCTATTGGCGCGGCACCCCGCCGATCGCCTACCAGACGATGACCAAGGACGGCCCCGTCGATTTCGTGCCCGCCACGCCGGACCTCGATCCGGGCTACCACACCGGCCTCAGCCTGCTCGCAGCCATCCGCGCCGCAGATCGGCTGAAGCCCCGAACCCGAACAGTTTCAGGATAAGTACATGGCTTCCGTTGAAATCCAGAACGTCCGCAAGGCCTATGGCGACTTCGAGACCATCAAGGGCGTGTCGGTCGATGTGCCGGATGGCGCCTTCGTCGTCCTTGTCGGCCCCTCCGGCTGCGGCAAGTCCACGCTGTTGCGGATGATCGCCGGGCTCGAAGACATCTCGGGCGGCACGATCCGCATCGACGGTCGCGTCATCAACGAGGTCGAGCCGAAGAACCGCGATATCGCCATGGTTTTTCAGAACTATGCGCTCTACCCGCATATGACGATTGCCGAGAACATGGGCTTCTCGCTGCGGCTGGCGAAGAAATCCAAGGAGGAGATCGCCGAGCGGGTCAACGATGCCGCGCGTATCCTCGGACTTACCGATTACCTCAAGCGTTACCCGAAGCAACTCTCAGGCGGTCAGCGCCAGCGCGTCGCCATGGGCCGCGCCATCGTCCGTAACCCCAAGGTCTTCTTGTTCGACGAGCCGCTCTCCAACCTCGACGCCAAGCTGCGCGTGCAGATGCGTGCAGAACTCAAGGACATCCACGCCCGCATCAAGACCACCACCGTCTACGTCACCCACGACCAGATCGAGGCGATGACCATGGCCGACCGGATCGTGGTCATGAGGGACGGCATCGTCGAGCAGGTCGGCGCGCCGCTGGAGCTCTACGACAAGCCGGTCAATACCTTCGTTGCCAGCTTCATCGGCTCACCCTCGATGAATTTCCTGTCCGGCAAGGTGGCTGATGACCGTAAGTCCGTGCTGACTGAAAACGGCGTTCGCCTGCCGCTTGGACCGGAGGCTTCCGCTCTCCCTGCAACCGCTGTCACCTACGGCATCCGCCCCGAACATCTCGCCATCGCCTCCGGGAACGAGGGCATTCCGATGACCGTGATGAATATCGAGCCGACCGGTTCGGAGACCTTCGTGCAGGGCACCGTCGACGGCCAGAAATTCTCGGCGCAGCTGCGCGAGCGGCTTTTCATCAAGACCGGCGAGGTGCTCAATCTGGCGCTCGCGCCCACCAACAGCCACATCTTCGATGCCGCCACCGGTATGCGGCTCGGCTGACAAGCATAAGGCAGGACGACAACGGAACAGACTTGGCGCTGGTTCGGGCCGGACGACACGGTCAAGCTTTCGCATGTGAAACAGGCCGGCGCGACGGGCATCGTCAGCGCGCTGCATCACCTCAACGACGGCCGCATCTGGCCCGACGGCGAGATCGCCAGGCGCAAGGCGATCATCGAGGAGGCGGGGCTCACCTGGTCGGTAGTGGAAAGCATTATCGTCCACGAGGATATCAAGACCCGCACCGGCCGTTACCGCGAGCTGATCGACAACTACAAGGCCTCGATCCGCGCCGTCGCCAAGGCCGGCATCAAGACGGTCTGCTATAATTTCATGGCGATCACCGACTGGACGCGCACGGATCTGGAATACGAGATGCCGCATGGCGGCACGGCGCTGCGGTTCGATATCGTCGAATTCTGCGCCTACGACGTCTTCATCCTGAAACGCCCAAGTGCCGAGGCCGATCATCCCGCCGACCGCGTCGCCAAGGCTCAAGCCTGGCTGAAGACCGCAAGCGAGAGCGATCTCGCCCGGCTGGAACGGAACCTGATCGAATGGGTGCCGGCCCGCGAATTCGTCTATGACCGGCAGAGCCTCAACCGTATGCTGGACATCTACAAGGAACTTTCGGAGACCGGTTTCCGCGAAAACCTCTTCACGTTCTTAGATGAGATCATCCCGGTTGCCGAAGAGGCGGGCGTGAAAATGGCGATCCATCCGGACGATCCGCCGTTCGCGCTGTTCGGCCTGCCGCGCGTCGTCTGCAAGGCTTCCGATGCCCGCGCTCTGCTCGCCGCGGTCAAGTCACAGTCGAACGGCATCACGCTCTGCACCGGCTCCTACGGCGCCAATCCCGAGAACGATCTCGTCGCCATGGCCAAGGAATTCGCGAGCGACGTTCATTTCGCCCACCTGCGCAACGTCACCAAGGAAGGCGACGGTTCCTTCCACGAGGCCGAGCACCTGGACGGGGATACGGACATGGTGCGTGTCGTGATGGCACTGATGGCCGAAGAAAAGCGCCGCAAGGCCGAGGGCAGGGTGGATTGGCAGATCCCGATGCGACCCGACCACGGCCACGCGATCGTCGATGACATAGGCAGACGCGTCAATCCCGGCTATTCTTGCATCGGCCGACTGAAAGGTCTGGCGGAACTGCGCGGCATCATGCGCACGCTTGAGGTTTTGGGTTAAGGCTTGCTTGGCGGACGCCGGAACAAGCGGCCCCCTCACCCGGCCTCCGCTCCGCTCGGCCACCCTCTCCCCGTTGGGGAGAGGAGGAGGCGGCGGCGGAGTGACGGCTCGGCATGTCTCTTCTCCCCAGCGGGGAGAAGGTGCCGGCAGGCGGATGAGGGGGCGGCTCGCCGCAAACGATATTTTATGTGTACCGGGAGGTTAATATGACCAAACTGAAAGTGGCGATGATCGGGCTCGGCATGGCGGCAGGGCACCATGCTCGCGCCCTGCTCGATTGGTCCGACAGGATCGAATGCGTCGCGGCTTTCAGCCAGACGGCAGCCCGGCGTGAAGCGTTTGCCGCCCAATACCCGATCCCGACGACTGGCGATCTCGATGTGATCTTCGCGGACAAGACGATCGAGGCGGTGCTGATCCTCACCCCGCCGAGCAGCCATCTTGAATTGATTGAACGTTGCGCGGCGGCGAAAAAGCATATCCTGCTGGAAAAGCCGCTCGATATCTCGTTCGAGCGCTCCGAGGCGATCGTCCGTGCCGCGAGGCAAGCGGGCGTGCTGCTGTCCATGGTGCTGCAGAACCGTTTTCGTGCGGCGGCGCTGAAACTCGACGAGATCGTCAAGTCCGAGCGGTTGGGGCAGTTGATCGAGGCGTCCGTTGCGATCCGTAACTGGCGCCCGCAGAGTTATTATGACGTCGAAGGCCGCGGCACGATGGCACGCGACGGCGGCGGCGTGCTGCTGACCCAGGGCATCCACACGATCGACCTGCTGCTGAGCTATGCTGGTACCCCGAAAGACGTCTCGTCCTTCGTCCGCACCAGCCCGATTCATTCGATGGAGACCGAAGACCTGGTAACGGCGACCTTCGCATTCGAAAACGGGGCGATCGGCACGCTGAACGCCACCACCTGCGCCTATCCCGGCCTGCCGGAGCGCATCGAGCTGCTCGGCACCCACGGTACGGCAGTCCTGACCGGCGATACGCTGAAGGCCGCCTTCATGGACGGCACCAGCGTCACCGAGGGCGGCCAGAATTCCGGCAGCGGGGCAGGGGCCAACCCGATGGCCTTCGGCCACGAGATGCACCGGGCTCTGATCGGGAATTTCATCGATGCGGTTCGAACCGGCGCGCCTCTGCGGGTCACCGGCGAGGATGCGCTCAAGGCGCACCGCTTCATCGAGCAGATTCTGGCTGCTGGCCGGTAGACCGTCTCAGAGGCCGGCTGCCTTGCGCAGTTCCTCCGCCATTTTGGCGCGCCAGTCCTTGCCGGACGCCTTGAATTTTTCGAGCACGTCCGGATCGAGCCTGAGCGTGACGGCCACCTTCGGCGCCTCGACCTTCGGTCGGCCGCGAGCGGCGATCGCCTGTTCCATTTTTGCGGCGATCTCGGGAAACACTTCCCTGAAGGGCCGGGCGCTCTTCAACTCCTCCTCCGTCCAGGGAGGATTGTCGGAGACTTCATCCCAGTCTTCCTTGGTGTAACCACGACCGGGTTGGAATTCTTTCTGTTTCTGGGCCTTGATGTTCATTCGATCAGGCTCCTTTCATCCTTTCGGGCGGGACGCATCGAAATGACCGACAGCGCTTCCGAACCGAGTTTCACGAAGATCGCTGCGACTACGCCGCCTTTCAGGCGACCAATGGCTTTCATCCGGCCATTTCGTGCTGGCACGATGGCCGAAGTCAGAAAGAAATCGAAATAAAGATCGGCGAAATCGAGATTGTGCTTCTCGACATTCGCCAGCCGTTTCGTCTCGTCCCAAATGATTTTCAACTATTATCCGTACACGAAAAATCGCCGCCCGACAACGAGCGACGATGGAACGGTACGAAACCTTTTACAACCCTAAGGATTGAGGGCGGTCAGCAGATCACCGTTTCGGCGATCTTGATGCCGAAACCTTCGAGGCCGACATAGTGGCGCTCGCTGCGGGTCAGCAGCTTGATCGAGGTGACGCCGAGATCCTTGAGGATCTGTGCGCCAAGGCCGATTTCCAGCCATTCGCTCTCGCGGGCCTGGGCTTCGGCATGGCCCTCCTGGTCCTGGCGCAGCTTGCGGCCATGGTCCTTCTGGCCGACGCCGACCGAACCTTCGCGCAGGTAGATGATCACGCCGCGGCCTTCTTCCTCGATTTTCGCCATGTAACGATCGACCGAGCGCTGCGTGCCGAACACGTCGCGGGTGACGTTTTCGAGATGCAGGCGGACCGGAATATCGACACCGTCACGGATGTCTCCGAAGATCACCGCCACGTGCTGCATCGGGTCCCAGGGCAGCGAATAGGCATGCGCCTTCGCCTTGCCGTGCGGCGTCTCGACGTCAAACGCCGTCTGCAGTTCGATCAGCGTTTCCTTGCGCTGACGATAGGCGATCAGGTCGGCGACGGAAACCTGCTTCAATCCGTGCTTGGCGGCAAAGTCGGTAACCTGCTGGCCGCGCGTTACGGTGCCGTCGTCATTGACGAGTTCGCAGATGACACCGATCGGCGGAAGGCCGGCGAGCCTGCAGAGGTCGACAGCCGCTTCCGTATGGCCGGAGCGCATCAGCACGCCGCCTTCGCGGGCGATCAGCGGGAAGATATGGCCGGGCCGCACGAAATCGCTCGCGCCGACATTCGGATTGGCGAGATTGCGGACGGTGAGTGTCCGGTCCTCGGCGGAAATGCCGGTCGTCGTGCCGTGCTTGAAATCGACGGTGACGGTGAAGGCGGTCGTATGGGCGCTGTCGTTTTCCGCCACCATGGCATTGAGGTTGAGCCGCTTGGCCTCCTCGCGCGGCATCGGCGCGCAGACGATGCCGGACGTGTGGCGCACGATGAAGGCCATCTTGTCAGGCGTGCAGTGGACCGCGGCGACGATCAGATCGCCTTCGTTCTCGCGGTCGTCGTCATCGGTGACGACGACGATTTCGCCGGCTTCGAATGCGCGGAGGGCGTCGACGACGCGCTTCTGATCATAGGCCATGGGTGTTGTTTCCTAGAGATTTCGCCCCGTCTGGGCCCGGTCGCGGAGATAGTGATCGGCAATCGCGCATGCAACCATCGCCTCGCCGATCGGCACGGCGCGGATGCCGACGCAGGGGTCGTGGCGGCCCTTGGTACGGACTTCGACATTGTTGCCGTCGACGTCGATCGAGCGCTGCTCGGTGAGAATGGAGGAGGTCGGCTTGATCGCGAAGCGGGCGACCACCGCCTCGCCGGTCGAGATGCCGCCGAGAATGCCGCCTGCATGGTTGGAGAGGAAGATCGGCTTGCCGTCATTGCCCATGCGCATCTCGTCGGCGTCTTCCTCGCCGGAAAGTTCTGCGACACCGAAACCGTCGCCGATCTCGACGCCCTTGACGGCGTTGATCGACATCAGAAGGCTGGCGATATCCTGATCGAGCTTGCCATAGACCGGCGCGCCGAGACCGGCGGGCACGCCTTCGGCGATCACCTCCACCACGGCGCCAATCGAGGAACCGGCCTTGCGGATGCCGTCGAGATAGTCTTCCCAGACGGGCACCATGGCTGCATCCGGGCAGAAGAACGGGTTCTGGCCGACCTGATCCCAGTCCCAGTTGGCGCGATCTATCCTGTGCTTGCCGATCTGGATCAGCGCGGCGCGGACTTGCACGCCGGGCACGATCCTGCGGGCGAGCGCCCCGGCGGCAACACGGGCTGCCGTCTCGCGGGCCGAAGAACGGCCGCCGCCGCGATAGTCGCGGATGCCGTATTTCACGTCATAGGTATAGTCCGCATGGCCGGGACGGTAGCGGCGGGCGATCTCGCCGTAGTCCTTGGAACGCTGGTCGGTATTCTCGATCAGCATCGAGATCGGCGTGCCGGTCGAGATCATCGTCTCGCCATCGGCGTCCATCATCACGCCGGAGAGCACCTTGACGATGTCGTCCTCGCGCCGCTGCGTCACGAACCGCGACTGGCCGGGCTTGCGCTTGTCCATCCAGGCCTGGATCTCCGCAAGCGTGAAGCGGATGCCGGGCGGGCAGCCGTCGACCACGCAGCCGAGTGCCGGACCATGACTTTCACCCCAGGTGGTGACGCGGAAAAGGTGACCGAAAGTGTTGTGCGACATGGCGTTACAGGACCAGCTGTGGCGGAGCTGGCCTTCCGCCAACTTCTGACGCGGTTGTCATATGGAAAAGGTTGCCGGGCGACAAGTGTTTCTTGGCAGAACAGTCGCGGCGCGATTGGTGAACAATGGTGGCTCTAGGCTGCGGCCTTGCGCCAGCCCGCATGCGCGGCTGCGGTGAAATCGTCGAACGAAAGCGGCCGGGCGAAGGCATAACCCTGGAGCAGGTCGCAGCCGAGTTCGCGCAGAAGGCTCGCATGCTGCATGGTTTCGACGCCTTCCGCGACCGTTTCGACGCCGAGCGAACGGGCAATGTCGATGATCGAGCGCACCAGCGCGCGTTCCTGCGGCGAGGTCAGGATCGGCATGACGAGCTGCCGGTCGATCTTCAGCCGCTTCGGCTTCAGCTTCAGAAGGCTGACGATCGAGGTATGGCCGGTGCCGAAATCGTCGATCTCGATATCGATGCCGAGTTCCTTGATCCGCTGGAGATTGCCGGCCGCCGATGCTTCGCTCTCATCGAGGAAGATCGATTCCACCAGCTCGAATGAGATCTCGCCGGGCACGATCGCCAGCGTCTGCAGCGTGTCGATCAGCGCCTCGTCATGCAGCCGCTTCGAAGAGACGTTGACGGAAACCTTCGGTATCCGGATGCCGAGCGCTGCCCAGCGCATCTTGTCCTTCAAGACCGTCTGGAGCACGATATGGTCGAGCGCGGCGGACACATTGAGGTCTTCGGCAATCTTCAGGAACCGGTCGGGCGCAAGAATCCCGTGATGCGGATGGTCCCAGCGGATCAGCGCCTCGACACCGGTAAGCTGGTTGGTGCGGGCATCGAACTGCGGCTGGTAGAACGCAATGAATTCGTCGTTGTCGATGCCGGCCAGCACCTCGTCGGCGGTACGCTTGTGGCTGACGATCTCGGCCTGCAGGTTCTGCGTGAAGAATTCGTACCGGTTGCGGCCCATGCCCTTCGCCCGGTAGAGCGCGATATCGGCATTGACGAGAGTGCGGCGCGCATCGACATTCATGCCGCTTGCCTGGGCGATGCCGATGGATACGCCGCAGCGGCAGGCGAAACCTTCGAAATCGATCGGCTGGTGAAATTCCGCGATGATGCGCTGGGCGAGCTGGCCTATCTCTTCGGTGCTGGAATTGCCGGTGGCGAGGATCACGAATTCGTCGCCGCCGATACGCGCGACGATATCGCTGCCGCGAACGTTGCGCGACAGGATGCGCGAGGCGTGCACCAGCATCGCGTCGCCCGCCGCATGGCCGAGCGTGTCGTTGATCTGCTTGAAGCGGTCGAGATCGAGATGCAGGATCGAGAATTTCTGGCGCTCGGTATGGCTGGAGCGCGACAGCCGGTCGAGTTCGATGTCGAGCTTGCGACGGTTGGCCAGCAGTGTCAGCGGGTCATGCAGGGAATTGTGCTCTATCCGGCTTTTGGCGAGTTCGAGTTCTGCGTTCTTCGCGTCTGCCTCGTCCTTGGCAGCCTTGAGTTCCCTGGTCAGGATGGCATCCTGGGTGACGTCGAAGGCGATGCCCACCACCTTTTTGGATCCGTCGCGCGTCTTGTGCATCTTGCCGATGGAGCGGATGTAGCGGATCGAGCCGTCCGGCTGGGGCACCCGCACGACCAGCGGATCCGGCCGGAAGTTCTCCGTGAAATGATAGGAGCTGAGTTTGGCAAGCTCCCGGTCGTCAGGATGGATAAGCTCGATCCAGTCATCGACCCGGACGAAGCCGTTGGTGAAGGGGATGCCGTGCAGCTGGCACATGCGGGCATCCCAGGTATCGACCCGGGTTGCCGGGTTCGATTCCCATATGCCGCAGTTATAGGAGTCGAGCGCGAGGTCCAGCTTGGTCGACAGCTCTTCCAGGTCCTGCTCGCGGTTCGACAGTTCATCGAGCGCCAGCTCCAGTTCGGCGTTCTTGATGTCGGTATTTTCCTTGGCGTTGCGCAGCGTCTGGGTCAATACCACGTCGCCGGTGACGTCCCAGACAATCCCGGTGGTGCGCAGCGTACCGTCGGCATTGCGATAGTTCGCACCCGCCGACCTCAGGTATCGCAGTGTGCCGTCCGGCAACTGCACCCGATAGGTCTCGCTGCAAGGCATCTTGCTGGAGGCGCAGTCGAGGAAATGTGTCTCCGCGGCGGTCCGATCGGGCGGATAGATCGATCCGAGCCAGTCGTAGAGACGATTGCCTTCGCTGGCTGCTGGCTTGTCGTGCAACCCGGCGGCTCGGTTGTCCCAGAAGAGACTGTCGCCGTTGCCGGTCACCTCCCAGATGCCGATATTGGAGGCTTCCATGGCAAGGTTGAAGCGTTGCGACAGCTCGATCAGATTGAGTTCACGTGCCTTCAGCGCGTCGATATTGCGGTTGCGCTCCGAGATCAGCGAGGTGGCGATGAAGATCGGCACGATCACCGCGAGTGCGGCAATCACCAGGGCGAGGCGGATCCCGAGCTGATTGGGCGGCACGATGTCCCAGCCGGAACGAGGAGCGGCGAGAAGCGTCCAGTTGGCACCGCTGATCGGCACCGTCCATTTCATCGGAGACTGGTCCTCGATGGAATCATTGCCGAAGAAGGCGAAATATTCCGGCCTGTCCACGTCCCGCAGGACGACATTCAGCCATTCGAGATTGATCAGGTTCGGTTTCGTTGCGGTGGCGGGGGAGAAGGTGACGCCGGAAGCTTCCATCAGGCCCTGCTTGTCGATCAGCACGGCGATGGCGCCCCACAGGTCGGTGCCGTCCTCTTCCTTCGGCACCGGCACGACCAGGGTCAGGTGTCCCTCCTGGCTGCCGCTCAGCAGTGATACACGGTTCCGGCCGCTGACGGATTTCAGGTCGTCTGCAAGGCGCGGCACATCGATCCTGCCGATCTTGCGTGGCGTACCGCCGGCAATGCCGTCGCGCGTGATGACCCGGGCAAACTCGAAATTGGGCGCGACCGCGACACCGGCAAAATGCGTCGCCTCGCCAAGTTCCTTGTCGACGTAATGCTTGAACCCATCAACCGAGCCCTCGGCGTCCTCCCTCAGGGCGTGAGCCAGATGGCGTGCCGCGGTGGTGTCCGTTTCCACGCGTGCAATGAGGCGCCGCGCCAGCAGGCCGGCAACGTTTTCCGTCGTCGCTCGTAGGTCGCTGCGAAAACCCTCGGTATAACGCTGGTCGACGATCACGCCGGTCGAGATCACCGTAAGGGCGATAACGAACGCGATTGCCGTCGGCGTCTTGGTGCTGCGCCCCAGGCGCAGTGACTTGGAACCGGACGACGGCCAGAATCTCACGCGCGCGAACCTTCTTATTAACCCCTGTGGCATGACGGAACAGCCTATGGGGAGGGGGTTAATTTACGCTTTCATCCCACCCTACAAACTTTGGCGCGATTTATTGTACGAATACTTTGAATAATTTCGCGGGCGTGACTGGCTCTGCCGCAAGGCGGCATTCGGTTCTCGAAAAGCGTTAACTATCAGCTCATTACTTATACGGAAAATGTCATGCTGCCGGGCGATTTTCGCCACAATCGGCAGGCTATCTGTGCGTCGAAACGAGACATCATCGACCTCATCAAGGCTTCCGACCATGCGCATCCTGATTGCTGCTCTGCTTGCCACGGCCAGCGTCTTTTCGCCCCTCAACAGCTGGGCGCAAAGTGCCGATGTCGAAGCCACGATCAAGGCCGTGGACGCGAAGGCGCTCAACTTCACGCTGGATGACGGAAAGACCTACAAGGTGCCCGAGGAATTCAATTTCGAAGGCTTGAAGGCCGGCGTCAAAGTGCTGGTCTTCTACACGGTTGTCGACGGCAACCGCGTCGTCGACGACCTCCAGATCGTCCAGTAAGGCTGAAGATTTAGCTAAGTATAATTTAGAATATCCGATGCGCAGGGTTGGCGCAGATCAGAGCCATTGTATCCGGTTGTAGCTAGTATCGACCTCGAGGATGCGATCCTGCGGGGTCGGAACGGTGGCGGCCTCGTCTTCGTCGAGGTTGCCGATCAGCCGGAAGAGCGAGCGGATCACCCCGCCATGGCTGACGCAGACGGTCGGACCGTCGAGGGATTGCAGCCAGGCGCCGATCCGCCAGCAGAGGATCTCATAGCTCTCCGCAGACGCCCCCGGCGGGATGAAACTCCATTTCTGCTCGGCGCGCGCGCTCAATCGCTCCGGAGAAACATGGCTGATTTCCTCGAGCGTATGGCCCTCCCAGTCGCCGAAGGAGACTTCGATCAGCCGTTCGTCGGTTCCGTAGGCGAGGGGATCGAGGCCCATGGCGGTGCGCAGCCGTTCCATGGTTTCGCGGGTACGCGACAGGGGGCTGGCGATGAAGCGGAACCCGTCCGCCGCGCCGATCATCTCGCGCAGCCGCTCGCCGTTCCGCGTTGCCTGAGAACGGCCGAGAGCATTGAGCGGAATGTCCTGCTGGCCCTGGAGCCGGCCTTCGGCATTCCAGTCCGTCTGCCCGTGGCGGATCATGTAGATGAGCACGGCAGACGTCCCTGGAGCAGCATCAGTCCTTGATGACCGAAATGTCCGGCGCATCGACAGCCTTCATGCCGACGACATGGTAACCGCTATCGGCATGATGGGTTTCGCCGGTGACGGAGCGCGACAGGTCGGACAGCATGTAGAGGCCGACATCACCCACTTCCTCGATGGTGACGGTACGGCGCAACGGCGCATTGTATTCGTTCCATTTGAGGATGTAGCGGAAGTCGCCGATGCCGGAAGCGGCAAGCGTCTTGATCGGCCCGGCCGAGATCGCGTTGACACGGATGTTCTTCGGACCCAGATCGACGGCGAGATATTTGACGCTGGCTTCGAGTGCCGCCTTGGCAACGCCCATGACGTTGTAGTTCGGCATGACCTTTTCGGCACCATAATAGGTGAGGGTCAGCATCGAGCCGCCGTCGGTCATCAGCTTTTCCGCCCGCCTTGCGACCGACGTGAAGGAATAGACCGAGATCTGCATCGTCTTGGCGAAATTGTCCGCCGAGGTGTCGACATAGCGGCCGGTCAGCTCGTCCTTGTCGGAAAAGCCGATCGCATGCACCAGGAAGTCGATCTTGCCCCAGTGTTTTTCGAGGTTGTCGAAAACCTCGTCGATGGTCGATTCGTCGCCGACGTCGCAATGGCCGGCCATGTAGGCGCCCAACTCGGCGGCGAGCGGCTCAACGCGTTTCTTGAGTGCATCGCCCTGGTAGGTGAAGGCGACTTCCCCCCCATGCTGGTGGATGGCTTTGGCAATGCCCCACGCGATCGAACGATTATTGGCAACGCCCATGATGAGACCGCGTTTGCCTGCCATGAGGCCGGAAGCCTGAACCATTCATAGTCCCCTGATACCTTAGATGAACGCTGCCTATGACATAGGCAGCTCAAGGGTTCAAGCAGACTTGGATCATCTCGTGTTAGTAGCCGTAACAAAGGGTGCTTAGCGGTGAATACCGACGCAAAACTGTCATACTAGGCGAAGGCTTCAGACATACAGTCCGTGACGCATGTGCCGCATCAGGTCGGTGACCTTTTCGTTGGGTTTTTCCCACAGGACGACGCGCAGTTCGACGACGAGATCGCCGCGGCCTCCGGCATCGTCATGAAGGCCAAGGCCGTTCAGCCGGACCGTCTGGTCGGAACCGGACCATGCCGGAATGCTGATGTTGCGGTTGCCTTCCGGCGTCTCGACCGACGCGTCGCCGCCAAGCACCGCGTCTTCGAGCGAAATCGACAAGGTCGTGTGAAGATCGAAACCTTCGACGCGGAAACGGCTATCGCGGGAAACTTTGATCGAGGCGAGAAGATCGCCGGATTTCATGCCGGCGAGCTTGAGGCCCTGGCCCTTCAGCCGCGCCACATGGCCTTCCGTCATGCCTTTTTCCAGCACAAGGCGGACTTCGCGGTCGTCGGCCATCTTCAGCGTGACCGCGTTGAGTTTCAGGAGGTCCTCCAAGGTCACCGTTGCCTCGACGGAAATATCCGGAGCCTTTTCGGGAGCAGGCGTCGTGCCGCGGAAGCGGCGCACGATGGAGGCGATCAGGTCGATGGCAAGCGCCGGCAGGGGCGGTCTTTCGCTCCCCGATGCATCTGCCTTGGCTGTTTCCGCCGAATCGCCGTTCGCCGGCGCTGAACCGCCGGTGTGAGATTTTGCCTGGTCGGCCGCCGCGGCGCCGAAGATACGCTCGATCATGTCCTCCGGCGTCTCGCCTGCCGGGCCGGACTGGTTCTGGGGATGAGCCTGAGACTGGGCCTGAGACTGGGCTTGCGATTGGCCGCGAGCCTGTGCCTGTCCCTGGGGTTTGGCGTTTTGCGCATTGGTCTTGGCGAGTTCTTCCATGACCTTTTCGGCATTGGCCTTTGCGGCCTTGGCGCGCTCGGCGGCTTCGCGGGCGGCATTGCGCTGCTGCATGATGGTCTGGTGCATCTCGGCGGCCCTGTCGTATCGCTTGCGGCGCTCGGGATCCTTCAGGACCTCGTAGGCCTGGCCGATCTCTGCGAAACGGCTCGTCGCAGACGGATCGTCCTGGTTCTGGTCGGGATGAACGGTCTTGGCCTTGGCGCGCCAGGCTGCCTTGATTTCGTCGGGCTCGGCATTGCGCTTCACGCCGAGAAGAGAATAGGGATCACGCATTGTGGGACCACCGGTTACTTGAAACGGCGGGCCCCCGCTTGATCCTTGGACCCCCGATACTCGTCACAACTCCGACAGCCATCGGCCGGTTCCTCATGTTCCGGGCAGATTACTGCTTACATCAGGCGAGCCTATGTTAGGACCTGTGAATCAGTGGTTACGCGGCCTCCAGTCGTGGTCATTAAGGTAAACGAATGGTTTCCGGCGCGATTTCACGAAAACGCCCGAAACGGATTTGGCAGGGTCGGTTTTTGGGGAGGGACGACCGCGACTACTGGCGGTCGAAGGCCGTCAGCATCCAGTCGCCGCTGCCGGTCAGGCAGGTCTGGCCGGAGAACATGGCGATACCCTCGTAGGAATGCCGCGTGGTGGTGAAGGCGCGGCAGATCTGCTCGCCGTTGCGGGCCTCGCGGATTTGCGAGACGACGCCGGCGCTGCCGGTCGTGGTATTCGCCCACGGAACCGAGGCCGCTCCGACCTTGGCAAGATCGGCCGAGGAGACGGCGTTACGCACCGTCGCCTCGTCGGAAAGCGTCGCACCGGTAGGCTGAGACGCGCTAGGCACGGTGCCGGTCGCGATCGAGCGGTCGACTTTGGGCGCGCTGCCGAAGAGATCGAGGCTGCTGGTACAACCGGCAAGCGAAAGCCCTGCAAGGCAGAGGGCTGCTGCCCGTCTGCCGAGGAGAAACGACCTCTTTGTGCGGCTCTTCGACTTTGCTATCACTACCACCGTGCGTCCTGTCCGACTGAAAAATTCGGGCATTTTTCATGAGATTGGGAGTATTTTATTCAATATGTCTGAGAGCGGGTTAATAACTGGTGACTTCACCGCCGAGAACGAACCTTTCGCGCTTTTCGGTTCCTGGCTGAAGGATGCCGAGAGCTCCGAACCCAACGATCCGAATGCTGTTGCGGTTGCGACCGTCGACGAAAACGGCATGCCGAACGTTCGCATGGTCTTGTTGAAGGGGTATGACGAAAACGGTTTCGTCTTCTATACCAATTTCGAAAGCCAGAAGGGTCGCGAGATCCTCGGCCAGAAAAAGGCGGCGATGTGCTTCCACTGGAAATCGCTGCGTCGCCAGGTTCGCCTGCGCGGCGAGGTGGAGGTGGTGAGCGATGCCGAGGCGGACGCCTATTACGCCTCGCGCCCCCGCGGCAGCCGCATCGGCGCCTGGGCGTCGAAACAGTCCCGCCCGCTCGAAACCCGCTTCGCGCTCGAAAAATCGGTAGCCGAGTACACCGCGCGCTACGCGATCGGCGACATTCCGCGCCCGCCCTACTGGTCCGGGTTCCGCATCAAGCCGCTGTCGATCGAGTTCTGGCACGACCGCCCGTTCCGCCTGCACGACCGCATCGAATTCCGCCGCGCCGTTGCCGACGGTCCGTGGGAAAAGGTGCGGATGTATCCGTGATCTGTCATTGACCAGGCATGTGTTAGCATCTAGATTATACGGAAATGCGTATATCGAGGTCGAAGATGGAACGCCTGGTCTTTGAAAATATCTTTGACGCCGTCACGGAGGATCCGATCGAGGCCGCCGACCTGCGGTTTCGCTCGGATCTGTTGACGACCCTGATCGCCATCTTTGAAGACAGGAAATGGAAGCAGGCGGATGTCGCCGGGGCGCTCGACATTCCTCAACCGCGCGTCAGCGAATTGATGCGCGGGAAGATACATCTGTTCTCGGCAGACAAGCTGATCGGTTATCTTGCGAAGCTCGGCGTGCGCCTGAAGCCGTCCTTCAGCGCCGAGCACAGGGTGATCTGCGAGGTGGTCGAGGCGGCCTGATCTATTTGCGACTTTTGACGATTTGCAACATCGTCTTGTGGCGATCCTGGACGGTATCCATTGCCTTGCGGTCGACGCCATTCGTCGTCTTGGTGAAGGCGTGGAGAATGAAAACCGTATCGAGATATTTGGCGCAATAGACGGCGCGATAGGCCGGGCTCCCGTTCTCGATCAGCTCTATGACGCCGTTGCCGATGCCCTTCAGATGCTTGAAGTCCGAAAGGGGCTGGAGCCCTTCCTGGACGCGCTGGAGATCGTTGGCGAATTGGATCTGGATATCTTTTGGAAGTTCCTGGAAGGCCTTTTTCGCGGAAGAATTCACGAATTCAAAGGACTTCGCCATGTTTCACCGCCCGATCGCGAACGGGATGCCTGAGGCGAGGGCCGAGACATAGCGCGGCTGCTGGTAGTAGCCGTTGAGCGAGATGCGCGGCAGGCCGGTGAGCCGGTTCATGGATCTGGCGCAGAGCGTGCCGGGCTGCGTCGTCACCGCGACCGAAAAGCCGAGTTCCTTGGCAATCGCGCAGTCGCGCTCGGAGACCGCGGCGCGGCTGCCATAGGGATAGGCGATCGTGTCCGGCCGTTCGCCGGTCAAAGCCTCGATCCAGTCGCCGGACTGCTTCATTTCCGCGCGGGCGTCTTCCGCCGAAAGCCGTGCGACGGCCCGGTGGCTCGTCGTATGGGCACCGAGCGAAGCCAGCGGATGGGTGGCGACCGAGCGGAGTTCCTCGGCGTTCATGGTGAGGTCGGCGGTGATCTTCAGCGGATCGACGCCGTGTTTTCTCGCAAGCGCATCGATCCGCGAGACGGCGGTGGATTCCTCGACTTCGAGGACATAGCTGGAAAACCGGTCGAAGGCGTCGAACTTGCGGGCCTCCGAGGTGAGGTCGAGGATTTCAGGCCCGCCGCCGAAATCGAAGGACACTTCCCGCTCGCGTCCGAGCAGTTCGGCGACCGTCTCCCACCAGAGCGAATGGGTCCGCTCGGCAAATCCCCGGGTGACGAAAATGGTGAAGGGCACGCCGTGGCGGGCAAACACGGGCAGCGCGTATTCGGCATTGTTGCGGTAGCCGTCATCGAGCGTGAAGGTCGCGAACGGCTGTTTGGTCGGCGCGGCAAGCCGTGCCGGCACGTCGCTCAAGGGGATGAATTCGTATCCTTCGGCCGAAAGCCGCTCGATCGCTTCGCCGAGGAAATCCGGCGTCACTTCCAGATGGCCGCTCGGCTGCAGCGACCGGCTCTGTTTCGGCCGCACATGGTGGAGCGTGAATATGGCGCCGTGGCCGCGGGCATTGGGCATCATTCCGGCACGCGCAAGTGCAGCAGCCATGTCGAGGCCACCGGCGACAAGCCGGCGTTTGACATCCCGGCGCCAAAGCGCCTGAAACCTCTCCCTGGTATTCCCCACCGCGATCACGCCCACGTTACTTCGTAGTGCGCGACCCTACTGCCGGACGGGTTAAGCCTTGCTGAACAAAGAGGGGCTTGATTTTGGTCAGGGCCGCAGCGCGTCGAAAAGCGGCAGGCTGACGATCGCCGCCATGGCGATCAGCGTGAAGCAGATGCGCCGAAAGGTGCCTTCGGAGGCAAAGCCGAACAGTTTCGAACCGGCGAGCACACCGAGGCCGTAACCCGGCCCGGCGATCAGTGCGAGTGCAAGAACGTCGAGGGTCAAAAGGTGACCGACGATATAGGCGGTGGCGGAGATCACCGTCGCAAGCGCGAAATAGAGGATGAGATTGGCGCGCACGGTGAGCGGCGGGATGGCGCCGCCGAGCCAGTAGGCGACGACTGGCGGCCCGGAGAGTTGTGCGGCACCGCCGAACAGGCCGGCAAGCGCGCCGACGCCGATCGTCAGCGGTGTCTTCGGTTTGCCATGATAACGCCAGCCGGAAATCAGGAAGACCAGCAGAAAGAGCACAACGACCGAGATCAGCCAGCGCAGCGCCGTCGGATCGATCACCGCCAGCAGCGTCGTGCCGGCCGGCACGCCGATCAGCGTCCCGATCAGCATCGTGCCCACCTCGCGGCGGTTGGCGCGCTTCCAGCCGTCCGGCACCATGCCGAGCGTCGTCACCCCGTCGATGACCAGCAGCAGGGCAGGGGCGATCTTCGGCCCGACGGCGGCACCGGCGAGCGGAACGAAGATCAGCGCTCCGCCAAACCCGGAAAACCCGCGCGCCAGCCCGGCGATCAGCGCCGAGATGAACAGAAAGACGAGCTGTGCCGGCCCATGGCCCGGAATCCATGCATCCAGCAAAGCGGAAATCGGGTTGGCGGAATCCATGGAAAATGCCGTATGCAGATGGGATCGAGTGGCCCGCACCTGCCGGGATTTGGATGACGGTGTCAAGCAAACCCTCTGGACACGGCGCGGGAATCGGCATTCTCCTGTGGATACAAAAGGAGAAC
Organism: Neorhizobium sp. T25_13; assembly: GCF_002968675.1. Classification (NCBI taxonomy): domain Bacteria; kingdom Pseudomonadati; phylum Pseudomonadota; class Alphaproteobacteria; order Hyphomicrobiales; family Rhizobiaceae; genus Neorhizobium; species Neorhizobium sp. T25_13. The sequence goes on from NZ_PVBI01000006.1 coordinate 309,111, forward strand.
ACCATGCTGGGCAAACTTACCGCACAACTCGAGGCCGCATCCGCGGATTACGCCGAAACCCATGGGATGGTCCGCGATGCCGACTGGTTTCTCCTGAAGCTGCAGGAGGAGATGGGCGAGCTGACCCAGGCCTGGAACCGCGCCACCGGCCGCGGACGGAAGAAGGGCAGGAGCGACGAGGATCTCGCCCGCGACCTCGGCGACGAGACGGCCGATCTTCTCGGCCACGTCCTGCTGTTTGCCCGCAACAACCGGATCGACCTGGCGTCGGCGATCGAGCGCAAATGGCTGTTCAGGCCGGATGGGGAATAGGATCAGATCGCGCTGGGGAAATCCGGCTGTGCTTCCGGGCGTGCCAAACGGAAGGCAGGAAGCTCGACGCATTTCGCTTCGACGGCCAGGAGTTCCGGGTAGGCCGAGAGATCACAACCGAGTCTGCGCGCGTTGCTCAACTGCGGAATAAGATGCAGGTCCGCCCATCCCGGTTCGTCGCTGAAACAGAAGGCGAAGTGTTCATGCCGATCGCGCAGCGTCTCTTCCAACGCCTTCAGTCCGGACGTCAGCCAGTGCAAAACCCATTGCTGCACCTTCTCTGAATTGAGTTCCAGATCGGTTTGGAGGAACCGGCGCACCCGCTGCACGGTGATCGAATGCATTTCGGATGCGATGAGCCCAGCAAAACCCCGCGCCTGCGCGCGAAGCAGCGGGTCTTTAGGCAGAAGCGCGGGCAGAGGATGGCTTTCCTCGAGATAGTCGAGGATCGCCGACGATTGGGGAATGATCTGCCCGCCGATGTCAAGGGCGGGCAGCAATCCCTGTGGGTTGAGGCGCAGGTATTCCCCGGGCGCTAACGATCCCACAGGCAGGTAGGTATAGGGAATGGCCTTGAGATTGAGCGCTATGCGCACCCGTTCGCCGGCTGAATTCTGCCACCGCGATAAAAGGCGCATAACATCTCCCGAAGCCCCTTACGCCTTCGTACCGCCCACCGTCACCTGGTCCATCCGCAGATGCGGCTGGCCGACGCCGACGGGGACCCACTGGCCGCCCTTGCCGCAATTGCCGATGCCGGTGTCGAGCTTCATGTCGTTGCCGACCATCGAGACGCGGCGCATCGCATCTGGGCCGTTGCCGATCAGCATGGCGCCCTTGATGGCGGGGCCGATTTTGCCGTTCTCGATCATGTAGGCCTCGGTGCAGCCGAACACGAACTTGCCCGAGGTGATGTCCACCTGGCCGCCACCGAAGGAGACGGCGTAGATGCCCTTCTTGACCGAGGCGATGATTTCTTCGGGCGATTTGTCGCCGCCGAGCATGTAGGTATTGGTCATCCGCGGCATCGGCGTATAGGCGTAACCCTGCCGGCGGCCGTTGCCCGTGGGCTGGACGCCCATCAGCCGGGCGTTCTGGCGATCCTGCATGTAGCCGACCAGCTTGCCGTTCTCGATCAGCACGTTGTAGGCCGATGGCGTGCCTTCGTCGTCGATGGTGAGAGAGCCGCGGCGATTGTCGATCGTGCCGTCGTCGACGACCGTGACGCCGGGGGCTGCGACCATCTCGCCGAGAAGTCCGGCGAAGGCCGAGGTCTTCTTGCGGTTGAAATCGCCTTCCAGCCCGTGGCCGACCGCCTCGTGGAGCATCACGCCCGGCCAGCCGGAGCCGAGCACGACGTCCATCGTGCCCGCCGGCGCGTCGATGGCGGTCAGGTTAACAAGCGCCTGGCGCAGCGCCTCGTCGGCGCCGGTCTGCCAATTACCTTCGGTCACGAAATCGCCGAAGCCGATGCGGCCGCCGGTGCCGAACGAACCGCTCTCCTGCCGGTCGCCGTCGCCGACGACAACGGAAATGTTGATGCGCGTCATCGGGCGGATGTCCTGCACGCGGTGGCCATCGGCGCGCAGGATGTCGACCACCTGCCAGCTTGCGGACACCGTTGCCGTCACCTGCCGCACCTTGTCGTCCTTGGAGCGCAAATAAGCGTCGATATCGGTGAGCAGCTTGACCTTCTCCTCGAAGCTCGGCGATCCGATCGGATTCTCGTCGCCGTAATATTTCTTGTTGGTGCGCTGCGGAGCGGCCGCGTAGGAACCGGAATAACCGGCGGTCACGGCCCGCACCGCATCCGAGGCGCGGGACAGTGCCGCCGCCGAAAGCTCGCCTGCATGGGCATAACCGACCGCTTCGCCGGCGACCGAGCGCAGCCCGAACCCCTGGTCGGTGTTGAACGAACCGCCCTTCAGGCGGCCGTTGTCGAAGGTCAGCGATTCCGCCTGGGCATGTTCCACGAAAAGCTCGCCGTCGTCGGCGCCGGTAAGCGCCTCGGAGAGGATCGAGCGCAGCTTGGTCTCGTCGCAGTCGAAAAGGTTGAGAAGGTCGGTGTTCATGGGTGCTCCTTCGGCGCTGCCCTATGAAGACGCGCGCTCTCTTCCAACCGATGTAGGTCCGGGGAGGGGCCGAAGCAAGCCTATCCTGCGGGCTCAGGCGTGTTTGCGGCGGAAGATCATGCCGATGACGACGGCAACGAGGGCCGCGGCAAGGCCGTACCAGGTCACGGCATATTGCAGATGGCTGTTGGGAAGATCGAACTGGGTGACGCCGCCTTTGGGCCAGCCGCCCGGATTGACGATCGAGCCATCGGCATCCACGAAGAACTGCACGACCTTCGACGCATCGATACCGGTGGTCGAGGCCATGGCGTCGAGATCCTTCCAGTAGAAGATGTTCTTGGCGAGATCGTTGTCCGGAACGATGGAGGACGGTTTTTCGCCAAGCCGCACCCGCGCATAACCCGTGACGGTTTGCTGGCCGGCAACTTCCCCGGCGGTACGGGTCTTCGGGTCCTTCATCTCATAGGGCACGAAACCGCGGTTGACGAACAGGATGCGGCCGTCGGCAAGCGTCATCGGGGTGTAGACGTAAAAGCCGGTCTGGCCGCCGAAGGTCGCGAAGAAATGCCGCTCGCTGGCGTGGTCGAAGGTGCCGGTGACCGATACCCGGCGGTATTCGATATCGCCGCCGGATTTCCGGATCGTCTCGATATCGGAAAGCACGACGGGTGCTGCCGCCCGCCGCTGGGCGATATCGGCGAGCAGGCCTTCCTTCCAATGCAGCCGCTCCACCTGCCAGGTGCCGAGCGACAGCAGGATGGCGAGCGCCGCCAGCACCACGACGGCGGTCGCGATCACCCGGCCACGGCCAGGGGCGGGCGTCTTATCCGATGCGGTTTGCGAGGGAGCCTTGGTTGCCATTCGTTCCAGTCCTTAAAAAGCAGAAGGGCGGCTTGTCGCCGCCCTCCCGGAATTCATGTCCCCTGGCTCAATGGGCGAGCGGTGCGCCCCAGCCACCCCAGATGTAGATGGCGAAGAACAGGAACAGCCACACCACGTCGACGAAGTGCCAGTACCAGGCAGCGGCTTCGAAGCCGAAATGCTGGGTGGGCGTGAAGCCGCCGTTGATGGCGCGCAGCAGGCAGACAGCCAGGAAGATCGTGCCGACCAGGACGTGGAAACCGTGGAAGCCGGTCGCCATGAAGAAGGTCGCGCCGTAGATCGAGTTCGAGAAGGCGAACGGGGCATGGATATACTCGTAGGCCTGGACGCTCGAGAACAGGATGCCGAGTGCTACGGTGAGTGCGAGGCCGGTGATCAGGCCCTTGCGGTCGCCGTGCAGCAGCGCATGGTGAGCCCAGGTGACGCAGGTGCCGGACAAAAGCAGGATCACCGTGTTGTAGATCGGCAGGTGCCACGGATCGAGCACCTCGACGCCCTTCGGCGGCCACTGACCGCCGAGGAACTCGACGCGGGTCGCCTGGATCGCCTCGTTTGCGTAGAGGCTGGCATCGAAAAAGGCCCAGAACCAGGCGACGAAGAACATCACTTCCGAAGCGATGAACATGATCATGCCGTAGCGCAGATGCAGCGAGACGACGCGGGTATGGGCGCCCGAATTGCCTTCCTTGATCGTGTCCGTCCACCAACCGATCATCGTGTAGATGATGATCGCCAGGCCGCCGTAGAACCACCATGGGCTTGCCCAGTTAAGGCCGAAAAGATGGAACTCGCCGCCCTTCAGATAGCGCATGTAGGCGACGCCGCCGAAGGTCATGACGAAGGCGCCGATCGAGGCCAGGATCGGCCACGGGCTCGGATCGATGATGTGGTAGTCGTGATTTTTCTGATGCGCGTCGGCCATGTCAGAATCCCCGGATGAATGCCTGCTTCGCCGGAAAACCGGCGAACCCTCTTAAAGTTTCCCCACGCCTGCGTTCTGGGCGCCCGTCTTCGGGGCGCCTGCCTTCGGGCCTTCCGGCAGAGCCGCGACCGGTTTGCCCGGCTCGCTCGGATAGAAGGTGTAGGACAGGGTGATCGTCTTGATGTTCTTGGTCTCTTGGGCCGTGGCGAACTCCGGGTCAACGAAGAACACCACCGGCATCTGGACCGACTGGCCGGGCTGCAGCGTCTGCTCGGTAAAGCAGAAGCACTCGACCTTGTTGAAATAGGCGCCCGCTTCCATCGGCGTCACGTTGAACACGGCACTGCCCGTCGTCGGCTTCGACGACCGGTTGGTCGCGGTATATTCGATCTGCACGGTCTCGCCGATCTTCGGACTGACCGACTTGGCGGGCTTGAACTCCCAGTTCAGGCCCGGCGAGATGTTGGCGTCGAACGTCACCTGGATCGGCTTGTTCAGGATCTTGTCGGAATACTGCTCGACGCGCTGGGTCGTGCCGTTATAGCCGGTGACCTGGCAGAACAGCCGGTAGAGCGGCACGGAAGCATAGGCGGCACCGACCATGCCGGCCACGAAAACGGCGCAGCCGGCGAAGATCGCGCTGTTGCTGACCCGCCTTGCCTGACCGTTCTGATTGACGTCCGTCATCGCTCCACCCTAATTCCCAAGCCCGCCGACTTTCACCAGCGTCATGATGTAGAAGAGGACCACGAGCCCGGCGAGAACGATGCCGAGCGCGATATTGCGGTTGCGGCGCGACTTCTTCTGCGCCTCGCTGAGCTTGACGGTTTCCATCACAGCAAACCTCCTACGAGGTGCGGCAATCCCGAGAGCAGCCGGTCGGCCAGCAGGCCCGAGAAGATCGCAAAGAGATAGACGATCGAATAGGCGAACATCTTCTTCGCCGGCATCATCTTCTCATCGCCGTCGGGCATGCGCCGGACGGCGATGGAACAGATGACGAAGATCGCGCCGAGCACGGCCGCGAAGATGCCGTAACCGAGGCCCGCAAGCCCGGTGAGGGTGGGGGCGACCGCGATCACCGCGGTCAGCACCGCGTAGACGATGATCTGGTTCTTGGTCGAGGCTTCGCCTGCGACATTCGGCATCATCGGCACGCCGACCGAGCCGTAGTCGCGCATCTTGAAGAGCGCGAGCGCCCAGAAATGCGCCGGAGTCCACAGGAAGATGATCAGGAACAGGAGAATGCTGTCGAGCGATACACCGCCGGTGACGCAGGCCCAGCCGATCATCGGCGGGAAGGCGCCGGAGGCGCCGCCGATGACGATGTTCTGCGGCGTCGAGCGCTTCAGCCACATCGTGTAGACGACGACATAAAAGAAGATCGTGAAGGCCAGCAGGCCGGCCGAGAACCAGTTGACCGCAAGGCCGAGGATGACGACCGAAAAGACCGAGAGCGTCAGGCCGAAGGCAAGCGCTTCCTGGGGCAGGATGCGACCGGCAGGGATCGGGCGCTTGGCGGTGCGGGTCATGATCGCGTCGATATCGGCGTCGTACCACATGTTCAGCGCCCCGGAGGCGCCGGCGCCGACGGCGATGCAGAGAATGGAAATCACGCCGAGGACTGGGTTGATCTGACCCGGCGCGAGAATGAGACCGGCGAATGCGGTGAACACCACGAGCGACATCACCCGCGGCTTCAGGAGTTCGAAGAAATCGCGCGCGCTCGCTTCCGAGAGGCGTGAGCCTCCATCGGTGCCGAGAGCGTCGTGATTGTCCATAACCGTCATTGAACCGTCCTGTTTGGTATTTCAAGGCATCGCGCTGCCGCGATGCCCTTTTCCAAAGATTTAGCGCTTACTTGATGCGCGGCAGCTGTTCCCACTGGTGGTACGGCGGCGGCGAAGAAAGCTGCCATTCCAGCGTGGTCGCACCTTCGCCCCACGGATTGTCGCCGGCGACGCGCTTCTTGGAGAAGGCTTCCCAGACGCCGAAGAGGAAGATCAGCACACCGACGAAAGAGATGTAGGAGCCGATGGAGGAAACATAGTTCCAGCCGGCGAACGCATCCGGATAGTCGATGTAACGGCGCGGCATGCCGGCGAGACCCAGGAAGTGCTGCGGGAAGAACACCAGGTTGACGCCGATGAACATGACCCAGAAATGCAGGTTGCCGATCCGCTGGCTGTACATGTAGCCGAACATTTTCGGGAACCAGTAGTACCAGGCCGCGAAGATGGCGAAGACCGCGCCGAGCGACAGAACGTAGTGGAAGTGGGCCACGACGTAATAGGTGTCATGCAGCGAACGGTCGAGGCCGGCATTGGCGAGCTGGACGCCCGTGACGCCGCCGACGGTGAACAGGAAGATGAAGCCGATCGCCCAGATCATCGGCGTCGAGAAGGTCAGCGACCCGCCCCACATCGTCGCGATCCAGGAGAAGATCTTGATGCCGGTCGGAACCGCGATGACCATCGTCGCGAAGACGAAGTAACGCTGCGCATCGAGCGACATGCCGACCGTGTACATGTGATGGGCCCAGACGATGAAGCCGACAGCGCCGATCGCGACCATGGCATAGGCCATGCCGAGATAACCGAAGACCGGCTTCTTGGAGAAGGTCGAGACAATGTGGCTGACGATGCCGAAGCCGGGCAGGATCAGGATGTAGACTTCCGGATGACCGAAGAACCAGAACAGGTGCTGGAACAGGATCGGGTCACCGCCGCCTTCCGGAGAGAAGAAGGTGGTGCCGAAGTTGCGGTCGGTCAGAAGCATGGTGATGGCGCCCGCCAGAACCGGCAGCGACAGCAGCAGCAGGAACGCGGTGACCAGAACGGCCCAGGCAAATAGCGGCATCTTGTGCAGCGTCATGCCCGGGGCGCGCATGTTGAGGATGGTGGTGATGAAGTTGATCGCACCGAGGATCGAGGATGCACCGGCAACGTGCAGCGCGAAGATCGCAAGGTCGACCGCCGGTCCCGGAGACCCCGTGCTCGACAGGGGCGGATAGAGCGTCCAGCCGCCACCGACGCCATAGGCGCCTGCCGGGCCTTCGACGAACATCGACAGCAGCAGCAGCAGGAAGGCCGGCACGAGCAGCCAGAAGGAGATGTTGTTCAGGCGCGGGAAGGCCATGTCCGGCGCGCCGATCATGATCGGCACCATCCAGTTGGCAAAACCACCGATCATCGCCGGCATGACCATGAAGAAGATCATGATCAGCGCGTGAGCGGTGGTGAACATGTTGAACATCTGCTTGCCGCCGTCGATGGCGGCGTCGCCCTCGAAGCCGTAGACCATCGCGGCCAGGCCGTGGAAGATCTGGATGCCCGGCTCCTGCAGCTCCATGCGCATCGCAACGGAGAGAAGGCCACCGATGATGCCTGCGATGATCGCGAAGATCAGGTAGAGCGTGCCGATGTCCTTGTGGTTGGTCGAAAACAGCCAACGCTGAGCAAAGGTCGGCGTGTGCGAATGATCATGATGATCGTCGTGAGCATGCGCATCGTGAGAGGTGCGAGCCTGAGCGTGATCGTCGTGAGCGGAATGTCCAGCCATTGTCCTCACTCCTCTGTATTACTTGGATTCATTTGCCGCGACGGCAAAATTGCCGGCAGGCTTGTCGACCGCAGCCACGAGAGCCTTGTAGGCACCCGGCAGGTCGGTCGCAGCAGCAGCGAGCCAGGCCTTGTACTTGTCTTCAGACACGACGCGGATGGCGATCGGCATGAAGGCGTGGTCCTTGCCGCAAAGCTCGGAGCACTGGCCGTAATAGAGGCCTTCGTTCTCGGCCTTGAACCAGGTTTCGTTCAGGCGGCCCGGCACGGCGTCGATCTTGATGCCGAAAGCCGGCATGGCGAAGGCATGGATAACGTCGGACGGAGCGGCCGTTACCAGCATGCGGACCGTCTTGTTGACCGGGATGATCAGTTCGTTGTCGACTGCGAGCAGCTTTGGATAGACGGCGAGGTCGGTCTTGCCAGCTGCGGCGCGATCCGGATCCTTCAGCAGGAAGCTATCGAAAGCGACCGGGGTCTGCATGCCTTCGTATTCGTAATTCCACTGCCACTGGGTGGCTGTGGCCTTGACCGTCATATCCGAGTCCGGAATTTCGAGCTGGGCATTCAAGAGGTTGAAGGAGGGAATGGCGAGGAAGAAGAGGATGAGAACCGGGCCAAGCGTCCAGATGATCTCGATCGCCGTATTGTGGCTGGTCCGCGACGGTACCGGATTGGCGCTGGCGCGGAATTTCACGACGACGACGACCAGCAGGACCAGAACCAAAAGCGTGGTCGGCACGATGAACCACAGCGTATAGTGGTTGAACCAGCGGATCTGGTGCATGATCGGCGTTGCTGCCGCCTGGAAATCAATCTGCCACGGATGCGGCTGGTCCGCAAAACCTGCGGAAGCAAAGAGCAGACAGATGAGCGCCGTCATCACTGCAAAAGCCCTGTTCATCACTACATATCTCCCCATGCGTCTGATCTCGATCAAACCGAACGCAGAATCCAAGCTATATGGTCTGCTTCAATCACAGTTTGCCTGCCGCCGCAATATCTGGCGGGAAAAGCCCGTGCGGCATTTTTGCGCCTATGGGATAAGGCCGGAATCCCGTGAGAATCAGGGGCGGCAGCCTGCTTTTTCGACCGGGCCGAGGTCTTATTTCAAAGGCCTTCAACACCTCCGGCTGCGTCATTATAGACCGCACGACGGCCAAAATCCGGCTTTTTCCTGATAAAAGTGATGGCTGGGCCACGCGGCCTGGCGGGTCCCACTTTCGCCGTACTCCACTGGAAAGAGGTCAGGGCTTTTCATTTCGTCTAGTGAACGACAAGAATAGCCGCACTGATTCGTCTTCCAGAGGTTTCCATGGGTCGTCCCTCCCTGATCTGCGCCGGTCTTGCCGTGATGCTTGCAGCCGCCGTTTCGCTTCCCGCGTTGGCGCAGCAGCCGCAGCCCAGCCCGCGGCCCGCGGCACCCCAGCCGGCTCCCGTTCCGGCACAGGGCGCCAAGCCGGGACCGCAAGCGCCCCGGCCGGCGCCGAACGGCGGGCAGGCCCAGCAGCCTCCGGGGCAGCAGGCGCAGCCCCCGGGCAACGTGCGCGAGAACCATGGCGCATGGTCGATCATCTGCGACCGGCCGGCCGGCGCTTCCGCCGACCAGTGCGCGCTGATGCAGAACGTCATCGCCGAGGACCGGCCGGAAGTCGGCCTGTCGGTGGTGGTGCTGAAGACCGCCGACCGCAAGGCGCGCATCCTGCGCATCCTCGCGCCGCTCGGCGTGCTCCTGAAGGACGGCATGGAACTCTATGTCGACAACAACAATATCGGCCGCGCCTATTTCACCCGCTGCTTCTCCGAGGGTTGTTATGTGGAAGTGGAGATCGACGAGGAACTGATGCGCATCCTGCGCGCCGGCAAGGCTGCCGTCTTTGCCCTGCGCGAATCCGCCGATCAGGACCGGGTCGGCATTCCGATCGAGCTCACCGGCTTCGGCCCAGGCTACGACGCGCTTCCGTGACGTCATAAGAAGGCGATCGGAGCTTTATGGGCCTGTAGGCAGTCGTGATTTCCCGTGCGTTTCGGCGACGCGGCGCGCTACGCGATTCCGCCTTCGCCGTCCAATTGAAGCTCTTCTTTCTTGTGTGCGTGACCATTGCCGCTATATATGGCGCGTGGTCGGTCAAGCCGCGCATCCTGCTCATCCAGGGCGGTCCGGCCATTTTCGCTCTCGTGCTGACAGTCCTGGCGTCCTGATTTGATGGCATCATCCATACCTGAAAAAAGCCCACTCAAGGTCCGTCTCTGCGGCCCTCGCGGTTTCTGCGCCGGCGTCGACAGGGCGATCCAGATCGTCGTGCTGGCGCTGAAAGCCTATGGCGCGCCGGTCTATGTCCGCCACGAGATCGTCCACAACCGCTACGTGGTCGAGGGTCTCGAAGCGAAGGGCGCCGTTTTCGTCGAGGAACTGGACGAGATCCCGGCCGAACACCGCGAGCAGCCGGTTGTCTTCTCCGCCCATGGCGTACCGAAATCCGTGCCCGAGGATGCCGAGGCCCGCAATCTCTTCTATCTCGACGCGACGTGCCCGCTGGTTTCGAAAGTCCACAAGCAGGCGATGCGCCACCAGCGCCTCGGCCGCCATGTGGTGCTGATCGGCCATGCCGGCCATCCGGAAGTGATCGGCACGATGGGCCAGCTGCCGCCAGGCACGGTGTCGCTCATCGACACGATCGCCGACGCGGAAGCCTATGTCCCTGAAGATCCGGACAATCTCGGCTACGTCACCCAGACGACGCTCTCGGTGGACGATACGGCAGGCGTCATCGCCAAGCTGCAGGAGCGGTTCCCGAACCTCACGGCACCTTCCGCCGACAGCATCTGCTACGCCACCACCAACCGTCAGGAAGCGGTCAAGGAAGCAGCTCCCGGCTGCGACCTCTTCATCGTCGTCGGCGCTCCGAATTCGTCGAATTCCAAGCGGCTGGTCGAAGTGGCGCTGAGGGCAGGGGCCAAGCGCTCCCTCCTGGTGCAGCGCGCCTCCGAATTGAACTGGGACGAGATCGGCCAAATCGGCACGCTCGGCCTTTCCGCCGGCGCCTCCGCCCCGGAAGTCATCGTCGACGAGATCATCGCCGCCTTCAAGGAGCGTTTCGACGCCGAGATCGAGCTGGCGATCACCGCGGAGGAAACCGAAAACTTCCTCGTCAACCGCGAGCTGCGCGGCGTGCCTTTGACGGTTGAGGACATGGCATGGGTGAACGGGTGAGGAGCCATCCGGCGAAGCCTGAAAAATCGATAGAGTGGTCCGATTTCAGCTTCGGACGCCCCGGCCTCTAGCGAAGGGCCGGTCGAGCCGCTAGGAAAGCCCCATCACCTATCTGCGCGGCAGAATCAAGCGGGATGACACCTTGGCCGTTTACACCGATATCACCGAAGACGACCTGAAGCAGTTCCTGACCGAATACGATGTCGGGGAACTGACCTCCTACAAAGGAATTGCCGAGGGCGTCGAGAATTCGAACTTCCTGCTGCATACGACCCGCGATCCGCTGATCCTGACGCTTTACGAAAAGCGGACGGACGAGCGCGACCTGCCGTTTTTCCTCGGCCTGATGCAGCACCTGGCGGCCGGTGGCCTGTCCTGCCCGCTGCCCCTGCCGCGCAACGACGGAAATCTCTACGGTACCCTGTCCGGCCGGCCCGCCGCGCTCATCTCCTTCCTCGAAGGCATGTGGCTGAGGAAGCCGGAGGCGAAACATTGCCGCGAGGTCGGCAAGGCGCTCGCCCGGATGCACCTTTCCGGCCAGGATTTCGAGCTGACGCGCCCGAACTCGCTTTCCGTCGAAGGCTGGAAGACGCTTTGGGAAAAGTCCGCCGCGCGCGCCGACGAGGTCGAAACCGGCCTGCAGGACGAGATTTCCTCCGAACTTGATCACCTGGACCGGAACTGGCCGAAAGGTTTGGCCGCCGGCGTCATCCATGCGGATCTCTTCCAGGACAATGTCTTCTTCCTGGGCGACGAGCTGTCCGGCCTGATCGACTTCTATTTCGCCTGCAACGACCTGCTCGCCTATGACGTCTCGATCTGCCTGAATGCCTGGTGTTTCGAAAAGGACGGCGCCTACAACCTCACCAAGGGCCAGGCGCTGCTCGAAGGCTACCAGAGCGTCCGCCCCCTTGAGAGATCTGAGATCGAGGCCCTGCCGATCCTCGCCCGCGGTTCGGCGCTGCGTTTCTTCCTGACAAGGCTTTACGACTGGCTGACGACGCCGGCCGGAGCGCTGGTCGTCAAGAAGGACCCGCTCGAATATCTGCGCAAGCTGCGCTTCCACCGCCAAATTGCATCGGCCACCGAATACGGGCTGACTGAAGAAAGACTGTCCGCATCATGAAGCAGGTAGAGATTTTCACCGACGGCGCCTGTTCCGGCAATCCCGGTCCGGGCGGCTGGGGCGCCATCCTGCGTTATGGCGACACGGAAAAGGAAATGTTCGGCGGCGAGGCCGAGACGACCAATAACCGCATGGAGCTGATGGCGGCGATCTCCGCGCTGAACGCGCTGAAAACCCCGTGCGAAGTCAACCTTCACACCGACAGCAAATATGTGATGGACGGCATTTCCAAATGGATCTTTGGCTGGAAGAAGAACGGCTGGAAGACCGCCGACAAGAAACCGGTGAAGAATGCCGAGCTCTGGCAGCAGCTTGAGGAAGCGCGCAACAAGCACAAGGTGACGCTCCACTGGGTGAAGGGCCATGCCGGCCATCCGGAAAACGAGCGCGCCGACGAGCTCGCACGCCTCGGCATGGCGCCGTTCAAGAAGAGATAACCGGCCAAGCCTGGGAGAGGATCGATGGCCCAGAACGTCTACGACACGCCGGAATTTTTCGAAGGCTATAGCCAGCTCGGCCGCTCGGTCCATGGGCTGGCCGGTGCCGCCGAATGGCCGACGATCCGCACATTGCTGCCCGCGCTGAACGGATTGCGCATCCTCGATCTTGGTTGCGGTTTCGGCTGGTTTTCCCGTTTTGCGGCGGCGGAGGGCGCTGCCTCCGTGCTCGGCCTCGATCTCTCGGAAAACATGATCGCCAGGGCGCGGGCGGAAAACGCCCACCCGGCCATCGTTTACGAGATCGCCGATCTGGAGCGGGTCGAACTGCCCGCGGCAGCCTTCGACCTCGCCTACAGCTCGCTCGCCTTCCATTACCTGGAGGATTTTGGCCGGCTGGTGGAGGAGGTTCATTCCGCCCTGGCGCCGGGCGGGAAGTTCGTTTTCACCATCGAGCACCCGATCTACATGGCTTCCCAAAATCCCGGCTGGCGGACGGATGACGCAGGCCAGAGATTCTGGCCGGTGGATGGTTATTCGGTCGAGGGCCCGCGCACGACCGACTGGCTCGCCAAGGGCGTCGTCAAATATCACCGCACCATCGGCACGACGCTGAACACGCTGATCGATGGCGGTTTTGCCATCCGCCGTGTCATCGAATGGCGTCCCTCGCCGGATCAGCTTGCCGCCAATCCGGCATTTGCCGAGGAGATGGACCGTCCGATGATCCTCATGGTTTCCGCGGAGCGCTGAGCGATGACCTTGCGCCTGATCTCCCTCAACGCCTGGGGCGGCCGAGTCCATGCGCCGCTGATGCGGTATCTCAAGGCGGCTGATCCGGACGTGCTCTGCCTGCAGGAAGTCACCCGCACGCCGAATGCGGCCGCCGACTGGCTGGCCTACCGCGACGGCGCCTTCGAACTGCCGCAGCGCGCCAGTCTCTATGCGGATGTGAAGGCGGTTCTGCCCGGCCATGAGGCGATGTACGCTCCGGTCGCCCGTGGCACGCTGTTCGACGGTGAGCGGGAGGTCGGCTCCGAATTCGGCCTCGCCACGTTCGTGCGCGGTTCTTTGCCCATCATCGGCCAGCAGCTCGGTTTCGTGCATGGAGAGTTTTCGGCCGGCGGCTGGGGCGAGCATCCGCGCTCGCGCAACGCCCACGCCGTCCGCATCCACCGCTACGGGATAGGCTCGGCGGTGACCATCGTGCAGATGCACGGGCTGCGGGATCTTGCCGGCAAGGGCGATACGCCGGCCCGGCTGGCCCAGGCCCATGCTCTCGTCGCGCTGATCGAAAAGGTCTGGCAGCCCGGTGAGCCATTGGTCGTCTGCGGTGATTTCAATCTGCTGCCCGGCAGCGAGACCTTCGCCATTCTCGGAAAACTTGGCCTCACCGATCTTGTCACCACCCGCGGCTTCACCGACACCCGCACGTCCTGGTACCCGAAGGACGGCCGTTATGCGGACTACCTGTTGGTGACGCCGGATGTGAAGGTCGAGAGTTTCGACGTGGTCGCCGAGCCGGAGGTTTCCGACCATCGTGCCCTTCTTCTGGAAATCGCCTGAGCCGCTGTTGCGCTCCAAGCATCAGTCACTATTCTGCCGCCAACAACCCGGGGAGGTCCGCTCATGATCCTGCATTGCGTATTCGTTCGGTTCAAGGCGGCCATCCAGCAGGCCGACAAGCAGTCGATCTACGATGCGGTCGCCGCGCTGAAGGATGTCACGCCCGGCATCCTCGACGTGAAATTCGGCCAGAACGTCTCACCGGAAGGCCTGAACGGCGGCTTTCTCGACGGTTTCATCGTGACCTTCGAGAACCCCGAGGCGCGCGACGCCTATCTCGTCCATCCGGACCACATAGCTGTCGGCGACCGGATCATCGGCTCTGCGGACGGCGGGCTGTCGGGGCTTCTGGTTTTCGATATGGCGGTCTGAGGAAAGGCCGCGGGCGTTTGCCCGCAGCCTACTCTTGCGTGATCAGCTCGACTTCGCCATCGCCGCAGCGATCTGGTCGACATTATAGCGGAACATCTTTTCATAGGTCGGCGCCGGCCCCTTGGCATCCGAGAGCGATTCGACATAAAGCTCGCCGCCCGGCTGGGCAGCGGTCGCCTTGGCGATCTGCTTCACAAGCCGCGGATCGTTGGAATTTTCGAGGAAATAGGTTTTTACGCCCTCGGCCTTGATCTGCCGGATCAGCTTGGCGACGTCGGCGGCCGAGGCTTCGGTCTCGGTCGAGAGGCCGAGCGGCGCCAGGAAGCTGACATTGTATTCGCGGCCGAAATATCCGAAGGCATCGTGGCTGGTCAGAACCTTGCGGCGATCGGCCGGCACCGCGTCGAACTTGGAATGCGCATAGGCATTCATCGCGTCGAGCCTCTGGAGATAGGCTTCGGCATTCGCCTTGAAGGCGCCCGCATCGGCCGGATCCGCCTCCGAAAGCGCCTTTTCGATATTGGCGACCCAGACCTTGACGTTGACCGGGCTGTTCCAGACATGCGGATCGGTCACCGTCTTGCCGTCTTCGTCCATGGTGCGGGTGTTCACCCCTTCAGACACCACGACCGGCTTGCCCTTGTAGCCCGAGGCGGTGATCAGCCGGTCCATCCAGCCTTCCAGGCCTTCGCCGCTGACGAAGGCCACCTGCGCCGCCTTGAGGTTCCGGGCGTCCGTCGGCGACGGCTCGAATTCATGGGGATCGCCGTTCGGGCCGACAAGGTTCGTCACCTTCACGTGTTTGCCGCCCACCTGGGAGACGACATCGCCGAGCACCGTGAAGGAGGCGACCACCTTGAGCGTGTCGGCAAAGGCCGGCACGGCGGAAAAGGCCATGAGGGCGGGAATGGCGGCGGAGAGAAGCAGTCTGCGGGATATCATCGAGGTCTCCTTGAGATTGACCGGTGGTATCAGCCCTTCAGATGTGGGCTGGGAAACAGCCGCCGGGCAAAACCTGACGGTGAGAAGAGAATGGAAAGGCCGTAGATCACCGCAGCCGTCATGATGATCGTCGGGCCGGAGGCGAGTTCGAGGTGATAGGAGGCGACCAGCCCGACATAGCCGGAGACGGCCGCCGTGCCGGCGGCAAGAGCTATCATCGCGGTCAGGCTGCGGCCCCAGAGCTGCGCTACCGCGGCCGGCAGCATCATCAGCCCGACCGCCATCAGCGTGCCGAGAGCCTGGAAGCTCGCGACCATGTTCAGCACCACGAGCAGCAGGAACAGCGCGTGATAGACCGGCCCGCGGCCGCCGACGGTGCGCAGGAAGCCCGGATCGAAACACTCCGCCACCAGCGGCCGGTAGACCAGGGCAAGGGCAACGAGTGTCACCGATGTGATCGAGCCGATGAGAGCGAGTGCGGGGCCGTCGATCGCGAGAATGGTGCCGAACAGCACGTGCAGCAGGTCGATATTGGATCCGCGCAGCGAGACGATCAGCACGCCCAGGGCCAGCGAGGTCAAGTAGAAGCTCGCAAAGCTCGCATCTTCCTGCAGCACGGTGGCCCGGCTGACGATGCCGGAGAGCAGCGCCACTGAAAGACCCGCCACGAGCCCGCCGATCCCCATCGCCGTCAGCGACAGCGAGCCGGCGACGAGATAGCCGATCGCCGCACCCGGCAACACCGCATGGCTCATGGCATCACCCATCAGGCTCATGCGCCGCAGCATCAGGAAGACGCCGATCGGTCCGGAGCCGAGCGCCAGGCACAGGCAGGCAACCAGCGCCCGGCGCATGAAGCCGTAATCGGCAAACGGCGCGATCAGCAGGTCATAGGCGCTCATGCGACGACCCCGTTGCTCGGGGCCTTTCCGCTTGGGCTCTCGCAAATCCCTGCGCCGTCGTCCCATCGCTCCGCCATCATCCGCGCCTTGAGCAGATTGCCGGCCGACATCACCTCCGCCGTCGGCCCCCAGGCGATGCATTCGCGGGCCAGAAGCAAAGTTTCCGGAAAATGTGTCCGCACCTGTTCGAGGTCGTGCAGCACGGCGATCACGGTGCGGCCCTCGCCATGCCAGTGTGCGACGATGTCGAGCAGGTCCTGTGTCGTGCGCGCGTCGATGGCAGTAAAGGGCTCGTCGAGCAGGATGACCTTCGCATCCTGAAGCAGGAGGCGTGCAAACAGCACCCGCTGGAACTGGCCGGCCGAAAGCGAGCCGATCGGCCGCCGTTCGAACCCGCCGAGGCCGACGGCGGCGAGCGTGCCGGCCGCCTGGGCATGTTCCTTCGGTCCGTTCGCCCTGAAGGCTCCCGTATGCCGCCACGCGCCGAGCAGCACCGTATCGAGGACCGAGATCGGGAAACGCCGGTTGATGTCCGCCGCCTGCGGCAGATAGCCGAAATCGCTGCGAACGAGCTGATGTTGCAGCCGCCCTTCCGCCGGCCGCAATTCGCCCATGATCGCCTTCATCAGCGTCGACTTGCCGGCACCGTTCGGCCCGGCAATCGCGGTCAGGCTGCCGGCCCGGAAGAAACCCGATACATGATGGACGGCAGGATGCCGGTCGTAGGTGACCGTCAGGTTATCGAGCGTGAGGAGGGCGTTCACGGAAGCATCGCCGCCCAGGCGATCGCCAACCAGAGAAGGCCAAGGAGCAGCGCGACGTAGACGAGGCGGCCAAGGGCCGAACTGCCGATCAGGCTGGAGGATTGAGAGAGTCGTGCCATCGCTGTCGCCATTTATGTAATAACATTACGGTTATGTTATAACAAATATGGCGGAAAGAGGGCGGGGAGAAAGTGTGTCCCGCGGACATGGCGCTGCCGGGTTCCTGTGACAAGCGCAAGAATGAGGATGACGCTGGCCCCATCCTCTCCCTTTCGCAAACAAAAAGGACGCCCGCAGGCGTCCTTTGGAAGCAAAATTAACGATGGCTCAGAGCTGTTCCAGCATCGCGGCGGCGCCGGAGACGGTGGCCTGGCCGGGGCTTTCCTCGACGTTGAGCGACTTGACGACGCCGTTTTCGACCAGCATCGAATAACGCTTCGAGCGCACGCCGAGGCCGCCGGCCGAAAGGTCGGCGTCGAGGCCGAGCGCCTTGGTGAAGGCGCCGTCCCAGTCGGCCAGGAAGTGGATCTTGCCGAGGCCGCCGGTCTGGGTCGCCCAGGCGCCCATCACGTGCCAGTCGTTGACGGCGAGGACGGCAATGTCGTCGACCCCCTTGGAGAGGATCGCGTCGCGGTTCTCGAGATAGCCGGGTAGGTGGTTCAGCGTGCAGGTGGGCGTAAAGGCGCCGGGCACGGCGAAGACAACCACCTTCTTGCCGTCGAACAGCTGTTCGGTGGTGATCTCCACCGGACCGTCCGCGGTCTTTTCCTTGAACTTGGCTGGGGGAAGTTTGTCGCCGATGGCAATCGTCATGGGGCTCTCCTCGGTTGGGCGAGCGCCTGTTCAGGCCCGCCATTCGCGGCGCACTATAGAGCGCACTTTCGCCAAGACAAGGGAAAGGCCGCAATGCAACAGGCCGCCGGAGGCAGGTCCGATCAACAGGACGTGACGTCACTCGAAGGCGAGCGAGGTTTCCATGGCACGGTTGCCGGCGATCACCAGAATGCCCCAGCGCTTGCCCTTGATGTCGTAATTCTTCGGCAATTTGCCGACCGGCATGTCGAGCGCGTAGGCGTCGCCGTCGCGCCGGCCGTTGACGCCGTCGAAGAGCACGTGGCCCTGCGGACCGGTGACGATCACCTGCGGCGGTGCCGAGGCCTCGGGCGGCAGTTTCAGCTTCAGGGCCAGCTTGTCGCGCCCCTGCGTCATCGCGTAGTAGGTAACCGCGAAATCGTCCGAGGGCGGTTCCGGGAGTTTCGAGGCCGCGGCGTTGAGGATCATTGCTTCCTCGACGGGCGTGCCCTTGGTGGCTCCGAGCTGCAGCGAGAATTCCGCCTGGAACGGAATGCAGATATTGCGGCATAGGCCGACGAAGGCGGAAGCGCCGAGGTTCAGCGGCTTGCCGGGATCCTCCATCTTCAGCTCGAAGGGCAGGGTGACCGCATGATCGTAGCCGATATCGCGCAGCTTGCCGTTGTCGATCCGCTTCGGCACGGGATAACTCATGCTGTTCAGCGTCACGCCGCTTGCCTTGGAAAACATCATCTGCGGCGGAATGCCGGCATCGCCCGGCTCCTTCCAGTAGGTGATCCAGCCGGCCTTCGGTTCGATCTGCAGCGCGCCGCGCACCGTGCCATCGGGCTCGGGCGGCATCGCCACCACCCGCATCCGGCCGCCCTCGTTGCTCGCCCAAGGCGTGGTCTCGGCGCAGCTCATCGTGGCAATGCCCAGGACTGCGCCTGCAGTGATGCAGGCGGCGAGCGCTGCGGGCGCCCGGGACGGAATGCTGCTCGGCAAAATTCTCTTCATCGACCAAGCGTTTAACCGATTGGCCTTGCCCGAACCAGTCACGAGCCTATGCAAACTGATCATTTTCGGTTGATTGATCGGGGAGACTGCCCCATCTTGATGGAATTGCAATTGACGCTCTCCTGCCCGTTTGGCCGGGCCGGAAGGCAGGCTGGAGGCATCATGTCTTTCTCGACCCTCGAGGACAAGAGCGAACGGGGCTTCCTGGATGGACAGTTCCTGATTGCCATGCCGGGCATGCAGGACAGCAATTTCACGCGCGCCGTCGTTTATGTCTGTGCCCATTCGCCGGCTGGCGCGATGGGCTTCATCATCAACCGCGCACAGCAGATTTCGTTCACGGACGTTCTCCTTCACTTGAAGATTATGGATCAGGCCGATGCGATCATGCTGCCGGTGCAGACCCGGGATCTGCCGATCCTTTCGGGCGGTCCGGTCGAGACCGGCCGCGGTTTCGTGCTGCATTCGGACGATTTCGTCAGCGAATCCTCAATTCCGGTGAGTGACGACATCTCGCTGACCGCAACGCTCGATATCATCCGCGCCATCTGCGACGGGCGGGGACCGGCGCGTGCCACGATGCTGCTCGGTTATGCCGGCTGGGGTGCCGGCCAGCTGGAAATCGAGATCGCCAACAACGGCTGGCTGAACTGTCCTGCCAGCGACGCGCTGATCTTCGACCGCGCGCTGGGAGGCAAGTACGAACGCGCCCTGGCGCTCCTCGGCGTCAGTCCGGAAATGCTCTCCAGCGAAGCTGGCCACGCCTGATCGCTCAATTTCGAAAGATTTCCGGAACGAAGCCTGCAGCCCGGAGTTCTTTTCCCAGCAGGACGATGGGCGTCCTCACCGAGGAGAAGCACGATGGGCAGCACCAGTGACAAGATGGCCGGCAAGGCCAACGAAATGACCGGCAAGGTCAAGCAGGCAGCCGGCGACATGACCGACAATCCGAAGCTCAAGGCAAAGGGTGCGGGCCAGGAAGCCAAGGGCCATGCGCAGCAGGCCAAGGGCAAGGTCAAGGATGCGGCGAAGGGTGTTGTCGACCGCATGTAACGGTTACTCTACAAGCTTAGAATGCGAACCTGTTCCGGCTCCGGCCGGAGCAGGTTTTCTGTATCCGCCCATTTGAAACCGACGGACGTTCCATGCGCCTCTACGACTGCGATCATTGCGGCCAGACCATCCATTTCGACAATCGCTCCTGTGTGAACTGCGGCCACCGGCTGGCCTTCGTCCCGGAGCATCTGGCCATGCATGCGCTTGCGCAGGATGAAGAGGAGGGGGCATGGCATCTCGTCGCCCGGCCGGACTACAAGGTGCGCCACTGCGCCAATGCCGCGATGGATATCTGCAACTGGACCGTCAGCGCCGACGATCCGCATCCCTTCTGCCCTGCCTGCCGGCATAACCGCCTGGTTCCGGATGCCTCGACCGAAGTCGGCCTCAGCCAGTGGCGGCGCATCAGCCAGGCGCAGCGGCATCTCTTCTACTCGCTGATGCGCTGGAACCTGCCGCACACCAATCGCGACGAGGATCCGCAGGGCGGTCTCGTTTTCGATTTCCTGATTGACGAGGTTCAGCCGGACGGCACCATCGTACCGGCCATGACCGGCCACGAGGACGGCCTGATCGCGATCCGCGCCGCCGAGGCCGACGATGCGACCCGCGAGCAGGTGCGCGTCTCGATGAACGAGCCTTACCGCACCATGCTCGGGCATTTTCGCCATGAAACAGGTCATTACATCTGGGACAAGCTGGTGCGCGACGGCGGCAGGCTGGAGGAGTTCCGCGCCATCTTCGGCGACGAGACGATCGATTACGGCGCGGCGCTGCAGAGAAATTACGAGCTGGGCCCGCCGCCCGGCTGGCAGGATTTCTACATCAGCACCTATGCCAGCACCCATCCTTGGGAAGATTTCGCCGAGTGCTTCGCCCATTACCTGCATATCGTCGATACGCTGGAGACAGCCCGTGCCTATGGCATGGTGATCGAGCCGCGTGGCCATGCGGAAATGGCGGCGGAAGTGGCTTTCAATCCTTATGCGGCACGTGATGCGGAACAGCTCGTCTCAGCCTGGGTGCCGTTCAGCATGGCGCTCAACAGCATCCACCGCTCGATGGGCCAGCCGGATCTCTATCCCTTCGTTCTCTCGCAGGCCGTCATGGTCAAGCTGGAATATATTCACCGGCTTATCCAGGCGCAGAGGGGATAGCCCCGCCCCAAAAAGAAAACCCGCCTTTCGGTGGATCGAAAGGCGGGAAGTAGTTTATGGGGCGCATTCAGAGACCCCTGGGAATTAGGGGGCAAGATCACGATTTCGTCAACTCCAAAACATGCATTATCATATTTTTGAGACGCTACTTTGCGTTGAACTTGCTCTCCTGATGATGCATTCCGAAGCAGGAATACAGCCTATGCTGGTTTTTGGACGTCGCCACCTCAAGCTTTTGTTTTTCAAAAGGTCCTGAGCGTATCGAGACCGAGGGCGATGCGGCCGGAAAATTCCTGCTGCGGTCCTGCCCTCATGGGGTGATAACGGGCGCCCTGAATGTCGCGGAACCGGCGTTCGAGGCCCTTGTCCCGGTAGAAGGCTGCGCCGCCTGCCGTCTCCATGGCGAGTTCCGTCGCGGCGATTGCGTGGCGGGCGACCAGCGAGCGGCCGATCATGATCTCGTTGGTCGTGGCCGGCGAAGGTTCGCCGCGCTCGGCCGTGGCAATCATGGCGGCATGGGCGTATTGCGCGGCCCTGAGCTCGGTCTCCATCCGCCCGGCAAGCTCGATCACATGGGCGTCCGGCTCCTTCCGCTTCGCCATCTCGACCGCGATATCGCGCGCGCTTTCCGCAACGCCGAGATAGGCCGCGTAGATCAGCGGGAAGGCGACCATCGAGATGATGTGGAACAGCATGTGCCATTCGCCCTGGTTGCGCTTCAGCGCCACCGCCTCTTCAGGCACCACATGGCCCTCGATCATCACGTCGTTCGAGCCTGTGCCGCGCATCCCCATCACCTTCCAGGTGTCGAGAATTTTGACATGCGGCGATTTCATCGGCAGGCCGAAATGCAGGACCTTCGGTCCATCCGGTTCGTCGAGCACCGCGCCGGTCATCAGGATATCGCCGATCGGCGAGCCGGAGGTGAAGATCTTGCGCGCGGTGATCCGGTAGCCGCCATCGACCTTCTGGGCCTTGCCCGATCCTTCGATCCAGTCCGAGCCGCCGCTCGAGAGCAGGATGACCCGCTCCGCCGCCACGCGTTTGAGAAGCGGCATCACCGGTGCCGCCTTCTGACGTGTCCAGCGCCAGGCGGGGATCGCCACCTGATGCGTGTGCATCGAAAAGGCGAGCGCCGTCGAGCCGCAGTGGTGGGCGAGCTCCCGGATCATGTCGCAGAGTTCGCGAACCTCAGCGCCGCCGCCGCCGAGATCGGCGGGGACGCCGGCCTCGACCAGGCCGGAATGGCGCAGGTCGCGATAATTGTCGGCGACGAAGGCATCGCCGTCATCGGCCTCCGCGGCGCGTGCGGCAAAGACCGGCCAGAGCGATCTGGCAATGCCGACCGCATTCGAATGGACCGTGTGGGCGGGTTTGAGTTCGGTTGCCGTTGTCATTTTTTTCTCCTCCCATGTGTCGAGAATGGGCGGAGTGTTGGCCGCTCGGCGAGCCGCCGCAAGTACAGGAAATGGACTAGACCCTGCCGGACACAGATCGCCGACACCGCGGCGCCGAGGATGATCGGGGCAAATCCGGTAACTCGGAGCCCTTGTCAGGGCATCCGGAAAGCGGATCGATCCGTGCCGTTTCGCGATGGTTTTCAGGCGCTCTTCGGCTTCTTCGGGGAGCGGGCGGGGCGGGCGGAATTCAGCGTCACGGCGGCGCAAATGAGTGCCTTCAGCGCCTCCTCATCGATCTTGTCGCCCTCGTGAAAATCGATCGCACGCCTGGTATTTCCGTCGAGGCTGGAGTTGAAGAGGCCTGAAGGATCCTCCAGCGAAGCCCCTTTGGCGAAGGTCAGTTTCACGGCGGCCTTATAGGTCTCGCCGGTGCAGATGATCCCGTCGCGCTCCCAGACCGGGACCCCTCGCCACTTCCATTCCTCGACCACGTCGGGCTCGGCCTGCTTGATCAGGAACCGGACCCGGGCGAGCGTCTCGCCCCGCCAGTCGCCAAGCTCGCGGATCCTCGCATCGATCAACTGCGCCGGAGAGGGGTCTTTGTCCGCCGGAATGCTGTTCATGGTTTCCATGGTTGCCGTCGCTTTCTTCATGCTGTCGCCGTTCGCCCGTCGCTACATCCGTTCGCCGGGCAATTGGCTGGCCTGCTTCACCCAATCGGCGAGCTGTGTTTCGTCGAGTTCCTCTCCCTCATGGATATGGAAGTAGCGCGTCTGCGGGGTTTTGGACGTGCCGGGGGGGACGGGATTGAGCGAGGTGCCGCGGAAGAATGCCAGCTTGATGTAGTTCGTGAAGCAATGGACGCTGAGGAACCAGCCGTCGCCCTCGATGCCGTAGAGCGGCGAGTTCCATTTGACCGCCTTGTAGACGTTGGGGACGGTTCTGG
This sequence comes from Neorhizobium sp. T25_13, assembly GCF_002968675.1. NCBI lineage: Bacteria > Pseudomonadati > Pseudomonadota > Alphaproteobacteria > Hyphomicrobiales > Rhizobiaceae > Neorhizobium > Neorhizobium sp. T25_13. The sequence goes on from NZ_PVBI01000006.1 coordinate 332,553, forward strand.
TGACGAGTGCGTCGAGGCGCCGCCCGACATCGCTTTTCCAGCCCGGCATGGCCGCGATATAGGCCTGCACGGGTGCGTCGCCGTAACCCTTGGCGATCTGCGGGTTGCCGCCTGAAAGGAGAGCCGGCTCCGCAGCGACGCGGCTGGCGGGTGCCGGCTTGGCAGCCCCGGATTTCCTGGACGTCTTTTCAGCCATTCTGTTCACTCCTATCCGCTGGTGTGTTGCCCGCTACGACGGGCGTAGGGCAACGCGAACAGATAAAGACCGCTCAACATTAGCAGGAACAGGGGGATGAGGGGAGAGTAGACGACCCACAAGGGCGGCTCTCCGATGCCCATGGCGACGAAGTTCGCAATGACCGTCGCCGTAAAGACGATCGACAGCCAGCGGTGGACCTGCCGAATTGACGTGTTCCAGTTCAACGATAATACCTCCTCGAAAAACGAACGGCACTGCCGTCCTGTAAAAAAGTCCAGGCCCAGGCCTCTTGCAAGGCGTCAGTCGATCCTCGCCAGAACGGTCTCCAGCGCGCCGACGAATCCCTGCCATCCGTGGCGGGCGCCGTTATAGGCGAGCGTCTGATCCGGCCGGAAGCCCGACTGCTCCATGCGCAGATGGGTTCCTGTGCTGGTCGGGGTAAGCGTCAGGGTCACAACGCTTCTCAGATCGTAGGCCGCATCCTCATGCGCATGGTCCCAGGTGTAGGAGAGCTTCCTGTGAAGCTCCACGGCCAGCACTTCGCAGTCCAGGACGCCGCCCCACTCGCCGCGAAGCTTGAAACGGTGACCCACGACCGGCTGGAAATCGTTCTTCATCAGCCATTCCTCGATCAGGTGCTGTTGTGTCAGCGCCCGCCAAACCTTTTCCGCCGGGTGGGCAATCTCCCGCTCGACGACGACGGTGCGTGTTTGGGTCGAAGTATCGTTCATTGGTCCATCCTTTTGAGCAGGTCTTCGAGGCGGTCGAAGCGGTTTTGCCAGAACCCGGCCATCTGGCTCGTCCAGTCGACCAGCGGGGCGAGCGCGCCGAGCTGGGCACTGTAATGCGTCTGGCGGCCCTCATGGCGGTCGCGCACCAGCCCCGCCCGCTTCAGCACCCCGAGATGTTTAGAGACGACCGGCTGAGAAACCCCGGCCTGCGCCGTCAGGACCCCGACCGTCCTCTCGCCTTCGCGGCACAGCCGCTCGAATATGGCTCGCCGCGTCGGGTCGGCAAGCGTTCGAAAGAGCACATCGTGAGCGTTCGACACTGAATTCATACCTCGTTGGCTATGGATTGACGTATAGCTCTAGAGCTATGAATGAGTCAAGTGGGGATGAGGCGGCAATGCTATGCCGATTGCTCTGTAATGATAGCGTTTAGATTCGTCATGCCTTGGCAGCTATGTATCGTGTCCGAGCGTTCGGCACGCGCCGGGATGGACGAGGTGTTTGATATCCGTCATCCGGAGCCGCCCCGTTGTCAGGCCAATAGTACATAAAGCGGACTTGGTCGGTTTCCGGAACGGGATTACTCTGCCCCGGGGCATGCGAGGAGATGGCGATGTTGGAAGTGACCGCGAGCTACGGCCAGTTCTGTCCGGTGGCGATGGCGGCGGAGATATTCTGCACCCGCTGGACGCCGCTCGTACTCCGCGAACTTCTGTGCGGCAGCTGCCGTTTCAACGACCTCCGGCGCGGCGTGCCACGCATGTCGCCGACCCTGCTTTCGAAACGGCTGAAGGAACTGGTCCAGGCGGGCATCGTCGAAAACCGCAAGGCGGCCGACGGGGTGATGGAATATCACCTGACGCCGGCCGGCGAGGATCTGCGCGAGGTGGTCATGACCCTCGGCTTCTGGGGCCAGCATTGGGTCGAGACCCAGCATTCGCTTCAGAAACTCGATCCGTCGCTGCTGATGTGGGACATGCGCCGCCACCTCGATCCGACCCCGATGCCTCCGCGGCGTTGCACGGTCCTCTTTCTCTTTCCCGAGCGGCCGGCGGGCCAGCAGCGATACTGGCTGGTCGTCGACGGCCGCGATGTCGATGTCTGCTCGACCGATCCCGGCTTCGAGATCGACCTCTACGTGACCAGTTCGCTCCGGACGATGACCGCCATCTGGATGGGCATTGCGACGGTGCGGGCCGAAATGGCGCAGGGAAGGCTGGAGCTGGACGGCGATCCGGAAATGGCGAGCTCGATGCAGCAATGGCTGGGCCTCAGCCCCTTCGCCCGCGAGCGTTCGAGAGCGGGCAAGGCCGCTTGAGAAAGCCTACGCCCGCTTGGTCAGCGGGAAGCGCTCTTTCAGAAGACGGAGCACGGCATCTGCCGGGGCAGGCGGGCCGAACAGATAACTCTGGCCGAAATGGCAGCCCATCTTAGCAAGTTCCGCCGCATCCTCGTCGGTCTCGACGCCCTCCGCCACCACGGTCATTTCCAGCGCACGGGCCATGGCAATCACGGAACGCAAAAGGACTGCCCGCTTTTCCGTTGCGTTGCGAACCAGCGCCTTGTCGAGCTTGATCGTGTCGAACGGGAACTGCGTAAGGTAGGCGAGCGACGAATAGCCGGTGCCGAAATCGTCGAGCGCGAGGCTGAGGCCCGTCTCCTTGAGTTTGCCAAGCACCAGCCGCGCCTGTTCCGGGTTCTCCATCATCAGCGACTCGGTGAGTTCGAGCTTCAGCTGGCCCGGATTGACCTGGGTCTTCTGCAATAGCGCGCGCACGTCGTTGTAGAGATCGGCGTTGAGAAGCTGGGCGCTGGACAGGTTGACCGACACGAACACCGGCAGGTCGCCGGTCTGGCCCTGCCAGACCATCAGGTCCGAGGCGGCCCGGTCGAGGGCGAACAGGCCGAGCGGGCCGATCAGGTCCGACATTTCGGCAATCGGAATGAACTCCGATGGCGGGATACTGCCGCGCTTGGGATGATCCCAGCGCATCAGCGCCTCGAAACCGGCTATCTCGCCATCCTTCAGGCTGATGATCGGCTGGTAGGCGAGGAACAGTTCCTTGCGTTCGATCGCGCGGCGAAGATCGGTCTCGATCTGCAGCTTGTCGGCGCCCGCGGCCCGGAAGGCGGGGCGGAAAGGCTCGACGCGGTTGCCGCCGGAGCGTTTCGCCCGGTACATGGCAAGTTCGGCGTCGGCCAGCATGCCGGAGGCGCTTTCCTGCTGGTCGACCCACGAGGAGAGGCCGATCGAGGCAGTCAGGATGATTTCGCGGTTGGCGAAGTTGATCGGCACCATGATCGCCTTGGAGACCGCATCGGCAAAATCCGCCACCTTGGCCGGGTCGCGCTCGGAGACGAGGATCAGTCCGAACTGGTCGCCGGCAAGCCGCGCCAGCGTGTCCTGCGGCTTCAGCAGCCGGCGCAGACGGCGGGTCAGCGCGATCAGGATATTGTCGCCGGCCGCGATGCCGAGTGAGTCATTGACCTGTTTATAGCGGTCGATGTCGATCGCCATGACGGTCGGCCGCACGGTGTCGCCGGCCGGCGCCAGCGTCAGCACCGATTGCAGCCGGTCGAGGAAGACCTGGCGGTTCGGCAGGCCGGTCAGGTTGTCGTGCAATGCGTCCTGCAGCAGCCGCTCGACGGAATTTTTCTGCTCGGTCACATCGATGATCGTGCCGACGCAGCGGATGATTTCGCCGTTCGAGCCGAGCACCGGCCGGGCGCGAATCTGCAGCCAGTGGAAATGCCCGTCCTCGGCGCGGATGCGAAATTCGTGGTTCAGGCGGCCGCGGCGGTGTTCGAGCAGCACGTCCAGCGTCGCTCGAAAGCGGTCGCGGTCGTCGGGGTGCAGCCGCGGCACCCAGTTGCGCACCGGCCCGTGCATGGCGCCGACATCGAGCCCGAGGCGGGTCGAGATGTCCGGCGTGGTGACGACGCGGTCGCGGGCCACGTCCCAATCCCAGACGGTGTCGCCGCTGCCGGTGAGCGCCAGCGATTGCCGTTCGAGATCGGAGAACAGGCCCTGCTGGTAGGCGCCGCCGGCAAAGGCGTGCTGCATGACCGTGAAGCCGATCAGCAGCACGATCAGAACCAGACCGCCGCCAAGCGCCGGCTGGATGATGTCGTTGTCGAGCTTGCCGGTCACCGTCAGCCAGCCGGCGAAAAGCCAGACCAGGATCAGCGCCCAGGTCGGCACCAGCAGGATCGCGCGATCGTAGCGGTTGAAGCCGAGATAGATGATCAGCAGGATGCCGACGGTACCGGTCAGTGCGAACGAAAGGCGGGCGATGCCCGCCGCGACCGAGGGATCGTAGATCGCCACGCCGCCGAGCAGCACCAGGCCGACCACCCAGGCAAGCGTCGCGTAACCGAGATGCACGTGCCAGCGGTTGAGGTTGAGATAGGTGAACAGGAAGATGACGAGCGAAGACGCGAGCGCCACCTCCGCCGCCGCGCGCCATATGCGCTGGTCGCCCGACGTGACGGTGATCAGCTTGTCGAGGAAACCGAAGTCGACGCAGATATAGGCGAGTACCGCCCAGGCAAGCGCTGCCGCCGCCGGCAGCATCGAGGTGCCCTTGACGACGAAGAGAATGGTCAGGAACACCGCCAGCAGGCCGGCAATGCCGAGCACGATGCCGCGATAGAGCGTGAACGAATTGACCGTGTCCTTGTAGGAGTCCGGCTGCCAGAGATAGATCTGCGGCAGCGACGGCGTCGCGAGCTCGGCCACGAAGGTGATGGTCGAACCGGGGTTCAGCGTGATCCGGAAAACGTCGGCATCCGGGCTCGGTATACGGTCGAGCGCAAAACCTTCCGAAGGCGTGATCGAGATGATGCGCTGCGAGCCGAGGTCCGGCCAGAACATTTTCGAGTTGGCGAGCCGGAAATGCGGCGCGACGATCACCCGTTCGAGCTGTTCTTCCGAAACGTTGGAGAGTGCAAAGACCGCCCAGTCACCCTGGTGGCCGGGAGAGCTTGCACGCACCTCGATGCGGCGGCGGATGCCATCCGCAGCGGCGGCGGTCGAAACCTGAAAGGCCTCGCCCTGGTTGACGTAGATATCGGTGGTTCTGGTGAGGTCGAGCGCCGTGTCGTCTCGCGAGATCTTGACCGGCTCCGCGGCGCGCACACCTGGCGCCGTCGTCAGGACCACGGCGGCAGCGAGGAGGGCGATGATTGCCGGAAAAAAGCGGATCAATGACGCAAGACGCAAGGCTGAGGCGTTCATGGCTTCAGCATCTTCCCGAACTCGCCGTCTTCCGGCAGGCGGGAAAACATCAGGTGGTCGCGCCATTCGCCATTGATTTTGAGATACTTGCGCAAAAGACCTTCCTGCTCGAAACCGGCCTTTTCCAAAAGCCGGACACTTTTCCAGTTCTCCGGAATACAGGCTGCCTCGATCCGGTGCAACTGAAGTCCGCCGTAGATGTACGGGATAGCCACCTTCAATGCGGCCAACATGTGGCCTTGGCCGGAATGTTTCTCGCCCATCCAGTAGCCGACCATGCAGCTCTGCGCCGCACCGCGGCGGATATAGCCGATGGTCAGGCCGCCGAGCAGCACCTGGTCGTCGCGGCGGAAGAGCAGCAGCGGCACGGCAAGGCCGGAGGCATATTCCTGGCCGCTTCTGACGACGCGCAGGCGGAACGCCCCCTCGGTCAGCTCGTCCGGCCGCCAGATCGGCTCCCAGGGCTGCAGGAACGGCCGGCTTTCCGAGCGCAGCCGCTGCCACTGTTTGTAGTCGGAATAACGGGGAAGCCGGAGCAGGTGGTTTTCGCCATAAAGCTCTGGTGTGTCCGGCTGTCGCGACAGGAACCGAAACACCGATTTGGTCATGCTAACGCTGCTCCGGGCAGGGCGGCCGGTTTAACCGGCAGCCTTCTTCGTCTGGATCCCCGGCGTGGAAAGCGCCGTGGAGATGTCGGTCAATGGCGCGAGCTGTTCGATCGGGCCGACCGCCGACAAGGTGGGAACTGTATCGAAAAACAGCCGTCCGGCAAGATCGGTGAGCCGCTCCGTGGTGATGCCTTCCAGCCGTTCCATCATTTCCGGGTTGGGGATGGGGCGACCATAAAGCATCATCTGGCGGGCGATCTGGCCGGCGCGGGCGGCCGGGCTTTCCTGGCCCATCAGAAGCTGGGCGCGGATCTGGGCGCGGGCACGGTCGATTTCCTGTTGATGAATGGTTTCCGAGGACTTGCGCAGCTCGTCGATGATCACAGGCACCAGCGTCGGCAACTCGCTGCCGCCGGTTGCCGCATGGATGCCGAAGATGCCGGTATCGGAAAAGCCCCAGTGGAAGGCATAGACCGAATAACACAGGCCGCGACGTTCGCGCACTTCCTGGAACAGGCGCGAGGACATGCCGCCGCCGAGGATGTTGGCGAGGATCTGCGAGCAGTAGAAATCGCGCATGTGATAGGCCTTGCCCTCGAATCCGAGCAGGACCTGCGCGTCCATCAGGTCGCGGGTTTCACGCACGTCGCCGCCGATGTAGCGGGCGACTTCCAGCACGGGCGGCGAACTCGGGGTCATCGGCAGGCTGGCGAAGCGCTCTTCCACCTGCTTGGTGAACGTCGCATGATCGACGGCGCCAGCGGCGACCACGAACATCCGGTCCGTCGTGTAATTGCGCGAAAGATAGTTGCGGATCTGCCCCGGGGTGAACCCCTTGACTGTATCCGGCGTGCCGAGGATCGGCCGGCCGATCGTCTGGCCGCGATAGGCGACCTCGGAAAACTTGTCGAAAACGACATCGTCGGGCGTGTCGTTGGCAGCACCGATCTCCTGGAGGATGACGTGCTTTTCGCGACGCAGTTCTTCCTCGTCGAAGGCTGATTCCGTCAGGATGTCGGCAAGGATATCGACCGCCAGCGGGACATGGTCCCTGAGCACGCGGGCGTAATAGGAGGTGGTTTCGGTGGATGTTGCGGCATTGAGTTCGCCGCCGACATTCTCGATCTCTTCGGCGATGTCACGGGCGCTGCGGCGGGCGGTGCCCTTGAAGGCCATGTGCTCGAGGAGGTGGGCGATCCCATGTTCGTCCTCGGTCTCGTTACGCGATCCGGATTTGATCCAGACACCCAGCGCGACGCTCTCCAGATGCGGCATGGTTTCGGTGACGACCGTCAACCCGGAGGCGAGCCGGGTGATTTCTACATTCATGTTTACGTCTTTCCGGCGCCGCCGATACCTCTGTTACTTAGCGCGGGCATGCTGGCCGATGAATGTTTCGACGGCCTTAAGCTCAGGCTCCAAGATATCGAAGCGCTCCTCCCTTTGCATAAGATCAGCAAGCCATGATGGAAGCGCCGGATCAATTCCGCAAGCGGATTTTACCGAGGCCGGAAATTTGGCCGGGTGCGCGGTGGCCAGAGTGACCATCGGGCTTGCCGGTTTTGCGTTCTTGCCTGCGACGAAAACACCGGTCGCAGTATGGGGATCGAGGAGGTACCCGGTCTCGGAAAGCGTTTCGCGGATGGTTGCGGCAACCTGTCGCTCCGTCGCCCGCCCGGCACGGAACTCGCGGCGGACGGCTTTCAGCGCCTCCGGCTTGATCTCAAAGCTGCCGGACTGCTTCAGCCCGGCCATCGCGGCGCGCACCGAAGCGGCGTCGCGGCCATAGGCTTCGAACAGTAGCCGCTCGAAATTGGACGAGATCTGGATGTCCATTGACGGCGAGGTGGTCGCCTTGACGTCGCGCATCTCGTAGCGGCCGGTCTTCAGCGTCCGGGCGAGGATGTCGTTGTCGTTGGTGGCGATCACCAGCCGGTCGATCGGCAGGCCCATCTTCTTGGCCACATAACCCGCGAAGATATCGCCGAAATTGCCGGTCGGCACCGTGAAGGAGATTTTCCGGTCCGGTCCCCCAAGCGAAACGGCGGCCGTAAAATAATAGACCACCTGCGCCATGATGCGCGCCCAGTTGATCGAGTTGACGCCCGAGAGCCTCACCCGGTCGCGGAAGGCGACGTCGTTGAACATCTCCTTGACGATGTTCTGGCAGTCGTCGAAATTGCCCTTCAGCGCCAGCGCATGCACGTTGGCGGCACTGGAGGTCGTCATCTGCCGCTGCTGCACGGACGAGACCTTGCCATGCGGGAAAAGGATGAAGATGTCGGTGCGCTCGCGGCCCGCGAATGCGTCGATGGCCGCCCCGCCGGTATCCCCCGACGTCGCGCCGACGATCGTTGCGCGCTCGCCGCGCTCGGCCAGCACATAGTCCATCAGCCGGGCGAGCAGCTGCATCGCCACGTCCTTGAAAGCGAGCGTCGTGCCGTGGAAGAGCTCGAGCACGAAATCGTTCGGCCCGGTCTGCACCAGCGGCACGACGGCCGGATGCCGGAACGTGGCATAGGCCTCGTCAATCATGCCCTTCAGCTTGTCGGCGGGAATTTCGTCGCCGACGAAGTGCTTGAGAATCTCGAAGGCAACCTCCTGATAGGTCTTGCCGCGCAGGGCGCGGATCTCCTTTTTGGAGAGCGAAGGCCATTGGCGTGGCACGTAAAGGCCGCCGTCGCGGGCAAGGCCCGCCATCAGCGCATCCCGGAATCCGAGCGGAGCGGCTTCGCCCCGGGTAGAAATATAGTCCACGACCATCAACCCCAATCGATTTTTATTCGCGCCGCTGATATAGACCAGGAAAATGGGCGGTGAAAGACCGGAAAGTGACGCTCCGGTTCGCCAGGTAAATGGCCCAGATATTGGGATGGAAGAGGGTTGAGTACGGTGTTTGCAAAGATTTCGCGTGGTCTTCTGGCGGTGTCGCTCGTGGCGGTTCTCGCAAGCTGCAATTCCTCGGCGCCGACAGAGGGGCTGACCCCGACCGCAACCGCCGCCCCCGCCGCTGAGGCAGCAACTCCCGTGGTGCAGGCATTCTGCCCGCCGGTCGTCATGCTCGAACAGACCGCCATTCACCGCGCCTATGCGCGCGGTGGCGAGAACACACCGGAAAAACTGCTCTACCAAGCCTCGCTCGCCGACGCGACACGCCAGTGCACCGCCAATGAGACGACGCTGACCATCAACGTCGTCGCGCAAGGACGTCTCGTCCAGGGCCCGGTCGGCGTCCCCGGCAAGGTCACCCTGCCGATCCTCATCGAAGTGGTCGACGGCGACAGCGTCATCTATTCGCAGAAGGTGGCTTTCCCGGTCGACATGCCGGCCGGCGGCACCCAGTTCATCTTCAACAAGGCGGATGTGCAGATCCCGAACGCGCAAGGCGGCGCCTCGCGCTTCACCCGCGTCCGCCTCGGCTACGACACCGGCCCGGCAAAGAAGCCGGCCCGTCGGAGCTGATAGAGAACCAACCGATCGGGGCGCTCAGAGCGCCCCGGCCCATTCGCCGAGCGCAGCAATAACGGCCGGCAAGTCCATCATCCGCGAAATTACGGTTTCGGCACCGGCGTCCGTCAGCCGGTCGGCATGGCTCGGATAGGTGTGCGATGCGCCGGTAAAACCGACGACGCGCATGCCGGCCGCCTTGGCGCCGTGGACACCATGGGTGGAATCCTCGATCACCAGGCACTTCTCCGGCGAAACTTTGAACTGCTCGGCGGCATGCAGGAAGATATCCGGCTTCGGCTTGACCCGATCCGGCCCAAGATCCTTGGCCGAATAGATATGCGGCGCGAAATAGGGTTTCAGGCCGACCTTTTCGAGCATCACGTCGAGCCGGTGGGTGCTCGAATTGGAGCAGATGCAGCGCTGCGTCGTCAGCCTTGCCAGCGCGAACTTCACGCCGTCGATGATCTTCACGTCGCGGGCAAGCCGTGCGTCAAGGATTGTCTCGGACTTGTCGAGCAGCGAGGCGGACAGCGGAATATCGGCTTCCTTTTCCACGGTCAGCAGGATGTTCTTCCAGGTCATGCCGGCGAAGCGCTCGCCCATTTCCTCGACGCTGATCGGATAACCCGCTTCGGTGAGCAGCCTGGATTCCACCTGCGCCGCGATGATTTCTGAATCGACGAGAACGCCGTCGCAATCGAAGATGATGAGGTCGAAGCTGCTCATGAGGAAATGCCTTCCATGGGCCTGATATAAGGTGAGGCGGCCTTTTATACGATGGCAGGACAAACCTCAACCAACCGCCGCGCATGGCTGGGACAAGCGTAGCGGGCGGCTCTCGACAAGCGGAAAACGGCGCACTAAGGAACGCTGATGGGCAAGGAACCGGAAGACACCATCGCCAGCCGCATCAGCCGCGTGCTTGCCGACCGCATTGTGCGTGGCGAGCTCGCCCCCGGTGCCCGTCTCCGCCAGGATCACATCGCCGAGGAATTCGAGACCAGCCACGTGCCGGTGCGCGAGGCATTCCGCCGGCTGGAAGCGCAGGGACTGGCGATCAGCGAGCCGCGGCGCGGCGTGCGCGTCGCCTCCTTCGATCTCGCCGAAGTCCGCGAAGTGGCGGAAATGCGTGCCGTGCTGGAAGTGCTGGCGCTCCGTCATGCCGCCCGCCACCTGACCCCGGCCATCCTCGATGCGGCGGAAGACGCGGCCCGTGAGGGCGATGCCGCTGCCGACGTGCATGCCTGGGAGGCGGCGAACCGCCGTTTCCACCGGCTGATCCTCGCCCCCTGCGGCATGAAGCGCCTGCTCGCCTCGATCGACGATCTGCATGCGGCAAGCGCCAGGTTCCTGTTCTCCGCCTGGCAATCCGGCTGGGAAAAACGCACCGACCACGACCATCGCGCCATCCTCTCCGCTCTTAGGCAGGGCAAGGCCGACGAGGCCGCCGCCATCCTGCAGAAACATGTGCAATGGATCGGCCGTGGCCCGCAGCCGGCCAAGACTGGTGCCTCGCGTGAGACTTTCGCCATCGTCGGTTAGTCACTTTTCAAAATTATAGATAATTTTATTTCCGCGAAATCTGGCCTCTATCGGCCGGTTCTGGTCGACTTGTGCCGTCGTTTCGGTTCCTTCCATCGTGTACTCGACGCCTAACTCTTGCGTCCGTCGAAAATTCACCTCATAAAATAGATGGGAATCAAAATTATCTATAATTTGAGAAGGAGAGCCGATGTCCCTGATTAATTCGTCCCAGACGCTTGTTTTCGATCCCTTTCGACTTGTCGAGCGGTCCGTGCCCGCCAAAGTCCTGTTCGTGCTTGCGGGCACGCTGGTGCTGGCGATCGCGTCCCGGATCGCCGTGCCGATGGTTCCGGTCCCGATCACCATGCAGACCTTCGCCGTGACCATGATCGGCGCGCTTTACGGCTGGCGGCTCGGCGCCGTGACGGTGCTTGCGTGGCTTGGGGAGGCTGCGCTTGGAGCGCCAGTGCTCGCCGGTGGGGCGGGCGGCATTGCCGTGTTCGCGGGGCCGACCGCGGGTTATCTCTTTTCCTTTCCGGTGATTGCCGCCGTTGCCGGCTGGCTTGCCGAACGCGGCTGGACCGGGCGGCGCATCGTCGCCAGCTTCTCGGCGCATCTCATCGCAAACCTTCTATGCCTTGCGCTCGGCTGGGCCTGGCTCGCGGCATTGATCGGCGCTGAAAAGGCGTTCTGGGCCGGCGTTGCTCCGTTCATCCTTGGTGCTGCACTGAAGTCGGGCCTGGCTGCAGCCGTCCTTGCCGCGGTCGCCTCCCGCAATCGCGCCGCGGCAGAGTGACGGTGAGGCTGCGGCCGCATCATCTTCTCTGCATGCTGACCTTTGTCGGCGAGGGCTATAGCCCAGCCTTCGTCGCCAACTATCGTCGTCTCGCCGGCCGGCTTTCCGCCGGCGAGCCAATCGAGATCGTCTCCGGCCCCGACGATATCTGCGCTCCGCTCCTGTCGGATGAAGATGCGCATTGTTTCGGTGCTTCGGTTGCCGGCCGCGACGCGGCGGCGCTGGCGGATATCGCCCGCCTGCTTGGGCGGGAGCTGGAGACCGGGGCGATGATCGCCTCCGATCAGGCGCTGTTCGAGACACTGCGCCGCGCCTTCTCCGCCGGCGTGACCCGCGAGGCTTGCACGGGCTGCGAATGGAGCAGCCTTTGCGATCGCATTGCAGGAGAAGATTACAAAGGCGCGCTGGTGATGAAGTTCAGCCCGCCGGAAACAGCGAAAGAAATTTCCGCTCGCCGTCCGGCGTAAACAGCACCGCGCGGCTCTCTTCACTGCGCCGTGCCCAGCCGTTTTCGAGGAAATGGGCAAGCAGCGCCTTGCCGAGCGTGCCGGCCAGATGCGAACGCCGCTCGCTCCAGTCGAGGCAGGATTTGCAGAGCGGCCGGCGATTGGATGTGAGCGATGCCACATGGATGCCGAGCGTGCCGAGTTCCGCGCGGCCGTCCTCGGTCATCGTCAGGTTCTCGCCATCGCTCTCGATGGCGCCGCGGGCGACGAAACTGTCGAGCATCCTGACCCCGTAGTCGCCGGCGAGATGGTCGTAGCAGACGCGCGCCTTGCGCAATGCCGGATCCTTCGGCCCTGGCCGGTGGCGTAGATGGCCTCTGCTTGCCGCAAACCCCATGATGTTTTCGAGCAGCGTGCCGGCGGCCGCGTCGGCAAGCGTGAAATAGCGATGCCGGCCCTGCTTGCGCTGGGTGAGAATGCCGCCTTCCTCGAGCTTGGAGAGATGCGAACTCGCCGTCTGCACCGTCACGCCGGCGGCTTGCGCAAGCTCCGTCGCCGTCAGCGCCTGGCCGCCCATCAGGGCAGTCAGCATGTTGGCGCGGGCGGGATCGCCGAACAACATCCCGATGCGGGCAATGTCTGGACCTTCCTTCATACTTCGACCGTAACCGAAGCATCTTCGTCTGGCAATATGGCAAAACACCTTCACAACAGAAGGAGACGAAGTCATGATCACCTGTTTCATCCGCTACGAAATCGACCCGTTCAAAAAGGACGAGTTCGCCGAATATGCCCGTAACTGGGGCCAGGCGATCCCGCGCTGCGGCGCCGATCTGACCGGTTATTTCGGCCCCCACGAGGGGTCGGCGACGACGGCCTACGGCGTCTACAATGTCGACAGCCTCGCCGCCTACGAAGCCTATCGCGCCCGGCTGATGGCCGATCCGCTGGGCCAGGAAAACTACGCGTTCTCGAAACGCGAACGTTTCATCCTGAAGGAGGACCGGATCTTCCTCAGGAATGTCTCGATGCCGCACGGAGCTTCGGTAAAGCCATGATCGCCGTCATCTTCGAAGTCATTCCCTATATGGGCGAGCGCCACAAATATCTCGACCTTGCCGGCGAGCTGCGGTCCGAACTGGAAACCATCGATGGCTTCATCTCGATCGAGCGTTTCGAAAGCCTCACCCTGCGCGGAAAAATCCTCTCCCTGTCTTTCTGGCGGGACGAGGAGGCGGTCAAGGCGTGGCGCAACCTCGAAAGCCATCGCGCCGCCCAGAAAGCCGGCCGCGGCGGCGTCTTCGCCGATTACCGCCTGCGCATCGGCCATGTCGTCAGGGACTACGGCATGTTCGAGCGGGACGAAGCGCCGAAGGACAGCCGCGAGGTGCATGTGGCTTAGATGTTTATTCGCTGCGTTTGATGGCGGCGAGCTTGCCGAGCTGCCGGCTTTCTTCAAGATGCATCTTGAGCAACTCGAACCAGTCGCTCGGCAAATGGCCAATCACGCAACTGTCGTCGGTGTCCGGTCGGCTTGACAGCCATGAGGCGGGACGTAAATCGGGACCCGGCCAGATGAAGACATTCAACTGGTCGGTATAAGCCCAGGACTGCTCCTCCGAGAGGCCGAGATACCTCAGCAGCTTTGTTGGCAGAGGTAATGCGCGTTGGTGAGATTTCGGTTCGCTATGCGAGATGCCGAGGCAATAGACGATCTCTTTGCTTCCATCGCGGACGGCGGACAAGACGATAACCGCAGGGCGCGTTTTCTCACCGTCGTCCCTTGTTCCGGATTGGGAATGCCAGAGATATTCGTAGGCGACAATGCTACCGACTGGCGCCGAAAGAGGGATTTTCAACGCGCCCGATCCGAGGGTTTTCGGGAGACAAGATTGCCTTCGTCGTCGAGGTCGTCGAGATTATAGGGCACGTCCGCCTTGACCTGCGCGGCGCGGATCGCTGCCATTTCCGCATCGCTGAGTTCTCGAGCAAGAAGCACTCTTCTTGCCGGCTGCTCGCCTCGCTTTGCGGATGCCTTTGTGGTGGGCATGATTGCACTCCATCGTTGTTCTTCAAAGATACGGCATGTGTCGGAATGATCAACCCGCACCATCTTTCCACGCCTCAAAATTTTTCCCGAAATCGTGCACCGCTTCAGGCTTTGGTAACCAAAATAGGTAACCATAACAGCGAGTAAAATTGGTATCGAGTAGAGCGTAGCGAGTAGCACATGGCAGCAGTTCTTCCGCTGGCCGACCTGAAGCGTCAGGTCCGTCCGGACACTTGGCTAAACTCCATCATCAAGGGCGATTGTGTCGCTGCTCTGGAAGCCTTGCCGGATCATTCCGTCGACGCGATCTTCGCCGATCCACCCTATAATCTCCAGCTTGGCGGCACTTTGCACCGTCCCGACCAGTCGCTGGTCGATGCCGTCGATGACGAATGGGACCAGTTCGCCTCCTTCGAAGTTTATGACGCCTTCACCCGCGCTTGGCTGCTCGCCTGCCGCCGCGTTCTGAAGCCGAATGGCACGATCTGGGTCATCGGCTCCTACCACAATATCTTCCGCGTCGGCGCGATCATGCAGGACCTGAACTTCTGGCTTCTGAACGACATCGTCTGGCGCAAGGTCAATCCGATGCCGAACTTCAAGGGCCGCCGGTTCCAGAACGCCCATGAGACGATGATCTGGGCGAGCCGCGACGCCAAGTCGAAGGGCTATACCTTCAACTACGATGCGCTGAAGGCCTCCAACGACGACGTGCAGATGCGCTCCGACTGGCTGTTCCCGATCTGCTCCGGCGGCGAACGCCTGAAGGGCGACGATGGCAAGAAGGTCCATCCGACCCAGAAGCCGGAGTCGCTGCTTGCCCGTGTGATCATGGCCTCGACCAAGCCGGGCGACGTCATTCTGGATCCCTTCTTCGGCACCGGCACGACCGGCGCCGTTGCAAAACGTCTCGGCCGCAATTTCGTCGGCATCGAGCGCGAGCAGGATTATATCGATGCGGCTTCCGAGCGCATCGCCTCCGTCGAGCCGCTCGGCAAGGCGGAACTGACGGTCATGACCGGCAAGAAGGCCGAACCCCGTGTCGCCTTCAACACGCTGGTCGAAAGCGGTCTCGTCAAGCCCGGTCAGGTCCTGACCGACGCGAAGCGCCGCCACAGCGCGATCATTCGCGCCGACGGCACGCTCTCGGCAAATGGCGACGCCGGTTCCATTCATCGCCTCGGCGCGAAAGTGCAGGGCCTTGATGCATGCAACGGATGGACGTTCTGGCATTTCGACGATGGCAAATCGCTCAAGCCCATCGATGAACTGCGATCCGTTATCCGAAACGGTATGGCGAAACTGGACTGATCCACCGGTCCCCGCCACATCGACCGAATGCCTTGTCCGGTTTCGTACCTCTAGTCCCGGACGAGGATAATTGGCGCCCGGGAAGGCTGATCCCGGGCGCCATTTCTTTTTGCGCGCCGCTCTGGTCGCCTCTGCCGCCTGATCAAACTCGACTTTGCGAAATTTCAGGTCTTCACGCCGTGACCCGCGCTTGATATCGTAGGTTGTATCGGGTTGAACGAATTGCTAATTTTGCGTTTTTGAAAATGTCCATGCCTGTCAATGGCGAGTTGCGCCACCGGATCGAGCGTGCGTTGGCGCGGTTCTCTCCAAGCTGGGAGGGCAGGGATGCCGCGCGCCGGGCGGTGGCGCTGAAGATGCTGATCCTCTGCGAACTGGCCGGCGGCCGCCTGCGCGTGGTGGATGCGCTCGGCCTCAACGACAACACGCTCGACAACTACCGTCACGGCAAGACCGAGCCACGCCACAGCACGCTCAACATGATGGCGGAGCTCGCCGAAGTGCCGATCGAATATCTCGGCAACGACTGGTCGGTCGAGGACGGGATCATCCATTTTTCGCCCCCCGAAATCCCGCCGGTCGGATTTTCCGAGCCGAGCCCGCTCTGGGATCTCGCCGATCGCATAGTCATCCCGGCTTATGAAGACGTTGTGTCCGGACAGTCTTCCCTCGATACCACATGGACGGCCATCCCCGGAGGTTTCTGGGCGAAGCTCTCGGTCGATCCGCAAAACATGCGGGTCGTATCCGCAAGCGGCGACAGCATGTCGCCGACGATCGTCGGCGGTACGCCTATTTTCGTCGACATCAGCGACCGCAAGCTGGAGGACGGGAGCGTTTATCTGTTCGATGCCGGCGCGGAACTGATCGCCCGGCGGGTGCAGCGGTTTGCCGATGGCAGTATCGAACTCCTGCCGGACAATCTGGAACGGTATCGCTCGCAGCATATCCTTAAGGACGGTTTAGCGGAGCTGAAGGTCGTCGGGCGTGTCTGCGTCGCGAGCCGGATCCTCTAGGGACCGGCCCCGCGACCGGACGGCCTTATACCTCGATGCCGTGGGCGATCAGGTCCTGCCGCAGCGTCTCGGCATCCTTGAAATGCACCGCCTGCCAGCCGGCCGCGCGCGCACCTTCGACATTTGCGTGGCTGTCGTCGATGAAGATCGAGGCCTCCGGGGTCAGGCCGAAGTCGCGGGCGTGCTTTTCGTAGATCCCCACGTCCGGCTTGATCAGACCGATCTCGCCCGACACGGTCACGCCCCGCGGCTTGTTGAGAAACGGGAAGATCTGTCTAGCCTCGGCGAACGTGTCGGCGGCGAAATTGGTCAGCATCGTCACGTCGTGGCCCTTGTCGATCAGCCCTTCCATGATCTTGACCGAGCCGTCATAGGCATGCGGCACCATTTCGTGCCAGCATTTGCGGAAGGCGCGGATCTGTTCCTCGCGCTCGGGATATTGCGCGACCAGCAGCGCCTCTGCATCTTCCCACTTGCGGCCGCGATCCTGTTCCAGGTTCCATTCGTGGGTGCAGACGTTCTCAAAGAACCATCTGCGCTCCTCCTCGTCCGGAATGACGCGAGCATAGGGAAGGTTCGGATCGTAGTGGATCAGCACCTTGCCGATGTCGAAGACGATGTGGTCGATCTTGGCTGCCATGAACAGGTCCCGGGAATATCAGTTCGAGGATTTTTCGCGCGATTCGGTAGCAAATGCCACCAACCTGGGAACGTATGACGGTCGGATCGCCAAAGGCGGTCACGAATGCCCCGCGATATGTCCGACAAGGCGAGGTGCTTCCTCGGTGATCGCCAAGATGATGCCTGACTTGCGTGTGGAGGCAAAGTCCAGCCCCGCGAAGTAAAGGCCAGGCAGGGCGGCCACGCCATCTGCGTGAACAGGCTGTCCCGCACTGTCGAGCGCACCGGGAAGCCTCATCCAACTGAAATCGCCCTTAAAGCCCGTGCACCACACCACGCTCGTTACGCCGGAGCGGAAGAGATCGAGCGTACCGATCGTCGGGCTCGACTGACACATCGCGACAGTCTCCGCCGGGTCCGGCTCCGCAACGGGTGCGTCGATCCCGGCGCGGCTGATATAGTCGTCGACATGGCGCTTGATATTGTCGGAGGCTTCATCCGCGAAGCGGACATTCGCTTCGACATCGCCGGCAAACGAGAGGCTACCGCCGTCCACGATGCCGATGAGACGCCCAAGAAGCACGACACCTTGGGCGCTCAGCGCCTGAAGGCTTATCGTATGCGTCGACCCGAGCACACCACGCGGCGGGATGCGTCCGGCAAGCCGAATAACTTCCTCCCGGCGCCCGTCGAGAAACCCGCTTTCGAGCAGCCAGACCATGATGTCGCGACCCCGGTAGCGCCGTGGCAGCCGCCCGACACGACTGGTCGCAAGGAAGACCATTCGACCCGCGCCCGCTAATTCTTCCGCGATCTGAACACCAGATTGGCCGCCTCCGACCACCAGCACCGCTCCATCGGGCAGATCGGCAGCGCTGCGGTAGCCGGAAGCGTCGATCTGGTGGAGAGCGGGCGTCAACTCGGCGGCCCAGACCGGGCGCACCGGACAATTCAGGCTGCCGCTTGCGACGATCACATTGCGTGCCAAAAGCGTGCCGCGTGAGGTACTCAGTCGATAGGCGCCATTCTCGTGCGTAAGTTCGCTCACGGCAGTATCAGGTTCGATCGGCAGCGCGTTGCGCCCGGCGAAGTCCTCAAGGAGAGCGACGAACTGGTCGCGCGTCAGGGCGCCATCCGGATCCGGACCGTCATAGCAGTCGCCCGGCATGACGGTCTGCACGTTGGGAGTATTCATCCGAAAGGAATCCCATCGCTGCGCGCGCCAGGTCTCTCCTACGCGGCCCCGCTCCAACACGCTGTGGCGCAGGCCCCGTCGCGCCAGCCAGTAGCTGACACCCAGGCCGGCCCAACCGGCCCCGATGACGACAGCATCGAGAACATCGCTGTCATCAGTCATTTGCTGCGGTGATCTCATAATCGCCCCGGCAATTTCGCCATTCCCGCGCAGCATTAAGCCTTGTCCACGGCAATGAGTCCAGCACCGCCGATTTCCCCCGACTGGCGAGCGGGATTATCGGTGGAAGTCGCGACATAATCACGCTTTTTCGAAGGCCAGTGGAATAGCCTGGGTGATCGCTTTTTTCATCACCGTAGGCAAGGCCTGGGCCTCGAGATTTGCGACCGGCTCCCACCAGCCGTCGGCGGTAGTGATCCTCTCGGTCTTCGCCCGGAAGACCGAGAGCCTCAGTTCGAAATGGGTGAAGACGTGGGTGACGGAGCCCGATGCCTCCCATGCGGCGGGGAAGGGGGCATGGTCGGTCGTGGTCCCGCCGTCGATGCGCGATGTCCAGGTGGTGGTCGGCACTTCGGTCATGCCGCCGAGCAACCCGCTGTCGATCCGCCGCCGCAATAGCACTTCGCCCTCCGGCGTCACGGCCACGAAGACGGCGCCGAACCGCACCGGCTTTTCCTTCTTCGTTGCCTTGACTGGGAACCGTTCCGGGTCGTGTTCTGCAAGGGCCAGACAGTCGTCGCGGAAGGGACAGAGAGCGCAGGCCGGCCGTTTCGGGGTGCAGATGGTTGCGCCGAGATCCATCATCGCCTGCGCGAAATCGCCGGGACGGTCGGTCGGCGTCAGTTCAGCCACCCTTGCCTTCATCGCCGGCTTGGAGCCCGGAAGCGGCGCGTCGATGGCGTAAAGCCGCGAAATCACCCGCTCGACATTGCCGTCCATGACGGCGGACTGCCGGTTGAAGGCGATGGCAGAGACGGCGGCGGACGTATAGTCGCCGATGCCGGGGAGCGCTCGCAGGCCTTCCTCGGTGTCGGGAAACACACCGCCATGCTCGGCCGCAACCGCTTCGGCGCATTTTTTCAGGTTGCGGGCGCGGGCGTAATAACCAAGCCCCGCCCACGCCGCCATCACGTCCTCGACCGGGGCGGCGGCAAGGTCGGTCACCTTGGGCCAGAGCGTCAGGAACTTGGCGAAATAGGGTTTCACCGCCTGCACGGTGGTCTGCTGCAGCATCACTTCCGAAAGCCAGACGTGGTAGGGATCGGCCCGTTTCCCGGCCTTTGCCGCAGCCGGGCTTACCCGCCATGGAAGCTCACGATGGTGCCGGTCGTACCAGGTCAGCAGCTTCTGCGCATGGGTGATGTGGATCGTCTGGAGCATTGTTTGCCGTAATGGGAAGAGATGGCGTATAGTTGTGGGAATAGTGCGCCGGCATCAAGGCCTGCCGGGGCCGCAATGGCGGGCGTCATGAGTTATCCCAAGAAACGCGAGCTGCAGATATCGGAGATCGCGAACGGTATCATCGATCCCGTGCTCGCTCGCCGCGCCGGCATCTCGACGGCGCTGCTCGGCTCCTGGGACGAGATCGCCGGCGAGGACTTTGCCGATTGCACGCGGCCGGAAAAGATCGCCTGGCCGCGCCGCGACGAGGGCACCGGTTCGGGCGGCGGTCATCAGGCGGGCGTGCTGACGATCGCCTGCGAAGGCGCGCGGGCGCTTTTCCTCACCCATGCCCAGGGCGAACTGATCGCCCGCATCAACGGCTTTTTCGGTTTTCCGGCGGTGCGCCAGATCCGCATCGTCCAGAAACCGGTCTCCCAGACCTTCAAGCATCCCCGCAAGCCGCCGCCTTTGAAGGGCGAGGCCGCCAAGCGGCTGGAAACCATGATGGAAGGCATCGAAAGCGAGGCGCTCAGGAAGGCCGTGGCAAGACTCGGCACCGCCGTGCTGCAGCAGAAACGCAAGGTCTGAGAGAGAAACCCGCCGATCCTCTTGATAGATCTCCGATTTGTCACAATTCTTTGAAGAGATTTGCCTATCGACAGCTTGTTCGCGCTGGGGCGCCGCGATACGGAATGTCACCTCTATTGAAGATCTCTCGCACACGGGTGTTCCATGCAGATGAACGAAATGACCATGACTAGGCGCGCGCTTCTCGGCGGAGTGGCAGTCACCGCTGTTTGCCTAGCCTTGCCGCTTGGTGCTTCCGAAGCTTTCGCGCAGGAATTGCCGGAGTCCCAGGGCACCGTGGACATGGCCGCTGCAGTGAAGCCGGGTCCGCTGCCGGAAATGGCGCTGGGCGACGAAAAGGCGAAGGTCACGATCATCGAATACATGTCGATGACCTGCCCGCATTGTGCCAATTTCCACAACAAGACCTTCGAGACGATCAAGACCAAGTATATCGATACCGGTAAGGTACGCTTCATCCTCCGCGAATTCCCGTTCGATCCGGTCGCGACCGCCGCTTTCATGCTTGCCCGCTGCAGCCCGCAGAACGCCGCCGAGCTCTCGACGCCCGCCCAGTATTTCCCGATGGTCTCGATGCTCTTCAAGCAGCAGCGCGGCTGGGCGGCGCCCGCGGACGGAAATGTGCGCAACGCGCTGCTCCAGGCGGTCAAACTCGCAGGTTACTCACAGCAGACTTTCGAGGCCTGCTTGACGAACCAGAAGCTTCTCGATGAAGTGAACGCCGTCGTTAAGAGGGGCGCGGACGAATTTGGCGTCAATTCCACGCCGACCTTCCTGATTGGCGGCAAGAAGTATTCGGGAGATATGTCTGTTGAATCCATGTCCAAGCTCATCGACAGCCTGTTGTGAGCACGCCTTCCCCGACGGGAAGGTGAGGGGCGCGGCATGAAGTTCAACAAGCTGCGCGTTCTCGGATTCAAGTCTTTCGTCGAACCGACGGAATTTATCATCGAGCGCGGGCTGACCGGCGTGGTCGGCCCGAACGGCTGCGGCAAGTCGAACCTCGTCGAGGCGCTCCGCTGGGTGATGGGAGAAAACTCCTATAAGAACATGCGTGCGTCCGGCATGGACGACGTGATTTTTTCGGGCTCCGGCAACCGGCCGGCCCGCAACACCGCCGAAGTCGGTCTCTACCTCGACAATTCCGACCGCACGGCACCTGCCGCCTTCAACGATTCCGACGAAATCCAGGTGACCCGCCGCATCGAACGCGAGTCCGGCTCCGTCTACCGCATCAACGGCAAGGAAGCCCGCGCCAAGGACGTGCAGCTTTTGTTTGCCGATGCCTCGACCGGCGCCCGCTCGCCTTCCATGGTCGGTCAGGGCCGCATCGGCGAACTGATCCAGGCAAAACCCCAGGCGCGTCGCCAGCTGCTCGAAGAGGCAGCCGGCATTTCCGGCCTGCATTCGCGCCGCCACGAGGCGGAACTGCGGCTGCGCGCCGCCGAAGGCAATCTCGAACGCCTGGACGACGTGCTTTCGCAGCTGGAAAGCCAGATCGAGAGCCTGAAACGCCAGGCCCGCCAGGCGAGCCGCTTCAAGACCCTGTCGGCCGATATCCGCGCCCGCGAGGCGATGCTGCTGCATATCCGCTGGGTGCAGGCCAAGGAGGCGGAAGGCGAGGCGGAAAGCGCCCTCAACCAGGTAACCAGCGTCGTTGCCGAAAAGGCGCAGGCGCAGATGGAGGCCGCCAAGCAACAGGCGATCGCCAGCCTCAAGCTGCCGGAGCTGCGCGAGGAGGAGGCGAAGGCCGGTGCCGCCCTGCAGCGCCTGCAGATCGCCCGCGGCCAGCTCGAGGAAGAGGCAAACCGCCTGCTGAAGCGCCGGGACGAACTGACCCGCCGGCTCGTCCAGCTCGGCGACGATATCAGCCGCGAAGAACGGCTCGCCGCCGACAATACCGCCTTCCTCGAAAAGCTCGGCGAGGAAGAGGCCGAACTCAACGACATGCTCGCCGATTCCGGCGCCGAAGCCGAAGAGTTGCGCGAGACTTTCGAGGCTGCCGCGGCGTCGCTTGCGACGAGCGAAGCGCTGTTTTCGGCAATCACCGCCGAGCGCGCCGAGGCCGCCGCCGGCCGTCACCAGCTCGAACGGCTGATCCGCGATCTCGCAGAGCGCCGCCAGCGCCTCGACCGGCAGCTTGGCGATGCGACGGGCGAGCTTGACGCCATCAACGAGCGGCTATCCGCCCTCGACGATCCGGCCGAAAGGCGGGAAGCGGTCGAAGCGGCGGAAATCGCCGTCGAGGATGCGACGATCACTGTCGAAGACGTGGAGGCGGCACTTTCCGCCGCCCGCTCGGCCGAGCTGATGGCCCGCGGCCCGGTGGAGGCTGCACGCTCTGTGCTCAATGCGCTGGAGACCGAGGCCCGCACCATTTCGAAAATGCTCGCAGCCGGCGCCACGTCGGGGGATTTCGTCGCGGTCGCCGACATGATCCGCGTCGATC
Source organism: Neorhizobium sp. T25_13 (assembly GCF_002968675.1). Lineage (NCBI taxonomy): Bacteria > Pseudomonadati > Pseudomonadota > Alphaproteobacteria > Hyphomicrobiales > Rhizobiaceae > Neorhizobium > Neorhizobium sp. T25_13. Next base: position 355,157 of record NZ_PVBI01000006.1, read on the forward strand.
GCGGTTTCGAGGCAGCCCTCGGTGCAGTGCTTGGCGACGATCTCGAAAGCCCGGTCGATGCCTCGGCTCCGACCTACTGGTCGGTGAATGGCGATGGTTCCGGTGATCCCGGCCTGCCCCAGGGCGCCCAGCCGCTGATCGCGCATGTCACCGCGCCGCCGGAACTGTCCCGCAACCTTGCCCAGATCGGCGTCGTCGCTTCGGCGGAGGCCCAGCGGATGATGCGCCTGTTGCGGCCCGGCCAGCGCCTGGTGACCCGCGAAGGCGCCGTCTATCGCTGGGACGGCCACGTTACCGGCTCCGAGGCGCCGGGTGCCGCCGCCTTGCGTCTCTCCCAGAAGAACCGGCTTTCGGAACTGGAAGCCGAGATCGACGAAGCGCGCATCGTGCTGTCCGAAACCGAAGTGGCGCTCGCCGCCGCCGCATCCGAAATCACCTCCGCCGAACGGCGCCTGACCGACGCCCGCGATCGCGCCCGCATCGGCGCGCGCCAACTGTCCGAAGCCCGCGATGCGCTGGCCGCTGCCGAACGTGCGGCCGGCGACCTGATGCGCCGCCGCGACGTGGCCGGCGAGGCCGTGAACCAGGTGACCGCGCAGATCGAGGATCTCGGCGTCCAGGAGGAAAACGCCCGCATCGAACTCGAGGGTGCGCCGGATATTTCCGATCTCGACAACCGGCTGCGCGACCAGCAGGCGGTTGTCGCGACCGACCGCGGCCTGCTCGCCGAAGCGCGCGCCCGTTACGAGGGCCTGAGCCGCGAGACAGAGGCCCGCAAGCGGCGCCTGGCAGCGATCGCCCAGGAGCGCGCTTCCTGGACTGCCCGGGCGGCGAGCGCCGCCGATCATATCGCCAGCCTCAGAGAGCGCGAGGAAGAGGCCCGCGAGGAGATCGCCGATCTCGAAGCTGCGCCCGAGGAGTTCGACGACAAGCGCCGCGCGCTGCTGACCGAGTTGCAGAAGGCGGAAGAGACCCGCCGCGCCGCCGCCGACCGATTGGCCGAGGCGGAAACCCATCAGCGCGAAGCCGACCGGATCGCGGTCGTTGCCCTTTCCGAACTGGCCGAAGTGCGCGAAAAGCGCGGCCGTGCCGAGGAGCGTCTGGTTTCGGCTGCCGAGAAGCGCCATGAGAGCGAAAACCGCATCCGCGAGGCGCTCAATGTCGCGCCCCACGAGGTCCTGCGGCTGGCGGGCCTGAAGCCCGAATCGGCCCTGCCGGACGTCCGCGAGATCGAACGCGAGGTAGACCGCCTGCGCATGGAGCGGGAAAGGCTCGGCGCCGTCAACCTGCGCGCGGACGAAGAGCAGAAGGAGCTTTCCGACAAGCTCGACAACCTGATGCGCGAGCGCGCCGACGTGATCGATGCGATCCGCAAGCTGCGCGGCGCGATCCAGAGCCTCAACCGCGAAGGCCGCGAACGGCTGCTGGCCGCCTTCGACGTGGTCAATGAGCAGTTCCGGCGGCTCTTCACCCATCTTTTCGGCGGCGGCACGGCGGAACTGCAGCTGATCGAATCGGACGATCCGCTCGAAGCAGGTCTTGAAATCCTCGCCCGCCCGCCGGGCAAGAAGCCGCAGACCATGACGCTTCTGTCAGGCGGCGAGCAGGCGCTGACGGCGATGGCGCTGATCTTTGCCGTCTTCCTCACCAATCCGGCGCCGATCTGCGTGCTGGACGAGGTTGATGCGCCGCTCGATGATCACAATGTGGAACGCTATTGCAATCTGATGGACGAAATGGCGGCATCGACCGAGACCCGTTTCATCATCATCACCCACAATCCCATCACCATGGCCCGCATGAACCGCCTTTTCGGCGTGACGATGGGCGAACAGGGCGTTTCCCAGCTCGTTTCCGTCGATCTCCAGACCGCGGAGCTTCTGCGCGAGGCGAGCTGAATGGGGTGCCGTTGTTGCGAGTTGCATTCTCTAGCGACGTAATTTACGTCAATTCATTGACTAGCATCAATTTTTAAGGCTGCATCCGGGGGTAAAGTACCTGCGACCTACGTAGAATCACCCATATGGGGGATGTAATTTTCTGACTATTGTTATTTTGTGGACTGTGGAATTGGAACGCGCCTGAGCGTCCATACGCTTCGCAGTCCAACTCAAAGTTTCCTACCCCCCGTCCGGGTTTCCTGTCCCGGGCGGAAAGCTTTGCGGGGCCGCCTGTGATCCGGCCCCGCAAAGCTTTGTTTTCCAGCGCTCCCGGGCCAATTTGGTAGCCGTCTCCGGCCGCTCTTGTTGCGACGCAACATATTCCTGCCTAGATCCGTTCCCAAACCGTCATAAAACTTGTAGTTATTGCGCAAAAGACTGCGACGGGTGGAGAGCAGCAATGTCGAAATGGGTCTATCGCTTCGGTGGTGGCGAGGCGGAGGGCCGCGCCACGGATGTCGAGCGGCTGGGTGGCAAGGGCGCCAATCTCGCCGAGATGGCAAGCCTTGGCCTGCCGGTTCCTCCAGGGCTGACCATCGTTGCCGATGCCTGCGTTTTCTATTTCGAGAATGGCAGCACGCTTCCGGACGACCTGAAGGCGCAGGTCCTCGAAGGCATTGCCGCGATCGAAGGGCTGACCGGCCGCGTCTTCGGCGGCAGGACGAAGCCTCTGCTGCTTTCCGTGCGCTCCGGCGCCCGGGCATCCATGCCCGGCATGATGGACACCGTCCTCAACCTCGGCCTCAACGACGAAACGGTGCAGTCGCTCGGGCACGATGCCGGCGATGCGCGCTTTGCCTGGGACAGCTACCGCCGCTTCATCCAGATGTATGCCGATGTGGTCATGGGCCTCGACCACGAGATTTTCGAGGAGATACTCGAGGACGAGAAGGCTCGGCTCGGCCACGACTACGATACCGATCTCTCCGCCGTCGAATGGCAGCACGTCGTCAGCCTCTATAAAAGGATGATCGAGGATGAGCTGGGCAGCAGCTTTCCGCAGGATCCGCATGTGCAGCTCTGGGGCGCCATCCGCGCCGTCTTTTCGAGCTGGATGAACCCGCGCGCCATGACCTACCGCATGCTCCACCGCATTCCGGAGGAATGGGGCACGGCCGTCAACGTCCAGACCATGGTGTTCGGCAATCTCGGTTCGTCCTCGGCGACTGGCGTCGCCTTCACCCGCAATCCCTCGACCGGCGACAAGGCGCTCTACGGCGAGTTTCTGGTCAATGCGCAAGGGGAGGATGTCGTCGCCGGCATCCGTACGCCGCAATCGATTACCGAGGAAGGGCGTATCGCTTCAGGCTCCGACAAGCCGTCGATGGAAAAGCTGATGCCGGAAACCTTCGCCGAGTTCAAGGCGATCTGCGACCGGCTGGAAGCCCATTACCGCGAAATGCAGGATCTCGAATTCACCGTCGAGCGCGGCAAGTTATGGATGCTGCAGACCCGCTCCGGCAAGCGCACCACCCGCGCTGCGATGAAGATCGCCGTCGACATGGTGGAAGAAGGCGTCATCACCGAGGAAGAGGCCGTCTGCCGCATCGAGCCGCCCTCGCTCGACCAGCTTCTCCACCCGACCATCGATCCGCGCGTCGAGCGCCACGTGGTCGGGTCCGGCCTGCCGGCTTCCCCGGGTGCGGCCACCGGCGAGATCGTCTTCACCGCCGAAGAGGCGGTCGAGGCGGAACACGAAGGCCGCAAGGTCATCCTGGTGCGCATCGAGACCAGCCCTGAAGACATCCACGGCATGCACGCTGCCGAAGGCATCCTCACCACCCGCGGCGGCATGACCAGCCATGCCGCGGTCGTCGCCCGCGGCATGGGCATCCCCTGCGTTGTCGGTGCCGGCTCGATGCGCGTCGACCTGCGCAACGAACTCCTGATCGGCGCCGGCGTGACGCTGAAGCGCGGCGACACGGTCACCATAGACGGCTCGTCCGGGCAGGTGCTGAAGGGCGCGGTGCCGATGATCCAGCCTGCGCTCTCCGGTGATTTCGGCAAGCTGATGGCCTGGGCGGACAAGACCCGCCGCATGACGGTGCGCACCAACGCCGACACGCCGCAGGACGCCCGCGCTGCCCGTTCCTTCGGGGCCGAAGGCATCGGCCTCTGCCGCACCGAACACATGTTCTTCGAGGGCGACCGCATCCACGTCATGCGCGAGATGATCCTCGCCGAGGACGAGACGGGCCGCCGCGAGGCGCTCGGAAAGCTCCTGCCGATGCAGCGCTCGGATTTCATCGAGTTGTTCTCGATCATGCACGGCCTGCCGGTGACGATCCGCCTGCTCGATCCGCCGCTGCACGAATTCCTGCCGAAGACGGAGGCGGAAATCGCCGAGGTCGCCAAGGCGATGGCGATGCCGCCGGCCTTCCTCGCCCGCCGCATCGACGCCATCCATGAATTCAACCCGATGCTCGGCCATCGCGGCTGCCGGCTGGCGATTTCCTATCCCGAGATCGCCGAAATGCAGGCGCGCGCCATCTTCGAGGCGGCGGTGGAGGCCGGAAAGCTCACAGGCGAACCGGTCGAGCTGGAAATCATGGTGCCGCTCGTCAGCCTGCGCAAGGAACTGGACTATGTGAAGGGCGTCATCGACCGCGTCGCCGAGGATGTCGCGCAGGAAACCGGCGTTCCGATCGCCTATCTCGCCGGCACGATGATCGAACTGCCGCGCGCCGCCATCCGCGCCCATGTCATCGCAGAGACGGCCGAGTTCTTCTCCTTCGGCACCAACGACCTGACGCAGACGACCTTCGGCATGTCGCGCGACGATGCGGCGGCCTTCATCCCCACCTATCAGAGGAAGGGCATCATCGAGCACGACCCGTTCATCTCGCTCGATTTCGACGGCGTCGGCGAACTCATCCAGATGGCCGCCGAGCGTGGCCGCCGGACCCGCAACGACCTGAAGCTCGGCATTTGCGGCGAACATGGCGGCGATCCTGCCTCGATCCGCTTCTGCGAGAATGCCGACCTCGACTACGTCTCCTGCTCGCCCTTCCGCGTGCCCATCGCCCGCCTTGCCGCAGCCCAGGCGGCGATCGAAAGGAGGAAGGGATGAACCGGAGAGCCACTCCTATTTCAGATGGTCCAGCCATTTTCGGGACGTGTGAAATATGGCCAATATCTCCGCTCGTTCGCGGAGGCGATAAAAGGCGATGTAGGGGGTGCCGGCGATGATGAGGCGCCGTGTATCCCCATCCGATGTCAGTCGTCCGACTTTCGGGTGCCACGCCAGCATTGAAACAGCTTCCACGATGCGACGGACCACGTTCTCGGCAGCATGCGCATTGTCGAGTGCGATATAGGAGCCGATCTCATCGAGATCTTGCAGCGCCTCGTCCGCCAGACGAGTTCATCCATTGGGGACGAATTTGCGGATCACTGCCTTCACTGTCTCCGCGGAAGCAAATCGTCCGGCATCAGCCGACTTTTTTCGCTCTGCCAGTTTTTTGACCTGCCACGCGTGCAGATCGTCGGCTGCCTCCGTCGGCGCCGGCGAAATAGCATCCTCAATCGAAATTGGCTTTTGCGTTTCGCTCATGGAAGGATCATGGCAGATCGAAGCCGCTTTTAAAAGCTGATTGGGGATGTTTATGTCATGCCGGCCGTCACCGGCAAAACAAAATCGCTATTCGAAAATGAAGGTCGAGGAGGCCATCATGAACCAGGTTACCGTTCTCGCCGTCCCCGTCTTCAGCACGCTCTGCAACGAGGGTTTCCGCCTTCGCCGCGAAGTCTTCATCGTCGAACAGAACGTGCCTGCCGACATGGAATTCGATGCCGAAGACCTGACCGCCTTCCACTTCGTCGCCGTCGTCTCCGGCGAGGTTTGCGGCACGTTGCGGGTCATTTACGCGGAAGATTGCGTCAAGATCGGCCGGGTCGCGGTCACCAGCCCGTGGCGCGGCAAGGGCGTCGCCAGCGCCATGATCCGCGCCGCCATGGAGGCGCACGGCCAAGCGCGGGATAACCGCTTTCATCTGGCGGCCCAGAGCGACAAGATCTCCATGTACGAACGTTTCGGCTTCAAGACCTATGGGGAAGAGTTCTTCGACGTCGGAATTCCCCATTACAACATGAAGAACTTCTGACTCTCGATCTTTTGCTCACACGTCTGTGTTGCCGTGTTATGCTCGGCACAGACGTGCGACAAAGGGGAGGGGCATATGCCGCGTTTGGACCACGTGACGATCCGCACCCGCGATGCGGGGCCGATGATGGCGTTCCTTGAGAAGGTGCTGGGAGCAAAGGAAGGGTTTCGGCCGCCATTCCCTTTCCCGGGCCACTGGCTCTATATCGACGGCCATTCCTGCATTCACCTGCTGATCGTCGAGCGGGACGGCGATCCTCCGGTCGGCATCTACGACCACGTAGCCTTCTCCTTTTACGACCACGATGTTGCCGTCAAGGAGATTGAAGCGACGGGTTATCGTTTCGAACACGACGCCATACCCGATACCGATATCGGCCAGATCTTCGTCTACGGCCCGGAAGGCGTAAAGATCGAGCTGCAATACCGCCGGTGATCGAATAGGCATTCGCGTTCGCGGCCGGATATCCCTGCAGGCTGATCGAGGAGACCGTTCTACGGCACCGCCTTTATGCCGGCCGTTCAGCGCCGCTCGACTATCACCCGGCGCTCGACCACCATCGGCCGCCACATCATCGCATCGGCGCGGGACTGCATCGAACGGCCTTCGGCGCGGCGATCGAGTTCGATGTCGAGCATGCAGCGTGCCATCGCATCCGTGCCGCGCCTGAAGCCGTAGCTGGCGCAGGTGGTCTCGTCCGCCGCGCGGCGTTCCTCCGGCGTCATCGTCTGGCAGCCGGCCAGAAGGGCGCCCAGCGGGGCAATAAGCGAGGCGACGAGGAGAAGGCGGTGAGGGCGCATCAGATGAACTCCTTTTCATTCGGCCGGGCTGCAACCTTGGGATTCCATTCCGGGCGAAGCTGTTTTACACAGGAGCAAGCGCTTTTGCCATGGAGCCTTTGCCGATCCCATGCCCGTCCGTTTTGTCCGGCCCGTTTCCCATTCGGCCTATACGGCCCGCAGGCTGGCCTTGTCGGCGCTGGCATTGTTCGTCATCGCCGCGCTGGCCCATCGTTTCGGCCCGCTGGCGACCCCGGATTTCCTGGCGCTGCTGTTCCTCTCGGCAGCGATTGCCGCCGTTTCGGTGCCTCTGTCGCTGATTGGCCTGATCCGGCTCTGGCAGGTCGGCGCAACCGGTGGCGTCGCGGCGACGAAAGGGCTGATCTATGCCGGTGTCCCGCTTGCCGTGGTGGCGACCGGCGCCTTCTATTATTACACCCTGCCGCCGCTCTTCGACATTTCCACCGATATTGCCGACCCGCCGCCATGGGTTGCCGAGCCGAAGGCCGGCCAGAAATGGCTGCCGCGCTCGACGATCATTACGCCTGCCGATCGGCGGGTGCAGTTCGCCGCCTATCCCGGCCTCACCGGCAGGCGTTACGAGGGCGCCCTCGACCGCGTCTATCAGGGTGTGCAGAAGGCGGTGCTTTCCGCCCGGATCGCGATCACCAAGAAGGAAGGCGTCGAACTGATCGCGCCGGATATCGCTCAGCGCCCCGCGCCGCAGGACGAACAGGCGCCGGTGCCCGACGTGGCGCCGATCCCGTTGCCGCGCCCGGAACCCTCGCTCGCACCGGTTTTTGTCAATGCCGGCGATGTCCTGCTGCAGGGCGAGACCCGCACCTTGGTTCTCGGCCTGCGTTTCGACTTGGTGATCCGGCTGCGCGAAGATGCCGAGACGACCTCCGTCGATATCCGCGTCGCCTCGCGTTATGGGCCGCATGACCTCGGGATGAGCGAAGCCATCGCCGAGGATTTCCTCGACTGGCTCGATACCGAACTTCTGGGAATCGCCGGGAACTAAAGCATGTCGCGCAAAAGTGTGCAGCAGTTTTGCGATAACGGCAGCGGAGAAACTAAAGACTTGAAGCGTGCCGCGAATCCGAAGGATCGCGGCACGCTTCAAGCCGGCCAGTAGACGCCCGCAAGCGACGGCGGGCCTTCGGTCAGAACGCGGCCTTTCTCGACCAGGTCTTCCAGATGCGCAAGCACAGAAAGGGCAGCTGCCCCATGCAGGCGCGGGTCGGTGCTGGCATAGATCACCTTGACCATGTCGGGGATCAGCCGGTCGCCGGCCCTGATGCGCTCCAGCACCGCCCGTTCGCGCATGCGCCGATGGGTGCGAAGCCCCCGCAGGAACGAGCCCGGCTCCTTCACCGGCCCGCCGTGGCCCGGAAAGAAGATGCGGTCCTCGCGCGGCAGCAGCTTTTCGATCGAAGCCATGAAATCTGCCATCGACCCATCCGGCGGCGCGACGATCGTGGTTGCCCAAGCCATCACGTGATCGGCGGAAAACAGTACGCCGGTTCCTTCCAGCCCGAAGGCGGAATGGTTGGCCGTGTGACCGGGCGTATGCACGGCCGTCAGCGCCCAGCCGTCCCCCTCGATCAACTGCCCGTCGGTAACCGCGATATCGGGCACGAAACCGCTGTCGGCGCTTTCGGCGAACGGGTTGACCTCGCCCGCATGCAGCGGCCGCGAGGCCCGGTGTGGTCCTTCGGCGACGGTGACCGCGCCGGTTTCTTCGCGCAGCCGACGGGCGAGCGGGGAATGGTCGCGGTGCGTGTGGCTGATGAAGATATGGGTGACCTCGCGGCCCTTCAGCGCCGCCATTAGCGCTTCGAAATGCGCCTCGTTCTCAGGGCCGGGATCGATGACCGCGACCGAGGAGCCGCCGACGATGTAGCTATTGGTGCCGTGAAAGGTGAACGGCGAGGGATTGTTGACGGTCAGCCGCTGCACGCCTTCGGCAACGGTGACCGGCACGCCATAGGAAGGGGTGAATTCCATGTCGAAGGTAATGTCTTCCGCCATGCCGTGCCTCCGCGCCTGATGCGATCTCGATGACGGCCGTCGCGGCATTGCCGTTCTGCGCCGGGCCTCTGATCGCGTCGTTTACGCTGTTCAAGGCGCTCGTGAGATCTAGCATCGCTTTCGCTGCGGTGCATTCGGAAATTGCCGCCGGCCCTTACCCTGTCGGGCGGCGGTCGGCGGCTTTCATGACTATGTCGTCCGCTTGCGCGGGCTTACACGCCTCAGCCGGCGGTCAGCAGTTCCGTGCAATAGCTCGGGCCGTTGGCGCCCGGACGATCGGAGATGATGGTGATGTCGCGGATCACGTAGCTGGAGGAGACGGTGATCTTGGCGGTGCAGCTGACGCTGGCGGTGCGGCCGCCCTGCTGCTTGATGCGGTTGTAGCCGCCGCGCCAAGTGTAGACGGTCGTGGAGCCCTCATCGATATCGCTGATCGGCGGGCTGAATTTCGCGAAGAACTCGCCGGCCGAATGACCCACCCAGCGGCTCTCGATCGGATTGCTGGCAACGCTGACGGTGGTGCAGGCCGAAAGGGCGAGCGCGAAAAGGGCAGTCGATGCGATGACGCGGCGGCTCATGATCCTGAAAAATCCTTCATGTCTTCTGTTGTGCCTGGGAGGCAAGGTTTTCGAGACTGCACGTAACAGATTTTTGTCAGGCTTCGCGAGGCGATGAGTGCCCGCCGACATCAAATTTGTCCTGCGCCGCTTTTTTGCAACGCCCCGGTTTTCCGCCTTTCCGGAGCCGGCTTGCCGGCGATAGCGACCCCGTCGCATATTTTTCATGAGCGGCGCTTGTACAATGAAAAATGCTGGTCTATAGAGGCGCCGCTGGTCACGGAGTGTAGCGCAGTCTGGTAGCGCACCACGTTCGGGACGTGGGGGTCGGAGGTTCGAATCCTCTCACTCCGACCAGATTGAACTCTGGCTTTCCAGGGGTTCCTTTCTCCCGAAGTTTTTCCGATCAAATTGCAGTCCCAGTGGACCGCTATCCGGCTGACTATGCCGAGCTTGGCGCGGTGTATTGCTCTTATCCACAACCCGCACTTTAACGGGGCAAAAATATGCTAGGTCTCGACATGCCATTGCTGCATCATGGCGGCGGGAACTTGTAACTTGTCGAAAGACTTCCAGGCTCAGGAACCTCTTCGGGTGGTAGCCTGTACCCGGGCGTGGAGAGGGCCGCAGAACGCATGCCGCCTAGACGCGCCAGATCGGAACGGGTGACCCTGCTCGACGTTGCGAACGTCCTCGGGATAAGCTCGATCACCGTCTCCCGCGCCCTGCGAGAACCGGAAAAGGTGTCCGAGCCGCTTCGGCAGAAGATCCTCCGCCAGGTGGAGCAGATGGGCTACGTGCCCGATCTTGCAGCCCGAGCGCTCGCAAGCCGCCACAACGGCATCATCGGGGTTCTGGCGCCGGCGCTGACCAATCATGCCTATCTCGGCATCATGAGCGGCATCGAGGAACGGGTGCGTGATACGGATTTCCGCATCCAATATGCCAATACCAACCACGATGCGGAGCAGGAGTACCGCCAGGTCAAGCTTTTCCTGTCACAGCATCCGGCGGGAATCCTGCTGACGGGATTGCAGGACCAGCGGGTCAGCGATCTGCTTGAGCTCGCTCCGTGCCCGGTGGTTCAGATCGTCGATCTCAACCTGCTGCCCTCGGGTATCGCAGTCGGCATCAATCACCGCGAGGCGGCGGAGACTGCGACGCGCCATCTGCTCGCCTGCGGGTACCGCCGCATCGGCCTGATCGGCGGCAGCCGCGATCTTCGCGCCCAGCGGCGTCATGATGGCTATGCGCTGGCGATGCAGGAGGCGGGGCTCTACGATCCGGGCCTCGTCATGACCGAGCACAAGCAAACCAGCATGCAGCTCGGCTGCGACCTCTTCAAGCGGCTGCTGGAAACGGCGCCCGATGTCGACGCGGTATTCTGCCAGAACGACGATCTTGCGCTCGGCGCGCTGTTCGAGGCGCAACGGGCGGGCCTGCGCGTGCCGGATGATTTCGGGATCTGCGGTTATAACGACCTGGATTTCGCGCTCTGTGCGGAGCCGAGGCTGACCACCGTCCGCGTGCCGCGTTTCCAGATGGGCTATCAGGCCGCGGATCTCATCGTCCGGGCCATCAACGACGAATGCCTGCCGAGCCGCGTCATCCAGCTGCCGTTCGATCTCATCCAGCGCGGTTCGACGCGGCGGCTCTCCTGACGGGGCTGGGCCACGAAAAAAGGGACCTTCCGGCCCCTTTTCCATTTCCTGCCGATCGAAACGATCAGATATCGCCGCCGGCGTTGGAGAAAAGCTCTGCCGCCTGTTTGGCGGTCATCCGCTTGACCTCGGTCTCGTCGCGGCGGTTGGCGAAGAGTTCGCTTGCCATCAGCTGCTCGGCGAGATCGGCCGGCAGCGACAGCACGACGCGCTGGCCTTCGCCTCCTTGGCCACGATGTATGCCGCCGATTTCGGCGCGCTTGGCGGTGATCATGCCGCCCGCCACCGTGTTCAGCGTATCCGGATCGATCAGGATGAAGGCGCCGGTCGAGCGGTTCTGCTCGTAAGCGTCGAAGACCGCCAGTTCCTCGAAGGAAAGGCGGACCTTGCCGATCGCGTTCATGGCGAGCGTCGAGGCATGCGGCTGCCATTTGCCGGTCGCAAGCTCGAGCTGGCTGATCGGTTCGACCGCGACGCGCTGGCGGCGCGAGCCGCTCTTCAGCCAGTAGCGTTTTCCGGGCTCGATGCCGCCCGGCTGCAGTGACACGAGCTGGGCGTCGAAATGGTGGCCGGTCATCGGCTGGCCGTCGAGCGAGACGATCACGTCGCCGCGCGCCACGTCCACCTGCCGGTCGAGGACCAGCGTAATGGCGTCGCCTGCGACCGCCGCGTTGCGCACCAGGTCGAAGGTGACGATCCGGCTGACATTGGCGACCGTGCCGGAAGGCAGGATGACGACGGAGTCGCCCGGCTTCACCGAGCCGCCCGCGACAGTCCCCTGATATCCGCGAAAACTCTCGCCGGGACGCACGACGCGCTGCACCGGCAGGCGGAAGCCGCCGGCCTGGGTGGAACGCACGGTCGCCAGCTCCAGCGTCTCGACCAAGGTCGGGCCGTCATACCAGGGCATCGAGGCATCGGCCGGATAAACGACGTTTTCGCCCTTGAGCGCCGACATCGGAATGGCGGTGATCTGGCGCACGCCGAGCGACAGCGCGAATTCGCGGAATTCGTGCGAGATCCTGTCGAAGATTGCCTTGTCGTAGTGGACGAGGTCGATCTTGTTGACCGCGAGCACGAACTGGCGGATGCCCATCAGGGCGGCGATCGTCGCGTGCCGGCGGGTCTGTTCGAGAAGCCCGGCGCGGGCGTCGGCAAGCAGGATGGCGAGATCGGCGGTCGAGGCGCCAGTCGCCATGTTGCGGGTATATTGTTCATGGCCGGGCGTATCGGCGACGATGAACGAACGCCTGTCGGTCGAGAAATAACGATAGGCAACGTCGATCGTGATGCCCTGTTCCCGTTCGGCCTGCAGGCCGTCGAGCAGCAGGGCGAAGTCCGGCAGGCCAAGGTCGTTTTGGCCGCCCGAGTCGCGGGCAAGCGTCGCGGCCTGGTCTTCCTTGACCGCCTTGGTGTCCCAGAGCAGTCGGCCGATCAGCGTCGACTTGCCGTCGTCGACGGAGCCGCAGGTGATGAGGCGCAGCGGACGCGTGTCGCGCACCGCCTTCAAGGGTTCTGCGAAGGGCAGGATGGTCGCCGAGGCGTTTTGGGCGGGAGCGTTCATCTCAAAAATATCCTTCGCGCTTCTTCTTTTCCATCGAGCCGGACTGGTCGCGGTCGATCGCGCGGCCCTGGCGTTCGGAAACGGTGGCGATTTCGAGCTCGGCGATCACCTCTTCGAGGTTGGAGGCGGTCGAGCGGATGGCGCCGGTCAGCGGAAAGCAGCCGAGCGTGCGGAAACGGATCATGCCCTGCTGCACGGTTTCGCCGGGCAGCAGTTCAAGCCGCGGATCCTCGGCGAGGATCATCATACCGTCGCGCTCCACATAGGGGCGTTCGGCGGCGTAATAGAGCGGCACGAGCGGAATGTCCTCCGCCTGGATGTAACGCCAGATATCGACCTCGGTCCAGTTGGAGAGCGGGAAGGCGCGGACGCTTTCCCCTTTCCGGACCATGCCGTTATAGACGTTCCACAGTTCCGGACGCTGGTTGCGCGGGTCCCACTTGTGGTCCGGCGTGCGGAACGAATAGATCCGTTCCTTGGCGCGGGAGGCCTCCTCGTCGCGCCGGGCGCCACCGAAGGCCGCGTCATAGCCGCCGGCATCCAGCGCCTGGCGGAGCGCCTCGGTCTTCATGATGTCGGTATAGAGCGCCGAACCGTGGCTGAACGGCGAGATGCCTTCCTCGGCACCGCGCGGATTGGTGTGGACCACCAGGTCGAGATCGTATTTCTCGGCGATCTGGTCGCGGAACTCGATCATCTCCTTGAACTTCCACGTCGTATCCACGTGCAGCAGCGGGAAGGGGACGCGGCCGGGATAAAAGGCCTTTCGGGCGAGATGCAGCAGGACGGACGAGTCCTTGCCGATCGAATAGAGCATGACAGGTTTTTCGAATTCCGCCGCTACTTCGCGAAAGATGTGGATCGCTTCGTTTTCGAGGGCCTTCAGATGCGGATCAAGCGGCGGTCTGGAAACGGGCGGGTTCTTCACTTCCGTTTCCTGTACTGACAAAGGCATTTCGGTCTCCGGGTAGTCTCTAGAAACAAACAAGAAAGAGCTTCAGTTCGCTTGGGGCGAAGGTTCTGCGATCGGTTGAGCGGCGTTTTCCGGCACATGCAGGCCGCATTCGCGCTTTTCGTCGTTTTCCCACCACCAGCGGCCGGCGCGCTCGGGCTCGCCGGGCTTGATGGCGCGGGTACAGGGCTCGCAGCCGATCGACGGATAACCGCGCTTGTGCAGCGGGTTGACCGGGATGGCTTCGGAAGCCACATGGGCGTTGATCGTCTCGATGTCCCAGTCGGCCAGCGGGTTGATCTTGATCAGGTTGCGCTCGGCGTCATATTCGGCAAACGGGGTCGTGGCGCGATTGCCGGACTGGCCGCGGCGAAGGCCGGTGACCCAGACGTCGGCGCCAGCCAACGCCTTGGCGAGAGGCTTCAGCTTGCGCACATGACAGCAGGCGTGGCGGGCCTCGACGCTGTCGTAGAAGCCGTTGAGCCCGTATTTCGCCGCGTATTCGTCGACGTCGTCCTGTTCCGGCCGAAACCGGCGGATCTCGATGCCGTAGCGCTCCTCGGTCTCGCCGATCAGGTCGACGGTTTCCTTGAACAGCCGCCCGGTTTCGAGAGTCGAGACCTCTACCGGCAGGCGGTGCGTGCCGATCGCGGCTGTGATCACCTGGTCCTCGATGCCGAGCGATGTGGTGAACACGGCGTGGCCGAGTTCGGCGGCAAGCGCCAGGCGCCCGGCAAGGTCCAGGCTTTCGAGCTTTGCGTCGAGGGTAGCGGCCAGTCCCGAACGGTCCTGGCCGGCGGCATCGTGCAGTGTCATGGGTCTTCTTCCGTGAGCAATTGCTGGATTATCCGGATTCCACGCGCGCAAGGACAGGAAAACCCGTTTCTTCCCATGGTGATGCGGAGCAAATATCTCTCCAAAGCGGCGCTCACACAGAAAACCTGCCGCCTTAACCAAAAGTGACCAATTTTATCCCCGAAACCCCTGCATTGGTTTGTATTTTCTCGTGATTTGAGATATTGCGGGAACATGTCTCCGGGGCGCTGTTTCCCCTGGCGGATATGCAGCCCCTGAGCGCCCTTCCGGCGCCCCCGTGGATGCCCCGAACGAAGCTGAAGTGAGCGGCGCCGTGAGGACTATTTCCTTGCGGCGGCGCTATTGTCGATGGTTGCGTGATGATATCCCAGAAAGCGAAATATGCCCTTCGGGCCCTGGCCGCCCTGGCACAGGCCGATCCCGCAGAGCCGATGCTGATTTCCGAGATTGCCCTCCAGCAGAGCATTCCGAAGAAATTCCTGGAACAGATCCTGCTCGACCTCAAACGCTCCGGTATCGTCGTTTCCCGCCGCGGCAAGCAGGGCGGCTATCTTCTCCTGAAACCCGCCGACGCCATCACCTTCGGCGAAGTCTTGCGCCTGGTCGACGGCCCGATCGCGCCGCTGCCCTGCCTCTCGCAGACCGCCTACCGCAAATGCGAGGATTGCGACGGCGAACACCTCTGCGAAATTCGCCATGTCTTCGCCCGGGTCGCCGACGCGACCCGCGACGTGCTGTTCAACACCACGATCGCCGATGCCGTCGAAGGCGCCGGCGACGCCAAGCCGCCGGTCAGGGAGCTACTGACGGCCTGAGGCCTCTGGTTTCGGCTTGGCGATGTACCAAAGTTTGGTATGATCGCGAAGCTGGAGGCTGACATGTCGCACAACACTCCCATCTCCCTCGATGATCAATTAGCGCGGACCAAGGCATTGCAGGATGCCCTGATCGCCGGCGAGTTATCCGGGCCTCCGCAGTCCTTCGACAACGAAGCTTTCCTCAAGCGCATGCGTGAACGGTACGGCCGGTAGCCGCACTACGGAATCCCTTCTTCTCCCCAGCGGGGAGAAGTGCCGAGCAAAGCGAGGCGATGAGGGGGCCACGCCCGCAAAGCTCCCTGGTGTTGGCTACCCCCTCATCCGACCCTTCGGGCCACCTTCTCCCCGCTGGGGAGAAGAGGGTGCCAGCCTCGATGGCCAACCCTTATCCGCGAGCGCCTCAGCAGATTTCTCGCAAATCGCCCGTAAAATTCTCCTCCCGTCCCCTCAAAATCCCGATTATGGCGGGATTGTGATTTTGCAAACCGCCCGTTTGCCAACGCGGGCGTTCTGTCCATGTCGTGAGGGTTAATGGTTTCTTTGTCGTCGCGGGCCGCCAAAGGGAAACAGTTTTGCCTTCTTGCCGGCCTCGATTGACTAAGACGACCTAACCGATAGAGTTTTGGCAGAACCACAGGAGGGAACCTCATGTTCAATTTTGCCCCGGGATTGGGCCGGCGACTGGGTGCCCGTTTGGGCGCCGTCGCGCTCGGTCTGTCCCTGACGACCGGCATTTCGGTCGGGATCGTCGCGCCGGCTTTTGCCCAAAGTCAGCTTCTCAACGTCTCCTACGATCCCACCCGCGAACTCTACAAGGACTTCAACGCCGCCTTCGCGAAATACTGGAAGGCGCAAGGCGGCGACGACGTGACGATCCGCCAGTCGCATGGCGGTTCCGGTGCTCAGGCCCGTTCCGTCATCGATGGTCTGGAGGCCGATGTCGTGACGCTGGCGCTCGAAAGCGACATCAACGCGATCGAGAAGTCCGGCAAGATCAAGGCCGGCTGGCGTGATCGGCTGCCGAACCACGCATCGCCCTACACGTCGACGATCGTCTTCCTCGTCCGCAAGGGCAATCCGAAGGGGATCAAGAACTGGGGCGACCTGGTGAAGGGCGACGTTGCGATTGTCACGCCGAACCCCAAGACCTCGGGCGGTGCCCGCTGGAACTACCTTGCCGCCTGGGCCTGGGCGAACGAGGAGTACAAGGGCGATCAGGCCAAGATCAAGGCCTATGTCGGCGAGCTCTATAAGCGCGCTCCGGTCCTCGATACCGGCGCCCGCGGCTCGACGGTCACCTTCGCCCAGCGCCAGATCGGCGACGTGCTGCTCGCCTGGGAAAACGAGGCCTATCTCGCCGGCGCCGAGTTCGGCAAGGATGCCTTCGAGATCGTCGTTCCGCCGATTTCGATCCTCGCCGAGCCGCCGGTCGCGGTCGTCGACGCCACCGTCGACTCCAAGGGTACCCGCAAGCAGGCGGAGGCCTATCTGCAGTATCTCTACTCCGATGAAGGCCAGAATATCGCGGCGAAGCACTTCTATCGTCCTTCGAAGCCCGATGTGGTAAAGCCGGATTTGTTGAAGGCCCTGCCGAACATCAAGCTCGTCACAATCGACGATCCGATCTTCGGCGGTTGGAAGAAGGCGCAGCCCGAACATTTCGGTGACGGCGGCATTTTCGACCAGATCTACAAGCCCGGTAAGTAAGTCGGAACATTAAATGATCCATAACGCCACTGCCTCACCGGCAAAGTGGCGACTGAAACGGCCGAGCATCATCCCAGGTTTTGGGTTGACGCTCGGCTTTTCGCTCGCCTACCTGTCGATAATTATCCTGATCCCCGTTGCCGGCCTGCTTTGGCGTACCGCCGGGCTTGGCTGGAGCGGGTTTTTCGCCGTTCTGACCGACCAGCGCACGCAGGACGCACTTTATATATCCTTCGGCACGGCCTTCGTGGCCGCGCTGGTCAATGTCGTCTTCGGCACCGTCGTCGCCTGGGTGCTGACCCGTTACAATTTCCCCGGTCGCCGGCTGATCGATGCGATCGTCGACCTGCCGTTTGCGCTGCCGACGGCGGTCGCCGGTATCGCGCTTGCGGCGCTCTATGCGCCCAACGGCTGGGTCGGTTCGCTGTTCATGCCGTTCCGCATCGCGTTCACGCCGCTCGGCATCGTCGTGGCGCTGGTCTTCATTGGCCTTCCCTTCGTGGTGCGCACCGTGCAGCCGGTCATGGAGGAACTGGATCGCGAGGTGGAGGAAGCCGCAGCCACGCTCGGCGCCAATCGCTTCCAGACGATTTCGAGGGTGATCCTGCCGGGGCTGACGCCGGCGATCCTGACCGGCTTTGCGCTCGCCTTCGCCAGAGGCGTCGGCGAATACGGTTCGGTCATCTTCATTGCCGGCAACATCCCTTATGTCTCGGAGATTGCGCCGCTCCTCATCGTCATCCGGCTGGAGGAGTTCAACTATGCGGGCGCGACGGCGATCGCCACCATCATGCTGATCATCTCCTTCGTGATGCTCTTCATCATCAACCTCATCCAGGCCTGGAACCGAAGGAGATACGGCAATGTCTGAAGACGTCCGCTCCGCGCTCGGCAAACCGCCGGCCTTCCGCAATCCCGCCGACGAACGGCCGCTCGCAAAGATCCTGTTGATCGGGCTGGCGCTGGTTTTCCTCGCCTTCTTCCTGCTCCTGCCGCTGGTTTCCGTCTTTGTGGAAGCTTTCCGCAAGGGCTGGGCGGAATATTACGAGGCGCTGATAGAGCCCGACGCAGCGGCAGCGATCCGCCTGACGCTTCTGGTGGCGGCGATTTCCGTTCCGCTCAACCTCGTCTTCGGGCTCTGCGCCTCCTGGGCGATCGCCAAGTTCGAGTTCAAGGGCAAGTCCTTCCTGATCACCCTGATCGACCTGCCGTTCTCGATCTCGCCAGTCATTTCCGGCCTGGTCTACGTGCTGCTCTTCGGCTCCAACAGCCTGCTTGGCCCGATCCTCAAAAGCCAAGGCATCACCATCCTGTTTGCCGTGCCGGGCATCGTGCTCGCCACGGTCTTCGTCACCTTTCCCTTCGTCGCGCGCGAGCTGATCCCGCTGATGGAGGACCAGGGCACCGGCGACGAGGAGGCGGCCCTGTCGCTCGGCGCATCCGGCTGGCAGACCTTCTGGTATGTGACGCTGCCGAACATCAAATGGGGCCTGCTCTACGGCGTGCTCCTCTGCAATGCCCGCGCCATGGGCGAGTTCGGCGCCGTCTCGGTCGTGTCGGGCCACATCCGTGGCCTCACCAACACCATGCCGCTGCATGTGGAGATACTCTATAATGAGTATAACTTCGTCGCGGCCTTCGCGGTGGCCTCGCTGCTGGCCTTGCTGGCGCTCGTCACCCTTGCATTGAAAACTCTTCTCGAACTTCGGTTCGGCGCCGGCGTTGCCGGCGGCAGGCATTGAAAGGTCAAAGACCAGATGGAAGTCACCATCAACAATATCCGCAAGGAATTCGAGCGTTTCCCGGCGCTGAACGACGTGTCGCTCAAGATCGCCTCCGGCGAACTGATCGCGCTGCTCGGTCCCTCGGGCTCCGGCAAGACGACGCTCTTGCGCCTGATCGCCGGCCTCGATTTCCCGACATCGGGAAAGATCTTCTTCGGTGATCAGGACGCGTCGCACCATTCCGTGCAGGAGCGCAATGTCGGGTTCGTCTTCCAGCATTATGCGCTGTTCCGGCATATGACGGTCGCCGAGAATATCGGCTTTGGCCTCAAGGTCCGGCCAACCGCCAGCCGCCCGCCGAAGACGGAAATCCGCCGCCGCGTCTCCGAACTCCTGGACATGGTCCAGCTCGGCGGGCTCGAGAAGCGTTATCCGAACCAGCTCTCCGGCGGCCAGCGCCAGCGCGTCGCACTTGCCCGCGCCATGGCGATCGAGCCGCGCATCCTGCTGCTCGACGAACCGTTTGGCGCGCTCGACGCCAAGGTGCGCAAGGAATTGCGCCGCTGGCTGCGGGAATTTCACGACCGCACCGGCCACACCACCGTCTTCGTCACCCATGACCAGGAAGAGGCGCTGGAACTTGCCGATCGCGTCGTGGTCATGAGCCAGGGCAAAATCGAGCAGGTCGGATCGGCCGACGACGTCTATGACCGGCCGGGCTCTCCCTTCGTTTTCTCCTTCATCGGCGAATCCTCGCAGCTCCCGGTCGAGGTGAAAGACGGCACCACGCTTTTCCAGGGCCAGCCGATCGGCATTGCGGAGGCGGGTGACGGGGCAGGGGAACTGTTCTTCCGGCCGGAAGACGTGACGCTTGTCGATGCGCCTGATGCGCTGTTCGGCAAGGTCACCGCCTGCCGTCGCCTCGCCGGCACCCGCATCGCCGAGATCGACATCGCCAATGACGGCCACGCGCCGTATCACGTCGAGGTGGAGGTCCCGCTGCATGCGCCGATCGAGCTCGGCAGTGAAACGCGCTTCCGTCCGACACGCTGGAAGGTTTTCCGCAAATAGCGTTTCCGCAGCCTCAAGATGACGTTAGCCGCCCGTTACACGCTGCGGCATATGCGGTGCCACTGAAATCGCAGTGCACGCGCCGTTGTTGCGTGGCGTTTTTACCTTAATCACGGAAAGTTTTTCAAAATTGATATGTGTCAATTGTTGATTGGCACAGAACAGGTAAGAACCTTTTGGGCGCAAGCTCTGACGAAATGCAGGCCTAACGCTTATTTCCGCGACGGATAACCTATGGCAGACATTGCCCACCTCGAAGAACCCTCCGAGCCGGTCGCCGGCTCGCCCGCAAAACAGTCGGCACAGTCGGCCATCTCCATGGGGAGGGTGCTGATTGATCGCCTGACTCCCGATACGAGCATTCTCCTGTCTTTCGGTTTCGTTCTGTTCGTGATCGCGCTTGGCGTGAGTGTTTTCCTCGAGGAAAATCTGGTGAGGCTCGGCTGGAGCCTGCTTCTGTCGAACACCAATATCCAAGCGCCGACCGGCCTGGCGCTGACGCTCCTGATCGGCACGCTTGCCACGAACCGGCTGCGGCGCCCGCGGCGCTGCCGCAAGCCGCCGGCGAGCGACGAAATGAACCGCGCCGTCGAAATCCTCGCCACCCAGCCGAATGCGAGCGCCGGTCTCGTACGCCTCGGCGACAAGAAGCTGCTATTTTCCGATTGCGGCAACGCGTTCATCATGTACGCCCAGCGGGGCCGTTCCTGGGTGGCGCTGTTCGATCCCATCGGCCCCGGCAGCGCCTGGTCCGGCCTGACGCTGAAATTCATGGAACATGCCCGCAAGTCGGGTTGCCGCGCCATTTTCTATCAGGTCTCCCAGGATTTCCTGCCGCTCACCGTCGAATCCGGGTTGAAGCCCTACAAGCTCGGCGAACAGGCGGTGGTTGACCTGGCGAACTTCGACCTCAAGGGTGGCACTCGGATCAGGCTTCGGCGCGCCGTCAACCGCGCGGTTCGCGATGGCCTTGAGTTTTCGATGATCGAGGCAGATGACGTGCCCGCCGTTCTCGATGAACTCCGGTCCGTCTCCCGTGCCTGGCTGACGGCCCAGAATGCCACGGAAAAAGGCTTTTCGCTCGGAACCTTCCAGCCTCAATACGTGGCGACCGGCCCGGTTGGCGTCATCCGCATCGAGGGCAAGATTGTTGCATTCGCCAACGTCCTTTCGACCGGCTCCGCCGGGGACGCCTGCATTGACCTGATGCGCCACCTGCCGAATGCTCATCAGGGTATGATGGTCTTGCTGTTCGTGAGGATCATGGAGCATTTGAGGGCTGCAGGCTTTCGCACCCTCAACCTCGGCATGGCGCCGCTTGCCGGCCTTTCGACCCACAGCAAGGCGCCGCTCTGGAACCACGTGGGCGAGCGCATCTTCCAGAATGGCGAGCGTTTCTACAATTTCCGCGGCGTGAGGTTGTTCAAGGACAAGTTCGATCCGGAATGGCAGCCGCGTTACATCGCTGTCTCCGGCCGTGGCCTGCCAATCGTTTCACTGGTCGACGTTACCATGCTGATCGGCGGCGGGCTGAAGGGCATCCTTCGCAGATGAAGGTTCTGCCGATCATTGTTGCAGGCATCACCTTCGTCGCTGCCATCGTCAATATCGTCTCCGACCCGGCCCTGAAGGCCAAAAGCCTGCCGATCGACCGGATTTCTTTTCCCGAAGCCAAGGCGACTGGGGTCGTGGTGCTGCTTTCGGGCGGCGAGGGGTGGTCGGACCGCGAGGAACGCACGTCCGAGGCCTTGGTCAGGGACGGTGCCATGGTGGTCGGCGTGGATATTCGCGATTATTATGCGGCGCTCGAGGAAGAGCGGAGCGACTGCCTTTACCTGGTTTCCGACATTGAAGACGTGACGCGCCAGCTGCACCGCTCGGCCGATATCGCCACCTACTATCCGCCGGTCGTGGCAGGCATTGGCGACGGCGGTACGCTGGCGCTCGCCATCGCCGCCCAGACGCCTGATTCGACGATCGCCGAGACGCTTGCCATCGACCCGCAGACTGCCATTCCGCTGTCGACCATCCTCTGCACTCCGGCGCCGAAGACGCCGGTCACCGACGGCACGGTCTACGGCCTGACCGAAGGCGATCTCCCCAATCCCGTCCGGATCGTGTTCACCCCCAAGGCCGACGCGGCGGGCCGCATCCACACGGAAAATCTGAAAAACACCCATCCCGCGATCGAGTACCGGGAAACGGCTGGGGCCGCGGATGTGGCCCTGCTGGAGAATACATCGGCCACCGTCCGGCGGCTCGCCCAGTCCGCTTCGCCACTCAATCTGCCGATCGTGCCGATCCATGCGACGCCGAAGCACAACACCATGGCGATCATCTATTCCGGCGACGGCGGCTGGCGCGATATCGACCAGCAGCTCGGCGCCTATCTGAAGGAAGAAGGCATCCCGGTCGTTGGCGTCGATGCATTGCGCTATTTCTGGACCGAGCGAACTCCGGAACAGACCGCAGCCGACCTTTCCCGTATCATCAGTTCCTACCGCAAACGCTGGAACGTCGATAACGTCCTGCTGATCGGATATTCCTTCGGTGCCGATATCCTGCCGGCCACCTACCGGCTGCTGCCGGATGCCGACAAGCAGGCGATCTCGCTCATCTCGCTTCTGGCGCTGTCACACCAGGCGGATTTTGAGATCAACGTGACCGGCTGGCTCGGGTTTGCAGGCCATGGCAAATACGGCGATCCGGTCGACGATCTTCGCGAGGTCGAGCCGTCCAAGATCCAGTGCATCTACGGCCTGAAAGAAGATGGCAGCGCCTGCCCGGCAGTCCGGGAGATCCGCGGCACCCAGGTTCTCGCCCGCGAAGGCGGCCACCATTTCGATGGCGACTACCGCGCCCTCAACCGCCTGATCGTCGACAGGGCCGTGGCGCTGATGGCGACCAACTGAGCGTCGATAGCGGGCTGACGTTCAAGAAACGGTGAAACCTCTGGTTATTCGGTAAGGCATCCTACATCTCCGGCATATGATCCGGAACAGAGGAGAGCCGTCATGCCCCGCCTTTCGATCGCCCGCATTCTAGCCGGCACCATGATCGCCGCATCGCTCGCCGGCACTGCCGTTGCCCATCACGGCTGGTCCTGGGCGGAAGCCGACCAGATAGACCTCAAGGGTACGATCCAGTCGATTTCGTTCGCGCCGCCGCATCCGACACTCGAGATCAGAGCCGAAGACGGCGTCTGGCGCGTCGAGCTCGGCAATCCCAATCAGACCCAGCGCTCCGGCTTCGTCGAAGGGCAGGCCAAGGTCGGCGACCAAATCACCGCAACCGGCAACCGCTCCGAAGACCGCAGTGAAAAACGCATGAAGGCAGTCCGGATCGTCGTCTCCGGCAAGACCTTCGACATCTATCCGGAACGCATCAAGACCAACTGAGGCGGGCATGGAATTTCTCGCGTCGCTTGTCGAAACGCCGCTCGCACGGGCGCTGATCACGTCTTCGACGCTCTATCTTCTGGTCAACGCTGCGCACATCCTCGGCATCGGCATGCTGTTCGGCGCCATCCTGGCGCTGGATCTCCGGTTGCTCGGCCTGGCCCCGGTCGTCCCGCTTGCCGCGATCGCGCCCTACCTGTCACGCTTGGCCGGCGCCGGCGTCCTGATTGCCATCGTTACCGGCCTCTGCCTGTTCTCGGTGCGGCCGCTGGAATATGTCCGCAACCCGGCTTTCCTCGCCAAGCTCGGCTTGGTGGCGCTCGGCCTTCTGAACGTTGCCATTGTTCATTTCAATTCCGGATGGCGGACGGTGCTCGCCGGCAACGCGCCGACGACGGCACTTCGGTTTTCCGCCATCCTCTCGATCGTGATCTGGATCAGCGCGGTGATCGCCGGCAGATGGATCGGGTTTTTGTAGACGTCTTGATTAATTCAAACGTCTGAAGCACACTGCATCGCAATTGCAATGCATGGGGTGAAGATATGAAAACTGCGACCATTCCTTCTCTGCGCGTCGATCCGGAACTGCGTGCCGCAGCCGAGAGTGTGCTGAAAGAGGGCGAAACGCTTTCTGCTTTCGTCGAGAACTCGTTGCGGGCTCAGATCAACTATAGGCAGACGCAGGCCGAATTTATCGCAAGGGGGCTTGCTTCGCTGGCTGAGGCGGAACGAACAGGCGTCTACTATTCCTCTGAAGAGGTTCTTGGCGAACTGAAGAGCATGCTCGATGCCAAACGAGCTGAGAAACGCTCTAAATGACATATGCGATCAGGCTGACAGAGAGGGCGCGTGGAGATCTGAAACGCCTCTATGCATTTATGCTTGATCGCGATGAGGAGGCGGCGGCCCGCGCGCTCGACGCGATTGCGAAATCAATGGAGTTGCTTGAGGAGTTTCCGTTCAGCTGTCGCAAAGCGCCCGGAGAAAATGCGTTTCTCAGAGAACTTCTGGTTCCCTTCGGCTCATCCGGCTATATCGTCCTCTTCAGGATCGACAATGACAAGACTGTCACCATCGCCGCAGTCCGTCATCAGCGCGAAGAAGACTACCACTGATCACCGATCACTCACCATCGCCCGCGGATTGACCCAGGGCTCCTGATTGCTGCGGGGCAGGGGCGTCTTGCCGAGGATATGATCGGCCGCCTTTTCGCCGGTCATGATCGAGGGGCCGTTGAGGTTGCCGTAGGTCACATGCGGGAAGATCGACGAGTCCGCGACCCTTAAGGCCTCCACCCCGATCACCCGGCACTCCGGGTCCACCACCGCAAGAGGATCGTCGGCGCGGCCCATGCGGCAGGTGCCGCAGGGGTGATAGGCGCTTTCCAGGTGCTCGCGCAGGAACGCGTCGATTTGGTCGTCCGTCTCGACCTGTTCGCCCGGCTGGATTTCCGGCCCGCGATACTGGTCGAATGCCTTCTGGGAAAAGATCTCGCGGGTCAGCCGCACGCAATGGCGGAACTTCTCCCAGTCTTCGGGATGGCTCATGTAGTTGAAGCGGATTACCGGATCCACCTTCGGATCGGGCGAACGCAGCGCCACGCTTCCGCGTGATTTCGACAGGTTGTAGCCGACATGCACCTGGAAGCCGTGGCTTTTCGCCGCCGCGCGGCCGTCGTAGGAGATCGCCACCGGCAAGAAATGGTATTGAATATCAGGCTGCGTGAGACCGGCGCTTGAGCGCAGGAAGGCGCAGGCCTCGAACTGGTTGGAGGCGCCGAGGCCGCCCTTCGACAGCAGCCACTGCGCGCCGACCACGCCCTGCCAGAACCAGGGCAGCCAGGAATAGAGCGATACCGGCTTGGTCGAAACCTGCTGGAAATAGAATTCCATATGGTCCTGCAGGTTGGCGCCGACACCCGGCCGGTCGGCCGTGACTTCGATGCCCATCTCCTTCAGATGGTCCGCCGGCCCGATGCCGGAGAGCATCAGCAGTTTCGGAGAATTGAAGGAGGAGGCCGAAACGATCACCTCGCGGTTGGCCCTGATCGTCTCGTTGACGCCGCGGCGAAAAATCTCGACGCCGACGGCGCGGCCATTCTCGATGACGATCTTCTGCGCCAGCCCATAGATCAGTTCGACATTCTTGCGCTTCAGCGCCGGCCGCAGATAGGCGTTGGCGGCAGACCAGCGCCGGCCGTTATGGATCGTCTGCTCCATCAGCCCGAAACCTTCCTGTTTCGAGCCGTTATAATCCTGCGTCATCTCGAAACCGGCCTGGGAGCCCGCCTGGATGAAAGCGTGGAAGAGCGGATTGGTCACCGGCCCACGCTTTACATGCAGTGGCCCGTCCGTGCCGCGCCAGCCTTCTTCGCCGCCATGAGAATGCTCCATGCGCTTGAAATAGGGCAGGACGTCCGCATAGGCCCAGCCGGTCGCACCCAGCTCCTCCCAGCGGTTATAGTCCTCGGCGTGCCCCCGGACATAGACAAGCCCGTTGATCGACGACGACCCGCCGATCACCTTCCCGCGCGGTGCGGTGATGCGGCGGTTGTTGAGGTTCGGTTCGGGCTCGGAAAGATAACCCCAGTTGTAGCGCTTCATGCTCATCGGCCAGGCGAGCGCCCCCGGCATCTGGATGAACGGCCCGAAATCGGATCCTCCCGCCTCGATGACGATCACCGAATGTTTGCCGTCCTCCGACAGGCGGTAGGCCATGGCGGAGCCTGCGGACCCGGAACCGATGATGACGAAGTCTGCCTGAAGCATGTCAGTGTTCTCCAGACATCTTTTTGAGGTCGTGTCGTGCCAGCGCGACGACAGCCGTGGTGAACATCAATACGGCGCCTCGACCTTGCCCATGCCCACATAGACAGTCTTCAGCTCGGAATAGTGCTCCAGCGCCGCCAGCGAATTTTCGCGTCCGAAGCCGGATTGCTTGGAGCCGCCGAAGGGGATTTCGACCGGGCAGAGATTGTAGGTATTGATCCAAAGCGTGCCGGCCTCGAGCTGATCCGCCACCCGATGGCCGCGCGTCAGATCGGACGTGAATACCCCGCCCGAAAGGCCGAATTCGGTGCCGTTGGCGCGCGCGATCACCTCGGCCTCGTCGTCGAAATCGAGCACGCACATGACAGGCCCGAAAATCTCCTCGCGCGCGATCGTCATCTCGTCGGTGACATCGGCAAACACGGTCGGCTGCACGTAATAACCTTCGCCGGTGACGTGGTTCGGAATGCCGCCGCCGGTGACGAGCGTGGCACCCTCGACCTTGCCCTTTTCGATATAGCTCATCACCTTCTGGCGCTGGTCGAAGGAGACCATCGGGCCGATCTGGGTCGCCTCGTCCATCGGATCGCCGATCACCATGTTTTCGGTGCGTGCCTTGAGGCGGGAGAGGAATGTCTCCTTGATGCTCCTTTGCACGAAGACGCGGGTGCCGTTGGAGCAGACCTGGCCGGTCGAATAGAAATTGCCGAGCATCGCCCCGCCGACCGCCGAGTCGATGTCTGCGTCGTCGAAGACGATCAGCGGCGACTTGCCCCCGAGTTCCATCGTCACATGCTTGAGGCTCCCGGCCGCAGCCGCCGCCACCTTGCGGCCGGTCGGCACCGAGCCGGTCAGCGACACCTTGGCGACATCCGGATGGTTGGTGAGCAGCGGCCCGGTCGTCCGGTCGCCCTGGATGACGTTGTAGAGCCCCTTCGGCAACCCGGCTTCCATGAGAATTTCGGCAATCTTTAGCGCCCCGAGCGGTGTGTTTTCCGAGGGCTTGAACACCATGGCATTGCCGCAGATCAGCGCCGGCGCACCTTTCCAGCAGGCGATCTGCTGCGGATAGTTCCAGGCGCCGATGCCGACGCAAACGCCCAGAGGCACCCGTTTCGTATAGGCAAAGTCCTGCCCCAGCGGGATGTAGCTACCGTTGAGTCCTGCCGCTGCGATACCCCCGAAGAATTCGAAGCTGTCGGCCCCCGATGTCGGGTCGGCGACGATTGTTTCCTGGATCGGCTTGCCCGTATCGAGAGTCTCCAGTTCGGAAAGCTCGCGGTTGCGCTCCCGCATGATGTCGGCGGCGCGCTTGAGGATGCGGCCGCGGGCGGTCGGGCTCATGGCCGCCCATTCCGGCTGGGCGCGCTTGGCGGCAGCAATCGCCCTCTCGACGATCGCGGGCGTCGCCGCATGCAGCCGCGCGATCACCTCTCCTGTCGCCGGATAGAGGCTTTCGATGACGGTGCCGTCGGTATCCTCGACATATTCGCCATCGATGAAATGGCTGGCGATCGGCTGGGCTTTCATCTCATTCTCCGCGCGGGTAGCGTTTGGACTCTTCGAGATTGTCGAGGTTCATGTGATTGCGCATGTAGCGCTCCGATGCTTTCTGCAAGGGCTGGTGGTCCCAGGGGTAATAGGCGCCGTTGCGCAACGCTTCGTAGACCACCCATCGCCGCGCCTGGCTTTCACGCACCGCCGCGTCGAAGGCACCCATGTCCCACCGCTCTTCGCGCTGGCGCTGGAACTGAGCAACCACTTCGGCAAGGTCCGGATCGTCGGCGAGGTTATTGAGCTCTTGGGGATCGCTTTCCAGGTCGAACAGCTGGTCCGGATCGAGCAGGCAATGGACATATTTCCACTTGCCCTCGCGGATGGCGACGAGCGGCGCATAGGAGCCTTCGGCGGCATATTCCATCAGCACCGGGCTCGTGCGCGGAACGCCCTCCATCATCGGCTTCAGGCTCTCGCCATCCGTCCAGGGCTTGATCTCGTCCATCGAAATGCCGGCGAGGTCGCAGAGCGTCGGCGTCACGTCGAGGTTGGAGACCGGCGCCAGATGCAGGGCAGCGGGCACGCCGGGACCGGCGATCATCAGCGGCACGCGGGCCGAGCCCTCGAAGAAGTTCATCTTGAACCACAGTCCGCGCTCGCCCAGCATGTCGCCATGGTCGGAGCAGAACAGGATCAGCGTGTCATCCAGCATCCGCGTCCGCGTCAGCGTGTCGACCAGCTCGCCGACCTTCTCGTCGATATAGGAGATGTTGGCGAAATAGGCTCTCCGCGAGCGGCGGACATTTTCTTCCGTTACGTCGAAGTTCTTGTAGTCGCAGGAGAAGATGATCCGCTTCGAATGCGGGTCCTGGTCTTCGAGCGGGATCGGCCCGACTTCCGGCAGCAGGTGCTCGCAATCCTCGTAGAGATCCCAGAACTTCTTCCGCGCCACATAGGGGTCGTGCGGATGGGTGAAGGAGACGGTCAGCGCCCAGGGTCGCCGCTCCGCATCGTCCCGCTCGCGGGCGAGGTGATAGAGCTTCTGGTTGGCGAGAAAGGCGACCTCGTCGTCATATTCCATCTGGTTGGTGATTTCGGCGACGCCCGCGCCGGTCACCGAACCGAGATTGTGATACCACCAGTCGATGCGCTCTCCCGGCTTGCGGTAATCCGGCGTCCAGCCGAAATCGGCGGGATAGATATCGGTCGTCAGCCGGTCCTCGAACCCGTGCAGCTGGTCCGGCCCGACGAAATGCATCTTTCCCGAAAGCGCCGTGTAATAACCGGCCCGGCGCAGGTGATGCGCGAAGGTCGGGATCGACGAGACGTATTCGGCGGCATTGTCATAGACCTGCGTCCGGCTCGGCAACTGCCCGGCCATGAACGAGGCACGCGCCGGCGCGCAGAGCGGCGACGACGTGTAGTTGTTGACAAACCGCGCGCCACGCGCGGCAAGCGCCTTGAGGTTCGGCGCATGCAGGAACGAAGCCGGCCCGTCAGGAAACAGCGTCCCGTTCAACTGGTCGACCATGACGATGAGGATATTGGGTTTGGTCATGCTGTCCTCAAATGTCGACATGGGCGCCCAAGGCACAGATTTTCACGCATGCCGTGGGCGATAGCATGCCGCTCGGTGGGGCATG
Source organism: Neorhizobium sp. T25_13 (assembly GCF_002968675.1). Lineage (NCBI taxonomy): Bacteria > Pseudomonadati > Pseudomonadota > Alphaproteobacteria > Hyphomicrobiales > Rhizobiaceae > Neorhizobium > Neorhizobium sp. T25_13. The sequence goes on from NZ_PVBI01000006.1 coordinate 384,189, forward strand.
GATCCTCGGGTCAAGCCCGAGGATGACGGAGCGCGTGGGATCGATCGGCGAAATAGGAAACATTGCAATTCGCTCAGAGGTCTCTTTGGGCATCTGTCGCACCTCCCTCTTAATGGTCATCCTCGGGCCTCTCCGTCGTCATCCCGGGGCCTCTCCGTCGTCATCCTCGGGCTTGACCCGAGGATCCAGCCGCGTGCACTGCCGCGGATGGGCCGCGATACGTCACCACCTGCAATGGCAGCGCTTTTGAGGAGGCGGGGCGTCATGCGTCGTCGCTCGGCTATCATCATTTCGATTTTGCCTTAGATTCCTTCAGTGATTTGAGTTATTTTTGATCGTGTCAGCAATCAAGGATAGTTTGCGAACCTTCCTGTTCCAAAAGCGCAGGTGACTCAACATGAGCATGCTGACGACCAAGCGTAAACCAGTAACGGTCGGCGAAATCCTCGTCGAAGAATTCATGGTGCCGATGAGCCTTACGCAGGCGGCGCTGGCGGAAGCCATGGGAGTGCAGCGCAAGCACGTCAATGAACTCTGCAACGACCGCCGGAGCGTGACCGCACCGACCGCACTCATTCTGGCGCGGGTATTCGGCAACAGCCCGGATTTCTGGCTGAATATCCAGCGGCGTAACGATCTCTGGACAGCCATGCATGACCCCAGGGAGATCGAGCGGATCGAGCGCGCCCGCCCGCTCCACGATGCCGCATGATCGATCCGTTGACCCGTTGACCCGTTGATGCGGCCGATGCGCGGTTCCGGCTGGATCATTTTCGGCGGCGTCCTAACGGCGCTTGCCGGGCCTGGTGATCGCGCTCGGCTGGCCGGTGAATAGCCTTTGGATCCTCGGCCTGTTCCTCGCGATCGACCTCACGATGCAGGGCTGGGCCCTGGTCGCGGTAGCGCTTGCGGCCAAGTCCTGAGGCACGCAGAGGTTGCCGCTAAGTCTATAAAATCTTGTATAAAAATGCTTTTCATCGTCACAAAACTTTCATCCAGCCTTCATGTTCGGGAAAGGTATTTTTGACCAATTGCTGGGAACCTGACGTTCGTGTTGAGGCATGTTTTAGGCCATTGCGCAGTGGAGTAATGAGTAATGTCGTCTGCGGCCATCTTGGAACCGGGCGTTTTCCGTCGGTATGCGAGCGATCAGCTTGTCACTCTGGCAAAATTGGTACTCGAAAATGCCTTCCAGCCGATCGTCGAGGTCGGCACCGGTTCGGTCTTCGGTTATGAATCGCTGCTGCGCGGCCAGGAACGGATAGGCTTCTCGTCACCGCTCGAACTGCTCGATGAGGCTCAGGAGACCAACCAGCTTCTGGCGCTCGAACAGATGATGGCAACCCGGGCATTGGCGAAATTTGCCAGCCTGCCGGATTTTTCGTCCCAGACCCTGTTTCTCAATCTCGATGTCCGGCTGATCCGCCACGGCAAACATTTCCTCGAAAAGGTCGTGCAGCACCTGCGCAAGGCGAATATCGCTCCGTCTTCCGTCTGCTTCGAATTCTCCGAGCGTTTCGACAATACCAGCGTGCCGGAATTTGCAGATCTGGTCACCCAGATGCGGAAGGAAGGCTTCAAGCTGGCGATCGACGATTTCGGCGTCGGCCACGGCGAGATGAAACTGCTCTGCGACTATCCGGTCGATTATCTGAAGATCGACCGCCATTTCGTCGCCGGCATCGACAAAAACCCGCGCAAGCGCCACCTCGTCAAGAACATCGTCAGCATCGCCCACGTGCTCGGCATCCGCGTCATCGCCGAGGGCATCGAGACGGAGGCGGAATTCCTCGTCTGCCGCGAATATGGCGTCGATCTCGTCCAGGGCTGGTTCATTGCCCGACCGACCACATTCGTGTCCGAACTGCAGCCCTCCTTCCCCTATCTCGCCGATATCGGCCGTACCCGTCGCTCCAGCCAGTCGCTCGACGAAATCCTCATCCGCAAGCAGATCGAACACCTGCCGACCGTCTATGAGAACCAGAGCATCGACAGCGTCTTCGACCTGTTCCGCCGCAATCCGCGCCAGGCTTTCTTCCCGGTGCTGAATGCAAACGGCGAGCCGCGCGGCGTCATCAACGAATACCACCTCAAGGAATATATCTATCAACCCTTCGGTCGCGATCTCCTGAAGAACAAGGTTTACGAACGCTCGATCTCGCATTTCGTCGACCGCGCCCCGATCGTCGGGCTGGATGCGGAAGCCGAAGAGCTGATGACCCTGTTTGCCAACATGGAAAACAGCGCCTGCATCATCCTCACCGAAAACATGCGGTATGCGGGTGTCGTCTCCGCCGCCTCGCTGATCAAGGTCGTCAACGAAAAGCAGCTGAAGATCGCCCAGGACCAGAACCCGTTGACCGGCCTGCCGGGCAACCGCGCCATCCGCGACTTCATGCAGGAAACCGGCCGCGACGACGACGAGACCCGCTTCTTCTGTTATTGCGACTTCGACAACTTCAAGCCGTTCAACGATCATTACGGCTTCCAGATGGGCGACCATGCGATCTCGCTGTTCGCAGCCTTGGTGAAGCGTTATTTCTTCTCCGACGGCGATTTCCTCGGTCATGTCGGCGGCGACGATTTCTTCATCGGCGTACGCGGCTGGAGCCGCGACGAGCTCAATGAAATCCTCGAGCGCCTGCTCTCCGATTTCCATGACGATGTCGTCGAACTCTATTCCCCGGAAGAACGCGCGGCCGGCAAGATCCGCGGCCACGACCGTTCCGGCACTGAGCGGGATTTCCCGCTGCTGCGCTGCTCGATCGGCGTGCTCGAACTGCCCCAGGGCCTGCTGCTCGACGATGTCGGCCGCATCGGTTCGGAGATCGCCGCCGTCAAGGCGGAAGCCAAGGAAAGCGATGGCGGTCTGGTTTTCGCAAGTTTCGGCGAGACAAAATGACCTAGGCGGCGGAACGCCGCCTTCCTATCGCGGGGCGACTATCCTAAGTCAGGAGGCCTATCACCGATCCCGTCGGTGGCCGCACTGAGAGGAGTCCCGCCATGCCGCTTCCCACCGAAATGCGTTTCGTCGATCTGCCGTCCTTCGGAGAGCCGGAGGTGATGACCATTGCCAGAGGGCCGCTGCCGGCGGTGCGGCCGGGCGAAATCCTGGTCAAGGTGGAGGCGGCCGGCATCAACCGCCCGGACGTGCAGCAACGCAAGGGCGCCTATCCGCCGCCGAAGGACGCAAGCCCGATCCTCGGTCTGGAAATATCAGGCGAAGTGGTGGCAATCGGGGAGGGCGTCAGCGAATTCAAGCTTGGCGACAAGGTCTGCGGGCTCGCAAACGGCGGCGGTTATGCCGAATATTGTGCCGTGCCGGCGGGGCAGGCTCTGCCCTGGCCGAAGGGTTTTGACGCAGTGAAAGCCGCGGCGCTACCGGAGACCTTCTTCACCGTCTGGGCCAATCTGTTCCAGATGGCGGGCTTGACCGAAGGTGAGAGCGTGCTGATCCACGGCGGCACCAGCGGCATCGGCACGACGGCCATTCAGCTCGCCAAGGCGTTCGGCGCGACGGTGTACGCGACGGCCGGCTCCAGGGAAAAATGCGAGGCCTGCGAAAAGCTCGGCGCCGTGAGAGGCATCGACTACAGGACCGAGGACTTTGCCGAGGTCATCAAGGCGGAAACCGCTGGCCGGGGCGTCGATGTCGTGCTCGACATGATCGGCGCTGCCTATCTCGAAAAGAACCTCTCGGTTCTCGCCAAGGACGGCTGCCTGTCGATCATCGCCTTCCTCGGCGGCAACCTCGCCGAAAAGGTCAACCTGTCGCCGATAATGGTCAAGCGCCTGACGGTCACCGGCTCGACCATGCGCCCGCGCACCGCGGACGAAAAACGCGCCATCCGCGACGATCTTCTGGCCCAGGTCTGGCCACTCCTGGAGGACGGAACGGTCGCCCCGGTCATCCACTCCGTCCTGCCGTTCGCAGAGGTGGTCGAGGCCCACAAGCTGATGGAAACCAGCAGCCATATCGGCAAGATCGTGGTGACGCTTGCTTAGTCGCCTTGCAGCTGTCACGTCTGCGGCAGATCTGATTGGATTGAACCTATGGAACGTCAGAGCTTTTCAAATGTCTGGGACGCGCTGGAAGACACCCCGGCGGAAGCGGCCAATATGTCCATGCGCTCGGCCCTGCTGATTGCGATCGAGCAGAAGGTCCGGAACTGGAATGTGACCCAGAAGGATGCCGCGGCTCGCCTCGGCATCACCCAGCCCCGCCTGAACGACTTGCTGCGGGGCAGGATCGCAAATTTCAGTCTGGACGCGCTCGTTGAATTGGCCGGGAAAGTTGGGCTTTCCGTCCGGTTGGATATCGCGGACGCAGCTTGATTTCCGATCCCACAAGTTGGCGGAAATCGGCAAGATCGTGGTGGCGCTGAGCTGAAGGGGAGAATCTGCCTCGATTGAAGCTGGCGAATTCTAGGGACGGAAGGCCGCTTCCGCAACTCAATTAAATTCGCGATCGTTTATATAACGTGGCTTGCAGACTCAGGCTTTGGCCCCTACCTTTTAATCATCATCAACGTAGTGAAAGGAAGGTGGTCCAATGTCTAGTGAGATTTCGGTCTGTGTAACGGGCAATGGAAAGGTGGCGGTCTTGACGGGGCAACCCTCGGCCTGAACCTCATCTTCCTTCGGGGAGCTCACGAAGCGCCCCGGGTTCGTTGAACCGGACCAAACTCATGGAAGGGTCGCCTCGAGCGGCCCTTTTCCATTTTATGGCCTTTTCATTTCCGCGGCTCTTTCTTCAGCGCTGGCGGTTCTTCATTTTTCATTATTTCTAATATGAGAACACCCATGCGCCTCTCGCATAGGTGGCCTGCTAAGTGGGCGCTTTCAGTGCACGTTTGATGAGCTTATATAAGCGTCATCGAAGCAAACGAGAGCGCCAAGGACTGGCAGCTGGGCTTCGAAAATCCCAGGAAAGGGGAACCATCATGAACGTCGCACGCACTCTCAACAATTGGCGCAAGTATCGTCAGACGGTTGCCGAACTGGGCCGTATGACACCGCGCGAACTCAGCGATCTCGGCATCGCCCAGGGCGACATCCGCCGGGTTGCGCGTCAGGCCGTCGGCTTCTGATCGCCATCTGACACGAAGTTATGTCGAACGCCCGCATCCGCGGGCGTTTTGCATTTCATGCATAGCTGCCATCTTAAATCCCGACCCGTCCGAGCGCCGGCACCTTGATGCCGGGATTGGCGAAATCGAGGCCTGCGACCAGGCCGAGGAAGTGCACCTCGAACCCGCTGCGCAAACCGGCAGACAGGCCGATGAGGCCGCGCACGGTCAGGTGTATGTCGCGCCAGTCGTCGTCCACATGAATGAATTCGCCATCCGGCAGATAGTCGCGCCCGACTGCGTGCGGCGGCAGCACGGCGTCGAGCTCCGGCACGCTGCGCAGCACATGGGCGACGAAGGTGTTGGAGTTCGGTCCCGGCCAGATCGTGTAGCCGCCCGGCTCGGCATAGGGGTAGGCGGCGATCGCGCCCTCGATCTTGGGGATCAGCAGTTCCGCCTTCGAGCCGGTCACCGAGGTGACGAGCTGCGGCGTGTTGGAATACCAGTAGGCGTCAGGCGAATAGCCGTTGCGGCGGATCGGACTGCCCCAGCCCACCTTGTCGAAGCGCGTGTAGGTTTTCGCGCCCTTTTCCTTGAAGACGATCCAGGCGTGGCTTGCGACCGCGCCCTTCATGCCCCCCGTCATCGCCGAGAAGACGTAGATCGCCGCTTCGTTGCTCGTCTCTGGCTTCGGCAATATACCGGCCGAGGACCATCGCGCATCGCGCCAGCCCGACGGTCGCTCCTTCATCGCCCATAACCCGGCCGACGCAAAGGTCGGAATCAGGTAGACGATGAAGATGACCAGAAACAACCGCTTAACCGATTTCATACGGCCCCCCATGAAAATCCCCTCGGACTCGTTTAAGAGCCTGTGATATCGCCAGACGATAGGCACATTGAAACCGGCATTTTCAGGACAGACCATGCAAAACCCCGTTACCGTCGAAGTTACTAGAGGCAATCTGGTCGAAAGCCGTCACCGCGGCCTCGGCGCCGTGGTGGATGGCGACGGCAAGGTGCTGTTCTCGTTCGGCGAGGCGGACGCGCATGTTTTCCCCCGTTCCGCCAGCAAGGCCATGCAGGCGTTGCCGCTCATCGAAAGCGGTGCGGCGGATGCTTACGGCTTCGGAAACCGGGAACTGGCGTTTGCCTGCGCCTCCCATTCCGGCGAGGACGCGCATGTGGCGATGGCCGCCTCGATGCTGGGCAAGGCCGGCCGCGACGACAGCGCGCTCGAATGCGGCGCCCACTGGTCCTCGGAACAGGCGGTGCTGATCCATCAGGCCCGCACCATCGAGGCGCCGACGGCACTTCACAACAACTGCTCCGGCAAACATTCCGGCTTCGTCTGCACCTGCGTGCACACGGGAATGGATCTGAAAGGCTACGTCGATTACGACCATCCGCTGCAGGCCGAAATCCGCAGCACGATGGAAACCCTGACCGGCGCCATCATCGGCCACCAGAATTGCGGCACCGACGGCTGCTCGATCCCCACCTATGCGGTGCCGCTGAAGGGCCTTGCCCACGGTTTTGCAAAAATGGCGACCGGCAACACGCTGTCGGCCGAACGTGCCAAAGCCTCGCGCCGGCTGATGGATGCCTGCATGGCCGAGCCCTTTTACGTCGCCGGCACCAACCGCGCCTGCACCAAGCTGATGGAAGTCGCCCCCGGCAAGATTTTTGCCAAGACCGGAGCCGAAGGCGTCTTCGTCGCTGCCCTGCCGGACCAGGGCATCGCCATGGCGGTGAAATGCGAGGACGGCACCACCCGCGCCGCCGAAGCGATGATCTTCGCCTTGATCGCCCGCTATTTCGAAAAGGGCGGCGAGGTGCACGCCAACCTGATGGCGATGGCGAACAAGCCGATGAAGAACTGGAACGGCATCCATGTGGGTGACGTGAGGGTGACCGACGCGCTGTTTGCGTGAGATCGGCTAGACTGTTTTCGGCGGAAGGCAATTGGAGTGGCAGCTTCCCCACGCTCCATCATCCTCGGGTCAAGTCCACTGCTGTCCGGTTTAAAATTGCTGCCCATGTAAAGACCATTTGGTTTTGGTCTGTTGGCGTGTCGGGAGGCGGCTTGAGGAGTTGGTCTGTTCTTTTGCGGTGCATGACGTTTGCGCGCACGAGGCGTTCGAAGGCGAGCGGGCTTTGGACGGTGTTGGTCGTCCTTGGCCATGCGCAGGAGCAGGAAGGCGATGAGGGCGACGGCGATCTGGATGCGTACGGCATTCTCGGAGGTGCCGAGGACCGGACAGCAGTGGCTCAAGGCCCAGGATGACAAAGATTAGAACCGCATTTCCACCAACCTCCGATTGACTTTACCAATATTCCGCCTCTAGTGCTCGCGGGGATTGATCAATTGGATGGGGACAATGAAATTTCGCTTTATTGGCGCTGCCGCGCTTTCTTTCGCCGTTGCAAGCTGCACTACAACTGGCATTACCGCTGACGGTCGACCGCTTATTCAACACTTCTTTCGGGATCTTGTGATGAGGGGATGTAATTTCCAGATGACATGGGAATCGGCGAGAGAAGCCACAGATACTTTCAAGCCAATTATACCCACTGACAGAGAACGCGTGACTGACAGAGGCCTCATGAGGGCTGCGATCGCAATTTGTGACAAGGCGAAACCCGGAAATAAGAGCAAAGCTATCGAAGTCCAGGTTCCTGACAGTCGCGGTGTCCTGCGGAAACTCGTTGTTGAAAGAGAATAGAAAAGCGTAGGGGCTTACCCACGCTCCATCATCCTCGGGTCAAGTCCGCTCCTGTCCGGTTTAAATTGCTGACCATGTAAAGACCATTTGGTTTTGGTCTGTCGGCGTGTCGGGAGGCGGCTTGAGGAGTTGGTCTGTTCTTTTGCGGTGCATGATGTTTGCGCGCACGAGGCGTGCGAAGGCGAGCGGGCCTTGGACGGTGTTGGTCGTCCTTGGCCATACGCAGGAGCAGGAAGGCGATGAGGACGACGGCGATCTGGATGCGTACGGCGTTCTCGGAGGTGCCGAGGAAATGGCGGATTTTCAGGGTCTGCTTGACCCCGCGGAAGAACAGTTCGATCGCCCAGCGTCGCTTGTGAGGCAGAGGATAACGGTGGGGATGGTGGCCCCCTGCGCATACGGCGGTGAAAAGACGTTGCTTGTGCCCGGCTACGTCCGATTTCGCGCTCCGGACTAAACCTCGATCACACGCATCCCCAAAGCCCTGTAGGACGCCAGCCGCTCCTCGTCGATGCCCTCCTGCACGATCATGCCCGACAATGCCGAAACCGGCATGATCACATGCGGCGAGGCCGCATCCAGCTTTTCCACTGTCACGAGCGTGACCGTCCCTGTGGAACAGGCGGCGATGTGGCGCTTGATCGCCGCCTCCTCGAAATCGCCGGTCGAAAGCCCGCGGGCGGGATGCACAGCGGTGACGCCGAGGAAGAATATGTCCGGCCGCATCAGCGCGATCTGCGCCATTGCCGCTGCACCCGTCGCGACCATCGAATGTTTGTAGAGCCGCCCGCCGATCAGGATCACCTCCACTGTCGGATGGTGTTCGAGTTCCGCCGCGATCGTCGGGCTGTGAGTGACGATCGTCACGGCGAAGTCGCGGGGCAGGGCGCGGGCGATCTCCGCAGTCGACGTGCCGCCGTCCAGAAAGATCGTCTGGCCCGGCTTCACCATGTCAGCCGCCGCCCTGCCGAGCCGCTGCTTCACATCTGACGACACCGCCCGCCGGGCGGACAAATCCGGCAGGTCGGGCGAGATAGGCATCGCTCCGCCATGCACCCGCCGCAGCAGCCCTTCCGTCGCCATCTCCCGAAGGTCCCGCCGGATAGTGTCCTCCGAAAGCGAGAACTCTTCGGCCGCCCGTTTGGCGACGACCTGCCCCTCCCGGCGCAATATGTCGAGGATGAGGTTCTTGCGTTGGGTTGTCAGCATGGTTCTTGACTCTGCACGAAATTGCATGAATAAGCGCAAGTGTGCCTGAAAATGCCATTGATGTAAAGCGTTTCCGGCACATTCGTGCAATTCCGCGATGAATGCGGACAAGTTTGGAGAAACGAAGATGTTGATTTTGATCGCTGGCCCCTATCGCTCCGGCACCGGAGACGACCCTGAGAAGATGGCCGAGAACCTGAAACGGCTCGAAGCGCCGTCGCATGCGCTGTTCAAGGCGGGCCATGTGCCGATGATCGGCGAATGGGTGGCACTGCCGGTCTGGCATGCAGCCGGCGGAAAACATGTGGGCGACGACCTCTACGAGGAGATCTTTCACCCGGTGGCGGGACGTCTGCTGCAGCTCTGCGAAGGCGTCCTGCGCCTGCCGGGTGCCTCCAAGGGCGCCGACAACGACGTCCGGATCGCCAACGAACGCGGCATTCCGGTCTGGCATCGGCTGGAAGACGTGCCCGGTGTCAGTTGACCGGCGGTTTGAGACTTCTGGCCTGAAAAAACCGTGCTAGAACACACGCGGTCCAAAGGAGGATTTTCATGTATACGCTGTTCTTTTCGCCCAATGCCTGTTCGCTGGCCAGCCACATCGCGCTTGCCGAATCCGGTCTTCCCTACGAGATCAAATGGGTGAAATTCGCCGACAAGGAACAGCAGTCGGAAACCTACCTGAAGATCAATCCGAAGGGCCGCGTCCCAGCACTCGCAACGGACCGGGGGATCATCACCGAGTCCGTCGCGATCCTCGCCTTCATCGCCCAGGCTGCACCGGAGGCGAAGCTGGCGCCGCTCGACGACCCGTTCCTGTTCGGCAAGATGCAGGCGTTCAACGCCTATATCGCCTCGACGGTGCATGTCGCCTACGCCCATTGGCGCCGCGGCTACCGCTGGGCGGACAACCAGTCCTCCTTCGACGACATGGCCGCCAAGGCACCAAAAGTCTTTCACGATTGTTTTCAGGTGATCGAGGACTTGTTGCTCGAAGCCCCCTACGTGCTCGGGGAAACCTATTCGGTCGCCGACGCCTATCTCTACCTGATGGCCGACTGGCTCGCGAACATGAAGCTTGATCGTGCGGATTTTCCGAAGGTCAACGCGCACTACGAGCGGATGAAACAGCGTCCCGCCGTTCAGCGCGCCCTGGCCGAACAGGCTGCCGCGACCGCGGTCTAACGCCGGAAGACGGCATCAAGATTTTCCGCTCGAATACGGGTTCACCTCAGCCTCATGATCCGCCCCTTGCCCGGTAAGCGGATCATCGGAGCGTCAGGCGCATTTCGCCAGAGGCGCCTTATTGCAGTTCGTGTCGGCTTGAAGCGGGCGCGGGAAGGGCAGGTCGGCGAGCTGCCGCAGGTCCATCGCGCGGATATCGGGATGACGGAACGGGTCGTTCGACTGCAGGTCCGTCAATGTTTCGGTCGTTTCCAACCAGGCTTTCAAGTTCAAGAAAATCTTCAGCGGTGCCATGACCGTTACCTCGCAAATATGTGACCATTTGCAGACGTAACATCGGCTTTACCGTTCGGTTTTTCAATTGAGTTCTTGAGAGCGTGGCTATAGAAAAGCTATATGAGCAATCTGAACCTCGTGCATCTCAACGGTTTGCGGGCTCTTGAGGCGGTCGGACGCCTGGGCTCGCTGCAGGCGGCTGCCGACGAACTCGGCGTCTCGGTGGGTGCCGTCAGCCAGCAGGTCATCAAGGCCGAAGCCCAACTCGGTCAGCCGGTCTTTCAACGCCTGCCGAAGGGCATGATGCCGGTCGATTCGGCGCGGCCCATGCTGGCGCGATTGAGCGAAGGGTTTCATGCGCTTTCGGAAGCGGTGGCGATCGGCCGGCGGCAGGACGATGCGCTGCTGACCATCTCCGTCGCACCCGTGTTTGCAGCCCGGTTCCTCGTCCACCGGCTCGATCGGTTCTCGAGCCTGCACCCGGAAATCCGCCTGCGCATCGATGCGACGACCAGGCTCGCCGATCTGGGTGTCGACGATATCGATCTCGGCATCCGCGTCGGGCCGGGCACTTGGCCGGGCGTCGATGCCGAACTGCTGATCGAGCAGACAGTGTTTCCGGTCTGCTCGCCCGCGCTTGCAGAAAAGCTGAAGGAGCCGAAGGACATCCTGAAGCTGCCGGCGATCATCGACGGCCCCTCGATGTTTTCCTGGGAGATCTGGCTGAACGAAGCGGGCCTGTCCGGTGCCGGCATGGCGACGCGGCATGTGTTCAACGACGCCTCACTCTGCCTCGATGCGACGATTGCGGGCCAGGGCGTCATGCTCGCCTGGCATACCCTGGCGACCTACGCGCTGGAACAGGGGCGGCTGGTCGAGCCGTTTTCGATCCGGGCCTGCACCGGCATGGGGCATTATCTCGTGACCCGCACCGGTGCTCGGGCGCCGGCGAAGGTGAGGGCCTTCCGGGACTGGCTGAAGACGGAACTGCCGCCGCTCGCGGAAAGCCGGAAGTAAGGCGTTACGCCGGTTCGGCGGTCCGCTTGTCCCACATCGCCTTGAAGCCGGGGCGGGCTTGGGCAGCCTCGATCCAGGCCTTCAAGGCCGGGCGGCTATCGAACAGCGGCGCATATCCTTGCGCATATCGCACGACTTCTCCGACATTGATATCCGCCACGGTGAAACGGCCGCCGACCATGTGGCTGGTCTTGGACAGGTGCTTTTCGAGCACGTCGAAAGGCCGCTTCAGGGTGCGGGCCGCAACCTCGATGTCGGCCTTGCCTTCTTCCGTTTCCGCCCTTCCGCCGGCGATCGTGGCGGAGATCTTCAGGGCCGGCGTCTCGACGCTGGTCGCGCCGAACAGCGACCACTGGACCATCTGGCCTTCCTCGGCAATATCCTTCGGGCCGAGGTCGCCGCCGTATTTGCGGGCGAGATAGAGCGTGATCGCCAGCGACTCGTGCAGCACGAAACCGTCGTCGTCCATCGACGGGATCGAGCCCATCGGGTTGATGCTCAGGAATTCCGGCGACAGCGTGTTGACCGGGGCGCCCGGTGCCATCGGCTCGGGCAGGCGGTAGCCCTGGATGATCGGAATGAGTTCGAAAGGAATACCCAGCTCTTCGATGAGCCACAGCGGCCGCGTGGCGCGCGAACGGTAAACACCATATACTTTCAGCATTAAAGTCCCTCCAGGAAATGCGAGCGCAAGCTACGGGCAGGCCGCCCAAAACGGAAGACCAATCCGCGTTGGACGATCATGAAAGTTTTCGATAGGATTTAATCGTGTCCGATTTCTTGGAAAGGAACCGATCATGCGCACCACCCAGTCGCTCAGCATCACCCTGCCGCTCGAAATGGCGCAGATGGTCAAGGCCAAGGTCGCTTCCGGCCAATACGCCACCGAAAGCGAAGTCATCCGCGACGGCTTGCGCACGCTGCTCGCCCGCGATGCGGCAATCGAGAAGTGGCTGGTGGAGGAGGTGGTTCCGGCCTATGACGAACTCAGGGCGCATCCGGACCGCCTCTTGTCTCCTGAAGAGGTCCGAAAACGCCTTGACGCCCGTTTTGAAAAGATGGTGGCGAAAGACTAAACGATCCGGTTGTTCACGATCGTCAGGTGCTTGAACCCCTGGGCCTGACCGTCTCCGCGAGCCAGTTCGGTCGTGGAAGGCGTCTTCCACCGGTGGCCGATCACCGCGCCGTCCTTCACCGCCTCGAACAGGTTGCCGGAAATCAGCGCTCCGCCGGCGCCTTCGACCACCGTCACCGCACAACCGACCTTCGCCTGCCGGACGATGTTGTTGCTGGCGAGCACGTTGCGCAGGTACGGTCCGAAACCGAGCGCCATGCCCCAGAGCGGCACATTCTCGATGACATTGCCGGTCACCGCGGTATCCGCCTCGACGCTGATGCCGACGCCGAAGATCGCTCCGTCGAGCACATAGGGGCCGGTGGGGGTGAGGTTGCGGACGATATTGTTGGTGACGGTCGCAAGCCGGCCGCCCTCGTTGAAATTGACGACCGAAATACCGTTCGCCGCGCCGTCAATAATGTTGCCCGAGACCAACGCGCCCTCGAAGGCAAATTCCGCATAGATCGCCGTCTCACCGGAGGCAAGGCATGTGTTGTTGGCGATCTGGGCGTTCGAGGCGCTGTTGGCGCGGATCGCCGAAAAGGCCGAATGCGAGATCTGGTTGCCGGTCACCATCACATTGCCGGCCCGGAACAGGTTGATGGCGTTTCCGTACTGGCCGGTGCCGCCGTTTGTTGCGCCGATCCGGAAGATGCGGTTGCCGGAAACGATCGTGCCGTCGGCGCCCTTGGTCCAGCGATGGATGAGAATGCCGCCATTGCCGCAGTCGGAGACCGTATTGCCGGTGACCGAAAGCCCGGTGCTCTCGACCGCATAGAGGCCGTATTCGGCAGCTCCGGAAATACGGCTCCGCTCGATCCGCCCGCCGCAACGTTCGAGTTGCACGGCCGTCCTGCGTGCGCCGATGATTTCGCAGTTGTCGATGACGATCTCGCTGATGCCGCGCATGGTGACGAGCGCCGGGCTCTGGTCGTCGAGCCCGCGGTTCGCCCCGTCGATGACGATGTTGGAAAGCTCGATGCGGCGCGCGCCGTCGGCCGTCAGCATCCGCCCGCCACCGGAATAGACGAGCCGGGAAGCCCCGGCCACGCCGGTCATGCGGGTGCCTTTGGGCAGATCGAGATTGGACACCGGGTAGTTTCCGGGTGGCAGGAAGACCGGCATGTTCTGACGCGCCGCCTTGGCGATGATCTCCGCGAGCTTGCGGTTCTGCTTGTCGCCTCCGTCCGGGGTGACGCCGTGTGCGCCGGCATCGATCGAGCCGCGCAGATCATTCGTCGAAAAACCCTGGGCGGCGGCGAAGAGGGGCCGAGGCACGGCTCCTGCCGCCGCCGCACCCGCGATCATCGTCAATGCCGTGCGTCTCGAAATCATCCAGCGCGTCTCCCCTGCGTCAATAAAGCATTTTCCATGCCGGTCCTTTATATTGTTACTATGTTCAAAGGTTCCGATCGATTGAGTAAAAAGGCTTCTTTTGAAGCTTCAATCATGGCAATTTCACAATGATCTTAAGCAACGATAAGGAATTCTCCGCCATGCTATACGGCACTTGGCGCGAGTTCCCGCGTATTTTCTTTGGAAAATGAAAAGGAGGCACTCGGATGGCGGGACCCATGTCGCATAGCATGCCCTTGACTTTTGTCGATCCGCTGGACGAACTCTGCAGCCGCCTCCTGCGCGTTTCCGCCGACAGCGAGATAGACCTCGACATCGCACTGGCCACCCGCGAACTTGAAACCCGCACCCTTCTCGATCAGCTTCCGGACTTCATCTACGTAAAGGACCGTCGCGGCCGCTTCGTTTTTGCCAATGCCGCAGCCGGGCGCAGCAGCAAGCTGCATAAAGGCAACGATCTGATCGGCAAGACCGATTTCGATATTCTCGATCATGAAACCGCACGCGGACTGTTTCTCGTCGAACAGGAGATCATGTCGACCGGCGTGGCCATCGACGGCCGCGAGGAACGCGTCAAGCTCGGCGATGGCCGCATGCTCTGGCTCACCACCTCGAAAATGCCGCTGCGCGATGTTCACGGCCAGATCGTCGGCCTGGTCGGGATTTCACGCGACATTACCGAGCGCAAACGCCAGGACGACCGCCGGCACGGCCATGCGCGCCTTCTCGAGATGGTCGCCCGGGGCCAGCCTTTGTCGGCGGTTCTGGATGCGATCGTCAAAACGGTCGAAGAGGAACTGGACGACGTCATCGCCTCGGTCCTGCTTCTCGAAGAGGGTACGGACCGGCTGCGCCACGGCGCGGCGACCCGCCTTCCGCCCGATTATGTGAAACTGATCGATGGCATCGAGATCGGCCCGAAGGTCGGCTCCTGCGGCACGGCCGCCTGGCGGCGCGAACCGGTCTTCGTCAAGGATGTGCTGGCCGATCCGCTCTGGGACAATTATCGCGAACTGGCGCTGAGGTTCGGTTTCCGCTCCTGTTGGTCGACGCCGATCATGAGCGCCGACGGGCTGGTGCTGGGCACGTTCGCTCTGTATTCGGATGCGCCGCGCGAACCGACCGAGCTCGAACTCGAGCTGACGGCGATGGCGACCGACATCGCCGGCATCGCCATCGAACGCGCCCGCGCGGAAGAGCGCATCCAGCACATGGCCCATCACGATCCGCTGACCAGCCTTCCGAACCGCACCCTGTTCTGGGCGCAGTTCAGCCGCGCGCTGCATGAGGCCCGCCGCGAGAAACGCAAGGTGACGGTCGCCTATCTCGATCTCGACAATTTCAAGCAGATCAACGATACGCTGGGGCACGCGGCCGGCGACGAGGTGTTGAAAACGCTGTCGTGGCGCATGGTCAACTGCGTCCGCGTCACCGATCTTCTGGTTCGTCTGGGCGGCGACGAGTTCGCGATCGTCTTCAGCAATGTCAGTCAGGACGAGCTCGGCCTGGTGCGCCGGCTTCAGGAATTGCGGACCGCGATCTCGAAGCCCATCGTCATCGACGGCAAGAGCGTCACCGCCACCTGCAGCATGGGCGTCGCCTTCTTCCCGCAGGACGGCGATACGCCGGAAGAACTGCTCGCCCGCGCCGACCGCGCCATGTACGAAGCCAAGGATCTCGGCCGAGATCGCCTGCGTGTTTCGGGAGGCGAGGGGATTTAGTCCTCGTCCTCCGAGGCGATATCCACACCGAAATGCTTCCCGGCATTTCGGTGACCTTCGAGGATGTTGACGATCTGGAACCGGTCGTTGAAGTACCGAAAATAGATGATATAGCCGCGATAGGCGATGCTTCTCAGGTCCGGACCAAGTTCCGAACGGTCTCGTCCCATAGCGCCGGGCAAAGTCGCCAGATCGCGGCACTTCTGACGCAAGGCTTTCACGAACTGCCGTGCAATAGCGGTGCTGCCACTTTCCTTTGAGATGTAACGGGCGATTTCTCCGAAATCGGCTTGTGCGCTATCAAGATATTGAACGCGCGGCACTCAATAACCTTCTTTCTCAAGCTTTTCGAATTCGGCTTCCAGAAAAACATCGAGTTCCTCCTCGCTGACGTCTCCGCCGGCCTCGATTGACCGCTGCAGCGTGTCCCTCAGCGCCGAAAGCTTCGCCTCGCGCTCCTGCACCAGTCGCAGGCCTTCGCGCACCACGTCGCTGGCCGAGCTGTAGCGCCCGTCCTGCACAGCTTCCTCGATGAATTTTTCCCAGCGGGGATCGATCGAAACATTCATGCGCCTGCCTCCAGTTTCTACCCAAAATTATATCTGGAGTAAAATTTATGCGCAATCTACGCCATTGGCGGAGACGCTTCGGGAAGCTCGCCTTCCGGCAGTTTTTCCGGCGTCACGAAAGCCTCCTCAAAACCCGACACGAACTTTTCGAACAGCACCGAAAAGGCGTTGAGTTCGTCTTCTGGCCAGTCCTCCAGGACGCGTGCCAGCAGCGTGCGTTTGACGGCGCGGATCTCGGCCAGCAGGCTGTCGCCGAATTCGGTGCGCACGACGAGCGAGCGGCGGCCGTCCGCCTGCGAAGCGTCGCGGCGCAGGATGCCGCGGGCGACGAGATCGGCGACCAGCCGGCTGCCGCGCGAGGGGTCGATGCGCATCGCCTCGGCGATAGCACCGACCGTCACCTCGCCTTCGATCCGGCGCATCACGTCGAGCACGTCGAGATGCGAGATTTCCAAGCCCGGCGCGATATTGGCGATCGCCGTGCGGCCGATGATCCGCCGGCCGATCAGGATCCGCATCCGTCCCAGCGTTTCGCTCACGCGGGCCACGTCCTCGGGGGAAGGCGAGGCGGCAGCGGGCTTCTCTTTCAAAAGGCTCTTCGTCGTCATGGCATGAAACATATCAAAGCCCATGAGGCTTTCCAACCGTTCTTTGCACTGCGCATCAGAGTGCCGTTGACAATTATATGCTGAAGGCACATAAATTTAAGACACTTTGGATTGACCCATGGATATGACCCGCCCGGCCCATGTGCCGCTTGTCGCCAACCACCGCCAGCGGTTGGTGATCTTCTGCTTTTTGCTGACGGCGCTGTTCATGGCGACGCTGGACAACCAGATCGTCTCGACCGCGCTGCCGACGATTATCGGCGAGTTCGGCGAACTGGAGCGCTTCGGCTGGGTCGGCTCGGCCTATCTTCTCGCCAGCAGCACCTCGATGCCCATCTACGGCAAGCTCGGCGATCTGTTCGGCCGCAAATACGTGATGCTGGCGGCGATCGTCATCTTCACCGTCGGTTCGCTCACCTGCGGGCTTGCCTGGTCGATGGATTCGCTGATCGCCTCGCGCGTGCTGCAGGGCTTTGGCGGCGGCGGCATCATGGTATCGATCTTCTCCATCAATGCCGACCTGTTCGAGCCGCGCGAGCGGGCGAAATACCAGAGCTATTCGAGCCTGGTGATCATGGCCTCCGGCAGCCTCGGCCCGCTGCTCGGCGGCACGATGAGCGAACTGTTCGGCTGGCGGTCCATCTTTTTGATCAACCTGCCGGTCGGCATCGTCGCGGTCACCGGCATTTCGCTTCTGCTTCCCTATCGCCGCCCGATCCGCAAACCGAAGATCGATTATCTCGGCGCCGTCCTGCTGGCGGGAACCGTTGCGAGCATCGTCGTCTGGGCTGACAGCGTCACGTTGTTCGGTTCTCTGGTCGCCTGGCAGTCGATGGTCGTCGTGGCGGTCGGCACCCTCTGCGCCATCCTCTGGGTCATCGTCGAGGGGAAGGTGCCCGAGCCGATCGTGCCGCTGAAACTGTTCCGCGATTCGACCTTTTCACTGTTCCTGATCGTCTCCTTCTGCACCGGTGCGGTGGCGATCGGCATGGCGAACTATTTTGCGCTCTTCCTGCAGACAACCACCGGCCTGTCGCCGACGACCGCGAGCTTCTGCTTTGTCGCCACGACCCTCGGCATCGTCATCGGCTCGATCTCGACCGGCCGGCTGATCTCGATCACCGGCCGCTACAAGCCGTTCACGCTGATCGGTCTGTCGCTGAATATCGTTGCCTTGTTCATCTTCTCGCAGCTTCCGGTCGGAACCCCGATCTATGTCATCCTCGGCTTCATGCTGATGCAGGGACTGGCGATCGGCTTCGGCCAGCAGGCGCCGATCATCGGCGTACAGAATTCAGCCCCCCGCGAGGACGTCGGCGCGGCAACCGGTGCTGTGACGCTGATGCGCATGGCCGGCGCCTCGATCGCTATCTCGGTCTATGGCGCGATCGTCGCCGCCGGCATCCGAGGTGTCGGCACCAGCATTCCGGGCGTCGAGGATATCGGCTCGCTGACGCCGCTGATGATGCTCGCCTTGCCCGAGCCGTCACGGATCGCGGTTCACACGCTCTACACCGAGGCCTTCACGCCGGTGTTCCTGGCCGGCAGCGCCATGGCCTTCATCGGCCTCATCGCCGCCCTGATGCTGAAACCGGTCCGCCTGCCGCAGGCGGTGACGGCCGAAAACGAGCCGGCTGCCGCCTCGGAGTGATCTGGCGTAGCGCCGTTTTTGCCCTATCTTCAATGGCATGAAACCAGAGGCGCTGCTTCATCCCACCCCGGCCGGGCTGTTCTGCCCCATCGGCCGTTTCCATGTCGATCCGGTCCGTCCCGTCGAGCGGGCGCTCATCACTCACGGCCATTCCGATCACGCCCGCGCCGGCCATGCCAAGGTTCTGGCGACCCGCCAGACGCTCGACATCATGCGGTTGCGCTACGGTGAAGATTTCTGCGGCGAGGAGCAGGCAGCCGCTTTCGGCGAGGAGATCGATGTCGACGGCGTACGGGTGAGTTTTCATCCCGCCGGCCACGTGCTCGGTTCCGCCCAGATCGCCATCGAAAAGGACGGGCTGCGGATCGTGGTTTCGGGCGATTACAAACGCGGCATCGACCCCACCTGCGCCTCCTTCGTGCCGGTCGCCTGCGACGTCTTCATCACCGAGGCGACCTTCGGCCTGCCGGTTTTCCACCACCCGGACCCGAAAGACGAGATCGACAAGCTGCTCACCTCGCTGAAACAGTTCCCCGAACGCAGCCATCTCGTCGGCGCTTATGCGCTCGGCAAGGCGCAACGGGTCATCCGGCTGATCCGCGATTGCGGGTATCATGAGCCGATCTTCATCCATGGCGCCTTGGCGAAACTCTGCGATTATTATGTCGGCCAGGGCATCGATCTCGGCGACATAAGACCCGCGACCATCGAGAAGAGCAGCCCCGACGCCTTCAAGGGTGCCGTGATCGTCGGCCCGCCTTCGGCCTTCCAGGATCGCTGGGCGCGCCGCTTCAACGAACCGCTGATCGCCTTTGCTTCGGGCTGGATGATGGTGCGCCAGCGCGCCAAACAAGGGGGCGTCGAACTGCCGCTGGTCATCTCCGATCACTGCGACTGGCCGGAACTGCTGTCGACCATCGAGGAGATCGGCCCATCCGAAGTCTGGGTCACCCACGGCCGCGAGGAGGCGCTGGTGCGCTGGTGCGAGTTGAAGAACATCCCCGCCCGGCCGCTGCATCTGGTGGGTTATGAGGACGAGGGGGATTGATGGGGATGATCTTTTCCGCTCGTGCCGCCGACACCCCCAAAGGTGCTGTCAGGCCAGCCTTCGAAGACAAAACCCCTCCCCAACCCCTCCCCACAAGGGGGAGGGGCTTCGCTGCCACGCGTTGCCGCCGAGATAGGGGCGAGACATTGCCACGAGTCATCTCCCCCCTTGTGGGGGAGATGGCCGGCAGGCCAGAAGGGGTCTTTCTTGAGAGGGCGGCCACTCCATGAAACCCTTCGCCACCCTCCTGGACCGCCTCGTCCTCACCCCATCCCGAAACGGCAAGCTCACCCTTCTCGCCGACTATTTTCGCGATACGCCCGATCCCGACCGCGGTTATGGCCTGGCCGCCTTGGCCGGCGGGCTCGATCTGAAAAGTGTCAAGCCGGCCATGCTGCGCGACCTCGTGCTGGAACGCATGGACCCCGTCCTCTTCCAGTATTCCTACGATTATGTCGGCGATCTCGCCGAGACCATCTCGCTGGTCTGGGACGGCACCCGCAAGGACGAAATCGATGACGAGCACCAGCCGCGCCTCGGCGAAGTCGTCACCAGAATGAACTCGCTCGGCCGCACCGAAGTGCGCTCCGCCGTGCGCGATCTGCTCGACAAGCTCGATACGTCGAGCCGTTTCGCCTTCCTGAAGCTCGTCACCGGCGCGCTCCGCATCGGCGTCTCCGCCCGCCTCGCCAAGCAGGCGCTGTCGGACATGAGTGGAAAAGACGTCACCGAAATCGAGACGCTCTGGCACGGATTGACGCCGCCGTATGAGCCGCTGTTCGCCTGGCTGGAGGGCAGGGCGGAAAAGCCGGTCCTCGCCACGCCGGCGATCTTCCACTCGGTCATGCTCGCCAATCCGGTGGAGACGGGCGATCTCGAAAAGCTGGACCCTGCCGATTACGCCGCCGAGTGGAAATGGGATGGCATCCGCGTGCAGATGTCGAGCTACGGCGGCACCAAGAAGCTCTATTCCCGCTCCGGCGACGACATCACCGGCGCCTTTCCGGATGTGGTCGGGTCGATCAATTTCGAAGGCGTCATCGACGGCGAACTTCTGGTCGGCGGTACCGCCCGCTCCAACAGTCCGACCCGCACCTTCTCCGACCTGCAGCAGCGGCTGAACCGCAAGACGGTGAGGGCCAAGATGCTCGACGACTACCCCGCCTTTGTGCGCGCCTACGACCTGCTGTTCGAAAGCGACCTCGATATCCGCGCCGAGAGTTTTCTCGAACGCCGCAGGCGCCTCGGCGACATCGTCCAGCGGGCGCCGCATGACCGTTTCGATCTTTCCGATCTCGTGCCCTTCACCACCTGGGACGAGCTCGACCGCATCCGCATCGCGCCACCCGATCCGGTCATCGAAGGGGTGATGATCAAGCGCAAGGACAGCCCATACCAGGCCGGCCGCCTCAAGGGGCCGTGGTTCAAGTGGAAGCGGGACCCTTACAATATCGACGCGGTGATGCTTTACGCCCAGCGCGGCCACGGCAAGCGGTCGAGCTATTATTCCGACTTCACCTTCGGCGTTTGGGCCGAGACACCCGACGGCGAGGAATTGGTGCCGGTCGGAAAGGCCTATTTCGGCTTCACCGATGCGGAACTCGAAGTGCTCGACAAATTCGTGCGCGACAACACCGTCGATCGGTTCGGGCCGGTCCGGGCGGTGCGTGCGGAACCGGATTTCGGTTTCGTGCTGGAAGTCGCTTTCGAGGGCATCAACCGCTCGACCCGCCACAAGTCCGGCGTCGCCATGCGCTTTCCGCGGATCGCCCGCCTGCGCCAGGACAAGCTGCCGCGCGACGCCGACCGGCTGGCGACCTTGACCGCGATGCTGGATGCCCGCGAGGGTTGAATGTAGCGAAATTCGCCTATCTAAACCCCGATATTGCAGATCTTGGTTCCCGGGGGATAACGACATGACGAAATCGAGCTTTATCATCAAGGGCATTGTCGCGCTCATCGGCTGCGTCGCAGCCGCTTATGTCGGCCAGGAACTTTTGGGCGGCGCTGCTCTCGGATGGGTGGTCGGCGGCGCTGTTCTTGGCGTGACTGCCGGACCGTTCATTCAGGCGCTCGTTCAGTGGCGCAAGGAGAAGGATGCGATGCGCGCGAAGAAGCTGTAGGCAATCCAAGCCTCGGGTTTCCCTATGAAGTTCGCGAATGAGTGAATGGACAGCGTTTCCTGCAAATGCTGATATCGGCCCGGCGAAACGCTCTTCAGGCTCATCACATATGACAGATCACCGCATCCTTCCTCCCCGAAATCTCATGGAAGACGGCGGTCTGACCCGCCGTGCCCTGCTGGCTGGTGCCGCCGGCCTTTCGATTGCGGCCATGCTGCCGGCCGCGGCCCGCGCGGAGTTTCCCGTGCCTGAGGTCCCTCCGCTCGAAAAGCAGGATTACGGCGATGCTCGCCGGCATTTCCGCACCAACCTCATTCGCAAGGGCCCATCCCCGGAACAGTCGCCCCCGCTCGGCACGCCCGCCGGTTCGAAGAAGGTGATGTATCGCGGCGGACCGGACGGCTCGATCGAACTGATCGCCTGGATCTCGACCTACGAGCCCTCCGCGAAACTGAAGCCCGCGGTCCTTTTCCTGCATGGCGGCAACGCCACCGGCGACGGCCATTGGGAACTGATGAAGACCTATTGGGAAGCGGGCTATGTCGTGATGCTGCCCTCGTTCCGCGGCGAAAATGGCCAGGCCGGCAATTATTCGGGCTTCTACGACGAGACTTCGGATGCGCTGGCGGCAGCCGCCTATCTGGAGCAACTGCCGGGGATCGACAAGAACCGCTTCTTCCTCGCCGGCCATTCGAATGGCGGCACGCTGGCGCTGCTGGCCTCGATGACGCGAAAGTTCCGCGCCTCTGCGCCGATCTCGGCGGGTGTCAATTCCTGGCGTTATTTCGGTCGGTTCGAGCGGGAAGTGCGTTTCGACGAGAGCGACCAGAAGGAATTCATCATGCGCTCCTCGGTCTGCTTCGGACACAGTCTCAAATGCCCGACGCTCCTGCTGCGCGGCACCGAGGAGCGGCCCTTCGACGCCGATCACCGGCTGCTGATGGACCGGGCGAAATCCGCCGGCGTTGAGATCGAGGCCAAGCTACTGCCCGGCAACCACAACGGCGTTGTGCCGGGCGCGGTCGCCGAAAGTATCCGCTTCTTCAACCAGGTCACGGGTTAAGGCCGAGCCTTTGCCGGAGCGCATGTATGAGCGGCAGTGACGGAATGGATTGGAACGGGCCGATCATCGTCTTCGATGCGATGTGCGTCCTGTGTTCGGCCAACGCGCAGTTCGTGCTTCGGCATGATCGCGCCGCAAGGTTCCGCCTGGCGTCGATGCAGGGCGAGGTCGGTACAGCGCTTTACCGTCGGTGCGGCATCGATCCTGAAAACCCCGAAACCATGATCGTCGTGGATGGGCAGAGCGTCCTGCGCGACAGCGATGCGGTCCTGGCAATCTATGAAGGGCTCGGATGGCCCTGGCAGGCGCTGTCGATCGTCAGGCTGGTGCCGCGGTTCATTCGCGATCCGCTTTACCGCCTGGTTGCCAGAAATCGCTATCGCATCTTTGGACGGCGAGAGTCCTGCTGGCTTCCGTCACCGGAACAGGCCCGCCGCATCCTGTGAAGCCGCATCCCTTGAAGAGGGTGTCGTAAGAATTACCCGAACATCAGCGACCGGTGCGTCCCCGCGCCCGCCATGGCGCCGTCACCGACGGAAATCGCCACCGAGCCCGCCGCGCGGGCTGCGTCCCCGCAGGCGAAAACGCCGGGAATGCTGGTCTGCTGGGTCATGTCGGTGCGGATGAATTTGCCCACCGGGCCGTCCTCCAGGGCGCAGCCGAGCTGTTCGGCAATGGGGCTTGCCAATTCCGTCCGCGACAGCACGAAAAGTCCGGCGAAACTCAAGGCCCGGCCATCCTGCAGCAGGATTTCGGCATGGCCGCCGATCGATGATATCGGGGTTTCCTCGATGGTGACGCCGCGCGCCGCCAGCTGGCCGGCTTGTTCCTCGTCAGGCCGGAACGCATCGTTGAGCAACAGGGTGGTCGGTCCCCAGTCGGGCAGCATCAGCGCGTGATGCATCGACATGGCGGAGACGCCGATCACGCCGACCTGTCCGCGGTTCAATTCGTAACCGTGGCAATAGGGGCAATGAAAGACGCTTTTGCCCCACCGGTCGATCAGGCCGGGGATCTCGGGCAGGTGGTCCTTGACGCCCATGGCTAGCACCAGCCGTTTCGCCGCAAGCTCTTTACCCCCTGATGTCACCGAGAAACCGGCGTCGCTTTTCCGGGCATCGTCGGCCCGCGCGTCGAGCCATTCGACGGTCGGATAGGCCAGCAGCTGGGAGCGGGCTTCGCCGGCAATGATCTCGGGCCGTTCCCCGTCGCGGGTGAGGAACCCATGAGAAGTCTCGGCAAAACGGTTTCTGCGGCGGCCATCGTCGATGACGAGGACGCGCCGCCGGGCGCGGGCGAGCTGCAGGGCGGCGGAGAGGCCGGCATAGCTGCCACCGATGACGATCGCTTCGTAATCCATGCGAAATCCTCCTCATGAGTCTTGAAACAACATAAGTTACATGATGAGGCGCGGTCAATAGGTTCGTAACTTATGTTGTTGCGAATGAATGCGCGTGTTAGGAATGCATGGCCGAAAACGCGCAGGGAGCGCCGCGATGAGACATGACAGCCGCCTGTCCCGCATGCTGCATGTGCTGATCCATATGGATCGCCACGAAGGCGCGGCCACGTCGGAAACCATTGCCGCGATGCTCAACACCAATCCGGTCGTGGTCCGCCGCACCATGGCGGGGCTCCGGGAGAAGGGCTATGTGAGCTCGGAAAAGGGCCATGGCGGCGGCTGGAGACTGGGTCGCCCCCTGTCGGAAATGACGTTGCTCGACATTTACGAAGCGGTCGGCGAACCTGCGGTCTTTGCGGTCGGCCCGGCCTGCGACCAGCCGGCATGCCTGGTGGAGCAGGCGGTCAATGCAGCCCTTTCCGAAGCTTTCGAGGAGGCAGAAAAGCTGCTTCTCAGCCGCTTCGGCAAGGTGACACTGGCAGATATCGCCCGCGACTTCGATGCTCGCATGGCACGCCATCCGGCATTGGCGGCCCATGCCGGTGCTGGCTGGCACGCATGAGCGGTTCCACCAGCCTCGCGCCAGCCGCATCTGCCATTGTCGGCGGGACTTCATCTGCTGGAAGCGGGTTACCATGCCATTCTCCTTTCGACCTTTCCGCCGACCCCTTGGCCTTTCCGTCATGCTCGCCGCGTCCGTGGCGCTCAGTGGCTGCCAGATTCCCTTGGTCACCGATACCAGCCGGATGAACCCGGACGTCTTCGTGCAGCAGACGGCGCCGGTCTTCAACGTTGCGCCCTATGCCGATCCGCCGTCGAACCAGCCGCCTCCGATGCCGGGCGCCATTCCGCACAAGCGCCAGCTCTATCCGTCGACTTTCCACCAGACCTATGGATTGCCGGTTTCCAATCCGGTCCACCGGGCCATGTACGGCGTCATCCGCGACGACGGCCACACGCTCCCGGCCATCCCCTATTCGCGCATCGATGCCCGGTATCTGCGCCAGGACGTCGATTACCGCACCAACGAAGCGCCGGGAACGATCGTCGTCGATACCAGGGAGCGCTTCCTCTATTTCGTGCAGCCGGGCGGCAAGGCGATCCGCTACGGCGTCGGCCTCGGCAAGGCCGGTTTCTCGTGGCAGGGCCGCGGCGTGATCCAGCGCAAGGCGGAATGGCCGCGCTGGACGCCGCCGGACGAGATGGTCGCCCGCCAGCCGGACCTGCGCAAATTTTCGGCCGCCGAGGGCGGTGCCAATCCGGGCCTCAACAATCCGCTCGGGGCCCGCGCGCTCTATATCTTCAAGGATGGCCAGGACACGCTCTACCGCGTGCACGGCACGCCGGACTGGCAGTCCGTCGGCAAGCAGACCTCGTCCGGCTGCGTGCGCATGCTCAACCAGGATGTCATCGACCTCTTCGACCGCGTTCCTTCGGGCACGCCGATCGTGGTCATCTGACCACGGAAACACCTCCTCCAATGGACGGAAAGAGCGGCGTTGCCGCTCTTTTTTATTCGTCATCTCAAGGGTTTGAACCGCCGTGTAAATCTCGTGAATAGTTGATTAAGGACCGCAGACCTATCCTCCAGCTCAAGGAGCGAGTCGGAACCTTTCGATCGCCCTGCCGTTAAAGAGCGATTTTGCTGTTCCCTGCGTTTACTATCGAGCGGTCCTGCCTCAGATGATCCTGAACCCTTCCTTTTCCCGCCGGAGTTTTTTGTCTCTCCTCGGCGCGGGCGCCGCCTCCACGCTTGCCGGCTGTGCCTCGTCCGTGCCGCGCCCGTTGGCGACGACGGTTGCCTTCCGTCCGGAGCCTATTGAAGGCCCGTCGTCGGAACTGGATGTCATGTACGGCACCGTGGTCGATGGCGGTTTCGTCATCCCGGCAATCCCCTATCGCCAGGTCAACCCGCGCTATTATCGCCAGCAGGTCGTCGATCCGACCGGCGAACGCCCCGGCACGGTGGTGGTCGACACGGCCTCTCGCTTCCTCTACCTCGTCGAGCCGGGCGGCACCGCCATGCGCTACGGCGTCGGCATCGGCCGCGAGGGTTTTGCCTGGCAGGGCGAGGGCGTCATCCAGTGGCGGCAGAGATGGCCGAAATGGACGCCGCCGGACGAGATGGTCGCGCGCCAGCCGGAACTGACCAAGTATTCGGCAAAGAACGGCGGCATGCCGCCCGGCCTTCTGAACCCGCTGGGCGCCCGCGCGCTCTACATCTTCCAGAACGGCAAGGACACGCTCTACCGCCTGCACGGTTCGCCGGAATGGAATTCGATCGGCACCGCCGCGTCGTCCGGCTGCGTGCGGCTGATGAACCAGGATATCATCGACCTCTACGACCGCGTGCCGGAAAAAGCGCGCATCGTGGTGTGGCAGTAGGCTTTTCTGTCACAGAGGGCTGCTATCAACCCGGCCTGATCCGCCGTGCCGGGAGGTTTACATGGTTGAAATCGATGTCCCTCTCGTCAGAGGGCTGATCGCCGAACAATTCCCCGAATGGGCGGGCTTGGACGTGCGGCCGGTCGCGAACGGCGGCTGGGACAACCGCACCTTCCATCTCGGCGACACCATGTTGGTCCGCCTGCCCAGCGCCGAGCGTTACGTCGCGCAGGTGGAGAAGGAGCACCGCTTCCTGCCGGCGCTTGGCCCCCGATTGCCGCTTCCCATTCCCGTACCCCTCGGGCTCGGAAAGCCGGGCGAGGGTTATCCCTGGCCCTGGTCGATCTATGCCTGGATCGCGGGTGACCGATCCAGCCTCCAGACGATCGCCGACCTCACCGTTTTTGCAGAGGACCTCGCGGATTTCCTCCTGGCGCTCTGGAAAATCGACGCATCCGACGGCCCGCCGGCCGGCACCCATAACTTTTTCCGCGGCGGATCGTTGGAGGTCTATGATAACGAGACACGTCGTTCGATCGACATCCTCTCCGGCGAAATCGATGTGCCGCTGATCACCGAAATCTGGGAACGGGCGCTCGCCTCCACCTGGAAGGACAGGCCGGTCTGGGTGCATGGCGACGTCGCCGAGGGCAATCTCCTGGTGCGCGGCGGACGGCTTGCCGCGGTCATCGATTTCGGCAGTTCCGGCACCGGCGACCCGGCCTGCGACCTCGTCATCGCCTGGACCCTGTTCGACGAACCGGCGGCCCGCGCCTTCCGCAACCGGGTGGGGTTCGACGCTGAGACCTGGGAAAGGGCGCGTGGCTGGTGCCTGTGGAAGGCGCTGATCACGGTTGCCGGCGAACCCGGAACGAACCCGCTGGTCAAGGAACAGCACCGCCGCTGGATCGACCGGATCGTCTCAGATCACCTAAGTCGAACCTGATCTCTGCGGGAACCACCTCGGAACTTTGTCGTTACTTTGCGCGGGGCGTTCTGGAGGAAGCCATGCAGCAGCATTCACTATGGCGGGCGTATAGCTACGCCTGGATAACCTTGGCATTTTTCGTTTTCAGTCTTGTCGGGCATTGGCTGTTCGGCTGGTTTGCCTTCGTGCAGGAACAGGCCGAACACGGACAGCCGGTCGAATTTTCCCCCTATCTGACGGAAATGTTGCGCGACACTTTTGAAAACTGGCAGTCGGAATTCCTGCAGCTGCTCTGGCAGGTCGGGGGCCTGGCCTTCTTCCTGTTTTTGGGCTCGCCGCAATCGAAGGAAGGGTCCGACCGGCTGGAGGCGAAGATCGACGTTATCCTCCGCAAGGTGGATCCGATCGATGGCGAAGGCGTGATCCGGGAACTGGACGAGCAATATTCGGGCCGCCATACCGACGAACCCGAAGCCCACAAGCCGTGAGCCCGACGGCTTCATTGCAATCTGGTGACGACCGGCCTCGGCCGGTCATGGAGGTCTGTCAAGCAGAGGGCAGTGGGTCTTTTTCGCTTCCCGTCTTGGTCAGCCTCTGCTTCAGCGCGATCAGTTCGTCGCGCAACGCCACCGCCTCTTCGAAACTGCAGCCGACGGCCTTGCCGATCGCACCGGCGACGCCGGCCGCCTGGGTTTTCAGCTCCGTTCCCTTTTTCGTCAGCAAAATCTTCACCTGCCGCTCGTCGTCGCGGTCGCGTTTACGGGCGACGAGGCCGGATTGTTCGAGCCGCTTGAGGAGAGGGGAGAGCGTGCCGGAATCGAGCCCAAGCCGGTCGCCGATCGCCTTTACCGGCTGGTCGTCTTCTTCCCACAGCGCGATCATCACCAGGTATTGCGGATAGGTAAGGCCGAGCGGCTCGAGCAGCGGCTTGTAGGTGCGCGTGAAGGCATGCGCCGCGCCGTAGATCGCAAAGCACAGCTGCGCATCGAGCTCGATCTCGAAATTATCCGCGTTGCCTGCTTTTTTCTGCATGGCCGGTCCTGTCTTCACGTGCCTGTGCTCTATCTTTTTCAGCAAACGCATTTTCGCAGGCTTGACGGGAAAATGCAATGCGCGTAATTAGATTGTGCGCAATTGAATTGCGGACGATATTTATCACCCAGGACTAGAACCAAGGGAGTTAGACCCATGCCTATTCTCTACACCACCAAGGCTTCCGCCACCGGCGGCCGCGCCGGCCATGGCGCCTCGGAAGACGGCGTCCTCGACGTCACGCTGACGGTTCCGAAGGAACTCGGCGGCGACGGTGCCCGCGGCACCAACCCGGAGCAGCTTTTTGCCACCGGTTATTCCGCCTGCTTCCTCGGTGCGCTGAAATTTGTCGCCGGCAAGGAAAAGGTAAAGATCCCGGATGACGCCAAGGTGACGGCGACTGTCGGCATCGGCCCGCGCGAAGACGGCGGCGGTTTCGGCATCGAAGTATCGCTTCTGGTCAGCATCCCGGGCGTCGAACGGTCGGTTGCCGAAGACCTCGCCGCCAAGGCCCACATCGTCTGCCCCTATAGCCACGCGATGCGCACCTCGACCGAAGTCCCGGTCACGGTCGCCTGAGGCAGGCCTCTTTCAGGAAGCGGCTCCGGCCGCTTTCTTTTGTTTGCTGTCCGGCGACGACCGTGCCGCGCGATAGGCGGCCGTTGCCCAATCGTTGAGCCGGTCGTCATCGTCGAGCACATCGGCCGGCACTTCGTAGTAGCTCGCGACAAGGACATTCCGAGCGGATGTCTTGTAGGAAAAGGGGCGCGAGTCCAGCGCTTCGAACTGCGGCCTGCTTTCATCGTCTACGCGAAAATACAGCGAGTTCTTCATCACGAAGCCGATTTGTGCGCCGCCGACGCGTATCGCGGCGCCGGCAAAATAGCGGGTCACCGTGGCGGGCTCGACCGACGTCAGCCGATCCGCAATGTCTAAAGCCATCTGGCGTGAGGTCGAAAGGGACATAGGTTCTCGGAATTCGAGGTCGGCGGTTTCTGGTTATCTCTCCGGCACCCGCCTCCGGTCAAGCCGCCGCCTTACTTGATCACGCCCAGCGTCGCCCGCAGCTCTTCCGGGCCGCCCTCGCCAAGCTCCGCGTCGACCTCCGCATGCACCCGTATCCAGATCGGCAGTGCGGCGGAAAGCATGGTCATTCCGTCGTCCGTCAGGCGCAGGAGCCGGCCGCGCCGGTCCTTCGGGTCGACGGTGGTTTCCACCAGGCCGCGCCGTTCCAGCACTTTCAGTGCCGCCGTCAGCGTGGTCCGGTCCATCGCGAGCAGGCTGGCGACCTGGCCCATCGGCGCCGGCTGCGGCCGGTTCAGCGACATCATCAGCGAGAACTGCCCGTTGGTGAGCCCGATCGGCTTCATCGCATTGTCGAAACGTCGGGCCAGCGCCCGCGCCGCTCGCTGCACATGCAGGCAGAGGCACGTGTCGCGTACCAGCAGCGTCGTCGAAAAGGGAATCACTTCTATGGTCGGGGTGTTTGACAGCATGGAAAGAGTATGTTGATATCAACTTATTCTGTCAAGCATAAGAGGAGGCCTGTCATGGATGTCACCATGTCCCCGAAAAACCCTGTCGTCAGCCGCGAGGAATGGCTGGAAGCCAGCCGCAGACTTCTGGCGCTGGAGAAGGAAGAGACGAAGCTGCGCGACAAGGTGCGCGCCGAGCGCCTGGCCATGCCCTGGGTCAAGGTCGACAAGGATTATGTGTTCGACACCCCGAAGGGCAGAAAGTCGCTCGCCGATCTTTTCGATGGCCGCAGCCAGTTGATCGTCTATCACTTCATGCTCGGTCCGGATTGGGATGCCGGCTGCCTCGGCTGCTCGTTCCTGTCGGACCATATCGACGGCACGCTGCCGCATCTCAACAACCACGACGTCACCTTCATCGCAGTCGCCCGCGCGCCGCTCGACAAGATCGAGGCCTACAAGAAGCGCATGGGCTGGAAGTTTCCCTGGGTCTCGTCCTTCGGCAGCGATTTCAATTTCGACTATCACGTTTCCTTTTCCAAGGAAGACCTTGCTAAGGAGAAGGTGTATTATAACTTCCGCGAAGTGCCGCCGTCCGAGGCGCATGATGAACTGCCGGGCCTTTCAGCCTTCTACAGGAACGAGGCGGGCGAGGCCTTTCATACCTATTCCAGCTATGCCCGAGGCGGCGAAGAGCTGATCGGCACGCTGATGATCCTCGACCGGGCGCCGCTTGGTCGCAACGAGGACTCGACGATGAACTTCGTCAAGCGTCACGACGAATACGAACAGAAACCACAAGAGACGGCTTCATCCTGCTGCCATTGAACGGGTTCATTCTGGAGCTTCGAAAAGAGGAGGAGGAAAAGATGAGCGCGATGGAAATGCCCAAACCCCAGGCCGAACACGGCTTTCTGGAAAGAATGGTCGGCCTCTGGGAGGTGACGTCCACCAGCATGGGCCATGACGAAAAATGGGTCGAGGTCTGCCGATCGCTGAACGGCATCTGGTTCGTTGCCGAAGGCAGCGGCGAGATGCCGGGGGGCGGTGGCCCCGCCACCACCATTCTCACCCTCGGCTACGATCCGGCCAAGGGCAAATATGTCGGTACCTGGCTCGGCACGATGATGAACCATCTCTGGGTCTACGAGGGGGAGGTGTCGGACGACGGATCGACGCTCAATCTCTACACGACCGGTCCGGATTTCGCCAATCCCGGCAAGACCGGCGACTACCGCGAGCAGATCATCTTCACCGACGACGATCACCGGACCTTCAATTCCAGCGCCAAACAGCCGGACGGCACCTGGCAGCAGTTCATGGAAGCACATTACGCCCGCAAGCGCTGAGCCTTGCGGGTGCTCAATCAACGCGCCGAACGGCAAACGTGCCGAACGGCGCAGTCATTCGGAGAGGAGACGACCATGTTGCAGACCGTGACCGGGACCAGATCGGAGACCCATGGCAAATTCATCTGGGTCGAGTTGATGACGCCCGATACCGATGCCGGCGGAAAATTCTATTCGTCGGTGGTCGGCTGGAAAGTCAAGGAAATGTCGATGCCCGACATGCCCGCCTATTTCCTGTTCGAGATGGGCGAGGGCGACAATTGCCCGGGCATCGGCGGCATGATGAACTTTCCGCCGGAACTCGAAGGCAAGATTCCGCCGAACTGGACGGGTTATGTCGCAGTCGACGACGTCGACCAGATGGCCAGGGATTTCGTCGCCAATGGCGGCCGCGTGCAGCGCGAGCCGGAGGACATTCCGGGCATCGGCCGCTTCGCGGTCGTTGCCGATCCGCATGGTGCTGTCATCTGCATCATGACGCCGCTGCCGATGGAAAATCCGCCGCAGGAACTTGCCGCGGACGCCGTCGGCAATGTCGGCTGGCGGGAACTTTATGCCGGCAACGGCAAGGAAGCCATGGACTTCTACGGCAAGATGTTCGGCTGGACGCTCGACCAGGACTTCGACATGGGTCCGATGGGCGTCTACCACATCTTCTCCCATAACGGTCGTCAGATCGGCGGCATGATGACCAAGCCGGCGGAAGTGCCGATGGCCTGCTGGTGCTACTATTTCATTGTCGACTCGATCGACGCCGCCATCACCCGGTTGACGGCAGGCGGCGGCGAGGTCGTCCACGGCCCGATGGAAGTCCCCGGCGGCTCCTGGATCGTCCAGGCGCTCGATCCGCAGGGCGCATTCTTCGCGCTGACTTCCGCGAAGAAGTAAGCGGCACAGTCTGTTTTGGCAGGTGTTGGCCCTTATCCTGAAGGATATGCGAGGCGTTGAAGGAGACGCCCGCATGTCGCCAAAGGGTGAGGGCCTTCCCCTTTTATGCCTCGATAAAAACTGGTTGCAAAATGAAATTGGATTGGTAAGCTTCAACCAATTGCAAATCGCAACTGGTTGAAGGGGAAGACCATGACGGATCGAAAACTGACATTCCTGATCGTTCACGGAGCCTGGACCGGCGGCTGGTCCTGGGAGAGGGTGCTGAACCGCCTGCACGCCGGAGGCCACCGCGCCTACGCGCCGACGCTGACCGGGCTTTGCGAGCGCAAGCACCTGGCAGGCCCGTCCGTGAACCTCGACACCCATATCGACGACATCGTCAACGAGGCGGTCTACAAGGACCTGACGGATATCGTGCTGGTCGGCCATTCCTATGGCGGCATCGTCGCCACCGGCGTTGTCGAGCGCATCCCCGAACGCATCCGCTCGATCGTTTATGTCGAGGCCTTCATTCCCGAGGACGGCATGAGCTTCACGGACTACGACCCGGAGGGAGACTATTCCGCACCGATGATCGCGGCACCGGAAGGCCCTGTCGGCTATCTGCGCGAGGAGGACGAGGTCTGGACCGCTCCCAAGGCCACGCCGCAACCTTCCGGCACGCTGCGGCAGAAACTGAAAGTCACCGGCGCCTACGAGCGCGTGCCCAAAAAGACCTTCATCGTCGCGACCGGCTGGGACGGGCCGTTCGGCCAGATGTCGGCGAAATATCGCGGCGCCCCCGGCTGGACCGTGCGGGAGCTTGCCTGCGGCCATGACATCCCGATCGACATGCCGGACGAACTGAGCGGGCTGCTGATCGAGGCGGCCTGAATACACTGCGAGGAGATTTTGCAAGCATGGCGAAGCTCATCTTTGGAATGAACCTGTCCCTCGACGGTTATGTCGACCACGAGAAAATGGAGACAGGCCCCGCGCTCTTTCGTCACTGGATAGAGCACGTCCGTGATCTGACCGGCAGTGTGTACGGCCGCCGCATGTACGAGACCATGCGCTATTGGGACGAAGACCGCCCCGAGTGGGATGCCGAGCGCCACGAGTTCGCCGCGGCCTGGCGGCGCCTGCCGAAGTGGGTCGTGTCGCGCTCGCTAAAGTCTGTCGGCCCCAACGCCACGCTCGTCGAAGGTGACGTCGAGGCGGCGATCCGTGACCTGAAGGCTCGGCTCGCCGGGGAGATTTCGGTGTCCGGACCGGACCTCGCGGGAAGCCTGACCGACCTCGGTCTTGTCGATGAATACCGGCTCTACCTCCACCCCGTCGTGCTCGGTCGCGGCAAGCCATTCTTCGCCGGCCCGCGGCCGCCGCTCCGCCTTGTTGCCACCGATCGCGTTGGCGAGGAGGTGATCAGGCTGACATACGTGCCCGCTTAAATCCCTTCCTCGCCAGACCGATTGCGTCGACGCGTCGGTAATCAGTGGCTCATCGAATTGATGCCGTTGAACATCGCGTCGAAATTGCCGTTCTCGACGGCATGACGCAGCGGCTTGCAGCGTTCGACGACCACTTCCTTGACGTCCGGCTGCCGCGTCAGGATATCCATCACTTCTGAGATGAAATCGGCAAGCGGCATGGCGTTCGGGTCGCTCGCCTGGCGCTCGCTCATCAGGGATGTCTGCACATAGGGCGGCACGATTTCGATCACCTGCGGCCTCGCATCCTTGAGCTGCTCGCGGATCGCCATCGAATAGGAATGAATGGCGGCCTTGGTGGCGGAATAGGTCGGCGTCAGCGCCATCGGTACGAAAGCAAGGCCCGAGGATACGGTCAGGATCGCGGCATCTTTCTGGGTGCTCAACTGCGGCAGCAGCGCCGCGATCAGCCGGATCGGACCAAGCAGGTTGGCGGTGATCGTCTCTTCGGCGGTCGCGAGATAATCCGAGCCGGCGCCGATATGTTCCGGCACCATGATGCCGGCATTGTTGATGACGGCGTTCAGCGACGGATAGGCGGCCGTGAGCGCGGCGGAGAATGACTTGATGGCTTCGGCATCGGCAAGATTGAGCGCCATGCCTTTCATGCCGGGATTGGCGGCGGTCACCGCGTCGAGTGTTGCCTGGCGCCGGCCGGTGATGATCACCTGGTTGCCGAGCGCATGGAACGCCTCGGCGAGAGCCCGGCCGATGCCCGAATTGCCGCCGGTGATGAGGATCGTATTGCCGTTCATTTTCATGGTCGTCGCCTTTCCGTGTTGCGTGGCCGGAAAATACGGCTATCAATCTCTTCTCGGAAGAAGGCACCCAAAAGATTTATACGCACCAAAAGGAGAGTGACTGTGGATCAAGGAATTCGCTCGATGCGGTCACCCTCGGGTCGTGAAATCCCCGACGAGATCGACCCGGTATTGGAAGAACTGGTGCGCGGCATCATCGGCCAGGTGGCCGACAAGTGGACCATGCTGATCCTCGAGGTCCTGGAAGAACACGGCACGCTGCGCTTCACGCAGATCGGAAAGCTGACCGGCGGCATCAGCCAGAAGATGCTGACCCAGACGCTGCGGCAGATGGAACGCGACGGTTTCGTGTCGCGCAAGGTCTATCCGGTCATCCCGCCGAAAGTCGAATACAACCTCACGGAACTCGGCCGAAGCCTCAGCGCCGCCTTCTGCGCGGTCTGGGAATGGGCAGCGGTCCACCACGCCGATATCGAGGCGGCGCGAAAAGCCTTCGAGGAGCGGAACGGGGGCGCTTGAGTTTTCTCCTTATGGAGGGGAGGGAAGGTATGTCCTTATCCGGCTGCCACCACCGCTTCCCCGTTTTGACGGCCGGACGATCGCATATGGGACGTGAGACGGTGCGGCGTCCCTAACCCTCCCCCTTGTGGGGAGGGTGGCCGGCAGGCGGGCGGGGTTTTTATACTGGTTGAAGGCCCCTCCCCAACCCC